>JAKLHY010000023.1 GCA_022709905.1 Verrucomicrobiota bacterium | reverse complement strand
GTCGATCAGGCCCGCGCCCTGGCCGTCTCAAGCTGGCTCATGGGACAAGGGAGTTTGAAAAATCAACCGTGGAAACCATCGGTTGGACGATTGACAGGGTTTCCATGCCATATCGAGGCGGGCCAGGAGGTGGTTTCGAAGCTGGAAGTTGAAGACTTGAACCTGGAAGAGGCAAGGCTGATTTGGGAAACTCGAGGCCAGGAACCGGTTGCCGGCATGTCATTGACAACAAAACCAAATCCAGGAGAGCAATGGATTGAAGTTGAGGCGACTTGGCCGGACGGCAGACGGGTTTTTGCAGCCGGAGAGTATACCGTCACCGTTGATTCCGGGGATCGCGCCGTGTTGCGTGTTCGGCGCACTGACGAAGGGAGGGTTTGTCTGCATGTTTGCGGGCCCCTGGAGCCCGCTTATGTCATCGAAGGCTCGAAGGACCTGAAGGATTGGATTTCAGTGCCGGGATTGATTCCTGTTGGACCTGACAGTTTCGAGGTTGACATCACGGATTCGCCTTTTCAGTTTTTCAGGTTGGCATTCGAGGGCCCCTCAGGGTCATAAATCGTCCTTGTCAGTTTGAGGGTCACGGCATTATTTTCCGGCCTTGTGGAAGTCATTATTAGACCGGATGCGGATGCGGCGGCCTTGATGGTATCAAAGGTCATTGCGCATGATTTGCGGGCCAACCCTCACCTTGTGATGGGACTGGCCACAGGCAGGACTATGGAACGGGTTTATCGATGGCTGGTCCGGTCGCACCGAGAGAAGAAGCTCGATTTTTCCCTTTGCACCACTTTCAATCTGGACGAATACGTGGGGCTTCCCGCCGAAGATCGGAATTCGTACCGTTATTACATGAACCATCACCTGTTCCACAAGGTGAATATCGATCTTCGGAACACGTATCTGCCAGATGGCATGGCTGCGGATCTTGAAGCCGAGTGCCGCCGTTACGAGGAACTCATCCATCGGTTTAACGGCATTGATCTCCAGTTGCTTGGAATCGGCCGCGATGGTCACATTGGATTCAACGAGCCGCTTTCGGCCTTGCGTTCGCGGACGCGAGTCAAGGCCCTGATGCCGACGACTCTGGCCCAAAACGCCGAGTTCTTTGGCGGACCGGATCGTGTTCCGCGGCGGGCGATCACGATGGGGGTGGGAACTGTGCTGGAAGCGCGCCGCTGCCTGTTGTTGGCCACGGGAATCCAAAAGGCTGAAATTGTTGCCCGGGCTGTGGAGGGCCCCATCACATCCATGATCTCCGCAACCTCTCTGCAACTGCATCCCCGATGCACGGTCATCGTGGACGAGGCCGCAGCGAGCCGGTTGAGCGGGACCGATTATTACCGGTGGGTATTCGACAACGAACCGGAGTGGCAGGACTATCGGTAATGGCCAAGGCGATTCGGCCGCCCGGGCTTGCTGGATCCGATAACCGTCCGCATGCTCCCAGCCCAGCGCCCGAACCGCGCGCAAGACGTCGGTTGCGCGACAGAAAAATGCGCAGCTGCGAAATTTTTTGTCGCGCCATGCGCGGAGCGATTTTCACCGGACGGGCCTGTTGTGATTTATGAATGCGGTTCAGATCCCAAAACCCGAAAAGGTCTTCACGGTTGATCACCTCGAAGTGCGGGTTTATGCGACCGATGATGAGTTGGCCCTGGCGGCCGCCTGGGAGGCGGGACACTGGTTGCGGGAATGCCTGGCTTGCCAGGGCAACGTGGCAGCCATCCTTGGAGCCGCAACCTCCCAAATCAAGTTTTTAAAACAGTTGACGACGCGCGAGGATGTTGATTGGAGCCGGATCAACCTGTTTCACATGGACGAATACCTCGGGATCAGCGGGGATCATTCGGCCAGTTTCCGGCGTTTCATACGGGAACGAGTGGCCGAGCCGCTGAAGTCCAGGCACGTGCATTATTTGGAGGGCGACACGACACAGCCGTTGGAGGAGTGCGAGCGATACGGACGCCTGCTGAAGGCCCAGCCGATCGATCTATGCTGTCTGGGCATTGGCGAGAACGGCCATCTGGCGTTTAATGATCCCGCGGTGGCCGACTTTGGGGATCGTCGGACGGTCAAGATTGTCAAACTGGACCTGAAATGCCGCATGCAGCAGGTGGGAGAAGGCTGTTTTCCGCATCTTCCGGCGGTGCCCCAATACGCCTTTACATTAACAATTCCCGCGCTTTGCTCGGCCCGAAAAATGGTCTGTGTGGCGCCTGAGAAACGGAAGGCCCCAGCGGTTAGGGATGCCTTGCAGGGTCCCATCGATCCGAGCTGCCCGGCCTCGGTGCTGCGACGTCAATCACACGCCGTCCTGTGTCTCGACGCTGATTCGGCCAGCCTGCTGGCGTGATCGCCCTCGATCCAGAGCGCGAGACCGGTCAATTAGGATCTCGACAGCTCGATAGCGTTTTGTTACAGGACATTCACAATCTTCAAGGAGAATGCTGATGATGACGAACCAAAGAATGCTGAGGATCATAGCATGGACAGCATCGGTCTTGATGGCGGTCATTCCGCGCCTGGCCGGTCAGAACGGGATCGAGGCCGAGGCACCGGACCCGGGGAGCTTGTTGGATCAGCAGGAGCGGCAGGTTGATCGGGAGAATTTTCGCCGGATCTACCAGGCCATTCAGGGCTATCGAAAGGATCATCAAGGGCAGCCGCCTGATTGGCTTTCCGATCTGGTGCCGGGTTATCTGGGCGACACCAACTGCCTCATGTCCCCTACCCACAAACGCCTCGGAGAGGTGAGCCAATACTTCATCCCCGATCCCAAGCTGCCGACTTCCTACAACTACGAATTCAATGCCACACCGGCGTCTCGTTTTATTGAGAACCCAGGCCAAAACGCGGGAACGATGAAAGACTGGAAAACGCGACAGATGGAGGTTTTTGGCTCGGCGGTGCCGTTGGTGCGATATCTGCATCCAACAGAGAATCGGGCCCTGAATCTGGCCTGGTCCGGGGAAATTTATGAAACCCAGATCGGCTGGGAAACCCATACCAATACGCTGGCCTTGGTTGGAAAGGATCTGGCTGAAGGCAGGCTTAAGCCCTTTCCGATTGCCACCAACCTGCTGGTCCGCGTGGTGGATTCCGGACGGGCAAAGGAAATCCAGGGCGCCGAATTAACGGCCGTGATCAACACCGACCGCGGCTGGTTTCCGCTCCAAAAACAGGTGAGCGACAACCGGGGTCAGAGTCTGATTCCGCTGCCTCGGATCTTGATCGCCAGCGTCCATATTGCCGTAACAGCCCAGGGCTATCTTTCCCAGCAAACAACCCTGTCGAATTTCGAGAAAGCGGCGCCCTCCAGCTACACGTTTGAATTGTCCAAAGGCATCCAAATAAGCGGCACGGTGGCAGACACCAACGGGCGCCCCGTTTCTGGAGCCGTCGTCGTAATCCCATCCTCTCCGTTCCGCACCGAAACCGACGTCAACGGTCATTGGGTGTTGGACGGTTTGCCGGTCGGTTTCCGCAACTTCAGCGTTACGGTGACCCATCCTGATTTTCGCACGGAGCGGGTGAGGGCCTCGGAGAGCGGGATGCGGGTGGTGTTGCACCCGCGGACGATCTTTCAGGGTACGGTGATCGATGCGGCAACCGGGCAGGGCATTCGCAAGTTCAAGATCACCCGAGGGGAGGAACTCTTCCGCGGCGTTCGATGGCACACTCGCAAAGGTTACGATAATGCGCGCGGCAGGTTTACCCTCAAATTTGACGAGGATACGCCCCGGTTCCTGTTGTTCGAGGCGGAGGGTTACGAGCCAACTTACCACGACTGCACGGCGCTGCCAGATTCTGGGACGGCCCTTGAAATCAAACTCGCCAAGGCCACCGCGGTTTCAGGACAAGTCGTGGATCGCGATGGCAAGCCTGTTCCAGGGGCACAGGTGGCGGTGATCGACCAGTTCTCGGAGGTGACACTGGGAGACGGCCAGTTGCTGGGAGATCCGGAGAAGATTGCGACGTTGGGAAATGACGGCCGCTTCCAGATGCTGCTGCCGCCCCGGGCCTATGCACTGGTCGTCGCACACCCGGAGGGATACGCCGAGGCTTCCTGCGATGATGTCCGCCGCTCAGGCAAAATCGTTCTGCAACCGTGGAGTCTGGTGAAAGGACGGCTGGCTTTCGCGGTGGAACAACCTTTTCCGAGTTTGGTTATGCTTAGCCGGGGCTTTGCGCTCCCCGAACTTTATCGTGGGCCCTGCCAAGGCCGCCTGGCCTGGGATTTCAACACTTTTGTCCGCGAGGGAGTGCGCGGCGGCCAGAGCTTTGAATGGCCACGAATTACACCGGGGACCGGAGTCTGCTGGAAAGCCTGCTTTGTGAATCTCACGGAATGGTCGCCTGAGAACATCGTCTTCACCGGAATTCCATTCAAAGCGAAGGAATCCACCCCAGCTGAAGTTCTTTGGGAAAAAGGATTCCGATTGAAGAGCCGGTTTGTCTCTTCCCAGCCCCAGCAATGGAACACCCTTATGGGATTTCTCTTGGACAAATCGGATGCCGCTTCCGTCGCCAAAAGTCCTGCCATGGCCTTTACGCTGACTCAAGAGGGCGCTTTCTGCGTGGATGGGATTTCCCTGCAATTCAAAGCACTGGAACTGAGGCTCTTTCGCCCGCCAGTGATGATGGGACGCGTGACGGTCAACGAACCGGCCAGCCTGCCCAATACCCCTGCGGGGCGAGAAATCGATCAGCTTGAACTCGTCCCGGTGACTCCGGTCGCATCCGGTCAGGATGCCCCCCATTTCGAGCTCCCGGCATGCACCGGAACCGGATCGGTGCGTCTATCCGATTTCAAGGGCCATTATGTTCTGCTGGAGTTTTGGTCTTCGTGGGCCCAGCCGGGATTGGCCTCAGCCGACTTGATCCAGTCGGTAATAGGAAACGCCGGTTCGAAGGGATCGCTGGTTGTCGTCGGCATTAACCTGGACGAGGACAAAGAAACGGCCCGACGATGCATTGAACTCTTTGGGATGCATTGGCCTCAGGCATGGCTGGGGCCCTGGTGGATGACAGATCTGCCCGCACGTTACGGTATCGATAGCCTGCCATCGGCATGTTTGGTTAGTCCACAAAGCCGGTTAATGGCGGTCAACCTCGGTCGAGCAGATCTAAGGGAGACCTTGAAGAAACAGCTTAGGCCTGAGTGAACACTAATGAAGGCAGGCTTAAAACGAAGCACCTGTTACGCGCGGATTCGGGGATGGGATCTTGGCTTTTCAAGGTTCATAAACGGGAGTATGCTCTATCGGATGCCGGAACTTGAAGGCCCATACCCAGCGTATTTGGGATTGACCGCGACCGGTGAACTCGCCCGTCGAGCCGTTCAGGCGGCCGGACTTCTGAACGAATGCCATGCCTGTCCCCGCGCCTGCGGATCCAATCGCACCCACGATTCAAGAGGGGATTGCGGTGTGGGACGCGACATCGTTTTGGCAAGTTACGGACCGCATCATGGGGAAGAGGACTGCCTGAAGGGATGGCGGGGATCGGGGACCGTGTTTCTTGCGGGGTGCAATCTGCGCTGTGTTTTCTGCCAGAACTGGGACATTAGCCACGAAGTCCGGGGCCAGCCGGTAACCTCCGTAAAGCTGGCCGAGGTGATGGTGCGATTGCAGGAACTTGGATGCCACAACATCAACTGGGTTAGTCCCTCCCATGTGGTGCCCCAACTGCTCGAAGCCCTGGTCATCGCCGTCGAGCGCGGCTTATCCCTTCCGATCGTCTACAACTCCGGCGGTTATGATTCGGTCGAGACCTTGAAACTGCTCGAGGGCATCGTCGATATTTACATGCCGGATTTCAAGTTCTGGGATCCCGCGGTGGCGGAACGGCTCTGCGGTGTGCGCCTCTATCCGGAGGTGGCCCGCAACGCGCTGCGTGAAATGCATCGGCAGGTTGGGGACCTGACGATTGACCCCCAGGGACTGGCCCGCCGGGGTTTATTGGTCCGGCACCTGGTCTTGCCGAATGATATGGCCGGCACCGCAGCCATCGCCCATTGGATTGCCAGCGAACTCTCGCCGCATACCTACATCAACCTCATGGACCAGTACCATCCCTCCGGAAATATGCTAAGGCGTGAGCCACCCCCACCATTCCATGATTTGGGCCGGTCGGTTGACGCAAGCGAGTTCGATGCGGCTATGGATGCGGTCCTGGCGGCCGGCCTGCACCGGCTGGATCATCGACAGCCGGTTCGACGCGGCTGGTTTCATTAAACATTCGCTTCAGCTCTGGGGAAGCTCCCTCCTTTTCCTTGCGCCAATGGGTGGTTCTTCATCCTCCGAAAATGCTGGCATTTTTCCGGGTTCCCTTGAACAATTGGCCCAATTCAAAACCAGCTC
This sequence comes from Verrucomicrobiota bacterium, assembly GCA_022709905.1. Lineage (GTDB taxonomy): Bacteria > Verrucomicrobiota > Verrucomicrobiia > Limisphaerales > UBA1319 > JAKLHY01. The sequence goes on along the minus strand of JAKLHY010000023.1, from coordinate 91,671 downwards.
TATGAATAACCATTCGCATTCCACGAACCTTTCCAAAGATGTAAGCCGCCGGATTTTCATCCGGCGCTCCTCGCTAGCGATGGCGGGCGCCGCAGCCGTGGTTCACTTTCCCCAGGTCATCACAAGCCATGCCGCCCCCGATGATCCTATCCGGGTCGGGGTGATTGGGTGTGGAGGCCGCGGAACAGGAGCGGCCCTGAATGTCCTCCGGGCCGCCACCAAAGTGGTTTATCCCGACAAAGGGTATCACACCGAAGACGCGGTCGGCGGCCCTGTCGAAGCAAAGAATGTCACGATTGTCGCCCTGGCCGATCTATTCCCGGATCGTCTGGCCAGTTGTCGATCGAACCTGAAAAAGGTGGGCATCAATCTTGCCGATGACCATTGCTTCACCGGTTTTGAGGCCTACAAACAGCTTCTGGCCCTACCCGATGTCAATTATATTATTCATGCGACTCCACCCCATTTCCGTCCGCGGCATGTCAAGGCGGCCATCGAGGCTGGCAAACACGTGTTCCTCGAAAAACCGGCCGCCGTCGACGGTCCCGGCGTCCAGATACTGTTCGAAGCCGGCGAATTGGCTCAGCAGAAAGGCCTGGGCATCGTGGCTGGAACCCAGAGACGCCACCAGGGGAATTATGTTGAGACCATCAAGCGGATCCAGGAGGGTGCGATCGGCGAATTGATGACAGGTCTGGCCTATTGGAACGGGGGCGAAATCTGGGTCGTCGAGCGTCAGCCGGGCTGGAGCGACATGGAATGGCAATGCCGAAACTGGAACTATTTCACCTGGCTGGGCGGCGATTGCATCGTGGAACAGCACCTCCATAGCATCGATGTCATCAATTGGGTCATGAACGCGCATCCCGTCAAAGCCACCAGCCTGGGCGGACGCCAGGTTCGCGTGGATCCCATTTACGGCAATGTTTACGATCACTTCGCGACGGAATTCGAATACGAGGATGGGCGCCGCATGTTCAGCCAGTGCCGCCAGATCAACAATTGCACGAATAATGTCAGCGAGCTCGTCGTCGGAACCCAAGGCAACGCCAATTGTGCCGGCCAGATCTATCCCAAGGGCGGATCGGAGTGGCGTTATTCCAAAAAATACCTGAATCCCTACGAACAGGAACACCTGGACCTTATCAACAGCATTCGCGAAGGCAAACCCTTGAACGAGGCCAAGGCAATCGCTGAAAGCACCTTGACCGCCATCATGGGCCGGGTCTCGGCGTATACCGGCCAGACGGTGACCTGGGATCAAGTGCTCAATTCAAAGGAAGACCTGAGCCCGGCAAAGTATGAGTTCGGATCGCTGCCCTTCGCGCCCGTGGCGATGCCTGGCAAGACCAAGTTCGCTTGAGATTCAATCGGTTGCGGCGTGGATTTTGGCTTGCAATCGGGCCAAACCATGTCAGGTTATGCCGGTCTTAGATTTGAATCTTCCATTCCAGGAAGTCTGGTGAATCCTCAGGTGAACCGAGTTCAGTGATGATTTGAAACCCGATTGTCGGGAACAGTCCGGAAGAAAGAATTCAGTCTTAGTGAGTCATCAATGAGCAATACGAAGCTGTTTGTAGGCAATCTATCCTTTGAAACCAGTGAGATGGAATTGCAGGATCTGTTTGCCGCCTGCGGTCCGGTTACCGAGGTCAATATTATCACCGATCGAGTCACTCAGCGGCCGCGCGGATTCGCGTTTGTGACCATGGCCACTCCCGAAGGTGCGCAAGCCGCCATTCAGCAATTGGCCGGTAAAAACGTGAACGGCCGCGAACTGACCGTCAACGAAGCCCGGCCTCGTGAAGAACGGGGCGGTTTTGGCGGTGGCGGTGGCGGTGGCGGCCGGGGACCTCGGCGTGATCGCTCCCGTTATTAATACAATGAAAGTTCAGCCGGATAAAGCCTTTGCGCTTTGTCCGGCTTTCTGGATCCATGAAAGAGTCTAAGTTTGCGAGTTGTTTCTTTCAGAAGGAGGGCCATTGAGCGAGCAACCCATTGAAGTCGAAGGCACTATCACATCGGTTCTGCCGGGAACCATGTTTCGTGTCACCATCGATAGCAATCAACACGAGGTGCTGGCTCATATTTCAGGCAAAATGCGAAAACACTGGGTCCGCCTGACCGTCGGAGATCGCGTCAGAATGGAAATGTCCCCTTACGACCTCACCAAAGCCCGCATCACCTATCGCCTGAAGTAAAGTCCCGCACAGTCCGCCTTCTCTCCTGTTTTCCTGTCCTGCCTTCTGGTCCTGGTCTTTCATCTATAACCCAACAAAAGACCTGTCCCTTAGTCGTACCATTTTAGTGTCGTAACGACACGGCTTGCATTCCCAGGATGACCCCGGTTAAATGCGGGCCATGCAGTGGTCGAAAATCACCCTGGTGGGGGTCGGTTTGCTGGGAGGATCCCTCGGTATGGCCATTCGCCAGCGTGGTCTGGCCGGCCGAGTCACGGGATTCGCCCGTCGCGAGACGACGGTTGAGGAGAGTCTGAGGATGGGAGCGGTGGATGACGCTACAACTGACTTGTCATCAGCGGTTAAGGATGCAGGATTAGTTGTGTTTTGCACTCCGGTCGAGCAGATGCGTTCTCTGGCGGAGCGGATGTTGCCGGCACTGAAACCGGGCGCCTTGGTGACCGATGTCGGCAGCGTGAAACGGGAGGTTGTCGAGGCGCTTGAGCCGTTGCTGCGAAGCGCAGGCTGTAACTTTATCGGCAGTCATCCCATGGCGGGGGCTGAGAAAACCGGGGTGAGCGCCGCACGGGCCGATTTATTTGAAAAGGCGGTTTGCGTGTTGACTCCGACGGCGACGACTTCGGCTGACGCGGTCCTGCAAGCAACAGATCTTTGGGCCGCTGTCGGCGGGAAACCAATGATCCTGCCAGTAGACCTTCATGATGAACTGGTCAGCCGTTCCAGTCATTTGGTGCATTTGACCGCTGCGGCCTTGGCTCGTTTCGTATTGGATCCGGCCCATCCCAAGGAGCAGGCGCAGCTTTGTGCGACAGGATTTCGGGACACGACCCGCGTCGCTTCAGGTTCACCCGAGATGTGGCGTGATATCATCATGGCGAACCGCGAAAATCTGAGGCGCGCCCTGAAATCCCTCAGCGCTGAACTCGCCAATCTGGAAGCTGCGCTGGGCCGGGCGGACACGGCTTATATCAACGATTACCTTTCTCAGGCCAAGCATCAACGGGATGCCTGGTGCGGACAGAACTTGTCTCCCGAATAAAAAAACAACGTTGATCATGTCCCTGCCTGGCGTCATTGAGATTCTCCCTTTGCGCGATCCTGTCCAAGCGGACCTCACCATTCCCGGCTCCAAAAGCATCACGAATCGGGCCTTGGTCCTCGCAGCGCTTGCTCGGGGCCGGACCGTGTTGTCGGGAGCGCTCTGGAGCGAGGACACCCAGGTGATGGTTGAGAACCTGCGACTTCTCGGAATGACGGTTGAGCTCACGCCGGATCCCGAAGACGTGTGCAATCGCACGATTACGGTGGAACGAACCGGAGGCGGGATGCCGCAGGGAGGAACCGAAAGATCGCCTCTGGACTTATACGTGGGCAATGCCGGCACCGCGGCGCGTTTTCTGGCGGCCTTGGTTTGCCTGGGTGCGGGTGTTTTCCGACTGCACGGCACCGCTCGAATGCACGAGCGTCCACAGTCCGGCTTGTTTGATGCTCTCCGCCAATTGGGTTATCGGATCGAAGCCGTTGGCGATCGTCTGCCGGCCGTCATCCATGGAACCGGTCCGCGTCCGGGCCGGTGCGCTATCGGTTTGAAGCAAAGCTCGCAGTTTGCTTCCGCCCTCCTCCTCAGCGGAACGATGGGTGGATGGCAAGTCCAGGTCCTGGAGGATGACAGCGAGGAATCGTCCTATGTGCATATGACCCGGGAACTTTGCCGTGTGTTTCCGCAATCCGGCGGTCGGTTTCAGATTGAACCGGACGCCTCGAGCGCCAGTTACTTCTGGGCGGCTGCCGCGATGGTTCCCGGCGGACCGGGCCTGGCGGTTTCCCCCGTGGATTCCAGCCGATTTCCCGTGCCCATCGGTTCCTCGGAAATCACCATCCGACACTGGCCGAACTCCGGCTGGCAGATTGACTCCCGATTCCCCGCCTTTCTGCCGCTCCCCACCGAGCTTTCCCGGGCACGAGATCTTGGAGACAGCATCATGACGGCGATGGTTTTGGCTCCGCTGAGCCCCCATCCAGTCCGGTTCACCGACTTGGGCCGTTTAAGAGTCCAGGAATGCGAGCGGGTTCGGGCGATGCGAACCGAGTTGATTCGCTGTGGCGCCCGGGTCCAGGAACAAGGCGATGTGCTGGAGGTTTTTCCCTCTTCCCTGGCAGGAACCTTGATCGAGACGTATAACGATCATCGCGTGGCCATGGCCTTTTCGGTGTTGGGCCTGAGGGTGCCTGGCCTTAAAATCAGAAATCCGGACTGTGTGAAAAAGACTTTTCCCAATTTTTATCGGAAGCTCGTCGCCCCGCCTCCCCACGGTCTGGGAGCGGTCGTTCGTGATCCGAAAACAAACCGGCTCTTGACGGAAACCGAGCTGATGGCCGAATGATTATTGGCTCATGAATGTTCCCCTTGTCATCGCAATTGATGGAACCAGCGCCAGCGGAAAAAGCACCAACGCCCGGATTGTCGCGCGGACCCTGGGCTATATTTATGTCGACACGGGCGCCATGTACCGCACGCTGGCCTGGTATTGCCTGAAGCAAAAGGTCGATGTCGATGATACCAGGGCTGTCGCCGCCCTCTGCCGCCGATGGAAAACCGAGCTGGTCTGCGTCGATGGACAGGTGCGGCTCCTGGTGGATGGAGTCTATCCCGAAAAGGAAATCCGAACCGCCGAAACCAGCGCGGCCGTCCCCCGGGTTGCCGCCATTCCCAAGGTCCGGGCGTGGATGAAAAAAGTTCAACGCCAATGCATTCGTTTTGGCAACCTGGTTATGGAAGGACGAGACATCGGCACCAACATCTTCCCCGAAACTGAGTTCAAGTTTTACCTCGACGCCTCCTTGTCCGAGCGGTCCCGCCGACGCGCCGCAGATGGCGTCAAGGAAAACCTCGCCGAACGGGACCAACGCGACAGCGAGCGCGCCGCCGCGCCCTTAATGATTCCTCTCGGGGCCACGGTGATCAACAACTCGGGCATGACCTCCGAGGAAACCAGCGCGCGGATCATCGCGGAAATCCGCCGCCGCCTCGACGGTGTTGCGGATTCTGGACCGAGCCTATGATGAATCTTTCCTATCGCATCGGTTGGATCGGATTTCGCCTCCTGTTCCGATGCTATTTTCGCTACCGAATCTACAACGCCGAACGCGTCCCGGCCGAGGGCGCCGTGCTGCTGGCCAGCAATCACTCCAGCTTCCTGGATCCTCCCTTGATTGGCTCCTGCACCCCCCGCGCCATTCATTACCTGGCCCGGGACACCCTGTTTCGCATTCCGGGATTCGCCCAGGTGTTGCGCTCGTGGAATACGGTCCCCGTCGATCGCGAAGGCGGCGGGCCTGCGGGGCTTAAAACCATGCTGGATCTCCTCCAAAACGGGGCCGCCGTCATCGTGTTTCCAGAAGGCACTCGTTCCCGCAATGGCAACCTGCAGCCCGCCCGGTCCGGCATCGGTTTTCTCACCGTCAAGTCCAACGCCCCCGTCCTGCCGATCCGTGTGTTTGGCACCTACGAAGCCTTCGGTCGACACCTGCGGTTTCCCAGGCCCAGACCGGTCGCCGTGAAATTCGGGATGCCTCTCAACTTGAATTCCTTGCGGGACGAGGCCGCCCGCTGCCCCAAATCTCGTCTCAAGGAGATCTACCAGGAAATCGCAGTCGAAGTGATGAAGGGCATTGCGGCCCTGGAACCCCGCTCAGACGCCCACAATCTCTCTTCCGGAAATGATCCTCAATCGGTACCTTAACCTGATTCGCCTATGCACGCCATTCGTCCAGCTCGATTGGAAAACGCACTGGCCATGCCGGCGGAATACGCCCAGTTTGGCTTGGTTTATTCTGAACCCGATTTGCCCTCAGCCGTCGTGGCGGCTTTCGTTCGTCTCGGTCTCGAGTCTCAGGACAAGATCGTGTTCCTGATGCCCGAAGGCACCCTCGCTAGTCTCCGCCACCCCATGAGTACGCGGGGAATTGATCTTACCCGCCTTCAGCGCTCCGGTCATGTCCAGGTCCTTGATCCCGAACGAATCGCAGCCCCCTCCAAAGCCATCCAAACCGACGTCTTCCTTCAGCAGTCCCACGAGTTGATGCATGCGATCGCGGCCAGTTCCCCCCATCACATACGACTGATAGGCGATCCGAACGCCCTGCTCGCAGGATCAAACGACGCTGCATCCCAGGCCACGCTCCGATCCGCCATGGAGGGTTTTCTGCGTGAACGATCCGTCGCCGCCCTTTGGCTCATCGATCGGGATCGTCTCAATCCATCCCAGACTGAGGCCGTCATCCAGGCCTGTCCCTGGCTAATCTACGAAGGATCCCTTTGCCGCAATTACTTTCACTTGCCTTCCGAATCGAGCGGATCCTCAAAAAACCCGTGGAGAGACATCGACAAAAAATTGGCGTTGCTCCTGGAATATGAGCAAGAGCGCACCCGTCTGGCAGAATCCAACCAGGAACTCGAACGAGCCAACCAACTGCTGCTGCTGGAGGTCCGCGAACGAAAACAGATGCAGGCCGAACAAGAGGCTGCGCAGGCGAAAGGGATTCGATCTCACTTCCAGCTGACCCTCTGTTCCAAGTGCAAGAGGGTTCGCGACGAAAAAAACAAATGGCATCCGCTTGAAGAATTCCTCAAGGAATACTCCGAATCGCGATTAAGCCACGGACTTTGCCCGGAGTGCAGCCAGGATCTATTTCCTAATCGCCCGAGCTAATGGATCATCAATCTCTTATGAGGTCCGCCCTCAAGCGGCCGGCGTAGGATCCGCTTTTTTCCGCCGGGCTCGTGTCGTTTTCGGGGGCTTGGTCTTGGTGGATTCTTCGGCCGTTTCGGCAGTCGCTGTGGCAGGATCCAAGAACAAGTAACGGCCGCAGTTGTCGCAGATCATGATATCTTCGGCCCGCAAAAGGGTGGCGTAGGTCCCTGAGGCAAGGCGCATGTGACACTCTGCGCAAACGCCGTTGCGCACAAGGGCGACCCCGCGTTTGCCGCGGGCGCGTAAACGATCATAGTGGCCCAGAATCTGTGGGAGGACTTTTTTTCGCAACCGTTGGATCTCGGAATCTTCCTCTGGGTTGGGAGATTTCGCTTCCAGGGTCTGCAATTCAAAGAGAGGTGCAATGGTGTTTTTCATCAACAACTGGCCTCGAAGGCCAGGACCCCACGCTGAACCTGACGTCCGTAATTGTCAACATCGTCGAATAAGTCTGTTGCGCGGGTCTCATTGACTTGCACCGATGGCTTCGCTATGGTCGCCTTTATGAAGCGATGCTCGTTGCGATGGGTGCTGTTGCTAATCGGCGTATGCCTTCTGCCCTGGCGTTGCCCGGCCCCGTTGATTTATCGCGCGGGAGAGGGCTGGTCCTATGAGTCTGTCGGCGGTGAAAAGTGGGAGCGCCCTCGAGCCAAGGACCAGCTCGAGGTGGCCCAAAACGCCTTCGAGCGCAAGAACTACCGGGTCGCCCAGAAATCAGCCCAGCGCGTCGTCAAGCGCTGGCCGCTCTCCGACTATGCTCCCCGGGCCCAATACCTGCTCGGCCGGAGCTATGAAGAACGTCGGATGGATGAACGCGCCTTCCGCGCCTACCAAAAACTCCTCCAGAAATACCCCAAGGTCGACAATTTCAACGAGGTCGTCTCCCGTCAGTTCGGCATCGCCAATCGTTTTCTCGCCGGTCAGTGGTTCAAACTGTGGGGCTACATCCCCTTCTTCCCGTCGATGGACAAGACGGCCCAAATGTATGCCGACATGATCAAAACCGCTCCTTACAGCGAATTGGCGCCCCAGGCCCAGATGAACATTGGCACCGCCCGCGAAAAACAAAAGGAATTCTCCGAAGCCGTCCGGGCTTACATCCAGGCCGCCGATCTCTATCGCGACCAGAAACCCGTGGCCGCCGACGCCCTGTTTAAGGCTGGCCAAGCCTATACCAAGCAAGCCCGCGAAGCTGAATACGACCAAAGTGTCGCCGGCAAGGCCATTGCCACGTTCACCGATTTCATTGCCCTGCATCCTGACGATCCCCGCATCCCGGAAGCCCAGAAGACCATCGAGAACCTCCGCCGCGAACAAGCCCGCGGCAGCTATACCATCGCTCGCTTTTATGAAAAACGCGGCCGGCTCGACGGGGCCTTGATTTATTACAATGATGTCCTGCTCAAAGACCGCAACTCTCCCCATGCCGAGGAGGCCCAGCAACGCATCAACACCCTCAAGAAACGCCAGGAAAAAACGACCCCGGCCAAGCCATCCCAGGAACCCTAATCATGCGCCTGACCTGGACCCTTTTTGTGGTAGGAATCAGCCTCGCGCTGGTTGGATGCGCCGGCTACAAACTCGGGCCGACCGCCGGCTTTGCCGCCGGCTCGCGATCGATCCAAATCAACCTCTTTGAAAATCAGACCTGGGAACCCCGCCTGTCCGAGGCCGTGGGTTCCTCCCTACGCAAGCTCATCCAACAGGACGGCACCTACCGACTGGCCACTCACGGCGAAGGCGACGTCGTCGTCACCGGCGCCCTCACCGAATACCGCCGCTCCGTCCTGTCCAATCAGCCTCGCGATGTGCGCACTCCGCGAGATTTCAGCATTTCTCTCACCGCACGTGTGATCGCCACCGAACGATCCACGGGCAAAGTCCTCCTCGATCGAGAAGTCAGCGGGCGCACTACGGTTCGTTCCGGGCCTGACTTCACCAGCATACAACGACAGCAATTGCCCCTCATCGCCGAGGATCTGGCCCGCAACATCACTCACCTGCTGGTCGATGGTGATTGGTAATCGCCAACCCTCATTTCATGAGGTGAGCGTGACCGAACTCGATTCGCCTCCGGCCCCTTCGCAGAACGTTCGCCATTCCTGAATTTGGTTCTGAGCGTCCACCGACAGCAGTATGAAATTCGCCGGTTGTCCGGGTGTCCAGGGATCGGGCAATCCAGCCAGCCGGCAGGGCGTCTGGGTCATGGATCCCCATGTTTGCCGCCAATGGCAGCGCAGCATTCCGGCCGCGCGCGGGGGCGCCTCAATCGGACGCAGGGCCGAACCGGCAAATTGCGTCGATCCAGGCCGTCGCACCACCTGATCGGGGCCAACCTCCAACTCAAGGTCTCCCAGGCCATACGTCCCGGGCGGCGCCCCTGCCGCCGACATGGCGTCCGTCACATAAACGAGGTCTTCGCGCCGAACCAGCCGATGCAACAACCGAAATAATGCCGGAGATACATGGATCTGATCGGGAATCACCGTGATCATCCAGTCCTCCATCTCGAGAACACGCCAAAGGATGTTGTCATGACGGTTCAGTTCCGAGGGACAGCCATTGGACAGATGGGTGAAACCCACGGCCCCCATTTCCCGGGCCCGCCTCAATACTTCAGACGGCGCATTGCTGTGCCCGACGCAGACCCGCATCCCTAATGAATCGGCCAAAGCCACCGCTTCAACACCCCCCGGCCGTTCCGGCGCCAGCGTCAAAATCACGCGATCCTCGCCCGCCGCTTTACGGAGTTCGGAAATGCGGCTTGGGGTAGGATCCAGCATCCGGTCACGTCGATGAGCCCCGTGATAGCCAGGTTCGGCCGACAGAAACGGTCCTTCCACATGCCAGCCAACCACGGCCCGCTCAAGCTCGAGAGACTGCGACCGCAGGCAGCGCAAATGCGCCAGTCGCTTCAACAAGACCTCCCATTCGGTCGTGATCAGCGTCAGGAAAAACCGGCAACATCCCGAAAGCCGAAGCTGTCTGACAGCCGAAAGCAATTCCTCCAATCCCAAGCTGTCCCTCTGAAAATCAATTCCCCCGTATCCATTGACCTGCAAATCGATCAAGGCCGGCGCCACCCACAAGTCCCGCGCGTCTCTCTCCCCCGCCGGCTCAAATCCCGCCAGCATCCCTTGTTCCCACTTGAGCCGGATCGTCCGGCCAGTGAATACATCGCGCGCAATCACATCGCCGGACCCTTGGGAAGCCGAGTGAATTCCGTTTTCTTCTTGAAGTTTTGCGCTCATCAATTCTCGATGCTCGATCCGCCCCAGAGAAAAGGTCACGGACAATTCCCCCTGGGCCGGGAAAAAGGTCCCTTTTCAATCGAATTTTTAAACGCTTCGGCTGGTTTCTGCAACACGTTATACACGACGTCATAAATACTGCGACATGTTGTGGCGCGGTATTGACACCGGGAGTTCGAGATACTGTCGAGACGCGTTAATAAAAGAGATTGACTAGATAGGTCTTTTTTATATTATTGCATGGTAATACTCGAACCGGAGGCTGTTCTCCGTTTTTGCAGAGGAGTCCTCAGAGCTCCATTGAACAGCAGGGGTGAATATGAAAGACCTATCAAGTTTTCAACATCATTTCTCGGCATTGACCCGTGTTTTACTTGTCGTCGGTGGTCTTCTCTTGGGTGGGCCGGCGAGTCCGGCCGGCACACTGATTACCTGCACGGAACGGGAATCGGGAGACTTCCTGGATCGCGGGTTCTATATTCCCAGTTATCCCGGCATCAGTCTCGAAACGGCGACGCTCGAGTTTTCGGGCAACCTCGCCGGCGGGTATACCGTCACCTTGACGGCTCGTCAGAACACGTATAGCGGCGCCATCCTGGGATCGGCCATGGCGTCATTCGTTCTCAACGGAGATACGAGACAGTCCAAGCCAGTGACGTTCCACTTCCCCTCGGCCAAAATTGTTAAAGGCAGCCGGGTTTGTTTCGTTTTCAAGATCAATACGATTCCCGCCCGGGGAGCGACCCTCTACTACTCGATCCCGGGATTCACCGGGGGCTGCAAGGACGTGATCCAGACCGATGGCACTACCGCCCCGTTGGACTCGTTCCGCCGATATGGGGTGGTGCTGACAATCACCGGCCGGGACGATCTTCATGTGAGTTCGGGCGGAGTGATTCAACCGGCGATCGATCACGCGGATCCGGGGGACACCGTGCTTGTGGGGCCCGGGACTTACACCGAGGACATCGTCTTGCGGAGCGACGTTCATGTGATTGGGGCGGGATTCAGCTCAACCCTTTTGCGCGGCACGGGAACCCGCAATGTCGTAACGGCCAATAATGTCACGAACACACGATTGGAGGGCTTCAAAATTACCCGGAGCGGAGCGGACCATGCCTATGCGGGCGTCAGCGTCAATGGAGGGAGCCCGTCGATCAACAACAATTGGATCATCGGGAACATCAATGGTATTCGGCTGTATGGAGGCAGCAGCGCGATTATTCGAAACAACATCATTGAAGCCAACGGAGACGAGACCACCACGCCCCTGGACTACGGCATCATCTGTCTCTCCTCGACCCCGCTCATTGCGAACAACCTGATTGTGAACAACGCGGGGGTTGGCATTTACTTTGCCTGGGCTGAATCCAGCGGAGCTCAAGCCATCAACAACACCATCGTCGGCAACACGAGCAATGGCATCTGGTGTTATCAGGACGCCAACGCCCTCCTGAAGAACAATGTTCTCACCGACAACATGACGGGCATCTCGGCCAGCCATGGATCGACGCTTCCGTTAATCTCGTTCAACAACGTCTGGAAAAACCGCTGGCTCGATTATGATTCGCAGGCGGGGGGCACTGCGGCGCCCGGTTTGGGGGACATTTCCGTGGATCCGCTCTTTGATGTCGCCAGCAGCCTGAGGTACATGCTGGCCAAAGGCTCACCGTGCATCGACGCGGGAGATCCGGCGCCGATCTACAACGATCGAGACGGCACACGGAACGACATGGGCGCCTACGGCGGGCCCAGTGGAATGATGGCCGGCCTGGTTGGTCCCTTTACGTCCGGTTTTTTGTTCAATAATATCGGCAAAATCCCCACCTCCGAAATCACTCGAAACGGATCGCTGGCCGGTCTGGCCAATGTCTCTTCGACCCTCGCGAGCGCGCTGGCCATCTATCCCTACAAAGACGCTCCTTTTGGCGGCTGGCTCTGGATCCATGGCTTGTTCGGAACCAGCGATACGAACGTGAATTACTACAAAATCTATGCTGCGAAATGGAACGGCAACACCCCGCCGGGCCCGGGCGATTTCAAGCCGATCCTCGATCCGCTCACCAAGATCCAGTATACGATCGCCGCCGATGGCAAGGTCATCGCCACTCCGGTGTCCGTGGGGCCTGATGCGTTGGGGTTTTATAAACGAACTGATTCCGGTTATTGGTCGTTTCCTGACCTCAAGATGATCTGGAACACCCATCGGCTGGAAAACGGCCGTTACGACCTGGTCTGCGAGGCTTACCGATATAACACGGGCTTGTCCTTGATAAAACCGCTCGCCATACCGGGAGTTCTCATCGACCTGAATCCGCCGCTGAATTTGCCCACCAATGACCTGAGCCGGATTACCGTGACCATCGATAACACCCCTGTGACGGCGGTGATTGAATCGGTGCGCGATCGAGCCGGAAATGTTATTCCCGAGTGCGGCCTGGTCAATCTGGGCTCGAACACCGACGATCTGCAGTTCGAGATCCGGGCGTTTCATCCCAACGGATTCCTGCGTGAGTATATTCTGTATTCACTCTTTGGCCGGAACCGAAGCGGTGGGATCGTGGCCCGCGACCAATATGTGGGTTCTCATGATGGATCGCGTCCCTCGTGGCCCGGTCCAAATCCGACCACGATCCACGCAACGGCAGGTTTTGAATCGGGGGCGCTCCTGCCTTGGACCACCTGTTCCTATCAGTTCCGTCTCGAGGCGTATGCGCGAACCACAGACGGGTTTACTCACATTTATGGAACAGGCTTTGACGATCACTACTTCCTGAACCTGGGTGGAATTCCCGGCGGCGGCTGTCAGAGCGCGGATCTGGATGGCGACGGGGATGTCGACGGCGCCGATCTGGCGTTGTTCTCGGCTCAATTCGGTAAAACGGCCGACAAAACCCTGCCGGCGCCTGAACGTTAGGCCACGGGCCTCCTGGAGATCCTCCTATGAAACCCAATCTGATTCTGTGGATCTTGACGGCTGCCAGCATGCTGACGCCCCTGTCAAACGTGGAAGCGGCGGTGGCCGTTTACGGTCAGGCCGCCTCAACCGGCGAACTCGTTTCGATCGGCTTGTTCAGCGATATTTCCAACACGCGGTTGCTGAGTTACGGCGTTCGGCTTGGGTATGATTCCAGCCTCGTTGCGGTCGCAAAAGCGGAAAAAAACGAATCGCAATGGTTTTTTTCCGATGGAATCAAGCGATATCCGTATGCTGATCCTGACGCCTCCGCTCCGGGTGAAGTCCTTGTGATTGGCGGCTGCCTGGATGGCGACAATCCCCTCGGGGGTGTTGCCGGCGACCGGGTTCTGCTAGGCCGAGTGGTTTTCAAGAGACTCAACGCCACCGTGCCCCTCTTTAAGCTTGGCATCGGCCATCCAACGCCCTTCGCTAACTTCGTCAACCTCGAGGGCAAAGTCCTCGAAAACATCCCCGGAGAGGTGGCCTTCGGGCCAATCAGTGCCGATCCGGAGGACCTGGACCTGGATGGACTGAAGGACGCCTGGGAAAAACGGTATTTTGGCCGAATTGACCTGGCGTATTACAGTGATGATCCGGATCGGGACAATGCAACCAACCTTGAGGAACAGGCCTTGGGCACCGATCCAACGGTCTCGGACGCGACCTTCCGATTAACCATTACGAAAACGGCTGAAGGTTTGTTGTTGGAATGGCCCAGCGTGATGAACCGGATTTATACCATCGAAATCAGCACGGTCCTTCCTCTGTTCACTCCCCTCCTGAAAGAAATATCCGCCACACCGCCAACCAATCATTACCTGCACGCCGTCCTGGAATATCGAGACTCGATGTTCTTCCGGGTGTTGTCGGTTGAAAAACCTTGATAGCCGCACTGGCTCCGTGGAGTTCAACTCCTGTTCCATCATGGCACAGAACTTGGACGTCCAGGATGTCCTTTCATTGACGCTCCATGAGGATCGCGCTAATAGAAGCACATGCAGATCGAATCCCCTCATGTCCATCCTGGTTTCGGCGTTGGCACTCACTTTAATTCCCCCTCTGGCCCGCCCCGGGGAGAATCGTCTCCGAGCTTCAGCCGCCGGCAGTTTCTTAAGGGGAGCGCGTCCGCCGCGTTGACCATTTCCTTCCCCCTGCTGTTTCCCCGGAGCGCGCACGGGGCCAACGATCGGCTCGATATCGCCGTCATCGGATCGGGCGGGCGCGGTGTCGATGACATCGAAGGGGTTAAGAACGAGAACATTGTCGCCCTATGCGACGTCGATGAAAAGAATGCGGCGGCCACTTTTGCCCGGTTTCCCCGGGCCCGGCGCTATCAGGATTTCCGCCTGATGCTGGACCAGGAGAAGAGCGTGGACGCCGTGGTGGTGGCCACGCCGGATCACATCCATGCGGTGGCCTCGATGGCCTCCCTGAAGCTCGGCAAGCATGTGTATTGCGAAAAACCGCTTACCCGAACCGTGCGCGAAGCGCGGGCTTTGACTCAGGCCGCCGCCCAGACCCGGCTGGCGACCCAGATGGGCAATCAGGGCATGGCTTTTGAAGGCAACCGCCAGATCAAGGAATGGCTGGCCGACGGCGCTGTGGGTCCAGTGCGCGAAGTGCACGTTTGGTCGGACCGTCCAACCCATCGGGGCCGTTTGCCCTTATGGTGGCCTCAAGGCATCGAACGGCCGACAGACACCCCCCCCGTGCCGTCTCATCTCAACTGGGATCTCTGGCTGGGACCGGCGCCTTGGCGGCCTTACCATCCGGCTTATGTTCCGTTCCGCTGGCGTGGCTGGTGGGACTTCGGATCGGGAGGCTTAGGTGACATGGGCATTCACAATCTGGCCCCGGTCTTCGACGCCCTGAAACTCGGCGCGCCGGTCAGCGTGCATGCCAGTTCGACTCCGGTGTTTAAGGAAACGGTGCCCCTGGCCTGTTGTGTCCACTACCAGTTCGCCGCCCGGGGCGAACTGCCTCCTGTCACGGTTCACTGGTACGATGGGGGACTTCTTCCGCCGCGGCCTGAGGAACTCGAGGATGACCGATTATTGGATCCCGAGGACGGCATTATCTTCGTTGGAAGCAAGGGCAAGATCTTGGTGGAAGGCTGGGGTGGAGAAAAGCCTCGCTTGATCCCGGAATCCGCCAACAAAGCCTATCCCCGTCCCGCACCCAGCCTGCCGCGCTCCATCGGACATCACGAGGAATGGATTCGTGCCTGCAAGGAAGGCACGCCCACGGCGTCCAGTTTCTCCTTTGCGGGTCCGCTCACGGAGGCGGTTTTATTGGGGATGGTGTCGGTGCGGCTGGGGGGGGAAAAGCTGCTGTGGGATCCGGCGAATTTCAAGGTCACCAATGTGCCGGAAGCGAATGACCTGCTGCACTACGAATACCGCAAGGGATGGGAACTGTAAGAGATCAAAGACCATGAAAACTTCCAAAGTCCGCGTGGGCCTGGTGGGGTCCCAGTTCATATCCACCATACACGCCGAAGCCTTGAAACGCTGCGCCGACGCCGAGCTATTCGCCGTCGCCTCGCCTACCCCCGGGCATGCGAACGAATTCGCCCGAAAGCATGGCATTCCCCATGTTTTCTCCGATTACCCCAAAATGATGGAGTTGGACGAATTGGACCTGGTGGTCATCGGGGCGCCCAATGATACGCATGGCGCGATCACGCTGGCGGCCGCTGCGGGCGGCAAACATGTCGTCTGCGAGAAACCGCTCTGTCTCAATTTGGCGGAGGCCGACCAGATGATTGCCGCCTGTCAAAAGGCGAAGGTGCAGCTCATGTACGCGGAAGAACTCTGTTTTGCCCCCAAGTACGTGCGTTTAAAACAGCTCCTCGATGAAGGCGCTCTCGGCAAGCCGGTCCTCGTCAAGCAATCCGAAAAACATGACGGCCCCCACGCCCCGCATTTCTGGGATGTCCGCCGCGCAGGCGGCGGCGTGACGATGGACATGGGCTGCCATGCCATCGAGTTTTTCCGCTGGATGCTGGGCCGCCCCCCCATCACGTCGGTCTACGCCCAAATGGGAACTTATGTTCACAGCCAAAAAACCCAAGGCGAAGACCATGCCCTCCTGATCCTCGAATTCGCCAACGGAGCCCTGGGACTTGCGGAAGAAAGTTGGACCAAACTCGGCGGGATGGACGACCGGGCCGAGGTCCACGGATCCAAAGGAGTGGCGTATGCCGACCTGCTTCATGGCAATGCCATCGAAACCTACAGCAGCACAGGATACGGCTACGCGGTCGAGAAAGCCGGTTCCACCATCGGGTGGTCCTTCACCATTTATGAGGAGATCTGGAACTATGGCTTCGTCCAGGAAATGGAACACTTTGTAGATTGCGTGAAAACTGGAAAGCCGGCGGCCGTTAACGGCGCCGATGGCCGCGCGGTGCTCGAGGCGATTTTCGCCGCCTATGCCTCCGCCGGAACAGGCCGCAAAATTCAACTGCCGTTCGCCAGTCCAGCCCCGCGACCCATCGACCTGTGGCGCAAACTTGAGGCCAGCGGCCCTTGATCCTTTCTAAAAGGCGACGGGGCGTTAGCGCACTGCCTGTGGCGACATGACCTCGGCATATAGACAACCATCAGGGCAAACCTTCTGAAGCGAAGCCCGGCGATTGGGTGCCAGAATGTTCCGGAAAACTTGAATCCCGCTCAATGTCAATCAGGTTTCGGATGGGAGGCGGTATCACCGGGCCGGATGCCCAGGGTCCAAAGGACCATTTCCTTCCACATTCTCTGGAAATCAGGTCGATTCCAAACCTCGGGGGTATGTCCAAGTCCGTTATAGAGTACCCGGCCTTTTCCATAAGTCTTGGCCCAGGCCACAGCAAAGTCGCCGTCTTTGCGATTGACGCCGTTGCGGTTCAGGTCGAGCTTGGTTTCATCCAGCCGCAACAGGACACGCAGGTGATCGCGTGAAAAGTCTTTGATCTGATAGATTTCGTCCTGGACGCTGAAGCTCAGCGGGAAATGACTCAGGCCAGGAAAGCCCGGTGATTCGACGACCATCGGGGCCTTGAAAACGCCCCAGGGATGGCCATCAAAATACCCCCCGATCATCTGGCCGTATTCCGGCCAGGACGTGAACGTGATTGTGGCGCTGTGAATGCCCAGGAAGCCTTTGCCGTCGTCCCGGACAAAGGAAAGCAGATCGGCTTTCTGGCGATCATCCATGCTCAGATCACCGTCGGTGAAAAAGACAAGGGCATCGAAATCATTCAAATTCCGGGCTTCCCATTTCAGAGGTTTCTTGGTGACCGGGCCGGAGTCGGTGCGCAAGGTCGTGTCCCACCATCCGCTCTCCTGGCCGAGCCGATGGAGTGTAGAAAAGGCTGAAGATACCGCCGCATGCGGGTATCCTTTGCACTCGGCGATGAACAGCAACTGGCGCTTCTTGCCTTCGATAGGCTCGGGTTTCAAGGTCCGGATCTCGTCGAACAACCGCAGGAAACAGCGGGCAGCCGACTTTTGATCGCTTTTGTAGTCGTCGCTTTTTCGATGACCGTAAAAATCTCTGAGAAAACTGCCAGCGTCGGACCATACGGTTTGCACCATGCCTTGGAATCTGGATTTCATGGCGGGAGCGGATTGCCTGCGAAATTCGACCATGTCCCGCAGTTGACGGAGTGCGGTCTCGGGATTCGTCCATGGACAAGTCACGACGCGGAAACCTTTCATGGCAAAGAAGACCGCGGTGAGATCGGCCCGCTCGTAATGCCAGTCGCAGATCACGACATCCTTGGGGATCAGATCCACAGCCCGGTGGGTATCATTCAGGCTGGCTTCCCATTCGCCCAAACCGGTGGTGTTGCCATCCAAGAGCCGGTCGCCCCAGATCCAGAGCGTTCGGTTCCTGGTTTGGAGATGATCCCGAATCTTCTTCACCTCACCCGCAAATAGCTCGGCCTTGTCTTTGCCGCCGCATCGGGGGCATTTGGCTTCTCCGATATAGAACACTTCGTCCATGCCGGCGTGGAAGGCATCGGTCTCGAAGACATCGCAGATTTCGTCCACCAAAGGCAGGACAATCTCGTGGACCTTGGGATGCAGCGGACAGTAGCTGCGGCAATACAAACCGTCCGGATTGGGCCAGACGTATTTTTCGGGAACCTTCACCCAAGGGGTTTCATCCAGCTCAGGATAGACCCTCAGCAACGCGCCATTCGATCGTTGCCAAGATTGGTGCCCCAACAGATTGATCTGCGGGATGAGGCGGATGTGATGAGTCCGGGAGGTTTCCACCAGTCTCTTCACATCGGCTTGTGACAGCCCGGAGGAACTGGCGAGTTCGGGGCGGCTTTTGTATTGGTAATTGTAGTCAACGCGTAGAATTAAGGTATTCAGGGCTCGAGGAGCCAGCTCCTCTTGAATGAACTTCACAAAGGCATCCACCTGGCCGGGATTCGGCGCCGCGATGCACAATCCGCGAACCGGCAGCGTCGAGTCCAGCGCGTCTTCAGCATGAGGCCCCCAGCCGACCGCAAGCCATGCAAGGCACACAAGACTGGTTTTGGTGAAATTTGTTTTCATAAGATTTAAAGTCGCAGGCGAAATCGTGAACATAATCAGACCGCAAAGGGCGTCAATCGACACGATCCGGGATGGGAGCGGCACCGAGACCGATTGCCCATTCATCCGGTCTTGAGATGGCGCTTGTTCATTCGAGTTTGATTTTACCCGTGTGGCTTCCCGCGTGCGAGCGCCATCTTTCGATCAAACCAGGGCTTCTCCAGGTATTGAGGCTTGTCATGGTTGAGCCCATCCACGGAGCGTTGCTTTTTTATTGTCCGGTTCGATGCAAATGCCTAAAAACCTGGGAAATGTCGGCGCGTGATTTTGCCGGGGTTCTCCAGTGGCATTGGGACGCGCGGTCTTTCTTAAGTGAACGGATTAAACTATGACTCGACCAAACGGCTGGTTTCTTTTGAGGTTGTGGCCTGTCTGGATGCTTCTGGCGTGCGCTTGCCATGGCGGCAACCTGAAAGTCAGCGGATTGAAATGCGAGTATCGGATCAATCCGCTGGGCATCGATGCGCCTCAGCCGCGCTTGAGCTGGGTCCTGGAATCCGATCGTCCCGGCGAGGTCCAAACCGCCTACCAGATTATGGTGGCCTCGAGCGCCGCGAAACTCGCCCGAAACCGGGCCGACTTGTGGGACAGCGGAAAAGTGGCTTCGTCGGAATCGATTCATGTCACCTACGAAGGCCGGCCGTTGCGTTCCGGACAACGCGCGTTCTGGAAGGTCCGCGTCTGGGATAGGGCAGATAAGGGATCGGATTACAGCCAGACGGCCTGGTTTGAGATGGCCTTGCTGACACCCTCGGACTGGCAGGCCAAGTGGATCCAGCGTCCTCCGGGCGAAAAGATTTCCGAAGCACAGATGTTTGACGATCATCCCGCGCCGTTGTTGCGCAAGGAGTTCACAATCGACAAAAAGATCGCCCGCGCTCGAGCCTACGTCAGCGGTCTGGGATACTATGAGTTGCACCTCAACGGCCAACGGGTGGGCGAACAAGTTCTGGATCCCGGTTGGACTTCTTATTCAAAGCGGGTGCTTTACTCAACCTACGATGTCACAACGCAACTCAAGCGCGGATCCAACGCTGCCGGGATAATGCTCGGGAGCGGCTGGTTCAATCCATTGCCGCTGGCCATGTGGGGTCACATTAAGCCGGGCGATGCCCTCACCACGGGCGAACCGCGCGCCATTCTGCAACTGGTCATCGAGTTCACCGACGGCACCACGCAAACTGTGGTCACCGATGAATCCTGGAGGATTGGCAACGGACCGATCTTGCGCAATAGCGTGTATCTCGGTGAAGTCTACGATGCCCGCCGCGAGCAGCGTGGCTGGGATCAGCCAGGCTTTGGCGATGCGCACTGGCCAAACGCAGCGATCGCCCTCAAACCCGCCCTGGGCCGGCTCCATGCCCAAGACGCGCCCCCCATCCGCATCACACGCACTCTCAAACCTGTCAAACTCACCGAACCCAAGCCCGGTATTTATATTTTTGACTTCGGCCAAAACTTTTCCGGATGGACTCAGTTGCGTGTGCAAGGCGAGGCGGGAACGCGCGTAAGGTTGCGCTCCGGCGAATTGCTTTACCCGGACGGCACCCTCAACGGCATGACAGCCGTGACCGGTCAGATCAAGGATGGCGGCAAGGATTACCGCTATGACGGCATCGGCAAGCCGAAGACCGCGTTTCAGCTCGATGAATATGTCCTTCGAGGACAAGGCCTCGAAGTCTATACCCCCCGGTTTACTTTCCACGGTTTCCGCTATGTTGAAGTCACCGGTTTTCCAGGCCGTCCAACGCTCGATTCGCTGACCGGCCTGAGGCTGAACTCCGATGTTCCCGTCGCGGGTTCCTTTGAATGCTCGAACGAGCTGTTCAATCGCATTCAGCAAATGGTGCTCTGGACCGAGCTCGCCAACGTGTTTAGCGTGCAGTCCGATTGTCCGCACCGCGAGAAATTCGGTTATGGCGGCGACATCGTAGCGTCCAGCGAGATGGCCATGCTGAACTTCGATATGTCACGATTCTATGCCAAGGCCGCCCAAGATCTTCTGGATGATGTGCGTCCCAACGGTGGATTCACGGAGACTGCGCCTTATGTGGGCATTGCCGACGAGGGCCTTGGCGATAAGTCCGGTCCAATCGGATGGGGTACCGCGGAACCGCTTCTCCTTTGTCAACTCCGACAATACTACGGCGATCGGCGCCTCCTGGAACAACAGTATGAAGTGACAAAACGCTGGATCGCGCTTCTCAATTCCCGCGCCAAAGACGGCATCCTGGACAACGGCATCAGCGATCACGAAAGCCTCGCTCCCAAACCGCGGGCCCTCACAGGAACGGCCTTCTATTTCTACAACCTGAAACTCTTCGCTCAGATCGCAAAAGCACGGGGCAACGAATCCGACGCCGCCGATGCCGAAATCCAGGCCGACCGTGTCCGTGCCGCATTCAACCAAAAGTTCCTTCAGCCAGGCACAGGCCGTTACGACACCGCCACCCAGGCGTGCCAGGCATTCGCCCTCTTCATGGGATTGGCGCCTGCGGACGAGATCCCCCGCGCGTTGGATTTCCTCGTTAGGAACATTCGAGAGGAGTGCAAAGGCCATCTGAGCACCGGCATTTTCGGCACGAAGTATATGTTGAACGCCCTGACCGACCTCGGCCAGGCCGGCGTGGCGTTCGAGATCGTCAACCAACGCACCTTCCCCGGCTGGGGGCATATGCTGGAAAACGGCGCGACCACTCTCTGGGAACATTGGGAGTTCAGCGATAACACCTTCTCTCATAACCATCCCATGTTTGGATCCGTCAGCGAGTGGTTCTACAAAGCCCTGGCCGGCATCAAACCCGCCCCTGAAGCGGTCGGATTCGACAAAATCATCATTCACCCCCAATGGGTTGGTGATTTGAAGTGGGTCAAGGCCCACTACGACTCAATTCGAGGTAAAATCGTGAGCGAGTGGAATAGGGAACCCGGCCAATTTCAGCTACGCGTCCGAATTCCTGTCGGAGCGTCGGCCACTGTCTGCCTGCCCGCCCAGGATCCAGATCGGATCACTGTCAATGGAAAGCCCATCGGACACAACAAGGATGTTCAATTGCTCCGTAACGAAAATGGCACATCGCTCCTGGCTATCGGCTCCGGCGAATATCGATTCGTCTCAGCGGTCCCTTAAGCCATTCAATCGTTATGCCAACGGGCCAGAACTCAAACAAACCCGGCTGTCGAGGCCGCTTGCTCTCAATCCCAACATCTCAAGGTTTTATGAAATTCCATTCGTTGTTCGCTCTTGTCATTTTGACCTCAGGGACCCCCTTAGCCGCTGGTGAGCTTCGCATTCCGGCTTCCACCGCCTATACGCTGCCGGATGCCGAAGGGGCGCGGATCTCCCGCAGTGGCGTCACACGCTGGACCGATCCGGCCATCTCGATTAATTGGTACGGCCAATTCAAACGGACCGGTGATATCACGGCCAGGATCGTGCTTCGGCTGAATCAGGATGTCGCATCGAAACTCAAGCTCACCGTGGACGGCCAATCACACGACTGCCCTGTGAATGGCGCAGGCAAGGACACCCCCGTAATAGCGGATTTCGGAAAGTTCAACATCCCGAAGACCGGCTATCAACGTTTCACACTCGAATCGCTCAACCCCCCGGGGCAATCCTTTGGCGACCTCGATGCCCTGCTGTTGGACGGGCCAGCCCTCGCCGACGCCCATTTCAACCTGAAGGAACGACGGAATGCCGCGTCCGTTCACCTCGTGTATCCGGTGGGCCCTGGCACCAATATCGCCGCATTTTATTGTGAAGTCACCGCCGTCGAAGATCCTACCGCCACCTTCTACATGGCTTGCGGGTGGCATCGCGGGTACTTCGGAATGCAAGTCAACAGCCCAACCGAACGGCGCATCATCTTCTCGGTCTGGGATAGCGGTGACGAGGCCGTCAACCGGGACAAAGTGGCCGATGAAAACCGCGTCACGCTGGTGGGCAAAGGCGAGGGGGTTTATTCCGGTGATTTCGGCAACGAAGGCACCGGCGGTCACAGCCATTTGAAATACAACTGGAAAACCACCGATACCCAGCGGTTTATCGTCACCGCTCAGCCCACCAATGAAACCTTCACCCTCTACTCGGGTTATTGGTTTCATCCTGAAAAGAAAGCGTGGATGCTGATCTCGGCTTGGAAAGCCCCCAAGGAAGGCGGATGGATCAAAGGCCCCCATAGTTTCAGTGAAAACTTCTGGGGGAGCAACGGACATTTCCCGCGCAAAGCGCGCTACGGCAATCAATGGATTCGCACCCACACGGGTGAATGGATTGAACTGACCACGGCCAGTTTCAGTCACGACCCGACCGGACGCGGCGATCGCCTCGATCGTTTCATGGGCGTCGAAAACAACCAGTTTTTCCTGAGCCACGGCGGCTTCGTGGAGGGATTCACCGCGTTTGGTGAAAAGTTCAAGCGCCTTGCCACCGGCACGCCTCCTTCGGGGATCGTCCTGCCTCCAAAACCTTGATCCGGTAGCGGAGAAAGGACAGTCCGAAATCCCTGGGCGCTCAGCACCCGATCATTCGCATCTGAGTGCCACCACGGGATCGACCCGGGTTGCCCGGAAGGCCGGAAGGAAGCAGGCCAGCATGGCCACACTGCCCAGTCCCAGGGCTACTCCCGCATAGATCAGCGGATCAAACGGGCTGATCCCATACAAAAAACTCGATAACCAACGGGATGCCAACAAGGCTCCGATCAGCCCCAAAGCCCCCCCAATCGCGGTCAACCGAACGCCTTGACCGACCACCATCCGATAGATGTCCTTCGTTCCAGCCCCCAAAGCCATCCGAACGCCAATCTCATGGGCTCGCTGTTGCACGGAGAATGCCATAATGCCATAGACGCCCAAAGCCGACAGCGCCAATGCCACAAAGCCCAACACGGCCAGGAAAGAGGATGCAATCCTCGAGGCCAGGTAAGCCGCTTGAATGAAATCGGCGTAGGGAATCACCGCCCACAGTTCCACCGCCGAATCCAGGCGATGAATTTCCTGGCGCAATGGCGCCGCCAAGGCCTCGGGATCGCCTTCTCCCCGCATCACAACCCCCAGGTTCAGATCCCAGGCCCCCTGCTGATATGACACATACAAGAACGGTTTGGGCGGTTCATTCAGCGAACGGTATTTGCCACTCTGCACGATACCCACAACCGTCGCCTCGCGATTGCCCCGAACCCGCAATTTCCGTCCCAGGGCGTGCTGCCCCGGCCAAAAACGATGCGCCATGTGCTCGTTGATAATGACCGCGACCGGCTGATTGAGGTCATCCGCATCGGTGAAATCACGTCCTTCGATCAGCCGGATGCGCATGGTGGCGAAGTAATTCGGTGATACGATCGCGTAGGGCACAGTCATATCCTCGGCTCGAGCGGGCTGATACCCCTCCACGTTGACACCCATTCCAGGGCCGCCTTCGAATCCCAGGGGAAACCAACTGGCCAACGCCACATCCTTCACGCCCGGTAACGAAGCCAGTTGTTGACGAAGTTGCCGGTAAAAAGCCATTCCCGTCTGCTCGTTGTAACCGTGCATGCCAATTCTCAGGCCCCCCAGCAGCAATTGTCGCGGATCAAATCCAGGATCCACTTGGCGGGCCTTCTGAAATCCTTTGATGCACAGGCCGGCTCCGACCAGAAGCAGCAAGGCCAGGGCGATTTCGGTCGCCACCAGCGCGTTACGCAAGCCGTGATGGCTGGTGCCGGGATCCGAGGTTCGCCCGCCTTCCCGCAAGGTATAACTCAAGTTGCTTTTCGAGGCGCGTAAGGCGGGCGCCAATCCGAAACCCAGACCCGTCAGCAACGAAAGCAAAATCGTAAAGCCCAAAGTTTTGCCATCCAACTCAAACTGGTAGCCCACCGGTAAGTAGGTGTTCGGCATCACGAGCAACAACAAACCGGATCCCCAATGCGCGACGAGCATCCCGACCGCGCCTCCCAATAACGCCAGCAGGACGCTCTCGGTCAATAACTGCCGCATCAAGCGCAGCCGCCCCGCTCCCATCGCCAGTCGAATGGCAATTTCCTTGGTCCGAACCGTGGCCCGAACCAACAACAGATTGGCAATGTTCGCCGCAACTATCAGCAGAACCCCTAATGCCACCGCAAGCAGGATGCTCATCACGGGCAGGAAAAATCCCTGCCCGCCATAAGGCGATTTCCAGGGCGGCAGGATGCGAAATCGCAACTCGGTGTTCGTCGCCGGATAGCCGGCCTCCAGTTGTTGCGCCAAAAGATCCACAGCCGCCTGGCCCTTCGCAAGACTCACTCCGGAACGCAGCCTCGCCTGGGTGTGCAGCCAACGATCCCCGCGTTCGTTCATCGAGCCAAAGTTGGCCACTTGGGCGTGCATGGCCACCGGGGCCCAAAAATCGCAGCGCAAAGCGCTCATCGTCCCCTGAAATTCCGGGGGCGCCACCCCCACAATCGTAAAGGTCCTCCCGTTCAATTCGACTGTCTGCCCAACCACCTCAGGCCGCCCGCTGAACCGCCGCTGCCAAAAACCATAGCTCAAGACCATCACCGGATGTCCCCCAGGCTTTGTCTCTTCTTCCGACAGAAACGCGCGCCCCCGGATCGGCTTGACCCCGAGCACATCGAAGAAATTAACCGTGGTGATCTGGCCGTATATCCACTCGCTCCGTCCGTCCACCTTCAGGGATGCGGGCGTCACCTGCGAACCGATGATGCCCTCAAAAATGTTGGTCAATGCCCTGAGATCCCTGATGTCCAAATACGATACCGTGTCGAATTGCGCTCTGCCCCGAACCGAACACACCACCACCATTTGCTCCTGCCGCGCCACGCCCGGCCATGGACGCAATAAAACATTCTGGATCCAGCAAAACACCGTGGTGTTCGCCCCAATCCCCAACGCCAGTGTGATTAATGCCACCGCGGTGAAACCCGGACTCCGGCATAACTGGCGGATGGCATATCTCAAATCGGTCATCATGATCTCATTCACTCCCAACTTGCGGACCCGTCACCTCTCCCAGTCCAAGTCTGATGACTCCGGTTCGGAGACCGCTCCCCTTCCTTCTGCAATTGCTGTGCCATCGCTTCTCTTGCCCAGATTCAGATTCAACCGCTCTTGCCCCCTCCGATGATCTTCACAGTTAATCTCCGCCTTCTTCCTCTTGATCAGAGAATTGCGAAATACGGATTCCACTCGGTCAACACGTCGAATGTCGGACATCTCCGACCTGCCACGGTTTGATCCGCAACCGCCTGAGATCGGTTTTGCATTTACGGGATCACATTGTCCCATAAATGGGACGATCCTATCTCGCCTCTTCGACGTATTTGTGGCCCGTCAAGTTCCGAGCTAAGCGGTCGGTTGGCGTCTTGGATTCTGGCCTCTTGTTCGCCTGGACATGGACCGTTCCGGGTGTCGTCCCTTCAGGGCAAACCAATTTGTGGATGATCGTGTTCCTGGACAGGGAAATGAGGGTCACATCTCATAATTATACAATTCAATCCCTTGTTATGAGAGGTGACCCTGACTTCAGACGCCGGCAACGATACCGATTCCGAGTTGAGTGGAAGCCCTCGACCAAGAAAAGGGCATTCGTAGTTGGCCGGCCTTCATGGGCGTCCATTGGCGTTCATTAGCGGTTATGGTTCACGAGCGTCCGTTGCCGGTTGCTCAGCAGATCGCCAGATGGACTACAAATGAATGGCCACAACAACAAATGACTCAAAATAAATGCATTTTCGAGGCTATGAATCTGTCTTCTAGACCGGTTGCCATAATAAGTTTCCGAATGGCAGGAGGAATTTTGGCCGCCCTTGACTTTTTAAGCATAACTTCTAACCTGCGGATCAAACTAGAATAGCGTTACAGCTCAGGACCGCCATGAAAACGAAAATCATCCTTGCCATTTCACTATGCCTGAACCTGGTTCTCGCGCTCGGGTATTTCTTGACGGATCGAAAACGGGAGTCTCAAGCGGCCGCGCCGGCTGTTCCGGCCGCCACATCGGCGGTTTCGGTGATGGTTCGGACAAATTCAGTCGGCGGCGAATCCAGCGCGGTTCGATTGATCGACTGGCGGATGGTCGAGTCCGAGGATTACCGGAAATACATCAGCAACCTGAAGGCGATTGGATGTCCCGAGGAAACCATCCGGGACATTATCATCGCCGATGTCAACAAGCTGTTCGAATCACGCCGAATCGAGCGCGGCAAGACGGCCAAGCGTTTCGAGTATTGGAGGACCGGCCAACAAATCCTCGCGGGTTTGATTGATGAGGAGAAAATCAAGGAACAGCAGGACTTGGTCAAAGAGAAGCGCGCCTTATTAAAGGAATTGCTGGGGGTGGAACCTGATTTGAAGGCCGATCTGGTGTCGGGCGCGGTCAATCCCTATGAAACGATGCTCGATTTTCTGCCGCCGGAAAAGCAAACCCAGCTGCTTGAGCTCGAACAAAAGTACAGCGCCAAACTATTGGGCAAGATAAAAGTCGGAAGCCAGGATGCCGAGGACCTCAAAGAAGCCCGGAAGGTGCAGCAGGAAAAGGATGCGGAACTGGCCAAGCTGCTGAGTCCTCAAGAAAAGGAGGAATTCGACCTTCGGATGTCGCCAACGGCTATGATCATGCGAATGCAACTCTCGGGTTTTCAGCCGACTGAACAGGAATTCCGCGAGATTTTCAAACTCCGGAAGTCGTTTGATGACGAGCATAGCGTGCTGGGCATGTCGAGCTCGGACAAGCCGGATCAGGAAAAGCGCGCCGCCGCCCAAAAGATTCTGGATGACCAGGTAAAGACGTTGCTGGGCGAATCCCGATTTGCCGAATATCAGCGCGTCCAGGATTATACCTATCAGAGCATCGCCAAAGTGGCGGAACGCGAGGGATTGACGACGGATGCGGCGATTAAGGTCTACGACATGAGGCAAGCCGCTCAGGAATCGGCCAGGAAACTGCGCGAGGACACGACGTTAACAACCGAACAGCGTCAAGCCGCCCTGCAGGCCGTGCGAGCGGAGAGCGAAAAGGCCATTGTCCAAACCCTGGGGCAAAGCGGACTCGATCGCCTTAAGAAACAGCCGGGAGGCATGTGGTTACGCATGATTAGCCCGGATCCCAAACCGTAGCGCGGCTCTGTCCGAAGGGCCAGCGGCAGTGCCAAAGCGTCTTTTGGGATCCCGCTATAACTTCCGATAGACCAGGAGAACGGAACCGGGTTTGGAGTCGATGGCCACAGGCAGGCCCTGACTTGCCAGCTCGCGACCGCTTTGCCGCGTCTGGGTTCCGGTATCGAGGTTCGTCACTTCATAGGATGCCGTTTCATCGAGTCCTTGGAGTGGGAAACGGCAGGTTTCGTAAGGGCTCTCGGGCCGGCGCAAGGCGACCACGAGTCCCTGACGGTTATCGGATCGGTTCAGTTGATAGGCCATCCATTGGTCGGTGGCCTGGGAATATCCGGTCAGGGGATAGTAGTCGCCGTAGTAGAAGTCGCGAATACGGAGATATTGTTCGAGGGTTTTTCGTGCCCAGTCAAAAGGAAAGTCCACAGGAAGAGGTCCGGTGGGCCCGTCACCGGAATGGTTCCAATTGATGCAAAGGCTGCTGCACATGCTGCTTCGAAATTCGTAGGTGTCGCCCTCACGATCCTGGCTAATGGCGCTGAATGGCACCCAGGCGAGAAGCCCGTAACTATGGCACTGGTGAGCGATGGCGTCTCGCGGGCCGTCCGTCCGCCAGAACGGTGTGGCGCGCCCGATGGTTTCGAGGTCGATGCGTCGTCCGCCCGAGGCGCAGTTATCGATGATGAGATGCGGGTGCCGGGCAAGCAGACCGTCCCAGAAGGCATACAAGCCTTCAATATGGCGGATCTCGGCCATGCCCTGGCGATCCGGGGCATCGGCCTTTTGCCAGAAGGGGACAGGGTCCATATTGAAGTCCTGCCGGTAGCAGCCAAGGCCGAATTCATCAATCCGGCCGGCGATGAAATCGGTGATAAATCGGCAGGCATTGGAATTGCCGAGGTTCATGAGGAGGTTGTCGCCGCCAAGATCAATCAGCCATTTCCCATGTTCCTGGTGCCAGGGTGTGCCCTTGAAAACGCGTTCGGGTTCGAACCAAAGCATCAATTCCCGATGATCTTGGCGAAGGAGCGTGCTGAGAGGCTTGAAGCCTTCCGGATAGAGATTGGTTTTCACTCGCCAGTCACCCACCGACGAGGCCCATTGTTCGGTTTTCTCGAGGATCGGTTTGCCGTACCATCCGGCGTCAATCCAGTAATAATCAATGGGGAGACGATGTTGAATGAACTTGTGGATGTTATCCAGGTGAACCGCGGCCGGGGTGCTTCCCCAGTTGCCGCAAGTGATGGGGGCCTGAAGATGCTGGCCGTTCTTTTTCGGACGGTGATGCGCCAGAATGAACTGACGCAGCAGGTTCTGGCCCCGCCACCGATTGCCCTCGTAACGCAGAGCCAAGATCCGGGGCGTTCGAATTTCCTCTCCGGGACGCAGCACCAGGCGGGTGGTTGCCATGCCTGCGTTGACGCGAACCGCTCCTGGATTCTTCGCCTCGAACTTTGCCGCCCATCGACCGCTCCAGCCTATGGCCAGGACCACACCTGAGCCAGAGCCTTCCAGGTTGAAAAAGGGCAGGATCTCGCTCGAGGATCGTCCGTCCTTGGGTGTCAACGCTAAGCGGGCGCCGGGCTTGAGCTCGGCAATCTGAGGGGCAAAATCATCGAAACTCGCCACACCACCTTTGGCCCAATGCAGGATGGTTCCGCCAGGACCGGACAGCCTGAACACGCTGTCCATGGCCTGTATATTTTCGAGGAGAGGCGAGTCTTTGTCACCGTTGTTCTTGAATCGGACCACCCATTCCACAGCGGGAAAATCCTGAAAGCATGTCGCCTCGAGACGAACCTCCATCTTGGAATCTGGATCCAGATAAACGACCTTCTGGGAGTCGCCGATCCCGTCCAATCTGGACTGGGCGACTTCTCTTTTCCAATGCGGCAACAGTTCGGCGCTCGGTTTTCCTCCAAAAACAAAAGAAAACTGGGATGGATTTTCATCGGCCGACAGCGTCGAGGCCAGGTCCTGAAGCCTCAATCGGATTCCGTCCTGCATCTCGATCTCGGCTCCGCCCCACAAGGCTTGATCCCAGCCCCGCCCATCCCCTCCGTCGTCAACACGAATCTCGAATTCCCTCGCTCCATCGAGCGGTATGCTGATGGACCGAGGTGCGTCTTTGAGTTTCATGAGGGGAGATGTCAGGACTTCCTGATCTCGGGTCCGAACATGAAAGGTCACTGAACCATGACCTGCCTCGGCGCCGCGCCGCGTGTCGTCGTTGTTCTCGAGCCCGATGTCGCTGACAAATCGAGCTGCCGGACGGTCCAGGATGATGCGCAAGTGTTTATTGGCATTAAAAGCCAGGCCATGGGAGTAGGTTTTCTCGCCAATCTGAAAGGGGGTTCCGCGCCACGATCGCCCGATGGACACGCCGTCGGGGACATCTTCCCTCAGAATCACCAGACGGGAGCGGTCCGTGGGGTTGCCCGGCCCAAAAGATGATTCGGCCCACTGTCTGCTGAGAGCGATCTCGTTGGGATCAGGGATCACCGCCATGGCGACCGGTAAAACCAGCACGCACGCCATGAGAAACAAAGTGCCCGGACGGATGTAACAGCGGAGAGCCCCCATAAGTTTCAAAGAAGTCCTGTTCATGACAGGCTCGGATCTTACCGGCGACGATTAGGAAACGTAAATCCAATTCGGATAGACCGCGAATTGAAACTAGGAAACGCTAATCAAGGCAGGCAGAATTCTCAGGCACCGGGAAGGATGGCAACTGCCGCGTTTTTCCGGCCATGATCATTCCACAGTAGTGATTTTCGACGCGCGTTCGAACTTGCCGGCTTCGCGCCCCTTGAGAGCCGCCAAGGCAAAGGAGATCATTTCCACGGGGAGCATTTCGGTGATTGGACGCAGTCGCTCGGGGGCTTCCGGAAGACAAAACGCCCCCCCCCATTCTCCCGGGCCAATCAATCTTGAACGGCCACCCGCGCCGATGATGTCATCGCTGAGCCGTCGATTGAGGGCTGCGGCTCGAGCATTCCCGAGAAAGACGGCCACGAACACGTCGGAGCTCAGCATCTCGAACGGACCGTGTCTGAACGCGGCGCTGCTCATGCCTTCCGCGTGGAAGTGCGCCGATTCCTTGATGATCAGGCCGCCAACGGCTGCCGCGGCCAAAGAGGCGCCCCGGCCGGTCAGGAACAAGCTGCGCGCGCCCACCAGCTCGGTCATCAGGGATTCCACATGCCTTCGCCATTCGGTCAGATACAGAGACACTGCCGGCGCAGCCAGCTGCAAATCTTTGCGCAAAGCCGTGCGGTCGACTCCACACAAGATCCCCGACAGCCACGAAACCGCCATCAATGTCGCGAGATAAGTCTTGCACGAAACCGTCGATTCCAGTCCCGCCTGGGTGAACAGGGAGACGGT
The DNA here is from genome assembly GCA_022709905.1 of Verrucomicrobiota bacterium. Taxonomy (GTDB): domain Bacteria; phylum Verrucomicrobiota; class Verrucomicrobiia; order Limisphaerales; family UBA1319; genus JAKLHY01. Next base: position 60,429 of record JAKLHY010000023.1, on the reverse strand, counting down.
CGCCCGGCTCGCCAAAGGCGATTGGGCCGTGTTCGTAATAGCGATCAGTTCAACGCCGCGCGGCATCATATCCAATAGCCGGACAATTTCCACGCTGGCGCCCGATTGAGAGACCACGATCAGGAGAGTGCCGGCCTTCAACAAGGGGTATTGATCCAAGAGCAACTCCGAGGTCTCGACCTTGTGCGAGGCGAGTCCACGCCCGATAAGATCCAGGTGCAAGGGGTGAAGGGCATGAAACGAAGAACCCATTCCGGTCAAGACGACCTGGGTGAGTTCGCCTTGGTGTAAACGACCTGTCAATGACTCCAAACCGGGAGGAATTGCCAGCGCTTGTTCGGTGTTTTGCAGGGCCTTTGGCTGCTCCAAAACATCGGCCAGATAGGGTCCTTCGATAATGCGGCCACTCATAGTAGTATTCCCAACGGATCGCTCAAAGCCTCGTTTCGGCTTCACGTTCGCCCCGCATTTCCGTATGCTGCGAGGCGAAATGATTACACGGCTTGTCGTTGAGAATTTCAAACTCCATTTCCAGGTCATTATGCGCGTTATCAACATGGATCGAACTCCAAAACCCGAATCCAATATGCTTCGTCCTTTATTGCCTTTGCTGCTTGTGGCTGGTTGGTGCTCTATGACCGCCGGATCAGGCGCCGACCTGTCCCCAATCCAACTTCGATGTGAGCATGCGGAACAGCCGCTGGCCGTTGACTGCTCCCGGCCACGGTTCAGTTGGATCAACGAATCCACCTCGGGAAAGCGCGCCCTTCGGCAGTCCGCATACCAGGTGCTCGTGGCCTCGACGGCGGATGCCCTGGCCCGGGATCGCGGGGATCTTTGGGACAGCGGCAAGGTCGAGAGCGATGCCTCGATCGAGATCGAATATTCGGGCCGGCCGCTAGCCGCTCGGCAGCAATGTTTCTGGAAGGTCCGAACCTGGGATCAGGATCGGCAGGCCAGTCCCTGGAGCCCAACGGCGTCGTGGACAATGGGGTTATTAACGCAAAACGATTGGCGGGCCAACTGGATCCAGGCCCAGCAAAAAGGCGAGCCCATGCCCATTTTCAGGCGAGCCTTTGTCTTATCGAAGCCCGTGCGACGCGCCGTGTTATATGTCAGCGGTTTGGGCCAGCATGAAGTCAGGCTGAATGGACAAAAGGCCGGCCAGGCGGTCATCGAGCCGTCGTGGTCCAATTACCGCAAGACCTGCTATTACCGCGCCAACGATGTGACCTCCCTGCTACGGCCGGGAACCAATGCCATCGGCGCGCTCCTGGGCAACGGCATGTATAACGTCGTCGGGGGGCGGTATGTGAAATTCAAAGGATCCTTCGGCCCGCCGAAGCTGATTTGCCAACTCGACGTTGAACATCAGGACGGATCACGAACCGTGATCGCCAGCGATGCCACCTGGAAATGGACCGAGGGCCCGATCCGGTTCTCCTGCACCTTTGGAGGCGAGGACTTCGACGCTCGCGAAGAACCATCCGGCTGGGATACCCCGGGCTTTTCCGATGCCTCGTGGACGGCTGTGACTGTTGTGAATGGGCCGGGCGGTGAGCTTCGCAGCGAGATCGTCCCACCCATTCAGCCGATGATCCACTACGAACCGGTCAAGATCACCCCGCTCGAGAATGGGGCTTATGTCTACGATCTCGGCCAGAATTTCTCGGGCTGGCCAAGCCTTCGCGTCCGCGGGCCGGCGGGCCGGAAGATCAAACTCATACCCGGCGAGCTGCTCGATGATCGCGGAGCGGTGAGCCAGGCCAGCTCCGGAGGGCCGATGTGGTTCAGCTATACCCCGAAGGGCCAGGGGATCGAATCATGGCAACCGCGGTTCACCTACTACGGCTTCCGTTACGTGCAAGTAGAAGGCGCCGTGCCCGCCAACGCCTCGGGCGCTCCGGCCGATCTTCCTCGCATCGAGAAACTGACTGGAGAGTTCCTTCATACCGCGGCCGATGGATGCGGCCGTTTTGAATGTTCCAATGACCTGGTGAACCGGATCCATTGGCTGATCAACGCGGCGATCCTGAGTAATTTCAAGAGTGTCCTGACCGACTGTCCTCATCGGGAGAAACTGGGCTGGCTGGAGGTTTCCCACTTGCTGGCATCGAGCATCCTGCACAACTACGACGGCGCGCGGTTCTACGAGAAAATCTGCCGCGACATGCGCGAGTCCCAATTGGAAAATGGCCTGGTCCCCGATATTTCCCCCGAGTTCACCGTTTTTTCGGATGGCTTTCGAGACAGCCCGGAATGGGGTTCCGCCTGCGTGGTTAATCCGTGGGTCCTCTGGGAAACCTACGGCAACCGGCGCGCCTTGGAGGAGAACTATGAAACCATGAAGCGGTACACCGATTACCTGGCCTCGCGCGCCGACGCCCAGGGGATCGTGGCCTATGGACTGGGCGATTGGTGCGACGTTGGACCCAAAGGACCCGGCCCGTCGCAGTTGACCTCGCTCGGACTCACCAGCACCGCGATGTTGTTCAACAACCTCGTGATCCTGGAAAAAACGGCCCGAATCCTGCAAAAAACCGACCAGGCCGAAGGCTTTGCCAAACGGGCGCGTGAAACGCGCGATCACTTCCAACGAACGTTCTTCCATAGTGATCAGAACAATTACGATCGCAACAGCCAGGCCGCCAACGCCATCCCGTTGACCCTCGGCATTGCCGAAACCGACCGACGTCCGGCGATTCTCGAGAATCTGGTGCGGGATATTCGCGCCAACAAGAACCGGGTGACCGCCGGCGATGTCGGATTTGTTTATCTGGTCAGAGCCCTGACCGACAGCGGACGGGGCGATGTCCTTTACGATATGCTGGTGCAAGACGAAGGCCCGGGCTACGTCTATCAACTCAAGAAAGGGGCCACTTCGCTAGTGGAAACCTGGGACGCCAATCCCGCCACCTCGCAAAACCACTGCATGCTGGGACATATCGAGGAATGGTTGTATCGCGGCCTGGGAGGCATCCGTCTGGATCCCGCCTCCCCGGCATTCAAGCATTTCATCCTCCGGCCTGATATCCCTCGAGACCTGGAGTGGGTGAAGGTCTCGTATCAGTCGGTTTACGGCCCCATCGACAGCCAATGGCGCCAGACCATCGCAGACCATCGCGTGAACTTCAAATGGACGGTGAACATCCCCCCCAACACCTCAGCAACGATCTTTGTTCCGGCGCACGACCTCAGGTTAGTCCGTGAATCAGGCCAGCCGGTCCGTCAATCAGCCGGGCTCAAGTTCCTGAAAATGGAACTCTCCCACGCCGTGTTCGAGGCGGGCTCGGGGAGATATCAGTTTGAATCGCAGTGGGAGTAAGAGCGGTGGTTTGTTTTGCGCGCGTCATTCGCGGCAGCCAATCCCATTGCCGCCGGTGAAACCACACTTTAACCGCATAAGGCGGGCACCCGGCCAGATCCGGATACGGGTCCTCGGTGACGAAATTGCCCGCATCGAGATTCACGCCGAGCCTGGGGCTTTTCACGGCCTTGACTAGTCTCCAAGCTTCGATATCCGGGCCTCAGATAACTCGGCCCTCCGAGACGAGCGGTTCATGCGAAGATATGAAAGGCAGGGGGGGTCTGGGACCGGAAGCTCGGTGCTTCGCACTTGTGGACGGCCATGGGCTTTGGGACCGGCTGAAGCCGGACACCGAACCGACTGGGGGCCCTCCAGAACGGAGGGACTCATTCTTCCGCACGTTCGCAGCGATTCCGCGCCTGAGCGAGCCCTGTTTTATTGCATGGCTCGGGCGATGGAATTCCACCAAAGGTCATGGAGGTCGGATACAGACCACGACCAGGTCCGGGCGTCGATTTTGATGGAAAACGCATCGCCACCGACGCGGCCCACAATGGCCGCAGTCACCCCCATGTGACTCGCTCGCGACAGGATGGGGTCGACATTGCCGGGAGCGCACGAGACCACAATCCGGGACTGGGCTTCACCAAATAACAGGGCATCGAGCCTCGAAGAAGCGGGCAGCTCCACCTGGGCGCCAATCAATCGCGGCGTTCCGCGGGCAATCTGTTGAGAAATGCAGCATTCCGCCAACGCGACGGCAAATCCGCCTTCGCTGCAGTCGTGGGCGCTCTTGACGAGGCCCGCCTGGATGCAGGCGCGAGCGGCGGATTGCACGGCCTTTTCCTTTTCCAGATCACAAAGCGGCGGGGTGCCGTTCTTGGTGTCACGAATCCGTTTGAGATAAGCGGAGCCACCCAGGCCATGAAGGGGATCGCGTTTTTCAACCAGATCGCCCAGCAGCAGGATGACATCGCCGTCGTCCTTGAACCACTGGGTAGTGATATGCTCGGATTTTTCGATCAGACCCACCATGCCCACCGTGGGCGTGGGATCGATGGCACCCTCCGGGCTTTGGTTGTAAAGACTGACATTGCCGCCCGTCACAGGCGTATGGAAGGCCCGACAGGCCTCGGCAAGGCCTTCGATCGATTTCCGGAGCTGAAACATGATCTCCGGATTGAGGGGGCTGCCAAAATTCAAATTGTCGGTCACCCCCAGAGGAACAGCCCCGGAGCACGTGAGATTCCGGGCGGCCTCGGCCACCGCAATTTTGCTGCCTTCGTAAGGATCGAGATAAACGTAAATCCCGTTGCCATCGACGGTGAGCGCCAGATATTTCTCCCGAAGCCCGGACTTCTTATCGCCGCTGGCGACATTGGCGAGGCCCCCCGCGGGAAGCGAATCGGTCTTGATGCGGATAACCGCCGCGTCGGACCCCGGGCATACGGTCGAGCCGTTCCGGACCATGTGATCGTATTGCCGGTAGACCCAGTTCTTGGACGCGATCGTGGGACAAGCCATCAAGATTTTCAGATCGGCCACCGGATCCTGCGTATCGGGAACATCGCGCAAGGTGAATGCGCGAACTTCCGGGAGATAGGCGGGTTCACGGAACTCACGATGGTAGACGGGCGATTCGTCGGCAATTTGCTTGGCGGGAATGTCGACAACGATTTGTCCGTGGTTTTTTACCACCATATGGCCCGTGTCGGTCACGTGACCAATCAAGGCCCAGGGCAGATCCCATTTGTCGAAGATCCGTTGCACCTCGGCTTCACGACCGCGCTGAACAATGATCAACATGCGCTCCTGCGACTCGCTGAGCATGATCTCGTAAGGCGTCATGTTGGGGGCGCGCTGCGGAACCTTGCTGAGATCGATTTCGATGCCGGTCCCGGCGCGGGCGGCGGTTTCGCAGGTCGAACACGTCAGGCCGGCGGCGCCCATGTCCTGAATACCCGCCACAGCGTCGGTGGCCAGCAACTCGAGGCAGGCTTCCAGAACGAGTTTTTCCATGAAGGGATCGCCCACCTGGACGGCGCCGCGCTGTTGTTCGGCCGATTCTTCAGTGAGGTCCTGCGAGGCAAACGCGGCCCCGGCGAGGCCGTCCCGCCCGGTGGCGGGTCCCACGTAAAACACCGGATTGCCGACACCCTTGGCGGCGCCTCGGGCGATTTGGTCGTGTCGCAGGACACCCAGACAAAAGGCGTTCACCAACGGATTACCCTGGTAAGTGCTGTCAAAATCCACTTCGCCAGCGATCGTCGGAATGCCGAAGCAATTGCCGTAGTGGGCAATTCCCGCCACCACTCCGCGGAACAACCGGCGCGATTCAGGCGAGGTGATCTCGCCAAAACGGAGCGAGTTCATGGCGCAGACGGGGCGCGCGCCCATCGTGAAAATATCGCGGATAATGCCTCCGACACCGGTGGCGGCCCCCTGGAAGGGCTCGACGGCGCTGGGATGGTTGTGCGATTCCATCTTGAAGGCGATGGCCAGGCCGTCCCCGATGTCGATAATCCCGGCGTTTTCTTCGCCGGCTCCGACCAGGATGCGTGACGAGCGGGTTGGAAATTGTTTCAGCAAAGGCCGGGTGCTCTTATACGAGCAATGCTCGCTCCACATGACGGAGAAGATCCCCAGTTCGGTATAACTGGGATCGCGCCCAAGAATGGCCCGGATATGCTGGTATTCGTCGGGGGTGAGACCGTGTTCCTTGACCAGCTCGGGAGTGATGATCGGATCAGTCATGGTGTTTGAATCATGCTCGATAAGATGTGCCGGCCATCGGCGCTGCCCAGAATATCCTCGCTCGCCCGTTCCGGATGGGGCATCAGTCCGGCCACATTGCGTTTCTCGTTGCAGATGCCCGCGATGTTTTCGACCGATCCATTCGGGTTGGCCTCGCTCACCGGATGGCCTTGCGCGTTGACATATTGCCAGAGAACCTGGCCGTTGGCTTTCATCCGAGCCAAGGTTTCGGCATCCGCAAAATAGCAGCCTTCGCCATGGGCAACCGGGATGCGCATCAGTTTGCCGGGAGGAATTGCCCGGGTGAAGGGCGAATCGTAATGAACCGCGCCCAGGTGGACATGCTCGCAACGGAATTGCAGGGAACGATTCCGGACCAGGGCGCCCGGAAGCAAGCCGGCCTCGCATAGGATCTGGAAACCGTTGCAGATCCCCAAAACCAGCCCGCCAGCCGCGGCAAACTCCCGCACGGCGCGCAGGACCGGACTGAACCGCGCAATGGCGCCCGTGCGCAAGTAGTCTCCGTAGCTGAACCCTCCCGGGACAATCACCGCGTCGGCGTTCCCCAGGGATTCCTCCTTGTGCCACAACAATTGGGTCGGTTGACCCAGGACATTGGCGAGCACATGGACGCAATCCTGGTCACAGTTGGAACCGGGAAATTGCAGGACGGCGAAGTTCATGCCAGTTCAAAATGATAATCTTCAATCACAGGATTGCTCAGCAGTTTGCGGCATGCGTCGTCGATCTGCTGGTGCGCCTGGGCGGGATCGCCCTTCAGCTCAATCTCCAGGTACTTGCCCACATGCACCGCCTGGATCCCCTGGTATCCCATATGTTCCAAGGCTTGCTGGACCGCCTTGCCCTGCGGATCCACCACGGCTTTCTTCGGGGTAATGATAATCTTTGCTTTCATGCGTTTAAATGGGCTCAACCCACACCCTAACTCGGGGATCATGTTGGAGAAAGCCTCGGTCCCACGCCAGTTTTTTCTTTCCGACACCCGCCCCCGCCCGCGCGCCTGGCATCTGACCTGGCGGCGCTCCCGCCAAAATCGGAAGTGATTTTCGCCTAAGCCTGTTTTTGGATGTTCATTGGCGTTCATTGGCGTCCATTTGCGATACAAGGCCCAGGATGCCCGTTGCGATGCATCATTTTTCACCTTATTATAGGTGTAAGATGGGCTTCAGCGTGCTCAAACCGGAAGCGCAAGGCGCCAAGTTCAACGAGGCGCTGCTTGCCATGGATCGCCTCTCTCTTCAGGCATTGGTGGCTCAAGCCAGGAATACTCTCAGCCCCGGGGATGTGATTGAACTCCTGGTGGTGCCGGCGCTGGAAAGGTTGGGGAAAGGATGGGAAGAAGGCACGATTGCTCTCTCTCAGATTTTTATGGGGGGGCGCCTCTGCGAAGAGCTCGTTGACCAGCTCTTGCCGAAGGCGAGTCCCCAGCGGAAAACCCAGCCGAAGATGGCCATTGCCGTTCTCGAGGATTATCACCTGCTGGGAAAACGCATCGTCTACTCCACGTTGCGGGCGGGCGGATACGAGATCCTGGATTTTGGACGGATTGAGGCGGATAACCTGGTAAGACGGACGATCGACGAAGGGATCCAGGTTCTGTTGATTTCGACCTTGATGCTCCACTCCGCGCTGCGAGTCAGGGTCGTTCGCGACGGCTTGGCTCGGGGCGCTCAGCCGGTAAAGATCCTTGCCGGCGGAGCCCCCTTTCGATTCGACGACCAGCTTTGGCGCGAAGTCGGGGCCGATGCCACCAGCCGGACGGCGGTTGGCGCCATTCCGATTATCCATCGCTGGACCGGAGGCGCCCTATGATGACGGCGGCCGTGACTTCGCTTCAACGGGTCCTGACCGCTCTGGATCACCGTGAACCCGATCGTGTGCCGTTTTTCCTGCTCGCAACCCTTCATGGAGCCCGGGAATTGGACCTTTCAGTCCGCGAATACTTCGATCGCCCCGAGCATGTCGTGGAAGGCCAGCTTCGGCTGCGCGCCAAATACCGGCATGACTGTCTTTCGGGTTTTTTTTATGGGCCGATGGACGTGGAAGCCTGGGGGGGAGAAGTGGTTTTCGCGGAGGACGGACCGCCAAACTCGGGATCGCCTTTCCTAAAGGATGCCGAAACTATCAGGATACTGGAGGTCCCGAAGGTGCGGGAAAGTCGTTGTTTGCGGAAAGTGCTGGACGCTCTGAAAATGCTCAAAGACAAGGCCTCAGGCCAGGCGCCGATCCTGGGCGTGGTCATATCGCCCTTCTCGCTGCCCGTCATGCAAATGGGCTTCGAGAGTTACCTCGAACTTCTCTTCAATCAACCCGAGCTTTTCGACCATTTGATGAGGTTGAACGAGGAGTTTTGCGTGGAATGGGCCAATGCCCAACTCGAGGCCGGCGCCACGGCAATTTGCTACTTTGATCCGGTCTCCTCCCCCTCCATCGTGCCCAAAGCACTCTACTTGAAAACAGGGAATGTCATTGCGAAACGGACTGTGGCGCGAATCAAGGGACCCGTGGCGATCCACCTGGCCTCAGGACGTTGCCTGCCCATCCTGGATTGCATCGCACAAAGCGGCATGATCGCCGTCGGGGTGAGCGCTGCTGAAGATCTTGGCATAGTCAAGGCCGCCTGCGACAGAAAGCTGGCCGTCATGGGCAACCTCAACGGCATCGAGATGCGACGATGGACTCCCTTAAACGCCGAGGCAAAAGTCAAGGAGGCCATCACCAAAGCCGGGCCCGGCGGTGGCTTTATCCTGACCGATAACCACGGTGAAATCCCCCCGCAAGTGTCCGAGGAAATCCTGATGGCGGTCTCCGAAGCGGTCCATCGTTGGGGCCGTTACCCGTTGGATTGGATGGAGGGCTATGGACCAGAATAAGTTGCATTTGCTCGTCTGCAGGAATCTCGCCGGCGAAATGGAAGCCGTTTTGAAGACGGAATCGTTCGAAGACGTGAGGTTAGAGTTGTATGCCGCTGGTTGCCAATGTCTACCCGCCGAGCGGCGTCCCATGGCAGATGCCATTCGCGCAAATAAGGGTCGGAACGGGAATTGGCGCCTTGTAGGTTGTGACGGCCCGGCCGGCGCCGATCGAACGTCAAACCAATGGAGGCTGTTTGATCAACCTCAGATAGGGCAATGCTGCGAAATGCTCGTTGGACGCAGCGTCGCTGAGAGCCTGGTTAAGGAAGGAGCCTATCTGCTGACGCCAGGATGGTTGGCGCATTGGCGCAAAGCCCTTGCATCCTGGGGATTCCAAACAGAAACCGCCCGGGAATTTTTCGCGGAAGCCATCACCCGCCTGGTATTGCTGGACAGTGGTGTTGATACGGAAAGTCCACGGCATTTGCGGGAGTTCGCCGATTATGTTCAGCGTCCCAGTCAAATCTTGACTGTGGGCTTGGACCACTTCCGTTTGTTCCTCACGAATACAGTTTTTCAATGGCGGCTCAAAAACCAACAACAATCCTCGGAAACCGAGCTCATGGAGGCAAACCGCAGGCTGGCCGATTACGCCATGATGAATGACCTCATCGGCCGCATGACCGCCATGAAATCAGAATACCAGGTCATGGACGCTATCTTTGAACTGTTTACGATGCTGTTTGCCCCCGCCCGGTTGATCTACGTGGCTGTCGGCGAGGGACGTCCAATGATCGTCCGTTCCATCCCAGCCGCCCTCGCCCAAGACCCTGAACACGCCAAACGACTCCTCAAACAGCGGCAGAAACATGCCTGGACCGAATCCGAACGAGGATTTCTCCTCCGCATCGGCCAGGAAAACGATCCGGTGGGAATCCTCGAGGCGGATGACCTCGCTTTTCCAGACAATCGCCAGCATTACCTGAACCTCGCTCTGGGACTCAGCCAGGTGTGTGGACTGGCGATCCGGAATGCGCGCACCTACGAGCAATTGGCCTCCATCATCGTCGAATTGGAGGGCGCCCTGGCCAACGTAAGAACATTGAGCGGCCTTCTGCCCATCTGCGCCTCCTGCAAAAAAATCCGCAACGACAAAGGCTATTGGGACCAGATCGAAACCTATATCTCAACCCACTCCAATGCCCGGTTCAGCCACGGCTTATGCCCCGATTGCCTGCACAAACACTATCCTCAATTCGCCACGAAATACCCCAAAGTCCCCCCTCCGTAATCCCCACATCGAAAAGGGCAAACTCAGGGTAATTTCGGTTGACGCACCGGTCGTCAAATCCTTCAGCCGCAGCCAGGCGGCTTGCCGCAAACGGGGATGTTCGGCATCGGATTTTGCTCTCCTGATTGCGGCCACAGCTATAGTACACGGATTGATTCTCGCCACCCTCAACACCCGGCCGACAGTCGTTGGTCCAGGAGGGGCAATGCTGCCGACAAGTCGACGGGATTTCCCAACACGCATGCTGAGATCGCGGGCATGAGCTCCGGCCAATGCAGGGACAAGGGCGGGCGCGCGGCATCGGCCAGATCGGCCGGTTCCGGCAGCCGGTTCTCGACCGCTAGAGCTCGAGCCAGCGATAGCGCGGCCTCCCTGAATGAGGCGCGCGATTCTTCATCCAGATCGCCCTGGTGCAGCAAACGCGACATCTTGAGTTTTCGGCCCGCCTGAGCGCGGTAAGCGCCGGCTTTGGCCTGTTCCTCGGCGGAGAGCGTTGGCGGGGTCTGGGCTGGCGCATCCAGAGGGAACAAGGGACGGCTGGCGCGAGAATTTAGCGTAATCAGGCCGCTGGCCATAAGCCGGTGCAAGGCTTCGTCGGTCGATCGATCAATCACTTCCAGTTGAACGGGGCAGAGCGGATCGCTTTGGCCGGGTCCAAAATAATCCTGGTGCAGCGCCGCCAGTCTCTCACGCCACTGCGCGGCATCATGATCCACCACAACATACAGAACGGAATGGGGAGCATCTTTGGGATAACGTTCTTCGCAACGCACCAGGGCGCCGTTGATTCTGTCGCGGGCTTCCTGGGCAAAGCCCAGGGCGCGATCGACAGGCAGTTTCCTGGCGCGGGGCGTTTCGGTTTCTTCAGACAAGGGGACTTTAGGTTCCATGAGTTGCTGCAACCGTTTCAGGAAAGTCTGCCTTCCGCCGCGGAGCTTAATCTCCTTGAGGTCGCCCTTATGATCGAGAACACTGTCCGCGAGGGCTTGTTTGAGGGCAAGGGTTTCGAGCATCCGATGCTCAATGCTGTTCTCAGAAACGAGGTTGATCACCGTCACCGGCCGGGTCTGGTTCTTGCGCCAGGCCCGGGCGATGCGCTGCTCCAGTCGGGCGGGATTCCAGGGCAGATCACAGTTGATGACGACACTGGCCTGCTGCAGGTTCAGGCCGGTGCTGCCTGAATCGGTGCTCAGGAAAACACGACATTGGGGATCGGACTTGAAGGCGTTGATTTCAGCGCGTCGCCGGCGTTGCGGCACGCCGCCCGTATGCCAGGCAAAACCCAGACTCATCCGCTCGCACACACTCCGCGCCAATTCGAGCATGCGTTCCCATTCCGAAAAAATGATCACCTTGGCGTCGTTCTCGCGGCATTCCTCGAGGACTTTCTCCAATTCGCCCAGCTTGGGGCAAACGGTATCATCAGAATCGAGAATGTAATTGGTGTCGCAAACCATCCGCATCATGGCCAGATGCCGCATCAGTTTATCCAGTTCCTGTTGGGTGAGAGAACGGTGTTCGGCGGCGTGAACCAGTCGCGAGACGACCAGGGCATGGTCGGCGTGAGTTGCCTGCTGACCGGGGCTGAGCTGTACGAAAAATGTCTTATCGGTGCGCTCCGGCAGTTCGGTTTCAACATCGGCCTTGCGCCGGCGCAGGAGCCAGGGACGAATCCGTTCCCTGAGGCGGTCGAGATTGCGGTATCCCTCGGGACGGCCTCGGCCGTCGAAGTCGTAAAACTCGCGGTTAAACCGGAAGAGCGGCCCCAAGACCCGCGGATTGAGGAAATCCATCAGCGAATGCAGTTCATCAATCCGGTTTTCGATGGGCGTGCCAGTCAGGACAAAGGCGTACCGGCTGCGAAGGCGTTTGACGGCCTGGGCCGTCTTGGTGTTCCAGTTCTTGATCCGCTGGGCCTCGTCCAGCACCACCGCGTCCGGGCACAGACGCTGATTGACCTCGAGGGCGTCGGATAACATCTGTTCGTAGTTGACGATGGTAAAGAATGGCGCGGTCGAATAGCGCTTGAGCCGTTGATGTCGCTGGCCAAACACAAGTTGATAAGCGAATCCCGTGAAGCGCTGGATTTGTTCTTCCCACTCGGTTTTGAGCGATGCGGGGGTAACCACCAACACCCGATGGACCTGACCTAACCGATGAAGAAGAGCGCAGGCCGCAATCGCCTGGATCGTTTTGCCCAAGCCCATTTCATCGGCCAGCAACGCCCTTTCGGTAAAGGCCAGATGGAGCATGCCCTCGCGCTGATAGGGAAACAAAGGGACCCGGGTCTCCTGGGGCGGCCATTGGCCCTGCTGAACCTTCAACTCATATTCGCGGCGCAGCTCGACGCGCTGAATCGATCGGCGCCGTTCCTCAAGCCATGAATCAATCTCCTGCGAAAGACGCAAGGCGGGAATCTTGCCGCGGCCCAGCTCGCGGAGAGCCGCGACAGCAGTCTCAGGCGAGTCCCCCAACAGCCATCCATCGGGCCCAAACCATTTTCGGAGCTCCCGCGGACAGGTCTTAAACCCCGGGGCAATCCGCAGCGAGTTCCGATCAGGATCGGGGAGGATGTCCACACGATCGGACGCCAGGGAATCGCCGGCTTTGAACCATCGTTTATGACGGGCCTGCAAATGCATCAGAACAGCCTCCACATGCTTGCACGTGCCCAGCCCATTGATTCGAAAATCGACGCAGTCACAGGCGAATTGCCGCTGTGCAAGATCGCGAATCTCGATGGTGTAGGTCAGCCCGCTGCCGGACTTCACACGAAAATTGGAAAAGACAGGAAAGCGCGCGTCCAGATTGGTTACGCTGAACTCCTCGGTCTGGGCACGCTGACGTCGGCGTTCAATTTCCTCTTGATCGGTCGTTCGCCAGTCATGCGGGGGACGGATCGGCCGTTGTGCGGCTAAGGATTTCCTCTGTGTCATTCGCCCATGATCGCGGTCTGAATCCTCTTGTCAACGACGGGGATCGAGGACGAAAGCGGCGCGGGTGGGTGGCGGCATGGGGTGATCGGGTCCTTTGACCGAGCGCCACACGACCTGATTCAGCAGCAGGTCATCGGCTGCGTCTTCGCGGGCGAAGTTCATCCGGGAAGAGAGCTCGCTGCCCCAGGCCTGGCGGGAATTGCGGTCGGTCAGGCTAACACGCGGCATTTCGGCCTGATAAGGCCGCAGATTGGGCCGGGCCTGAAACGAGTCAAACATGGGCCGGGCCGCGGCATCGAATTGCGACATCGGCCGCAGCCCCAGGATCAGCTCGATGGTTCTGAGCATGCTTGCGGTGGAATAGAGCGTGGAATCGACCGCGCCCCGGCGCGAGTAGGGGCTGATGGCGTAAGCGATCGTCCGGTGGGCGTCCACATGGTCCGGGCCGTTTTGGGCATCGTCCTCGACAACGAAGATGGCAGTTTGAGGCCAGAATTTCGAGTGGCTGATGGCTTCGACGATGCGTCCGAAGGCAAGGTCATTTTCCGCGAGATACGAGGTTGGGGTCAGCTTCCCAACGCTGGCGCCGGCGGTGTGGTCATTGGGCAGGCGGACAATCTGCAATCGGGGCATGTCGCCTTCCCGTTCGAACCGCTGCAATTCCGAGATGAATCGATCGGCGCGCGCCAGATCGGAATAATCCATGTCAAAACTGCGAAACCAGGGATCGAAATGTCCCTCGAGAGAAGGCACCCGGGTGGTGCATGGATCGTTGGGGGTGGTTCCGTTGTTGACGAACTCCCCATAGCTCCTGTAGCTGATCCCCGCATCCCGGGCGCGATCCCAGAGATAACCTTCCGAGGGCTGGGCAATTTTGAAGCGGCCCTCGCTGGGGTAGGTATACTTGCCGCGCGAGTTATGTCCGTAACTTAATGGCCAGATTTTCTCGACGTAATCGGTCGCATAAGCTCCCACAGTCCATTCATGGCCATCAGCGCTCACCTCGCTTTCGACGTAAAAGTTGTCCAGGAGGACAAATTCGCGGGCGAGTTTATGGTGGTTGGGGGTAACCGGTTCAGGGAATAGGCAGAGGCTGGGGTCTCCGTTGCCTTGTGGGAGATCGCCCAGAACTTGGTCGTAGGTCCGGTTTTCTTTGATGATATAAATGCAATAGCGGATGGGGGTGCGGTTGCCCGGCTGAGACGGAATGGGAAGATTGGCCTCGAGTTTTGGGGGGCCTGATTGCGGAACAGTCGGTGGACGGTTTTGGTAGCAACGAGCCGTCCATTCTCGCATTCGCGGTTCCCGGTTGGTGGCGTCGGGGAGATCAATCACACTGAGGGTTCCGGGAAACAAGCCGCCAATATACTCACGCACGGTGGCGGGGAATTCGTAGCCGGGCTGGGGACCCTGACGATTGGCCCGGGAAGCGCTGCCTTTTCCATTGGCGACCACGAGCTTTCGACCGTCCGGAGTCACACGCACGGCGGTGGGATACCAACCCACAGGGATGAAACCCAGGGAACGGCTTCGTCCACCGGTTTCGATTTGGAACACTGCGATTGCGTTGATATTGGCCTGCGCGACGAAGAGCAGGGTTTCGTCGGGACTCAGCGCCAGGCTGCAGGGGGTGGATCCCGGCGGGGCGTTGGGTTCGAGCGCGGCAACCAGGAGCTCAACCGTCTGCCCATCGGCGGTATCCACGACGCTGACGGTATTCCGATTGGCATTGGCCACAAACAGGCGCGTGCCTTCCCGGTTCAGGAGCATTTCGTTGGGATGCTCCTGGACAGGCCAGCGGGCCAATGGTTTGCCGGTATTCAAGTCGAGAATCTGGACCGCGGCCTGTCCCCACAGGCTCACATAGAGCCGGCCCCGGTTTTCGTCAACCAGACAGGCGTAGGGATAGGGCGCCTCCGAGTTGAGATGCTCGAGCAGGGCCCGGGCGCGCTTGGTAATAGCGTCTTCATCCTCACCCTCCCGCAAGAGCTCCGGGGGAACATGCGGCTTGACCTCGGTCTCAATGAGGGTCCATTCCCCGGCGACCGAACGCGTGGCAAGATCGACTTGGCTCAGAGACTGTCCAAGAAGGTTGGCCACCCACAATCGTTGTCCGTTTTTATCGAGCGCCATCCCGGACGGAATTCCCCGTTCTTTGATGGCCCTTAATCGGATGGTGCGGTGCCCGCTCAGGAAGCCGCCCTTGAAGTCAAACTCGTGTATCACCTCCAAGCTGGCTCCGCTGCAATAAATCCTGTCTCCCCTGGGAGAAAAGGTCAGTCCGTAAAAAGCCTCCTCCAGAATCGCCCGACTGCACAGCCGGCTCGTGTTCAAATCGAGGATGACCAGCTCATGGGGCCCGTAGCCGCAGTGCAAAGCCGCAACATACCGGCCTTCGGGATGCACGGCCAGATTCACAGGAAAATCCCCGACCTGAATCTGGCGACCCACGGGACGCAGACGCCATTGGTTGGGCAAAAGCACCGCTCCGTCCGCCTGCGGACCTGGACGAAGCGAGGAACCCGCCTGTTCTTTGACCGAAGCCGGTTCATTCCGAATCGACGAATGACAACCGGCAAGAATAATCGAGGTAACCGCCAGACTGATCGCAAGACAACGCATGCCGCGCTTATATCAGCCTCTCGATCCCGATTAAAGCGTGATTGTATTGCAGCTTCACGGCGCGGCGCGCCGGCAGGCCGGGCTGTCCGGCAATTTGGCCAAATGGAGGATCATCATTGGATCTTCAGAATTCTGGGATTGCATGGACCCATAGGAGGTCAGGTCGGGGCGGTCAGCGGTAATTTCATTGCCATCGGAGGAGGCTTTCGCTTATCTACACTTCCATGCCCTGAATGAAACCGGTTCCAGCTCAACCTGCCAATAGCATTCAAGCCTGGTTTGCGGTATGGACCGTGACGTTCTTTGTGTTGTTTTTTGTTTTTTTGTGGCTTGTGGTGGATCCCACGCTGCTGGAACACACCCTCAAGCCGATATTCCTGCTGGACAGGATCTTCCTGGGTGAGATTCTGGAGAATCCCGGTGGACCGGTCTCATGCGCCTCGGCCTTTCTGATGCAGTTTTTTCGTTGGGGATGGCTGGGGGCATTGATCGGCACGGCGGCTTTGGCAGGAGTGGGTTACGCGAGCGATCGCCTTTTAAGAAGGCTCCATCCGAAACCGATGGCTTTCCTGAGTTTGCTCCCCTGCGTGTTCCTGTGGATCGAGGTTGCGGATTACGGTTTTCCCTGGGTGGACGTGTGTCTGGGTCTGGTTTTGAACTTCCTTGGAACGTTTGTGTATGTGGCATTGCCCTGGAATCGGGACAGCCATCGAGGAGGGGGGTTCTTGGTTCTATGGGTGCTCCTGTATTATGTGACGGGGGGGCAGGTGCATGGATTCGCGCTGGCTGGGGTGGTTTATGAAATCGTAGGGCGTCGGCGCTGGATATTGGGGCTTGTTCTGGCTGTTGCGGGGGCGTTACTTCCGCTGGCTGGCGCCTGGGTGTTTATCCTTCGAGATCACATGGGATATCTTGTGAAGCTTCCCGTGGCTTCCGCAAATCCTGTAGGGCGATTCCCCTGGCATGTTTTTCTGGCGCTGCCCTTCATCGTGGCAATCGGATCGATGATCGGCAGGCGTCTATCTCAGCCATCGTTGCCGAAGGAGGCCCAACCCACGGCTCATATGCCGCAAGGCCGGAAACCCACCCAGGGGAAAGTCTGGGCATTATGGAACCAACCAATCGTTCCGACCATTCTGGGTTGCGTCTTAGCGTTAGCCGGGTTCTCGTGGAATGAGAAGGCATTGGCGCGGATTGATTATGAGACGGATCACGGAGCATGGAACCTGGTCTTGGAACTCGGGCGTCATTTGCCGGCTTACAGCCGAGCATCGGTCGCGGACATCAATCGGGCTTTGTGCCAGACGGGTCGGATCACGCAGGACATGTTTGCCTATCCTCAACGGAAGGATTTTGAGTTGTGGTTGACGCTCCACGATACGATCAATCCCCGAAAATGCATGAAGGTCGGAGATGCATTGATCGAACTGGGCCAGGTCAACAGCTCCGAACGAATGGCGGGAGAGATCCTGGAACTCTGGGGATACCGTCCGGATGCCTTGAAGCGCCTGGCCCTGATTAAGATCCTGAAGGGACAGCCGGAGTCCGCCCGGATTTATCTGAATTTGCTGACGAAGACACTGTTTGACCGTCGGTGGGCCCGTGAAACCCTGGGAGAATTAAGTCGAGATCCTCGGCTGATATCGAATCCCGAGGTGATCCGATTGCGGTCCTTCATGATCACGGACCTCTATTCCGGCGGATTCGATGCGGAGGGGATTTTGCTGCAATCCCTGCGGCAGAACCGTCAGAACCGCCTGGCATTTCAGTATCTGATGGCCCATTACCTCCTGACTCAGCAGCTCGATAAACTGCACTTGAACGTCATCCGGCTTGGGAATTTCAATTTTCCGGAGATCCCTCGCCACGTCGAGGAGGCGCTTGTTCTCTATCGTCAGACGTCAGGCCGAGCTTTGAGCTTGCACGGCAACCGCATAAGTTTGCAGACTGAACGGAGATATCAGGAGTTCAACCAGCGTTTTCTGGGTTATGGCGGAGATCTGCGGGCTGCCAGCCTGGGGATGCTGCGCGAGTTTGGTGACACCTACTGGTATTACCATGTTTTCGGTTGCTCGGGAATGGCATTGGCTCATGCGGATTTAAAAGACCGTTTGTGATGTGTCGTGGTTTGAAAACCGTGGGAATACGGATGCTGGCCATGGTTGCCCTGTCCAGTGGGGTGACCGCTGGGCTGGCGGGGGATGGGCTCGGATCCAATCCCGGCGGTTTGCCTCGAATCGATCCAGACTACACCGGAATCTTGATTCCACCCAATATCGCTCCGCTTAATTTCAGTGTCCGGGAGCCGGGAGTTCGGTTTGGTTTGAAGATCCAGGCCCCCCAAGGTCCATCCATTGAAATCGAGTCCCGGTCGCCTGCCATCGAGATCCCGCCGGCAAAATGGCGGGCCTTGTTGGAAGCGAACCGGGGCCAAGCCATGACCTGGGTCGTTCATACAGTGGATGCGGCGGGCGCCCAACAGGTTTTTACGCCGGTCACCAACACCATTGCCCGGGAGAATATTGACAGCCATTTGGTCTATCGCCTTCTGAATCCCCAATACAGCATCTATGGGGCTGGCACCATGGGGATTTATCAGCGAAACCTGGAAAATTACACCCAGTCCACAGTGCTTAAGATCAAGGAAGTGAACTGGCATTCGGGCACCTGTCTGAATTGCCACAACTTCGCCCTCAACAAGCCCAATCCCATGGCGCTCCATATTCGATCGGACAAGCAGGGCATGCCCATGCTGATCGCCCGCGGGGATGAGGTCACAACGGTCAACCGGCCGTTTGGTTACTTGTCCTGGCATCCCAGCGGAAAGCTCCTGGCTTTTTCGATCAACAAGCTCTCGCTGTTTTTCCACAGCATCGGCGAAACGCGAGATGTCTTCGACGCCGCATCCGATCTCGGCATCTACCGTGTCGACGAGAACACCTATGAGAAACCGGCGCCTATTTCGGAGAAGGACTTGTTGGAGACCTGGCCGGGTTGGTCGCCGGACGGGCGGTATCTCTATTACTGCTGCGCGCCGGTCCGTCCTATGGAGGAGTTCAGGGAGATCAAATATGACCTTCGGCGGATTGCCTATGATCCGGACAAAAACACCTGGGGCGCGCCGGAGGTGATTGTGTCGGCCCGGGACTCGGGTTTGAGCGCTGGCCAGCCAAAGGTCTCCCCGGACGGCCGGTTCCTGATATTTTGTTTATGCAACTATGGGAATTTCCCGGTGTACCAGCCGAGTAGCGATCTCTATATCATGGATCTCGCGACGATGAAACACCGGCGGATGGAGTGCAACAGTGCTGCGACGGATTCATGGCATTCCTGGTCGGGAAACAGCCGATGGCTGGTCTTTAGCAGCAAACGGCGGGACGGCTATGTCTCCCGGCCGCATTTTACCTATGTGGATCCCGAGGGGCGATCCTCGAAGGCCTTTATTCTGCCTCAAGAGAATCCCGCCTTTTACGATTCCTTTGTGAAGACCTTCAATGTGCCCGAATTGATCGACGGACCTGTGCAAGTGGGCTGGCGCGATCTTTATCAGGCTGTCTTTCACCCCAAACACCGCATCACACCTTCCTCGAATACGCCCGGTAGTCCAACGGGACAACCGCCTGGCGAATTGGAGGATGCTCGGGAGACGCGATCCGCGTCCACACCCAAACTGATCCCTTATTCACAACCTGCTCGCAATGATCACTGACGTGAACCGCCATTCCGCCCCTCCCTCTTGTTCCCACACTAAACGCCAGGTCATTTCGGATGCCTTGCATATCCAGCAGGCATCTCCGATGCCCAATGTCGCTTATTTTACAGCCACGGTCACACAAGCGGGACTCAGTCCCCGAGAGGCGGCCACGATGGCCTACGATCGTCTGGCCTCCTGGTTGGCGGACGGATCCTGGCAAGTGGTGCACGAGCGCGTTTTTGGGAGCCTGAGTTCCCGCTCAGCCATCCTCGAATCCCGGAGCGAGTTTCCGCACTTGAAACATCCGGCCGCAAAGGGTCCCCTGACTTACATTCAGGGCCAGCCACTCTGGGGTGACGGGCTGGCTGGAATCCAGGTGCAGGCCGTTCGGCTGCCCAATCCCAAGGATGTTTGGGACATTACCGATGGAACGGTTTCTTGGGGCAAAGGATGGCGTCGAAGTGGAGTCACCTATCTTCTGATGCAGAACATTCATGGGCATTCGACTAGCGACGAGCATTCCCGGCTTTCGCGGTTTGACGAGACCATGGATATGTTCGATCGGGCCCATCAGCTCTTGCGCCAGCATGGGGCCGCTTACACCGATGTTGTTCGCACCTGGATTTATCTATCGAAGATTCTGGATTGGTATGGCGAGTTCAACGAGGCCCGCAACCGGAAATACCAGGAGTTCGGACTCATGCCGCGTCAGATGGACTCCGCGCCCCCGACCGAATTTGGGCTGCCAGCCAGCACGGGAATCCAGGGTGACAATCCGCTGCGCGCGGCCGCTGTCATGGATGTGCTGGCCATGACTGCAGAGACAGGCAAGCGGCCACAGATTGAGCGACTCGGAAATGTTCGCCAGAAGGATGCCTTCCGGTATGGAGCCGCCTTCTGCCGGGGCACCGTGATCCGCGATCCTGAGCTCTGCCAATTCCAGATCTCGGGCACTGCCGCCATCGATGAGCAAGGGGTGAGTTTGTATCCCGACAATGCGGAAGGGCAGATCCAGCGAACCCTGGACAACCTGGAATCGCTTATGGAACCGGTGGGGGCCGGCTTCTCCAAGGTTTGCAGTGCCACGGTGTTCCTGAAGCGCGCTGAGGACGCAGCCATTTACCGCCAGATTCTGCGCGACCGCGGATTGGAGAACCTACCGGCAGTCTGCATGGTGGCGGACATTTGCCGGTCGGAACTTCTCTTCGAACTGGACGCCCAAGCGGCTTGGTCCGCCTGCTGAACACCTGGTCAAGTTCTATGACGTTGCTTCGCCCCACGCTACCGGGATACTGATGGCGCCCTAAAAAAGGCCTGGGGCGGGATGGTGGGCCAGCCATTCGGCCAAACCTGGCAAGGAAAAGCGTAAAACCCGCTGGGCTTTGGCACAATCGAGAGTGGTGTCGGGTGGACGGGGGGGACCGCTGTATTCCCGAAGAGAAGCCGGTTCCATGCGGGGATGGAGTTCGGGGCAACGCTGGGCCATCAGCTGTCCGATTTCCCATCGGGACAGTCTCTGCCGGCCGGCGATGTGGAACAAGCCGGTTTGACGAGTCTTGACGAGTTCCCAGGTGGCTTGAGCGGTCACAACGGCAGGGATGGGACTTCGGAACTCGTCGGTGAATAAACGGAGGGTGTTGCCCGCAGCCCAGGCGCGTCGCATTTCCTCGTTGAATCCCCGATCCCCTGTCGGCGAACGGCCGCCGTTGAGGGAGGTTCGGATGACGAGGTGGGCGGGATTTCCGAAGACGATTTTTTCGGCAGCCACCTTGGTTTCTGCGTAGATGCTCAGGGGATGAACCGGATCGGATTCCTGGTAGCGGCCCAGGCGGCCGTCAAAGACCAGATCGGTGGAAAAGAAAACGAAATCAATGTCTTTGGCCAAGTCCGCGAGCATCCGGGTGACATCGACATTCATCTTCCAAGCCAGATCCGGCTGAGATTGGCAAACGGTGCTGCGGCTGATGGCGGCGCAATGGATGATAATCGTCGGGGGGCGTCTCTTGAAGGCCGCGCGGACGGCGCTGAAGTCAGCGAGATCGAGTTGATCCCGGGTCACCCCCCAGACGTCCCATGCGGGCACGGCGGCGGGCGCCAATTCCCAGAGATAATGACCGATGAGTCCGCCGGCGCCCGTAATCCAGACGCGAGGTTTAAGGTCCTGCGAGAGCGAGTTCATGATTGGGGCTGGCAAATGACCAGGTCACGAATCCGTCGTTGAGGGGTGACCTGGAGATGTTCGAGTTTACCGCGGCGATAGATTCCTCGCACGACAGTATTCTGCGGGGCGTGCAATTTGAAATCTACATCCCATTCCTTCGGCCAGGCGGGAAAGAGCAGGATTCGGGATTGATCGGACTGGAGGAGCATGGATTGCAGGGCCATGAGGGCAACGCCTCCATGGTCTTGATCGGGCACCCAGTTCATGTTGGGGCCCCAAAAGGCGGGAAACCGGCTTTGAGGATCGTTTTGGTTGAAGCGATCGACTACGGCCATTCTGGCGTCGGGCATCATGCCGAGGAAAGCCGCCTGGATATCGTCCTGTTGCCAGCCACGGCTTCCCATGAACACGCGGTTGAGAAAAGTGACCCGGGCCATTTCCAATTCGGGCCGGCAAATACCGAACAACCGGTAGGGAAACACGGCGTAGAGCTCAGGATTCTCTGTGTTACGGGCGATGGGGACATATTCCCTGGCGGGTGCGAGGCCCCTGGGGTATCCTTCCGCCGAGAGAGGCAAGGGCGGCAGGGAGGCGCGGTAGGTTTTCCAGGCTGTTCTTTGCGAGGGGGAGATCCAGGAGTCCGGCAGGGCCAGCAATCCATCCAGAACCCAGATCAGACCGGCGAGATCGGGCATGGGATCAGTGGCTTCATAATAGGTTTCCAGAGCACTGAGGGGAGAAAGAACAATCCATCCCTTCGGACCGGATGGGAAGCGTCGCATCCACCAATCGAGGATGGCCTGAGCCAGGGGCAGTAACGTTTCCCGGGCAAACTGCGGATCCTGTCGGTATTGATAAAACTCCAACGCCAGAGCCAGCAATTCGAGGTTGCTGTTGTAATGATGTGCCACCGCGCCATTGACCACCTCATCGATCCGGCGCCCTGATCGATTCCAGCCATAATCATCCCCGGTATGCAATCCCCAGAAGTGCATGGCTTCCGGAAAGAAAGCTCCCGGCATGCCGTGCCATTGCTGAGTTCGCCAGCG
Organism: Verrucomicrobiota bacterium; assembly: GCA_022709905.1. Classification (GTDB taxonomy): domain Bacteria; phylum Verrucomicrobiota; class Verrucomicrobiia; order Limisphaerales; family UBA1319; genus JAKLHY01. The sequence continues at coordinate 37,739 of JAKLHY010000023.1, read as the reverse complement.
AGCCAAAGGCAGGGCGCTGAGATACATTCTAAAGAGAGGCGGCATCAGGTCAAAATCACCGCTGGCCAGCATCGGCCAATAAGCCAGTCGAGTATTCTGAAACCAATAGGGCCCGCCCCATGCCCGGAAATCGGCGTCATAAATGGGACCGTCGACATTGAAGATGGAGCCATTGAACTTGATCGCACTGGCGCCGCGCCCGCTGCCGGCGTTCAGGAACCGTTGCAGCGCATACCGTTGGTTGATCGCAACCGGATCAACCCGGAGATGACCGGGGGTGCGGTTAGTCAAGGGTTGGCCGTTGAGGTAAAGGGCCATGCCCTGAGAGCGATCGAACGTCGCCGCAACATAGGCCCATTGGTTGGTGGGTAAAACCACCGGGCTCCAAAGCGTGTTCGTGCCGAAAGTAACCGTCAAGCCATTGGCTAAATCCAACGCATAATCCGTTGTTCCATTCGGCAGCGCTTTGGACAAAATCCGGCCGCGAGTGACCGATGGCTTGATCCACGCCTCCAATGTGCCCGCATCCCGAAAATTCAGTTGAGGACTTGGGCCCGCTTGCAGCCAGAATCGGCCGGCGAACGAGAGACTGGATCGATCCCGAGATTGAACCGGAACCATTCCTCCGCCAACCGATGCGATAAGGCCCGATCCCAGCCGGTCCGGATATCCTGTTGGAGAGGCCGTGTCCAGAATCCAGTCGGCAACGGCCGACTCATCGGCTGGGATTTCAGGATTTTGGGCGGATGCGGCGATCGTCTCGAGTTCGAGGGCGCGAGCATGCAGTCGGATTCGGCGAAGATCGCCTAAGAAGGCTTTTCGCCCCTCCGCCTCGGCGCCGATGATCAAGGGGCACACAGCACCGGGAAGGGCTGGCCAAGTCAGCGGGATGGCAGCGTGATTGGGGTCGACATCAATCCGGATCCAGCTGCGTTCCGAGTAGAGTCTCCACCATTCGCCGTGTTGTTGGAAAGCCACAGAAGGGGAGGTCTTGAGGATTTCATCCTTGCGGGCCTCGATCCGATCAACCCAGTCCTTGGGCGCGGGAGTTTGTTCCGTATGCAGGACAACCAGGAGACGGTGTTGGCGCGCGGGCTTGGCTGATTGGAGTTGGTCGTCTTGGACCGCGACATGATCGTTGCCCAGGAGAAGGCCCCCGAACGTCCGATGCAGCAGCGGATCGGAGAGCGTCTGGGCGGCACGGGACAATCCTTGCAGCATAAGGTTTGTACCCCAAATAGAGGTCTCGTTTCGGTGAAACCAGATCAGATGGCGGCCATCGGTGGGCCACACTTGATCAGCAGATTCCACGACTGCGAATGGAGCCCTGACCAGACCGAAGGCGCTGGAGAGCTCAGGCCCCAACAAACGGCGGTTGGTCTTGCGCCACAAATCCAGTTGGGCAGTCAGACCGACCGGTTCGGGACTGTTCAGATCGATCCGGACAACAGGATGGTGGGCATCGACCCAGATCCGATATTGCGTGGGACGATAAATGTCGCCAAATAGAATTTCGGTTTCACCCCGATCCATCCGTAGTGTTTGGCGAAAGAATGCGCCCGCGTGAGTTGGATTGGGACTCAGTCGAATGCGGATGCGTCCCACTTTGAGCAATCGTCCGTTCTGGCTCCAGGCATCGGTTTTGCCAAGATAGAAAACCAGGTCTCCGTTGGTCTCGCACCAAACGTTGACGCCGAGGTCTCCGTTGCCGAGAGGCATCGAATCCATGGCATTGGTTGCAGGGCTGTTCCAGACCAGAGCCGGCGGGGAAGGGATGGGGCGGCGATGGACCGCAAACAAACCGAGCAGGCATAGGCCAATGGCCAAGCCGATCGCCAGCGAACTCAGAATCGGGGCTTGCCGGCATGCCTTAGACCCAGCGACCGTTGACGCCGCTTTCCGAAGCGGCCCGTTAGCCCTGCTGATATCGCTGCCTGACACGCTGGCTAGGCAACCCGTCGGCGGGCGATTCGTCAAGCGCAAGAATGGTGTCAGATGAAAGGCTCGTTCAACCGCCGGTAACAATCGCTCAACATCCGTGTGGCCCGCGCATATTGGGCAAAGAGGGAGTTTTGGCGGTTTTCGAGATTGATTTTCTGAAGACGCAGCAGGTTCAGATCCCCTTCCTGACAGCGCTGTTGTTCAGCCATATAACGATCGAGATGGACCGAGGCTTCAGTGCGGCCGCCAAGGGTTGAAACAGCGCGGCCGCAACAAGACAGGTAAATTCCCCAGATAAACAGATAAATCCCGAGACCGATGTAGGCAATGGCCATTTCACGCGCCGAATGAAAGAACAACATGCCTGTGTAAGTGCAAACCACCCCGATGGCCTGGATCCCCAGGGCTGTTTTCAAAGGGCGTGGCCTCAAAACCCGCGTGATCGGGGCCGGGTCCAAAGAAGCCACCGGCGGCGCCAAACCTGCCTGCCGGGCAATACTCTGGCTGGCATTCTGAATTTGGGCGCACACGGCTTGCCGTTCCTGCTCGTTCTTTGCCAGTTCGCTCTCCAACCGTGCGATCTCCGTGATCATGGCCTCGCGCTGCTGACTCCATGCCTCCGTGATAAGTCTCTTCATTCTCTCGAATTCACTGGGAGCCAACCAGAATGCGTAATCCTGCAGCAATGGCTTCAGGGTTTCGACCAGGATGCGGTGGCTTTCGGTGGGGGTAAAATAGGCGGGATTCTCTTCCACGAACCGCCAGAGATCCGCTGACTTGTCTGGATACAACTGATCCAGCAAATCCCGGCGGAAGTGATTGAAAGGCGCGAGCATCCTGAGCCGTTCACGATGCCCGGCATCGGGAATCAGCCGGACCAGTTGTTGATGAACCTCGCTGCGATGCTCCAACAATCGATGTTTTTCCGGGAACTGCCGGCTGACCCACTCGCGGATTCTCCTTCGCGCCGCACCCTCTAGCTCCACGAAGCCGTCCGCGCGCTGGACCAACCGCGCGCAAGACGACCGACTCAACCATCGGAAACCCTTCAGACCGGATTCAAGCCCCCCGACTATCGCCAGGCCTTCCGGGCAACAGCGATCCAGGTAAGCGGCCGTTGCCAGCCAATCAGCCTCAGCGGGATTTAATTGTGCCCAAAGATTGTCGAGTCCCTCGTCCGGCGGGGCGGTCGTCGCCCCCGTGAGGACCGATACTTTGTCTTTGAGTTTGGAGGGCATGCCACCGGTCTCCGAGTATAAGGCGGCAAAGAGCTCCGATTGGATTCCCGCCTGCCGCAGGTAATCAATGGTTTCCTGCCAGGTCAATGGAGCAAGACCAATGACCAGACTTGATCTTCCTGCCATTCCGCCAAAAACAACAGTGCCGGATTGCCGTGGAGAAGCCTCGCTCACCAGGACGAAACGGGCAGTCAAGGCGTCCTTCTGCGCCGCCAGGGCGTCTTGCAGCTCCAGCAGAAAGGCGTTGACCTCCAGACTCAGCGGATCCCAGTGATCAATGATGAACACCAATCGCGGTGGACATGCCGATTCCTGCCCAGGCTTGAATCCTGAACCGTGCGATAAAACCCGAAGGAGGCCTTTCGTCAGGGCAACAGCGACCTCTCCCGGACTCGGAAGTGGACGATCATCGGAATTGACGCTGCTATCCGGCCCCTGACCATCCTCCAACGAGGATGCTTTTTCTATGCCCGGAGGGGCATTGGCCCGGCTGAAGCACAAGAAATCCCTCAGAAGACCGGGGATTTGTATCCCCAGGCTCACGTGATTGCTTCGAGCGGACTCAACCAAACTACGGGCAAAAGCGACTGGATCCGCCGGCGAATGGCCTGCCTTGCTTTTGAACCAGAAAAAACGCTCCTGTAATCCCAGAAGCTGATCCAGACAGGCATCCACCAAAGCCGTCTTGCCCACACCCGATGGGCCCCAGACGATGGCCGTTGCGGAGCCCCCCGGATGCGCTTCGTTGCCGGCAAAAAAGCTGATCAGCGCATCAAACTCTTTTGCCCGGCCAATAAACTTATTGGGTGTCGCAGCCGAATCCATGGCACCTGGTGGAACCATTCATCCCTGAATGACGGATCACCAATCCTTCTATCGGCGCGTCAACGAAAAGCTTGAGCGACAGCCACAGAACATCCCAATGCAGAAAAGTTCAGAATCGCCAGGAACGCCAAATCATCCATAGAAAACTGGCCAACACCACCAGAACTGCCACCCACCAGATACGCGACAAACCCCGGGGACGCCAGGTTTTCCGCCCGCCAAACTCCCTGTCCACAAAATCCTGATAATCAAAATCCTCGTCCGGCAAACCCAGCTGGCTTACATAAGCCTGATCCGACCAGCCGCTTTCTTCGCAGGCGCCGCACTCGGGACAGGCACGGGCCTTCCGGGGCACATCAGCCCCGCAAACAGGACAGGTCTCTGGCGGTGTCATCTCGAATGACCATGACATTGTCGCGCCGGGATGGCAACCCTTGCTTAAGCGAGCGCCAGCATCGGATCGTCAGCAAAGTGAAGACGGACCTGCCTGGGTTGTTCGCCTGGGTTAAAATATCCCTTCTCCGCGTCGGCAATCATCGTCACACTCGTAAGATTGTCCAACGCCCTGATTCAGCCGAGTTCAGATCGAGGCTTGACACACCACAAATCGTAATCGATATTGTTTCATATTTAATGGTGAACTGTCGTTTCACGGTGGCGATTCACGTGTTGTGCTTGCTGGCAGCCCGGCATCCGCAGCCGTTGACTTCCGAGTTTATCGCGGGAAGCGTGAACACGAATCCCGTGGTGATTCGGCGTCTTTTGGGTCTGCTACGCAAGGTGGGTTTGGTGAAATCCCAGCCCGGTGTGAGTGGCGGCTGGGAGCTTCTGGTAAAGCCTGAAAGCATCACCTTGGGAGGGCTTTACCAGATCGTTCGTCCGGGCACGGTGTTCGCCATGCACAGCCAACAGCCCAACGTGCTCTGCCCAGTGGGGAGGAACATCCAGCGCGGTCTCGGAGTCCACTATCAAAAAGCCCAAGCCGCTATGGAAGCCGAATTAGATCACACTACCATCGCTGACGTGCTCAAGGACGTGCTGGGAACGACCAAGTGACTTTTTTTCGATCGAAACGTAACAAAAAAAGCTACAAATAAAGCAACACGACAGGAGCAAAAAATGAACACCACAGGCAAGCACTACAAAGCAACGTCAATCGGAGACATTCAAGCCAAAGGACGAGTCACGCTCCACAACGAGCTTGCTCTCACCGGTTCGGAACTCTCCATCAATGAACTGCCCCCAGGCGTCAGCGTGCCCTTCCTTCACTCCCACAAGCGGAATGAGGAAGTCTATCTCGTTGTCAAAGGCAAGGGGCGCTTCCAAGTGGACGGCGACGAGTTTGAGGTCGCGGAAGGGAGCGTGGTCCGTGTCGATCCGGCTGGAGCGCGGTGCATTACCGCCGATAGCCAAAGCCCCATTCGATATATCTGCATTCAGACCGAGGCCAAGAGCCTGGTGCAATTCACCGAAAGCGATGGGGTCATCCTGGAAGCTAAGCCCACTTGGATGAAACAAGCTGGTGCCTGATCGAAGTGGGACCAACTGATTTGCCGGTGTGTTGAATTGCCGGGCAACAGTCCTGATGTCGCTGGATGTTGTTGCACAGCCAATCCCCACGCTTGAGGGACGTTGAGGTCGACGGCGAGCAGGCTGGCCTTGTCCGCTCCCATGGCGCCTCGCGTCGGCTCCTGGCTGACCGCGCTGACTTCTAATTGCGGGACCGCGATTCGGCTCAGACTGCATCCATTCCACTGAGCCGCAGAAATCACCCGCTGACCGCCAGATACATCGTCGCCGAAGTATTTCCAAAGGCACGCCGGAATGCTTGCTCCAACGTAGAGCAGCGGGAACGGACAGTCCGGATGCGAGAACCGATGGTGGGCGCGAATCCCAAATTGAATTGCAGGTGAGCCCGAGCGCGATGCAAAAGCACTGGAAGCATCCGGCTGGATCGAGATAAACCTGTTCGCTATAAACCGCACCTCATAGACCGTGTTCTCATCCCGCTCTCTGTGGAAGCGCGCTGGCGCGAAGCATTCGGCTTTGTGGCGCCCTCCGATGAAGAGCAGAGGCGGATCGGTGAATTTCCATGGGAGCCGCAGCTCGCGTTCGTGTGCGAAGCCAGGCTGAGTCAATTGTTAACGCTCGGACAGGGTCATGCGCAGCCCTGGGAAGGCGAACCGCCCTCGCCCACGCTTTGCGATTGGCTTGGGAGATGTGCCAAACCCGCCGGCCAGTGCCTGGCCCAGGAACGGATTGGGTGGGAGTTCTTGGAAGGGGTAACCGCAATACCCGATGGATAGGCCCCATTCCCGGTGCGGAATTTTAACTTCGGCCCCTGCGTCGAATCAGAGTCAGCAGAATATCGGGCAAATGGTCCCGGTTCAATGCGAATAGGGGAGCTTTTGCATCGACCCTTAAGGCTCGGTCCACCGACCGTGCTCGCGTATTAGATCGACCAGACGATCCACCGACTCAGCCTCGGGGATATTGAATTTAACCGGTTTCTTTCCGACATACAGGTTCACCTTGCCTGGCGCGCCACCGACATAGCCGAAATCGGCGTCGGCCATCTCGCCCGGGCCATTGACGATGCAGCCCATGATCGCGATGCGGACGCCCTCCAAGTGCTGGGTTCTCTGCTTGATCCGGGCAATGACCGTCTGAAGGTGAAACAGGGTTCGACCACAGGAAGGACAGGCCACGTAATCCGTCTTAAAGGAACGGCAACCGGCGGCCTGAAGGATGTTATAGGATAATCGCAAGGCCTGTTCCGGATTCGCCTCATTCCGAATCCATACGGCATCACCGATGCCATCTGCGAGCAAGGCGCCAATCACCGCCGACGCCCGAAGCAGGGCCATCCTGGATTCAAGCGGCTGGGATGGAATTAGAAGGCAATCTTTCAGAAGAATTGGGTTTCGGGCGTTCATCCGAGCCAGTTTGGACGCGAGCAATCGAAACGCCGGGATGGGGGGCAGAGCGGTGTTATCCTGCACGGTGATCAGATGAGAGGGAGAAGGAAAATTGAAATCCCGCAGGGGATCGACCTCGATAAGCGGCAACTCTTCCAGGACAGCCTCGGGGCGGATCTTATCAGTGGATCGCATGCGGGCCAGGACCTGGTGATAGCCGGTCCGCGGCATGATCACGCGGATGGTTTGCGCACCGCCGCAGGATAGGCCGCCAGCCAGCTTGAGCTCGGAACTTGGCCGGCGTTGATAACTAAACGGATCGAATGCCAATGGGATGTCAGGCACGGGAACCGACGAATTCACCAGGAAGGGGATCTGGCTCAGCAACTCCCGGCAGACCGGGATCTCATGGGGTGAATCCTCGGTAAGCGAAACCCGAATGGTGTCGCCAAGGCCGTCGGCCAGGAGCGCGCCAATGCCAATGGCACTCTTGATTCGGCCGTCCTCGCCTTCCCCGGCTTCTGTAACCCCCAGATGAAGCGGATAATTCCAATCGGATCCAAGCGCAGCCAACCGGGCGGCCAGGAGGCGATAGGCTTGGATAGTGATCTTGGGGCTGCTGGCCTTCATGGAGAAGACCAGATTGTGGAAGTCGTACTGGCGGGCGATCCGGGCGAACTCAAGAGCGCTTTCCACCATGCCGGCGGGCGTGTCCCCAAATCGGTTCATGATGCGATCGCTCAAGGATCCGTGATTGGTTCCGATGCGCAAAGCGCGGCCAAGCTGCTGACAACTTTTGATCAGCGGCGAAAAACGCTCCTCAAGCCGGGCGAGTTCTCCGGCATACTCGGCATCCGTGTAATCTTTGACGGCAAATTTCTTGGAATCGGCAAAGTTCCCCGGATTAATCCGCACCTTTTCCACCCACTGGGCGGCTTCCAGGGCGGCTTCGGGTTTAAAGTGAATGTCGGCGACCAGGGGAACGTGGCATCCCTGAGTTCGCAATTCCGCGGCGATGTTATTGAGATTCGCCGCATCTTTCACGGTGGGAGCCGTGATGCGGACTATCTGGCTGCCCGCATGAACCAGATCCAGGGTTTCCCGCACACAAGCCGCGGTGTCCATCGTGTCGCAAGTGATCATCGACTGGACCACAACGGGATGTCCGCCCCCGATGACCACGCCGCCCAGAACAGGATTTCCCACTGCGACGGGTCGCGACGATCGCCGTTGGTAATGATACGGAGAGGCTGTCCAGCCGTTCATGGGACCGCGGGACTTGGAGGTGGCGTGTCAGGAGTGGCGGGCTTCTCAGATTGTTCGATTTGGGTCGGTTGTTTGAACATCGAATGGAACAACGACCAACGCTTGAAATCAAAGAACGTCACGTAGAGCATGAACGAAATCAACAGAACCGCAAAAGCCGTGGTGGTGTATTCCACGAATCGCGTGCTCAGTGGACGTCGCCGGATTTTTTCCAGAGTCGCCAGAAGAATATGACCGCCGTCCAGGACAGGGATAGGCAGCAGATTCAGGATGGCTAGATTGATGTTGAGCAAGACGAGGAAACTCAAGGCCAGCCGGTAATCCGTGTTGACCTGGATGGCCAGCATTCCGAGGATGCCCACGGGCCCGACCAGATCCTTGGCGCCAACGCCGGTTTGCTTGGAGTGCACCAGGGCGCTCAAGGTATCCACCGTCTGATTCCAAACCTTGACAACTTGAGCCCAGGGAGTGGGATGCACGATTTCGTAAATGACCCGTCCACCCGGAGTGATCCCCACTCCAATCCGACCGCGTTTGGTGGCCGGATCGACCAGGGGCGTGACCTGCAACTCGAGCCGCTGTTCCCCCCGGCGAATCACCACCGCGCTCGCTTGGCCACCGCGTTTCCGAATAAGTTCAACCAGCTGGTCCTGGTTGTAAATCGGAACACCGGCAAAACTGAGAAACTCGTCCTCCACCTTTAAGCCGGCTTTGTCGGCCGGACCGCTGGCTTCGACGCTGCGAACCACCGGATGATCGCGGGGATCGAGGTTGAGCATTTTGAGGCCAAACGTCTCGTTAATAACGGTTGGCAGGTTGAAGGAAAGCTCCTTACCGTCTCGTTCGATAACGACCGCTACCACATTGGTGCGGGCCAGCACCGTGTTGCTTTGGGCGTCGTGCCAGGTCTTCACTCGCTTGCCATCCACCGACAGGAGCCGGTCCCCCTCCCGGACTCCCATCTGGGCCTCCGCCGAATCAGGGGCCACATATCCCACGATGGGCGGATTGATCGGCTCGGGCAGACCCAGAATGTAAATCAGCGTGGCAATGAAAAAGGCAAAAACCACGTTCATCAGCGGTCCCATCAGCGCAACCAGAATCTTGGATCCCGGCGGCGCCGGAGGTATGTTCTCCGTCCCCTCCGCGCTGCCCTCCAGTGCCTCAGACGTAATCATTTGAGGCAACTTCACAAATCCCCCGGCAGGGATCCACCGCCAGGAATACTCGATCCCGCCTCGCGTCCAACCCAGGATCTTCGGTCCAAATCCAATGGCAAACGCTTCCACCTTCATCTTCCGGACGCGCGCCATCCAGTAATGCCCAAATTCATGCACAAAAACTGCCGCGCCAAACATCAGAATGACGGCGGCAATCACATAGATCCAATCCAATAATTCAGCCATGATCGATAACGCCCTTTTGCGGACGCGTTGATGAATGTAATCGAGACCGGTCCAACTGGCAATCGGGGAAAAAGCCCCAAAAACCGCACATCAGACGCTCCGAAAACACCGTTAACTCACCAACTCGCGATGCATCCGTCCTGCTCCCAAAGATGAGAACCGCGGTAAACTCGCATCTCCTTGATTCCCTTCCAACTGACCGAGCCATCCGCCATGCCCACGTTGCCCCCGACTCCACCGATCGACTCCGATGAGGCTCCCCTCGCGGCGCTGTTCCCAAAGTCCCGAGCCTGCATGACGGGCCCTTTGGAACCATGAGGCGCAAAGGTCTTCCGCTCCCCCTCCGACCACGCGTTCAGGTCGGCCACCAGATTGAGGATGACCGGCTCGCTCAGGGTTTGCGGCGAAGTCCAGATCGAGGCCTTCGGAAGTGAAAACGCCGGCCATGGAGTGTTGGTATGGCCGCCCAGATAATGGTAACCGATGATGTACCCGTAACCCATCGGCTCCACCCAGCCTTCTTTTTGGTTAAAAGGTTTTCCCAAGCTTGGACAATCCAGAATCCGATAATCCCCTGAATACTCAAGAATTGCGTTCCGTGTATTCGTGCAAATGACCGGGGTGTGTTCATCTCCGGGGTTATCGTAGTCCGATCGCCCGCTCATGAGTTTATCGGAGTTATCGTTGGCGTAAAGGTGGCTGGCGATGATGAGCTGGCGTAATTGGTTCTTGCAGGTGGCGCGGCGGGCGCGTTCCTTGGCGCCAACCAGCGCCGGCAACAGCAGACCCGCCAGAATCGCGATGATGGCAATCACGACCAGCAGTTCAATTAACGTAAAGGCGGCGGGGGTCCTCGAAGCATCGGTTGGACGGGACTTGATCATAGCCAGCGGCGTAAGGGATTATGGCGTCAAGGGTTCTCAAGGGTTCGATAGAAACGCTGTGGCCAACTCAGAGCGCCTGATTCACGCAGCTGCAACTGGCCGTCCATCAGTTCCCACGCGTTCGTAATCCGTGTCCAGGAGCCCTCGTTCCAGTTCGAGGAAGCGTAGACTTCAATGCTTTGGGCCCGGTCGGCCTCGATGGGGGATCCATCGATGGTTTTGGCCTCGAGGCAGATGCCAACGCCGCCTTCCATGCGCGTCGATAGCTGCAAAGGACTCGAAGTCTTCACGCCGGTCTCCAGGCAAATACCCTCCTTGGTACTGCGCGCGTAGATGCGTCCCTGGCTGATGGCCGGCGCATTCCAGCATTTGCCGGTAATGGCTTTGAATCGGGCGCTTTCCTGATACCCGGTTGGCGAGGCCTTCACCAGCACCAATTCGCCCCTCTCACTCAACACCAGCAGGTTCTCCTGGACCAGGAGAATTCCTCCCAGGCCAAATCCGCTTTCCGACCACATCTCCTCGCCTGTGGCCACATCGACGCACTTCAAAGGGGCATATCCGTACTCTCCATGACCATATAGACCGTAGACATAACCCTCATGGTATACCGGTGTGCTCCATTGGTTCTCCAATTCGTTGGCTTTTCGCCAGAGTTCGCTGGCCGAGAAAACGTCGTCGGATTTGGTAATGCGAACGGCGCCGGCTCCTGTCGAATATCCGGACGCGCAATAGACGATAGTCCCGCATATGACGGGCGAAGCGCCGCTCGAGGTGCGATAGGGAAAGCGATACCGCCACAGTTCCTTGCCGGTTTGGGCCGCAATCGACACCAGGCCATATCGGGTAAAGAAGATCACTTGGCGCACATCGAACAGGGTGGCAACCACAGGGCTCGCATGAGTTGTCTTGTCCTCAGCGCGACCGGCACGCCACACCTCGGCGCCATCCGAGGCCTGCAAGGCCACCAGCGGCAGGCTCGAACTACTGACATTGATGAACAAAACACTATCATCCAAGATCGGAGACGCCGAGCTCTGCCAGTCAACCACGGAGCCGCCATAGTCCTTAATCAGGTCGCGTTGCCACTCGATTTGGCCCGAGTCCCGATTCAGACAGTAGAGCCCGAGATAAGCATTCAGCACATAGACGCGATCGCCGAGAACCGAGGGCGTCGATCGAGGGCCGTCTCCCCCTCGGTTGTCTGAAGCCCCATCGTCACCCCCCGAAGTATACTTCGCCCTGCCTACCGGAGTGGCCCAGAGTTCCCGACCCGTGGCCGCGTCCAATCCCACACACACTTCCGTTGATTCGCCTTCCACCGTGCGACGCACCAAGGTAAAGACTTTGCCCTGGCTGATGGCCAATGAACTGAAACCGCTCTGGAGAGGTATCTTCCACTTGGCTGCCGGCCCCGTCTGAGGCCAGTCGAGTAGAATCTTGTCAGAGGATACTCCCCGATTGCCGGAGCCTCGAAACTGCGGCCACTCCGCGCCGAGTTCCGAGCCGCTGAAAAGCCAAATCAGCCCGGCGCACAAAGCGAATAGCAGCCGTGCTCCAGCCCATCCCTTGCCCTCTTGAAATTGACACACGCTGTTCATGAGAATACGCGCCTCAGAAAAAACGGTTCTTGCTCTGTTTTGAATAGAGCATAACACGCGCCAAATTTTTTCCTACTTCAAGTTCGCTTTTAATTCGCCATCTTGCCTGCGCGCAATCATTTGCGGAAAATAGAGAATTGCCATGGGTGAACAAACAATGGTAGAAAAGGATGTCCTATGATGATGCATCCCGATGATTTGATTCCAACCCGTCGGAGTCTCCTGGATCGTCTCAAGAACTGGGAAGACCAGGAAAGCTGGCGGGATTTCTTCGACACTTATTGGAAGCTGATCTACGGGGTCGCGATCAGGGCCGGGTTGAACGATGCGGAATCCCAGGAAGTCGTCCAGGAAACCCTCATTACGGTGGCCAAAAAAATGCCTGGATTCCAGTATGATCCCGCCTTGGGCTCCTTCAAAAACTGGCTGCTGACGACGACACGCTGGAAGATCAGCGATCAGTTTCGGAAGCGGACCTCGCGGCATGCCCTCCCGTCCACTTCGCTCGAGAGTCCAGACCGGACCGCGACGATTGAAAGAATTCCTGACCCCTCCCAAGCGGCGCTTGACCTGGCGTGGGACCAGGAATGGCAGAAAACGATCTTCGATGCCGCTCTTGCGAAAATCAAGCGCAGGGTCAAAGCCGAACAATACCAGATGTTTGACCTGCACGTGGTGAAGAACTGGAAGCCCCAGAAAGTCGCCCAAACCCTCGGCATCTCGGTCTCTCGTGTTTATCTCGCCAAATACCGCATTTCGATGCTTCTCAAGAAGGAAATTAAGCGGCTTGAAATGACAATGACTTGAAGCGGGTTCTTTCTTTTCGCCGCTCCGAATCCCCCGAGCCGGAACGATCCCCTGTCGGGTAAGCGCCCTTGACGCGCCTCGCCCCACGGGCCATTTTCACGAAAACAGCGCCCCTCGGAATTTTCAAATATGCTCTCAGCTCCGACCCGTGTCCTGGCAAACGCCCCGTTTGGAGGAAGCGACAAAATCAACGAGCCTCCGGGCGGCTTCGCTGGAAAACTGACTTCGGGCAAGGTGAACCGCCTCTTTCATGGTCAGGCCCTGACGAAAGAGTATCTGATACAGTCGTTTGAGTTCCAGCCGATCTTCGGAGCTGAATCCATGGCGGCGCAAGCCAACGATGTTCAATCCGCAAATGCTGTTCGCACCCCACGCCGTGGTAAAGGGCGGCAGATCCTTGCTGATGGCCGAGCCCCCCTGCATCAGCGCGAATGCGCCGACGCGGACAAACTGATGCACCAGGCAGTTGCCCGAAATGTTGACGCGGTCTTCCAGGATCACGTGGCCTCCCAACAAGGCGCCGTTGGCGATAATGACATGATTACCGACCTTTGAATTGTGCCCCACATGGCAATGGGCCATCAGGTAATTGTCGGAACCGATGACCGTTTCTTCCTCCCGGCGATTCGAACGATGAACCGTCACCTGTTCGCGGAACACATTACGATCGCCGATGGCCACGCCGGTGAGGTCCCCCCGGTACTTCAGGTCTTGCGGAGCGTCGCCAATCACACAGCCGGCGTGAAATCGATTGTGGCTGCCAATCCGGGTCTGGCCGGTCAGGTGCACGTAAGGCCCCACCCAGCAATGAGCGCCAAGAACCACCCCGGCGTCAACCACCGCATAGGGGCCGATATCCACGTTGGGATCCAGAACGGCTTCCGGATGAATAATGGCGGTCGGATGTATCATTTTAAACCAGAGCCGGGGGAATCACCCGCTCCGGCGCACATGATGATAAAGCCTATGAAAATGAAAAGGAACTTTTCCCGCATTTTGGCCTGTCAGATGCCCCTCCATGGAATGAGGCCGAACGCACCCGCTGATCGGGGCGGGCGCAACGATTCTCAGCGGGGGGTTCCTCGACGGAAAAACGCGTCAGCGGTGGCGCACGTGATCGCGCTTAAATGCTCCAGGGAACATCGTCTGAGGGCCGCCGCGGCTTCCGCGGTCGTTCGAACAAAGGCCGGCTCGCATCGCTGTCCCCGATAGGGCACGGGTGACAAATAGGGACAGTCGGTTTCCAACATGAATTGGCCGTCGGGAGTCGCCGTCAGGCATTGGCGGACGTTGTCAGCGGTTTTGTAGGTAAGAATGCCGGTGTAACTCACGAGCGATCCCAACGCCAGGATACGTTCCAAGGTGGGTTGATCGTTCGCGTAACAGTGGAAAACCGCTCGAGTCCGATTCGCGTAAGATCCGAACAAAGCCAGGGTGTCCTCGAGGGCGTCCCGCTGATGGACGACGCAATTGAGCCCCAGTTCAATGGCCAATTCCAGCTGTTGGCGAAACAGATTTTTCTGTTTTTCAATGCGCGGCTGGTTTTCGGGCAGCTGTTCTCGAGGCGGCCGTCCGGGCAGTCGATAATAATCCAGGCCAATCTCGCCGATCGCGACCACCTTGGGATGACGGGCCAAGGGCCGAAGCACGGCGCGCACATCGTCCGGAGCTGTCGATGCGTCGTTTGGATGCCACCCGACGGCTGCAAACAAATCATCGTATTGCTCGCTCAGCCGAACCGCTTGCTCGCTGCTCGCCAGATCGGTCCCGATCGTAATGATCCGATCGATCCCCGCCGCGCGGGCGCGCTCGATTACTTGAGGCAGGTCCGATGAAAAATCGCCGGAATCGAGATGCGCATGAGTATCGTAAAACCTCATGAGGGCCCTGTATTCATTCTGGGGTTTCAGACCGGACTGTTACCGCAATCCGTCGTCAGACAAATCCCTCCTATCGTTTCCCGGTTCGCGGGGCGGGCTTGTCGGCGGCTTGATCCATCACATTATCCAACTCGTTCAGGAAATCGCCCGTGGGCATGGCCAACGCGCTTGCGGGCAGGGGCCTGCGGGGCGGTTGCGGGATGGCCGGCGCCGCCTGGATAAAGATCATTGGATCGAGGGATCGGTTCACATAACCGGCAAAGGCCTGACGAAGCACGCCCAATAGGGCGTCGTTGCGGGGAAAGAACGCCTCGTAGCCCGTAGGCGTTTCTCCCACCTGCACCCGGCCGAAACGTTTCAGACCGTTCTGAATGAGCAACGCCATCTGCGGCGGCGGAGCGGCAGGCTTGGCCAGACGCAGAATCACCTGCGAACGCGTCATCCAGAGAATCCAGTTCTGTCCGCGCTCGGCGCAGACGCGATCGAGGTGTTTTTCAATATCCACCAACACCGGCGTGCCGCTCAAGGATTCCTGCTCGCGAGTCAGTTTGGATTCCGGACCGAAGACCCGGCGGCGCCCGCGGAGTGAGACCAACTCGACCAGGAGTTTCTCGATTTCGGCCAGCGTTTCGGGCAATTGAGTCCACTTGAGCAGCGCGGCCAAACGGCTGAAAAATTTGGGGGCCTCGGATTGATCCATGACATCGATCTCGAGGGCTTGGGCCATGGCGCGCTCCATCTCTGAAAACACCCGGCAGGGACGCAGCATGACCACTCGGGTCGACAAGGCGCTCAGGCGGCGTCGCACACCCGCCAACAACTGGATCTGCCTGGGAATCGGCTGCGCGCCGCCGTGTTCCTCGTCCAGGGCCTCATCCAATTTGGCGTCCAGGATGACCAATCGCCCGCGGGCATTGAAGACCAGGTCCATTTCAAGGTCGTTCTTGTCTCTGGCGTCAGCCTGCGGGGACAACCGAATCGTATGCGCGAGATTCGAAATGCCCAACTCACCCAGAGCGGCCGCAAGATATCGGACAAAGAAGGCGGCAGGCGTCGCCGAGGTGTCGAGGCCGCATTGTTTGAAGGCCGAAGCCCAATCCCAGCCGTTCGCCGCCCCAAGATCCGTCAGTCGGCGCACGGGCAAATCCTCGGCGGTCGAGGCCGTGTAAACAGGGGCCTTGTCGGAGGTCATGACCTGACTTTTCAGGAGCGCCTCGATCGGCAAAGCATCGGTCGCCGAAGGATGATATCCATCCAGGGGTTGCAGAACGATTCCTTCCTGGCCTGCCGGACGGTCCCACCGGCACCAAAGCCCCGGGCCTCCGGGGCCAATGACTTCGATGTTGGGACGTCCGACAAACCCTAACAACCCGAGCTCCATAGGCCCCGTGGATCCGCTGCCCAGAAGCATCCAATGGGCCCCCGGATGATCTTGCATCCAGCGCTCAATCTGCGCTTGGACGTCCGATGGCGTGCCAGCTCCAAGATTCTCAGGCAACTTGACTTCGATCTCGGGAAAAAGCGAATTCAACAAGTAGCGAAGCCGCGAGGCCGGTATCAGCGATTCGACAGGCTGAGCCGTGTGGTAGATCAACACCCTTTGGAGTCCCTCCGGGCGAGATTGGCAGTGAACCACCATGGAGAGTATCGGCCACAGCGATTCGTTCGCGAGCACCACCATCGCTTGCGGCATTTTGATTTCATTTGTCATTATGGAATTATTCCTTTGCCTCGCTGCCGAAGCCACATTGAGTTCGAGGAATAACAGAGGTCGAAGGCCCATGGCAAGACGAAGTATCGCGAGTTCAGCAAGTCCCTTCATGAACATCGGAGGGACGAGCTCCTGCGAGTCCCCCTATTTCGGCATCCGGGCCTCGTATAACTCGGCCCTCCGACACGAGCGGTTCATGGGGAGAGTTGCAGTCACCATTCCCAGCCGGGCCAAGGGGACTCAGAGAGCGAACCGGCTCCCGACGCTGCCGACGGCAAATCGTTCGGGAAAGGCTTGCTGGAGACGCATCATCGCCTGCCAGCCCGTGCAATGCAGGGCGACGACGAGGCGGGGATTTCGGGCCTGCAAGGCCTGAAGGGTGCTTTCGAGACGATTCCCACTGGCGTGCAGCAGATGTAAACCGCCCAGGATGGCCACCAGGGGGCGGCCGGCGGTCAGTTGCTCGATGTGAAGCAGGGTGTTCACCGCGCCGGCGTGAGCGCAGCCCAGCAACACCACCACACCGTCCGGCGTGTCAAAAAACAGGGCTTGATCATCCTCCACGAGATCGGGTTGACGCCCCTCCGGGTCCAGGAAGAACCGGCCGCCGGGATCCTCGCTGGGCGTGACTCGGGGGATGGTTCCTGTGACACGGATTCCCTCCTCGATGGCAACGGGCTGGGGGGTGAAGACCACGCGATCGCGGGCGGTTTCGATCGCCTCGATACTGGCGGGACTTAATCCGATGGAGCGAAGCGGGCCGTCGGTTTTGGCGGAAAACCGCGGACACAAGGCTTTAGGGTGCAGAAAAATCCGGGCGTTGTTTGCTTGTTTACAGAGCTCAGACAGGGCGCCGGAGTGATCGTAGTGTCCATGGCTCAAGACGATTGCATCGAGGCGATTCAACGCCAGGCCGAGCCGCCGGGCGTTGTGCAGGACAAGGTCCGTTTGCCCTGCGTCAAACAAGATCGAGTGGGATCCTCGAGCCACGTGGAGTGCCAGTCCGTGTTCGGCCACCAAGCCTTGCCGGTGGACTTGGTTATCCATAAGCACCGTGATCTGGATTGTGTCGGTCATTTCGAAGGGCGGCTTGAAAAGCCGAATAGATCAAACAAATCAGTCCCGCCGCCGGTTCTGAGCGAATTTCCCGTCGCTCCGTTCCCGGTTGCGCCGGAGAAGGGAGTGGTTTCCTTCCCGGCTATTGCTCTGGGACAGGTACATTCCCATCAACCGCGAGCGGTTAGCCGTGGGAGGCGGCGAGCGAAACCAGGAGGCCAGGTAGCCGGTTAAAGTTCGAAACCATCGCGTCATGTTAGCCAGGATTAAAGGGTGAGCCGCCATTCCGCACAATCCTGAAATTTTGTGGCTTGACCGGGGAATGCAATTCAGCGAGAGGCTAACCATGGAGATCCGACTGGAGCAGGTTGAGCCCTGGCCATTGCGAGGGGGATGCGAGGACTCGCAGGTTTGGCGCCAATCCCTCGTCTTGCGGTCCGGGGGCCGGTATCTTGTGAAGGCCCGAAGCGGCCGCGGGAAAACCACGCTGTTGTCCATTTTGTATGGAATGCGCCGTGACTACGGAGGGGAGGTCTACTTCGGTGCGGCCGATATCCGGCGGTATCGCGTGAAAGACTGGAGCGATGTTCGCCAACGCCGGCTTGGCTTGGTTTTTCAGGATTTGCAGCTTTTCGATGACCTCACCGCGTGGGAGAACGTGGAGATCAAGAATCGCCTCACAGCCCGGCGCAGGCCGGCTGAGATTCAAGAGATGTTCAGCTGGCTGGGATTGGCGGATCGGATGCGGCAGGCGGCGCAACGATTGTCCGTGGGCCAGAAGCAGCGAGTGGCCCTGATTCGCGCCCTGTGCCAGCCTTTCGAGATCTTGCTGCTGGACGAACCGTTCAGTCACCTGGATCCTGAAAATACAGAACGCGGGCGGACCCTGATTGACAAGGAATGCCGGGCCCAGGGCGCGACCCTTATTCTGACCAGCCTGGACGCGGATCCCGGTCGCGATTACGACCAGGTTTACGACCTATAAACATGATCCTGGCGAGGTTGTTATATCACGGGTTGGGATGGGGGCGCCTGCTAATGGCTGTGGGCAGCGCCTTGCTGGGCTGGCTGCTTTTGTTTGGGGGACTTCAATTCTGGTTTCTGGTCGACCATAATTTGATTCGGCGGGGAGATCTTCTTGCGCCCGAGTTTTGTATTGTTCACAAGCCGGTTCCGCTGATCGGTCTTCCGGGGGGCACCGGCATCACGTTCAAGGAAGCCGAAATCGCCGATATCAAAAACCAGCGTTTCGTCCAAGCGCTCGCCCCGTTTGAATGCAGCCGGTTTCAGGCCCACGCCTCGATCGTCTTCAGGTCTTGGTTGTCCGGATTGGAAACAGATCTGTTTTTTGAGTCCATTCCCGACGATTACCTGGATGTCGATCTAAAAGACTGGGCATGGACGCCGGGAACCGATCGTGTGCCCATCATCATGCCCCGGGAATTTCTCGTGCTTTACAACGTCGGCTTTGCCCGGAGCCAAAACCTGCCCCAGTTCGATGAAACCTTGGTCAGGCAAGTGCCGTTCACGGTGCGTCTTTCCGGTCAGGGGCAGAACCGGGAATTCGCGGGACGGATCGTTGGTTTTTCGGATCGGATTCCATCGGTCCTGGTCCCGCAAGCGTTTTTGCGATGGGCCAACGCGACGCTTGGGGAGGGCCAGGCGCCGCCGTCCCGCCTCATCCTGAAGACCGATCGCACGGCGGGGCCCGAACTGGAGCGCTTCCTGAAGGCGCGAAAATATTTATACAATGTGGAGCGGCTGCGAAGCTCGAAGCTGGCTTCACTGATGCTTCTTCTGGTGTATGTGGTGCTGGGCTTTGGCGTGCTGATCCTCGGATTGGCGCTGGGGGTCTTGGCCTTAAGTTTCCAATTGCTGATCGTTCAGAACCGGGAGCGGCTGGAACGTCTGATCCGGATCGGGTATGATCCCGGCCGCCTGATCTGGCATTATGTGCCTCCAGTTCTGGGGGTGCTCGTTCTGGCGAATGTGGCGGGAATGGCGTTCTTGATTTGGGGCACCGGTCAGGCAATCCGCTTGTTCTCCAATTACGGCTACACGATGGAACCCGTTTCAATCCGAAGTTGCGCGCTGGCGATGGCGCTGCTCGCAGTCTTGATTGGGGTGTGGCACAGTCTGGCACTGCGACGAAGGTTGTTGCGGCTTGCTTAAGCCGCCAAGCGTAGACAAGGGGGGCAAGCCTCGATGTTTCAACCGCCACATTATAACCTCAGGTGCGACTGGGAGGATTCATAACATCCCGGTTTAGGAATGCTCCATGTCATGGGAAAAAATGGGGTCAAGTCCGTATTGTTTACATATTACCGACCGACACATCCGTTTTCAGAGGCGCTTTTCTCCCCGCTCCTGGCTCAGCCTTCGCCGCATATCTTATCCACAAACCGCATCTTGTCCGTGTCCTCTGCAAGCCCCGCGGCGAACCGCCGCACCGACGTCATCTCCGCTCCATCCACCCTCTTGGACTTCAATCCCTTCCTCAATCCATGGGCATACTCCTGGCTGCCCAATATCAGCCTGCCGATCGACCCGGTCCATGGGTTCTCGATTCGCCCAGTTTAATCAACTGCTGTAACTGATGCGCAACCCTCGCATAGCCTCGCTCAGGTTGGGCTCCGGCGTCCGCACCTCCAATTGATAGGGTTGTCCATCAGCACAAAGGCATGCACCTCCAGATCGAAACGTTCCGGCAACTCCACCAGCAAACCCAGAAACCGCCGCCGGTCCGCGTTGGTCGGTCAGATCACCTCGCGCCGGTTTCCCTGGTTCGTGACATGATACCCCCCGCCGGCCACCGGGATTCTTAAGGGTCCTGCCATTCACCGAGCTTGCCCCTGGTTGACCATCTGTCAATAATATGGTTTTGACCCCATTGGTTTGCCAATTCGCCAGGCTTCCAGGCGCTCCAAAGTCCACAGTTCACGGGTAGGTCAGGCGAAGGGATCCACTACCGGCACCCCCGCTTTATGAAAATCGGAGACATTGCGAGTGGCGATGGTCAGTCCATGCTCCAGCGCGGTGGCGGCGATCATTGCATCGAGGACCGGCATGGCGAGTCCTTTCCGCCTTAACTCGGATACCAGCCGCGCCCAACGCCGGCAAACGGCGGCATCCCACGGCAGGCACTGAAGGGTTTGAGCCACCGCCTCAAACCATGTTTCCAGACGGGCGCGTTTGCGTCCGCTCGGCAGCGAAAGCACTCCGAGGCACATCTCGCCCAGAATGATAGAATCCACAATGAGATCGGCTTCATGCGCGTTCAACCAGCCGACAACTTTGGCATTGGGGGCCGGTTGGGTCGGCTCGCTGAGAACATTGACATCAACCAAGTAAGTCATCCGAGCGTTGGCGCCGGGATATCGTCAGTCGTCTCCGTCCTCGCCGGCGCCTTGAAGGCGCCTTTGACTGGACAATCGAGGAGGAGCCGCACGAGGCCCTGGTTCCTCCGTTCTACCCGGCGTTTTAGAAGGTACTCCCCTGGGTCAAGCCGCTCGACATCAAACTCCTGGCCGGGCCGGATGTCGTCCCGCCTCCGAAGTTCTACCGGAAGCACAATCTGGCCTTTGCTGGAGACCGTCGTTGTCATGGGAGGTAAGATAACGTCTTACTGTCGGTGAATCAAGGGCTGCCGACTGTCGCCAAGGCACCTGATGTAAAGGCAGTTGGATGCGGAAAAAAGCCGTTCAGTTTTCGGCCTAAGGCAAACCAGGTCCGACGGAATTTGTGCTCCGTCTGATGTTGGGGCCAGGGGGCGGGCGGATGCGGATTCCGGCATCAGGCGCTACCTTTCCTCGCTCTCGTTGATGTGAACGACCCGGGTGGGAGGGAAACCGTTGAACCAGGTGGCCGATGCGCTGCTATAAGCGCCGATGTTCTCGGCGAACACGAGGTCATCGATTTCCAGATCCGGCAGTTCCTCGGCGAGCGAAAGGGTGTCGAGGGCATCGCAGGTTTGGCCGAATACGGCGCAGACTTCGGTTTTGCCCTTCTTAAAGGCCTGGAGTGGGTATTGGCAGTGATCGAAGACAATGCCTGAAAAGGTGTGGTAGACGCCGTCGTTGATGTAGTAGCAAGTCTTCCCATCGCGGCGGGCCTTGCCGACGATTTTCGCGATCACGACCGCGGCGGTGGCGACAATGAACCGGCCCGGTTCGGCGATGATCTGGATGTCCTTGGGAAAGAGGCGATCGATTTCGGCGTTGACCTTGCGGGCGAGGGCCTCGATGGGCTGGACGTCCCGATGGTAGGGCGCCGGAAAACCGCCTCCGATATCCAGGATCTTGATGGCATACCCGCGGTCCTTGGACTCCTGCATGACACTGGCGGAGATGTTCAACGCCTGCACGAAGTTCTCGAAGTTCATGCACTGGCTGCCCACATGGAAGCTCAGGCCTTCCACGACCAAACCCATCTTAAATGCGGCCAGCACCAGATCCACCGCTTCGGCGGGATCGCAGCCGAACTTCGAGGATAACTCGACCACGGAGCCGGTATTGGGGACGCGCAGACGAAGCACGACTCCGGCGTGGGGGGCGAACTGCCGGATTTTTTTCAGTTCATTGAGGTTATCGTAAGTAACGAGGGGCTTGTATTGGTCGAGGGCTTCGAGGGTTTCCCTCGGTTTTGTGGTGTTGGCGTAAATGATTTTGTCCCAGATGAAATCCTGTTGATCTTTTGGGGGAAGGGCCTTGATGTTCTCATAAACCAGCATGAACTCGGGCAGGGAAGCGACGTCAAAACTGGCGCCGATCCGGTAGAGCGTGCGCACGATTGCCGGTTCGGGATTGGCTTTGACCGCGTAATAGGCCTGGACTTTCGGAAAATGACGCCGGAAAGCCGCATAGTTGTCCCGAATGGCTTGGTGATCTACAACGACGAGAGGCGTTCCGTATTCGCGCGCCATCTTGAGCATTTGTTTCCTGGTCATAGGAGTCTCCGTGGGTGTTTCCGCGGGATCAGCTTGTCGGGATGAGGACTTGGAGGGAGGATTTGTTGCAGGATCCGGGGACGCCGCGTCCCCGGATCCTTGGGAGTGAATCAATCGGGCCTCGGCAATCAGTCCAGCACCGGGTCGGACCCGTCGAGCATCTTGACCTTGTTGTGGGTGAAGTATTCCTTGATCAAGGCCTTGACGGTTTGTGGGCGTTGATCGTAGAGACGGCGGAGTTTCCGTTTCGGATGCTTGGCCAGGGCGTAGTGGGCAATGATCGGCAGGGCGATGGTCGTATCGGTGTAGCACACGACGGCATCGGGCAGACGATCGGGATCGACTTTGCCCCAGCTGACGGCTTCATGCGGTGTGGCGCCGGACAGACCGCCGGTATCGGGTCGCGCATCGGTGACCTGGAAGAAGTAATCCTGGCCGAATTCCTTGATCCGGAGCACCTCCTGGATTTGAGGTTCGGTTTGGAGCATGAAATTCTTGGGGCTGCCGCCGCCCATCAGCATGACGGCACTCTTCCCGCCGCCGCGTTTGGCGGCCAGGACGAAACTGGTCGTTTCGTTGACGTCGATCGATGGATTCACGCGGAGTTTGTTGCCGCGCAACTCGACACCGGCGAAGTTCATTCCGATGGTGGAATCGCCGGGGGAAGAGGTATAGCACGGAACACCGCAACGATAGGCGGCGGCCAGCACGGATACATCCTTCAGACCGGCTTTGCGTTCCCATTCGGCGGCATATTTACCCAGCAGGTGGTGAAGCTCGGCCGTCCCCATTTCCTTCTGGAATTCGGGCTGAACCAGGATATTGCGTAGGATCTCGTCAGTGGCCATCAGGCAATCGCTGTAACCCAGCAAAACATCGTAGATCCGAACGATATCGTTCTGGCGCAAATCGGTGTCATCGAGCAGATGGCTGCCGACGTGGACCGGGAAATTGAAGGCAAAATGGAGGTCGTGATAGAGATTGGCGCCGGTGGCCACGATCCAATCCACGAACCCGGCCTTGATCAGGGGGATGACACAGGAACATCCGAGACCGGCAGGGGTCAGGGCGCCGGCCAGGCTCATGCCGATCGTGACATCGGGTTCGAGCATCTTATCGACAAACAGCTTGCAGCCTTCTTTGAGGCGGGCCGAGTTGTAGGCGAGAAAGACCTCTTCAACCAGGGCGGAAAGTTTCTCCTTGCCGGTAATGCCTTTGGGCATAATGCGTTTGCCGGCCAGATATTTGCTTTTTTGCGGGCACTTCTTTTCCCGCAGCCAGTCCGGTGTTTCCGACAAATCTTCCCGATAACGACGATTCGATTTTTTCATAGCATAATTCGGTGTTCTTGGTTTAAGGCCTCCGACAGGTCGAGGCCAGCCGGCTAGGCGTCCGCTATCATCCGTGGGTTGGCCGCCATTTCAACCAAATTCTTTGTCAGCGATGGGCGAAGAACCTCTGGATTTCCCGAACCACCTCGATGAGGCGGTCGACCTCGGCGCGGGTGTTATAGAAGTAGAAACTGGCGCGGGCTGTGGCGGGCACGCCGAGCTTTCGCATCAGGGGCTGATTGCAGTGATGGCCGCCCCGCAACGCCACCCCATATTGATCGGCGACCGTGATGACATCATGCGCGTGTATGTCCCGCAACAAGAAGCTGATCAGGCCCCCCCGACCTTTCGAGGGACCAAACAATTGAACCCCGTTGAGTTGGGAAAGCCCTGCCCAGGCGTATTCGGCGAGTTCTTGGTCGTGGTCAAAAATCCGCTGGCGCCCGATGGCGTCCAGATAGTCGAGGGCAGCGTGCAGTCCAACAGCGCCTTCGACATGGGGGGTGCCGGCCTCGAATTTGTGCGGCACTTCATTCCAGGTGCTGTGGTCGTAGTCGACATTGGCGATCATTTCGCCGCCCCCTTGCCAGGGCGGCAGCGATTCCAGAATTTCCCGTCGGCCGAACAGGACCCCGATGCCCATCGGACCGCAGATTTTATGGCCGGAAAATGCCAGGAAATCGCAATCGATCTGCTGCACATCCAGCGGCAGATGCCCCGCGCTTTGGGCGGCGTCAACCAGGGTGGTGATCCCGAGCTTCCGAGCTCTTGCGCACAGGTCATGAACCGGATTGACTGTGCCCAGCGTATTGGAAATGTGCGTGCACGCCAGCAACTTGACCTCGCGGGTGAGGAGAGCGCCCAGAGTCTCGAGGTTCAGAAGACCCTCCGGACCGGTGACGGGTATGTACCGGAGCTGGGCGCCGGTTCTTTGGGCGAGCAACTGCCAGGGCACCATGTTGCTGTGATGCTCCATTTCCGTCAGGAGAATGACATCGCCGGCCTTGACGCGGGCCTCGCCCCACGTGTGAGCCACCAGATTGATACCTTCGGTTGTGCCTCGTGTGAAGATGATCTCGTGGGCGCTCCGGGCGTTCAGAAAACGCGCGGCACGACGGCGCGCCCCCTCGTAAGCGGAGGTGGCCCGGTTGCTCAGTTCATGCACTCCGCGGTGGACGTTCGAGTTATCGTGGATGTAATACCGCTGGATGGCTTCAAGCACCGGCTTGGGTTTCTGGCTGGTGGCCGCGTTATCGAGATAAACCAGGGCATGGCCGTGAATCTTCTGGTTGAGGATCGGAAAATCCTCGCGGATCGATTCCCAGGACCGGGGAGGAAGGATCGAGGAGACTGGGGACAATCGGGTGGCCATGGCAATTCCATTACATAAGACCCAATTGAAGACGGGCGGCCTCGCTTAACATGGCTTGGTTCCAGGGTGGATCCCAGACCAGGTCTACACGCACATCCTTGACATTGGGAATAGCGCGAATCTTATTTTCCGCGTCCTGAGCGATCACCTCGCCCATACTGCAACCGGGCGCGGTCAAGGTCATTTTGACTTCGACACGATGCCCGCCTTCCGGCAGGGCGAAGATTTGCAGATCGTAAACAAGGCCGAGATCGACAATATTAACGGGGATTTCGGGATCGTAGCAGGTGCGCAATTGGTCCCACACCAGTTTTTCATCCACGTCAGCCCCGGGTGTCGCCGGGGGCAGGGGGACCGTGGGAGCCGGGATTTCTTTCCCCAGGGCATCGGCATCTCGACCCTCGATCCGGGCCAGTCGTCCCCGCGAATACACTGTAAAAGAACCGCCCAGGGTTTGAGAAATTTCCACTTCATCACCGGCCGGCAGGAGAATTTTCTCGCCGTAAGGGATCAGGACGGCTTCACAATCGCGTTTGAGGATCGCGGTTTCCATCGTCGACCGGTTTATTCGGTGCTGACGGCTGAAGGTTTGTCAGCCAGCGAGGCCTCCAAGGTCCGCCAAGGGAGCATGGCGCATTTGACGCGGGCCGGAAACTTGTGGACGCCCGCAAAGGCGGCGAGCTTGCAGTGTTCGCATTCCTGGTAGTGGCCTTCCGTGACCATATGATGAAATCGACTGAACAGATCACGGGCTTCCTGGCTGGTTTTGCCCTTCAACAGGGTGGTCATCACCGAGGCAGCCGCCTTGGATATGGCGCATCCCGATCCCTCAAAACTGATGTCCCGGATTCGATCGCCATCGAGCTGGACGTATACGGTCAGCTGATCGCCACAAAGCGGATTGTGTCCATGCGCCTCACGGTTGGCCTTCGCCAGTTTCTGATAGTTCCGCGGATGCCGGCTGTGATCCAGGATGACTTCCTGATACAGATCATTCAAATTATCGATCATGTCAGGCCTTTGTTCTAAATCCGCCGGGCGCAAGTGACAAGTGCAACCTCTTCAGGGCAACCCGGCATTTCCTGATGGAGGTGGGTTCCAGCTGCTCAGCAGAAACTGGTCCCAGGCCTCGACGAGCTGCGGAACAGGCACGCGGTGAATCACTTCGTTCGCAAAGGCATGCACCAGCATTCGCCGGGCGGTTTCCAGTCCAATCCCTCGTGACCGCAGGTAAAACAAGGGTTCATCGTCCAAATGCCCGACCGTCGCCCCATGAGTGCACTTGACGTCATCGGCAAAGATTTCGAGCTGCGGCTTGGTGTCCACCGTTGCATCGGCCGAGAGCAGCAGATTCCGGTTGGTCTGGCGCGCATTGGTCTTCTGGGCCCCCGGGCGGACAAAAATCTTGCCGTTGAAAACCCCTTTGCCGGCCCCCGTGAGGATGCCATGATAAAACTCGTGGCTATTGCAGTGTGGACGCGCATGATCGATGGCCGTGTGATGATCCACCAACTGGTTGTCCTGCGCTAGGTATAGGCCGTTGAGCAGGCTTTCCGCGCCTTCGCCGTCAAGACAGGTATGGATGTTATGCCGGGCCAGCCGGGCGCCAACCGATAACGAATGAGACCGAAAGAGGCTCCGGGCCGCCTGCCGCGCCTGGACGAAGCCCACATGGCAGCTGGACGCGTTTTCGTTTTGTATCCGGGCGTGATCCAGGATGGCCCCTTCCTCCACCACCAGCTCCGACACCGTGTTGGTGAAGACCGGACAGTCGCTGAAAGCGGCATACTGTTCAATCACCACGGCTTCACTGTTGGCCCCTGCAACGATCAGGTTCCGGGTCTGAATGCTGGCTCCAGGCTCGGTCGCATCACTCAGGTAAAGGAGTTGAATCGGCCGCGTCAATCGCAGCCCTCGAGGAATCACGAGGAGGGCCCCGTCCGTGAACAGGGCGGTGTTCAGCGAGATCAGGGCGCTGTCCTTGCCGTCGGCATGACGCCCGAGATTCGCCTCCAAGGTCGGCAGATTCCGCTTCAAGGCCTCCGTCAGCGGTAAGAGGATGAGGCCCTCAGATAAGGCCGTCTGTCGGGAAAGATCAGGCAAGAACCGGCCATTGAAAAAAACCAGGCGATCAGAGTCAAATCCTGCGACAAAAAGCAGAGCATCCAGGTCGGCCGCGGTGATCATTCGCATCGAGTCCGTCAATCGGCACGGCCATTCCCGCAAGGGAGCCAGGCTGGTGTACCGCCATTCTTCATGCGAAGGTTCCGGAATCCCCGATTCGTTAAAACGATTGATCCCGGTCTGGCGGAGGTTTTTCAACCAGGAAGGCTCGTGGGGAGCGGCCTTCGGATCCCGGTCTTTGAACCACTGCATCCAGGAGCTCGAATCGGTTGGTGATTGCGGTTGCGGAAGGGCGTTCATGGCGCTTAATCGTTCAACAATGCCCGGGTCATCAGGCCGGCGCGAGGTTGGATTGAACCTCGGCATGCTCGGCAATCCAGTCGTATCCGCGTGATTCCAGCTCGAGGGCAAGCTCCTTGCCGCCCGACTTGACGATACGGCCGCGGTAAAGCACGTGGACGAAATCGGGCACGATGTAATTGAGCAGCCGCTGGTAGTGGGTGATGACCAACTGGGCGTTGGCTGAGTTCTTGAGCCGGTTGACACCGGTGGCAACGATCTTCAGGGCGTCGATATCGAGTCCCGAGTCGGTTTCATCCAGGATGGCCAGCCGAGGTTCAAGCACCGCCATCTGGAAGATCTCGTTCCGCTTCTTTTCGCCCCCAGAAAAACCCTCGTTGACCGGCCGACTGAGCAGGGATTGGTCGAGGTCCAGGACTTTCATTTTGTCTTTGACCAGCGCCAGGAAATCCACGGCATCCAAAGGTTCCTCTCCCCGGTGTTTGCGGAGTTCATTCAGGGCGGCTTTCAGGAAGTAAGTGCTGTTGACCCCGGGAATTTCGACCGGGTATTGAAAGGCAAGAAACACCCCTTCTCGGGCGCGCTCCTCGGGTTCCATCTCGAGCAGGTCCTTGTCAAGGAACCGCACTTCACCCCCCAGGACTTCGTAACCCGGCCTTCCGGAAAGCACGGCGGCAAGCGTGCTTTTCCCGCTGCCATTCGGCCCCATGATGGCGTGGACTTCTCCCGGTTGAAGGACCAAATTAATGCCGTTCAGGATCTGTTTTCCCTCGACTCCGGCCTTCAAGTTCTTGATTTCGAGCAAGCTCATGTGTGGTGGTTTTTTCTTCCAGGTCAGCCAACGCTGCCTTCCAGACTTACTCCCAGGAGTTTTTGCGCTTCCACCGCAAATTCCATCGGGAGATGCTTAAAGACTTCCCTGCAATATCCGTTCACAATCATGTTCACGGCATCCTGCGTGGCCAGCCCGCGCTGACGACAGTAAAAAATCTGGTCTTCCCCAATCTTCGAGGTGCTGGCCTCGTGCTCCACCCGGGCGGAGGGATTCTTCACCTCCAGATAAGGAAAGGTATGGGCCCCGCAACGATCGCCGATCAAGAGCGAATCGCACTGCGAGAAATTCCGGGCGTTCGTGGCATTCTTCTGAATCCGCACCAATCCCCGATAGCTGTTCTGGCCCCGGCCGGCAGAAATCCCTTTTGACACAATCGTGCTGCTCGTGTTCTTGCCAATGTGGATCATCTTGGTGCCCGTGTCGGCCTGCTGGCAATGATTGGTCAATGCCACGGAGTAGAATTCTCCTGTCGAGTCGTCGCCGATCAACACTACCGAAGGATACTTCCATGTGATGGACGAGCCGGTCTCCACCTGGGTCCAGGAGATTTTCGATTTCCTTCCCTTGGCCAGTCCGCGTTTGGTCACGAAATTGTAAATGCCCCCTCGCCCCTCCTCGTCGCCTGGATACCAGTTTTGAACGGTGGAATACTTGATCTCCGCCTCGTCCAGGGCCACCAACTCAACCACCGCGGCATGCAGCTGGTTGGTGTCTCGCATCGGGGCCGTGCACCCCTCCAAGTAGCTGACATAGCTGCCTTCCTCGGCCACAATCAACGTCCGCTCAAATTGTCCCGTGTTTGCCGCGTTGATTCGGAAATAGGTCGATAGTTCCATGGGACATCTTACCCCCTTCGGGATGTAACAAAAGGAACCATCACTAAAGACCGCCGAGTTCAAAGCCGCGTAGAAATTGTCCGTGTAGGGCACCACCGATCCCAGATGCTTTTTCACCAGCTCCGGATGATGCTGCACCGCCTCTGAAAAGGAACAGAAGATTATCCCCAACCGGCCCAATTGCTCCCGAAAGGTCGTCGCCACCGATACGCTGTCAAACACCGCATCCACCGCCACACCGGCCAGCTTTTCCTGTTCGCGCAACGGAATGCCCAGCTTGTTATAGGTCTCGATCAACTTCGGATCCACTTCGGCCAGACTCTTGGGACGTTCCTTCGCCTGCTTGGGGGCCGAATAATACACAATCTGCTGATAATCAATCGGAGGATACTTCACGTTCGGCCATGTCGGCTCCCGCAACGTCAGCCAATGCCGGTAAGCCTTGAGCCGCCATTCCAACAAAAACTCAGGCTCGTTCTTCTTCCGCGAAATCAACCGGATAACATCCTCGTTCAGTCCCGGCGCCACCGAGTCGACATCGACCTCGGTCACGAAACCGTACTTGTATTCGCTCTTTACAAATTGCTCGATGGTATCGTTCCCTGAGCTCATAGGTTGCCTTGTCTGTCAACCGACTTCAAAATCACGGCGACCGTCTCGAAACCTTCTTCTACCCGCTGCCCGCCAAACACGTTCAAGTTAAATCGGACAAATTAAGTCCTATTACTCCCTTATTCGTTCATGTTCACGGTTCTGTCAAAGATATTTTCATCGACAGCCTTGCCCGCGGAAACCGAAAAGACAGCGCTGGGATGGATTAGGCTGGATCCGCATCTCAGAGGCGCTGAAAAAGCCGAACGATCCATGAACACTAACCGCGAATAGATGCCAATCAACGCCAATAATGGCAGGCCAAATACGAAGGATCTGAAGTGTTGGAAACATCGATGGAATGTCTGGGATTCAGCCTTTCGGACCCCTCCACTTTTATTCGCGTCAATTGGCGCGGTTCTGTTTTTTCGGAGCATCTTCTGTGCGGTTTCGGGATCGGCGTTGCGGATTGACGAAACCCTGTTGCCCACGCAGAATAATTCCCAAGGCACCCCATCCAAAACGTGGCAATATCGGAATACAATCCTGATGAATCCAGGGGGATCGGCGAGGCATCAACCGGTAACCCGCTGGATTTGCGAATACGCCGGCTGGCGCACGATCTGAACAACCAGCTCACGGTGATTCACGGCAACACGGAGTTGGCACAAATGGACACCGAGGCCGACCATCCCGTGTTGGAGAGTGTTCTGGAAATCAAGGCGGCCTGCAATCGGGCACGCGAGCTCGTCAGGCAGATCCTGGAGGAGTGTCATCGCTACGCGGAATCGGGATCGGTTCCGCCCCCGACGATGTCTGCTACTCCGAAGCCCAAAGCGGCAGAGGCCGTCAAAGGCTCCCAGGGCCGATCAATTCTGCTGGTTGATGACGAACCCTCTTTTTTGGATTTGGCAAAGCGGTTCCTGGAGCGTTACGGGCATCGGGTGACAAGTTTTTTGCAGCCCGAAGCGGCGTTGGAGTCCTTTCGGGAGAAACCCAAGAGGTTTGATCTGATCATCAGTGATGTCAACATGCCTGGCCTTTCCGGTTTCGACCTGGCCAAGGCGATTCAGACAATTCGGCCGGATGCTCCGATCATTCTCACATCGGGCGTGGTGAGATCCGATGATCTTTTGCGCGCTCAACAATCTGGCATTCAGCGGATTGTGACTAAACCTGACACCATTGAGGCATTTGTGGAAATGATCCAAGAGATGCTAAAACCATGAATCGGCGCAAGTTCATTCGCCGGTCGCTGGCTGTTTCCACAGCTGTGGCATGGGGAACGAGTTACGAGGAGCAGGCGTTATTGGCTCAAACAGATAACGCCCCGTCCTCGAAGGCACCCGAGCCGGCCGACTCTTTTCCCATGGGCCGGCTGGGTCAGCTGCGGATTTCGCGTCTGATCTGCGGGGGGAATTTAATCAGCGGTTTTGCGCACAGCCGGGATTTGCTCTATGTATCGCCGTTGTTGAAACATTATTTTGGCGATGCCAAGGTCATGGAAACCCTCGCGTTGTGCGAACAGCATGGCATCAACACCACGATTCTGCGGCTGGACGACGAGACGGTGCGATTGTTGAAGCGATATCGCCGGGAGCGTCAGGGGAAAATCCAATGGATTGCCCAGGTCAAACTGCCCGCCAACGATCCCTTTCAGGAGATCAAACGGGCGGTGGACGAAGGGGCAGTTGCGGTTTTCGTCCATGGAGGAGTGGGCGACGAGCGGGTTCAACAAGGCCAGGTTGGGGATCTGGCCAAGGCGCTGGCGGCTATCCGTCGGGAGGGCGTGCTGGCTGGAATCGCCGGTCATTCCATCGAAGTTCCCAAGGCTGTGGAACGGGCGGGACTCAAACCGGACTTCTATATGAAGACCTTCAATAGCAAGAATTACTGGTCTGCTGGCCCGATGCCCCGTAATGACAGTGTTTGGGAGGAGACCCCCGAGGAAACCCGGTCCTTTATGGCCGATGTCGAATGCCCGTGGATCGGTTACAAGGTTCTGGGAGCTGGCGCAATCCATCCCGAGCAGGGATTCCGTTATGCGTTTGATCACGGAGCGGATTTCATTTGTGTCGGCATGTTCGATTTCCAGGTGGCCGAGGACGCGCGGATTGCGCGAGCCGCTGTCGCCAAAGCTTACAATCGGGAACGCCCCTGGTTGGCTTAAGCAATCTGCCATAATTACTTCCGGTTTTGCTGGGCAAGACCATCTGCAATTTGAAATCTCAAATCTCAAATTAAGCGAAGCATTCAGGTTCCTGCAAAAGCCTTAATGCGCTTCGGATCCCCGGGTCAAAGGCCGCTTGCAAGTCAGTCAAAACCCGGCATTAATAAGCCCCATGAAGACCTCCATCTCAGTTCTTGCGGTTATCAGCCTGCTGTTTCTTTCGTCCATCAATCGTTGCGTTGCGGAGACTGTTGTTGCGCCCGGGGCCAAGCTCGAGAAGCTGGCCGATGGCTTCGCCTTCACCGAGGGACCCACGGCGGATTCGGCGGGTAATGTCTTTTTCACCGACCAACCGAATGATCGCATTCTGAAGTGGAGCATCGAGGGCCAGCTATCGACTTTCCTTCAGCCCGCCGGGCGGGCAAACGGAATGTACTTCGATGCGAACGACAACCTCATTGCCTGCGCCGATGAAAATACCGAGCTCTGGTCCATCGATCGAACGGGCAAACACAAGGTCCTGACCGGGAGATTCGAGGGCAAACAGCTCAACGGACCGAATGATGTCTGGGTATTGCCTCGTGGCGGTTATTATTTCACTGATCCTTTTTATAAGCGCCCCTGGTGGAAACACTCCGAAATGCCCCAGCCCGGTCAGCATGTCTATTATCTTTCGGCCGATGGCGAGAAATTGACTCGAGTGGTGGACGATCTCAAACAGCCGAATGGAATCATTGGCACGCCCGACGGAAAGAAGCTCTTTGTCGCGGATATTGGAGCGAGAAAGACGTATGCCTTTGATATTCAGCCCGACGGTACCCTAGCCAATAAGCGGCTTTTTTGCGAACTCGGATCCGACGGCATGACCCTGGATGCCGAAGGCAACCTCTATCTGACAGGCAAAGGGGTGATTGTCTTCGACAAGGCCGGACAGCAGATTGACCAGATCCCGGTCCCGGAATCCTGGACTGCCAACGTCAGTTTTGGAGGCCGGGATCGGCAAACCCTCTTTATCACGGCCAGCAAGGGATTCTATTCGATCAAGACCCGATTCAAGGGAGCCAATCCGAACAAGTAATCAACCGATCTTCTCCCAAAGCGTGATCTGGGCGGGTTCGGCCAGCAACTGATCAGCCTGAGATAAAAAGGCCTTGAGATGGGGTTTTTGGAGATGATCGTCCAGGTGCTGTTTGCTCTCCCAATTCTCATGGAACAGGAAGCTCGCGGGATCCTCCAGACTTTGGTGAAGATCGTAGTTGATGCAGCCGGCGTCGGCGTGTGATGGAACAATCAATCCAAGCAAGACGCGCTGGAGTTCGGCTTCTTTTCCTGGCCGGGCTTTCATCCGGGCCACGACGGTCAAGGGTTGCTTTGGCATAGGATTTATGGGTTAAAACACGGGATGTTCCCGGCTTCGAGCCTGGAATTTAGGGGGGCCTTGGCCCTTCTACAAGCGCTCATACTCGCCCTTGGTGACTTTCTTGAGGACGGTAAAGCCGGCTTTCTTGGCATCGGACACCGAGAGGGGCTTGGTGTATTTGGGGGTGTTGAAACTGGAGATGATTTTGCGCACCGGGCGTTTGCAGAGGGGACAGGTCTTGAGCTCGGGAGCGTTGACAGGCCGTCGAAGGGTAAAGCCCTGTCGGCACGCCACGCATCCTTCTCCGCTGGCGATGTACTCGTAAGTCGGCATATCGATTTACTTGATCTTGGGAACCTCGACCGCCTTTCTCGTGAAAGGCTGTCGGGATCCGATCATAATCTCATACAGGTTTTCGTGGGCCTGGATGGCTTGGGACACCAGTTCAACATACGGAGTGTGGCAGCAATCCACAAAGCCGATCTGGTAATTTTCCCCGTCGAACCGCCCCAGCAATGGCTGGTCGTTCAGGGTAAAATAGTGCGCCCCCACCAGATTGGTGTTGGCCGCGCCGCTTTCAAGGTAACGCCGGTAAGCCACCCCGCGTTCCTCCTGCGAGCTGACGCCGCGAAGCCCCGTGGCCGGGAGGCCCCGGTCCACAGCGCCAAAATGGTATTCGCCGATCAACACCGGTTTCCGGGTTTTTTTCGCAATGGTATTGATTGTGTCAAAGGCCGGTTCCATCTGGTAACAGTTGATCGAAAAAACGTCAAAGAACTCCCCGGCCACATAAAAAAGATCGGAAGCAATCCAGGCGTACCGCATGCCGAGATTGAGATGGTTCGGATCCACTTTCTTGGCTTCTTCGCATGGAATACGAAGGTAAGTCCGAACCATCTCCTCGGAAAACGTCCAGAGATCGGCCTCGGCTTCGGGGGAAGACTCGGCCAGCCTGCGGAAATTGCGGTGGATCAAATCGTCGAAGGAAGCCAACGAAATGCCCCAGGCATTGGTCCAGCGCGCGGTATTCCCCTGATATTTTTTGCTCAGCCATTGAACCAGCTCGCGGCGAGTGGCCGTGTCCGGATTTGTCTCGAGCATCTCGGACGCCAAATTATATTTCCCAAAGCCCCAAACCGGCTCATTGCAGAGAAAGTATCCCACCAGGTAGGGATCTTCCTTGTAGGCCTCCAAACCCCGGGCATAGTCCCGTGCCGAGACGAGAAACTGCGGATCATACACATCGGGAAAATCGCGAAACAACAGCTTGGGCGTGGTGGGATAACGCCCCAATTGAATCACATAGGGCAAAGAGGCGCCTTTCAAAAGTTCAAGTTCCGACCAGTTCGCAATCGTGTTGAAACGCCAGGCGCGCAATCTTCCGCACGTTATGTCCGCCCATGGCTTGGCCCAGTCCGCGCCAAAAGCTCGAATGAGGTTGGCCCGGGCAAAGTCAAAAAACGCCACCGCCCCCCGGTTGCGCCCATAGGCCGGCGCATACGGCCCCTTCCGATCGGGAAGCCACTCGAAGAGTTTTTCGGTCCCAGGCAAAATCGCGGTGGCCTCACCGGCCCGCACGCAATCCAGCCCGGTGCTGAAAAATCCGTAGCCCTCCGGATCCACCAGCCACCAGCGCCGTCCATCGTACTGCGTGCGGAAAAAACCGCTCGCCTTGAAGGTCTTCTTTCGCGTTCCGCCAAATCGACTCCAGGCATCCGGAAACTTCGACGACGCGACACTCGCCCGCGCCACCTCGAGTTGTTTCTTAAGGGCGGCTTCGTCAGGTGTTTTCCCCGGCCAATCCCGCGCCTTCCATTGCCCGAAAGGATCTACAACGACTTGATCGGGCACGGGACATTCCGGTTCTTCCTTCAACAAAACCAGGTTCGCCAACAAAACGGTCTGGCGATCTCCGGTGGCTTCCAAGGCCAGGGTGACGCGTGAAAGTTCCTCCACCGGCAACCGGTTTCCCCAGATCACCCCTTTCAACCGGCCCGGATTGCGATCCATGAAGACACGCTGAGCATCCAGCAATTGCAGCGGGAACGTGATCCGGGACCGCAGACGTGGAAAAAGGCTGATACTCGCTCCGAGACGCGGGGCTTTCTCACCCTTGGCGTAAAACCGCAATTGAATCATCCCGGCATGCTCGCTGTCATAGTAAACATCCATGGCCAAAACCTTCCCCTCAGCCCAAGCCGCGTCCTCGCCAAAACTCATGGCTTCACTCGTGCTGTCCGTGGTCCATTTGACCACCGGGGTCCCCGCGAAAATCGGGCTTTCCTCCAACGTCAAAGCCACATGCCCAAAATCCAGCGGCAGCGAATCACAAAGTCTTTTTAAATCAAACTGCTTGGCTCTCATTCCTGCCGCGCCCAGGTCCGCCGCCACAGGGCGCTGCACACAACAACCCATCAATCCCAAAAAACATCCCCACCAAAGCATCCACGGTTTCATAGGCCACACAGTTTTTTAAGTCCGCGCCCCCGCCAATACCCATCAGTCGGGAAGCCACCTTCCATCCTAAGACGAATCAAAAAAAGCACAACCTTTTCACACGCGAAAAAAGGCTTGTTTCACTTCTCTCCTCCGCCAAACATGAGTGCATTGGTGCATCTCACAACTCCATGGCGGATTGCACGGACTTTGCCACTGATTCTGGCCTGCCTGTTCTGTCTCTTCAGTGCCGGGTGTACCTCGTCCAATCCCCCCCCGCCCTCCCGTTTGCCGTCGAGTCCCACCTTGGGTGGTGCCCGTCAAGCCCCCCCCAAGGTCCTCCCCAAAAAACGAACCCCCCTCCCCGCCACCTTCTTCCTGGTCCGCCTCCTGAACCACGATGGCACCCAACCGGTCGAAGATCGCTTGGTCAAAACTTACGAAATCCGATTTCAATACCCCGAGTTCCCCAACCCCGAACTTGCCCCCTTAAACCAAGCCATCGCCGCGTCCGTGTCCACCCAACGCCAACGAATGATGGATTGGGGAGGATTCCTCGATGAAACCACCCTGGCCTCGGGCACTCTTCCTTGGCAATCACAACTGCAAACCCAAGTGATTCATAGCCAAGATGATTTCATAAGCCTGCTCTTCGTGTCCTATGAATACGCCGGAGGAACAAGTGGCATCACCAGCCTGAATTCATTCAATTATGACGTTCACTCTCAAACCCTGCTGCAGATCGAAGACCTTTTCTCATCGATTCATGCGCTCTCGACGCTGACAACGATCGTCCGTCAGCAATTGAATCGGCAATCTCCCAACCCAACCACGACGGATTGGATCGAACAGATCACGGGAGAGTCATGGGAGGATTTCTCCTGCTTCGGTCTGACACCCCATCGTTTGGTGATTTTCCTCCAATCCAATCCCATGGCTGTGTATCCTCTTGGTCTTGAGAAAATCGAAATCCCTCTGGGTGACCTTCAACCTTTGGTCTCGCCCGAGAAAAAAGACTTTTGGGAACGACTGATGCACCCCGCCAAGCCGTCCGTTCCTCGATGAACAGCCCACTTCGAAGATGCTCGGCCCTCGCCGCAGCACCCCTCGCAATTTGTGGAGTCGAGGAGTGGCGCGGTGGCGTCAAGGCGGGCCGTAACTGTGTCCGGCCCTTTCGGTTGCCGGTGTCTGAATATCCCGCCATTCGCTTCGTTTCCACTCCCCGCTCATCAAACCGGACGTGCCCATTTCGGGCAT
Source organism: Verrucomicrobiota bacterium (assembly GCA_022709905.1). Lineage (GTDB taxonomy): Bacteria > Verrucomicrobiota > Verrucomicrobiia > Limisphaerales > UBA1319 > JAKLHY01. The sequence goes on along the minus strand of JAKLHY010000023.1, from coordinate 649 downwards.
CCGGCTTCCGTTCAAGAGTTTTCATGCGTTCGCTCACGAGCGGTTGGCGGTCGTTGGGGCCAGTCGTAGCAATCCCAAGTCCCGGTGCAGATACAGGGGCGCGTGGCGCATCGCATTCACGCCCCGACTCCGCTGTTTGCCGTTCAACCACTGACGCAGCCGATGCCGGGCGTGGTTGTCCACCGCCCGGTAAGCTCGGCTGACCGCGCCGAGGCAAAAGTAGTTGCCCCACCCGCGCAAGGTTCGATTGAGGTCTTCCACCATTTCCTCGACCGCCTTCCAGTGGAAAGCCGGCCGGGTCATTTGGCTGATCGATTGGCAGATGGCGCCGATTCGCTTGCGGGAGGGGCGCGTGCCGATAAAGGCCCGGCCGTCCTTGGGCGAGTAACACCGGCCGATAGTGTATCCCAGGAAATCAAAGCTCTCCTCGGGCACTCGGCAGATGCGCGTCTTCTGCTCGTTGACCGTTAGCTTGAGCGTGCTCATGATGGCCTGCATCCGCTTCATCGCCTCTTCCGCATTGCGGCGGCAGAGGATGACAAAGTCGTCGGCATACACCACCAGGTATGCTTGCAGCTTTGCTTCCCAACCCAGTTTCTTCCATCCCAGCACAAACCGCCGCATATAGAGGTTGCTCAGCAGCGGTGAA
>JAKLHY010000229.1 GCA_022709905.1 Verrucomicrobiota bacterium | reverse complement strand
ATTATCTTCAGGAAAATGGCTATACCCAGACCCTGATAAGAAAAGCCATCTATGAACTCAAAAAGGTTGCCGGGGTTCAGAACAAAAACCTGTATGGCATCAACAAGGATGTATATACGATTCTAAGGTATGGTGCAAAGGTCAGGGAAGATGTGGGTGAAAACACTCAGACCGTAAGGTTAATTGATTGGGAAAATCCGCAAAACAATCATTTTGCCATTGCTGAAGAGGTATCCATCAAGGGAGAAAACAGGAAACGTCCTGATATTGTAATCTACGTCAATGGCATTGCTCTGGGGGTACTCGAATTAAAACGGAGTACGGTATCGGTCTCTGAAGGCATCCGGCAGAATCTCGACAACCAGAAAAGCATGTTTATCATGCCATTCTTTGGCACAGTACAACTGGTAATGGCAGGAAATGACACAGAGGGTGTCAGGTATGGTGTTATCAACACCCCGGAGAAGTATTACCTGAAATGGAAAGAAGAGAGTGATGTTACGAATTTACTTGACCGCCATTTGCTTCAGATGTGCAATAAAGAGCGATTTCTGGAACTTATTCACGACTTCATAGTGTTCGATGCCGGAATAAAAAAAATATGCCGTCACAATCAGTATTTCGGGGTTAAAGCATTGCAAAAA
>JAKLHY010000228.1 GCA_022709905.1 Verrucomicrobiota bacterium | reverse complement strand
GAGAAGTTACCAGCAGGCAATTGAGAAAGTGGTGCGTCAGACCGACGCCCTCATCGCTGAGCGGTCAGCGAACAGGACTCTCAGCCCGGCTATGGAGTCCGCGTGGAAGGCCTTGCGCTCGGCCGCGCTGCCGCCGGCTGACGATACCTCCGCCGGGGAGACTCGCTGGCTCGAAGTCCATCGCCTGCGCCGACAACTCATTCTGGCCAACCCCCTTTTCCAATTCTCGTCGCTCCTGTTTGTGAAACATGTTCCGTCCATCATGAGTCATCAGCTTACCCAGTTTTATGGGTACTGCGCCCGTCCGGGCGGGGGCTTGTTCGTTCTGAAGGACCCCGGGGCCGGCATGCGCACGCGCAACCTCACACCTGCCGCCCTCCCGCCGGGCAATTTCATGACCCCGGAGCTTGCCTGCGATGCGGGAAAAGTTCTCTTCGCGTATTGTCCGGTGAAGGAAGCGCCCGCTGCCTGGGAATTCAATGACCAAACCAGGCATTTGCGGTATCACATCCACGAGCTTTCGCTGAACTCCGGAGAGGTCCGGGTGTTGACCCGGGGTGACACTGACAATTTCTCACCCGTGATCTTGCCCGCCGGTGATGTGCTTTTTCTCTCGACCCGGCGCGGCGGCTACCACCGGTGCGGACG
>JAKLHY010000227.1 GCA_022709905.1 Verrucomicrobiota bacterium | reverse complement strand
AGGCCAGCGACGCGCGGTGTTGCATCCCCCCGCTGAGATGCCCGACCAGAGCATCCTTCCTGTCCCAGAGGCCCACCACCTCCAAGACCTCCCTCTCCCTTTCCTCCAGATGGGCGGGTTCCAGCCCGTTAAGCTCCGCGAAGAGCAGGACGTTCTCGTGCACCGTGAGGTCGGTGTAGAGAGCCAGCTCCTGGGGCATGTAACTGACCCTTTGGTCCTTGCCCTTGACCGGGACGTCTCGACCGAGCACCTCGGCCGAGCCGGAGGTCGCCCGCACCAATCCCATCAGCACCTTGATGGCCGTGGTCTTGCCCGAACCGTTCGGCCCGATGAGCCCGTAAATGCAGCCCGAAGGTATGTCCAAGCACAGGTCGTTCACGGCCACGATCTCCCCGTAGTCCTTTCTCAGGCCATGGGTCCGCACGACGAAGGTCCCGTTCTCCATCTCATTCCCTCCCCGCCCCGTTGACGAATATGTCCGCCCAGCCCCTCAGCAGCATCTCCTCCTCGTGAGGGTCTATGTTTCCCGCCCCTATGACGTAGTTCATCAGGAAATGCAACTGCACCGTGCCGGTCCAGGACCGGGCCGCCACGTAGGGGTCCACGTCACGGAGACGGCCGTCCTCGATCAGGATCATCATCAGCGAGG
>JAKLHY010000226.1 GCA_022709905.1 Verrucomicrobiota bacterium | reverse complement strand
GTAAAAATTGAGCTGCAGTTAAACAACCTCGAGGTTGTGCACAGCAGAGTCGAGGACTTCACACCGGAACAACCATTTGATGGTATCTGTTCACGGGCATTCAGTTCGCTAGCGGACTTTTCCAACTTGACGCGACATCTGGGTGGAACACAAACACGCTGGCTGGCAATGAAAGGTCTGCATCCAGATGATGAGCTGCAAGAGTTGCCAGCAGATTTCCGCCTGCTTGGATCAAATGTATTACGGGTTCCAGGTTGCCAAGGTCAGCGCCATCTGCTGATACTGCAACGAACGATTTAACGGAAAGAGACAGCAATTCATGGCCAAGGTATTTGCAATTGCCAACCAGAAAGGTGGTGTGGGCAAGACCACCACCTGCATCAATTTGGCAGCATCCCTGGTAGCCACCAAACGTCGTGTTTTGCTGATAGACCTTGACCCGCAGGGCAACGCGACAATGGGCAGCGGGATCGACAAGCATGCGCTTAAGCACTCTATCTACGATGTGTTGATTGGCGAGTGTGATCTTGGTACTGCCATGCAGTTTTCCGAGCATGGCGGCTATCAGCTGCTGCCGGCTAATCGAGACCTTACGGCTGCAGAAGTTGCCTTGCTGGAAATGCGCATGAAGGAAAGCCGCTTGCGCTATG
>JAKLHY010000225.1 GCA_022709905.1 Verrucomicrobiota bacterium | reverse complement strand
CTTCTTCCACCGCATCGAGTGGCGCGCCATCCTGCAAGAAGTCTTCCGCCACCGTACCCACTACCTGGTCGCCACGCGCGGGCCCGAGCTCGTCGGCGTGCTGCCGCTGGCCGAGGTGCGCAGCCGGCTCTTTGGCCACTCGCTCGTGTCGCTGCCCTTCGCCGTGTACGGCGGCGCGGTGGCGCTCGATGACGCCGCCATTGCCGCCCTGCACGGCGCGGCAGTCGAGCTCGCCCGCAGCCTGGGCGTGAGCCACCTCGAGCTGCGTAACCGTGACTTGCGCGAGCCCGCCTGGCCGCACCAGGACCTCTACGTCACCTTCCGCAAGCCCATCCTGCCCGAGGTCGAGGCCAACCTCTGCGCCATCCCGCGCAAGCAGCGCGCCATGGTGCGCAAGAGCATCGGCCGCGGGCTGGCGAGCGAGATCGACCGCGACGCCACACGCTTCTTCGCCCTCTACGCCGACAACCAGCACCGCCACGGCACGCCGCCGCACGCACGCCGCTACTTCGACGCGCTGCTCGCGCACTTCGGCGCCGACGCCGAGGTGCTCACCGTGCTCGACCCGCAGGGCCAGCCGGTCTCGGGCGTGCTCTCGTTCTACTGGCGCGACGAGGTGCTTCCGTACTACGCGGGCGACCTTGCGTCCGC
>JAKLHY010000224.1 GCA_022709905.1 Verrucomicrobiota bacterium | reverse complement strand
ATACAATGAAACCTATCGGTCCCAATCGCGAAACCATCGTTCGTGTGCAGAGCGGCTGGGTCATGCTCCCGGTCGTTATCGCCGTCATGTTGGGGGCTATAGCCCTCATCATCTACTCCATAGCCGCCGGTGTAAAGGTGCAGGGACATCCTCTCGTGGTCTGGCTCATCACCGGTGAGCTAACCGAGATCTTGGGTATCTTCCTGCTGCCTGGATTTTTTACTCTTCAACCCAATGAGGCCAGGGTGTTGGTGCTCTTCGGTGAATATCGGGGCACTGTCCGGGCTCCAGGCTTTCACTGGGGCAATCCGTTTTATTCCAACGGGCCGACCATTGGCGGCCAAAATGCGAAACTTGAATCCGCGGCGCAGGGTGGCAAACCGACCTCAGGAACGGCGCAGCCGAAGCGCACGCGGATGAAAATCTCGCTCAGAGCGCGCAATTTCAACACCGACCGTCTGAAGGTGAATGATAAGCGCGGCAACCCCATCGAAATTGCCGCCGTCGTCGTCTGGCATGTCGAAGACACGGCCCAAGCCACGTTCGATGTTGATGACTTTGAACATTACGTGCGTGTGCAAAGTGAATCCGCCATTCGCCACCTTGCCAGTTCGTTCGCTTACGACCACGGTGAAGAGCAGGAGGTAACGCTCCGATG
>JAKLHY010000223.1 GCA_022709905.1 Verrucomicrobiota bacterium | reverse complement strand
GACATGGATTTCCGCCGTTTCGTCGAGGAAACCCTGCGCCAGGAAACGCCGGCGCACATCCTGCCGCGCATCTGCTGGGTCAACAGCGACGACATGGCCGTCATCGAAAAGGCGTACCGCGACTGGCTGGCAATCCGCGCCGGTGCCGCCACAGCCGAGCGCGCCGCCAAAATCAAGGCGCTGACCGACGCGCTGACCCGCGCCAAGAACGTCTATCCCCCCAGCGGGCTGCATCCCTGCGGCCAGCTGGAGCCGCCACCCTTCGTCCTCGGTCGCACTGCCCTGGGCAGCGCCGACGAGAACCCCTGAATCGTAGTCCGGGAGCACGACCATGGCCGATCCCCTCAAAATCATCCGCCGCCTCGACGCGGTAACCACCGATTACGCCGTCTTCGAGCGCGATCAGGTGCTGACCCACGAGCAACTCAACAGCGTCGCCGAATACCTCGACGACCAGAGCCGCCTGACGCGCACCCAGCTGCTCGGCGTCGGCATCGCCGGCGGCCTGCTGCCGGCGCTCGGCAGGGGGCAGGTCACGGTCGGCAAGGGCGTTGGCGTCACCAGCGACGGCGACCTGATCGTAGTTGCGGTCGACACCGTCTGCGAGCGTTTTTTGCCCTACGACGAAAGTGCGCCGGCCTACGAGCCGTTCTACGTCGACGGC
>JAKLHY010000222.1 GCA_022709905.1 Verrucomicrobiota bacterium | reverse complement strand
ACCAGGCGGTGGCGCGGCAGCTCGAGGTCCAGGTTCTTCAGGTTGTGGACGCGCGCGCCCCTGATCGTGATGACGTCGCCGGCCACGATGCCTCCGTCGCTCAGTCGTTCAGCGCGCGTTCGTTCAGCGCGCGACCGCGGCCGGGGCGGCCCCCCCGCGCGGCAGGGCTTCCCAGGCGGCGCGCTCGTCGGCGGTCAGGCCCGCGGCGTCGTCGATCACGACGGCCCCGAGGATGCGCTGGGCCTGCAGCGGATTGTCGGAGCGGTCGCGCGGCGTCGCCACGATGGCGTCGACCGTCTCCAGGCCCGACACGACCCGGCCGAAGGCCGTGTACTTGTTGTCCAGATGAGCCACGTCGGCCACGCAGATGAAGAACTGGCTGCCGGCGGAGTTGGGGTCGGCGGCGCGGGCCATCGACAGCACGCCCCGCACGTGGCGGGTGGCGTTGAACTCCGCGTTCAGCAGCGCCTGGTCGCCCGCCAGGGCGTAGCCCCGGGCCGCGACCGCGGCGCGGGCGCGCTCGAACAGCGCCAGCTCGTCGGCGCCCAGGACGTCCCGCCAGCGCGGTCCCCCCTGGCCGTCGTTGGTGCGGTCGGCGTCCTTGGAGTTCGGGTCGCCGCCCTGGATCATGAAGCCGGGGATCACGCGGTGGAACGTGGTGCCGTCGT
>JAKLHY010000221.1 GCA_022709905.1 Verrucomicrobiota bacterium | reverse complement strand
AAGAAGTGCCAGAAGGCAGCCGGAGGGTCGCCTGCACCGTGCCCACTGCACGGTGTACATGGCTCTTTCCGCTTTTCCTTTGGGTTCACGCACCGTCGAGTGGCTTGCGGACGAGTTGGTGGAATTGCCACATTGAACTGGTTTCCACAAGAGTGTTCCAAGGACGAATGCAGTGAATTCCAAAATGAGGTGGCTCCAGAGGCAGGGCTCGAACCTGCAACCCGCCGGTTAACAGCCGGCTGCTCTACCATTGAGCTACTCTGGATGCCAGAGAGAGGCGCAATCTACAAAGCAGCGTCCGCCTCGTCAAACGGATATTAGCCTGGATCTAGTCTTCACCGCTCCTCTCAGGCGGGCCGGCAAAGAGGATCGCCCTGAACCGGGGCGCGGCGTGCGCGCCTGAGAACGAACAGGCGGGCCGTCAGCGGCCCGCCTGTCTGGAATCCGTTGTCCGATCAGCCTCTGACGGCTACTTCGTTCCGTCCTGCTTTGTCTCTTCCTGCCTGGCCTCGTCGGCGGCATCAAATGCGTGCTGCAGGGCGACGAGGTCCTCGCCGGGTTTCAGCGCATCCAGGGCAGCTTGTTCGGCCTTGAGCTGTTCGTTGGAGTAGTTCGCGGCCTTGACGGAGAGGCCGATGCGCCGGTCGCTCTTGTCAATCTTGATGACGC
>JAKLHY010000220.1 GCA_022709905.1 Verrucomicrobiota bacterium | reverse complement strand
AAGGAAACCGTCTCTCCCTGGCAGGCCGAGTGGGATAACCTCCTCCAGGCCATCCGCCAAAATCAACCCCATAACGAGGCCAAACGCGCCGCCTTATCGAACCTCGCCGACATCATCGGCCGCGCCGCCATGCATTCCGGTAAAGTCATCACTTGGGACGAGGCCATGGCATCGAATTTCTCCTTCTGTCCCAATATCGACACCCTCACCGAAGACAGCCCGCCACCCGTCCAAGCCGATGCCGCAGGACATTACCCTGTCCCGATCCCTGGCAAGTGGACAGAGGTTTAACGAACCCACTGTCGCCAAGACAACTGACTTGATGGCAATTTGATGCGCATAAAAATGGTTCAGTTTGAGGCCTCAGCGCAGGTTTTTGGACCCCTTTTTCGCCCGTAAGGCGTCAAGAGGGGGCTGAATTCTATCGATCTGCTTCTCCCTGTGCCGTTTGTCTCGGCGACAGTTGGCCGCCTCAGAATTGATCGATTTCCCAAGGAATAATGTTCTTCCCTTTTCTGCATGGGAACCAATTGATGGATCCATGGAGTTTAAGAAGAGGAATGCAATTTCTGTTTACGACCTTCTTTGGCTGAAGACAATAATCAAGTAACTGCTCAGGTGCTTTTCACTGGCTGAGGCAGGAATGGGCGGCCATCGAGGGCACGGCGAAGGTATTCGAGC
>JAKLHY010000022.1 GCA_022709905.1 Verrucomicrobiota bacterium | reverse complement strand
TATGAGCGCTTGGAAAACGGAGAAAGACTTCACCAGTTGGCTGGGCTTGAGTCCAGGCACGGCTCAGAGCGGCAAACGCAAGGGGTTGGTGAAGCGCCAGTGTAATCGAGCTGGGCGCCTCTTTCGCCTCGGCGCACGGAGCCTGGCTCGGACGGTCGACAAAGCTCTGGGCGGGTTCTTCCGTCGTCTCAAAAAGGCCAAAGGCGGGCTGGTCGCGACCAAGGCGGTGGCGAGAAAGATTGCGCTCCTCTATTACCGGACGCTCAAGCACGGCTTGGCCTATGTTGAAAAAGGTCTCAGACAGTACGAAATGCAATATGAGGAAAGCCAACGTCGGCTTCTGGCCAAATTGGCTGCAAAACAAGGATTCAAGCTCATGTCCATCGAGGCTGAAAAGCTCCAAGCTGCCCTTAAAACGACCAAATCTTAAGTCCGCCCATAATCCCCGCTGCGGCAAGCGCTCTCGGGCGGCGACCCTAGCTGGTTCATGGGCAGGAACAAGGTTCATGGAAAGCTGGTGGAACACGCGGAACACATGGATGACCCGGGCAATCCTGGATCTTGCAGCCAGAGGAGGTTGTGCTTACTCTAATGATGTGAGCACAGTTGAAGAGATAGAAGCGGCGATTCCCCGGCTGAAACGGGAAGAAATTGAGGCCTTGCGAGCTTGGATTGACGACTTTTTGGAGGACCAGCTCGAGTTGACCGACGAAGTTAAAGCGCGACTCGACGAGTCGCGCCGCGAGATTGCCGCAGGGGACTATTCGACACGCCAACCTTGAGAGACTGTGGCGGCCGCACTCCAAATCTGGTCGCACACTTTCGCACGATCGTTCGATGCTTTGCCGCCAAACTGGCATGATGCGGTTCGGCGCAGTGTGGATGACATGGGTGCGCGCCTGGGGAATTTTCCTCACTGTCGATTGAAAGGCCGGCCTGAGTTCAGGTTGCGAGTTGGCAATTACCGTGTCCTGTACGAATTTGACATCTCGCTGGGACGCATCTACCTGCACTACGTCGGCCACCGGCGTGAGATCTACCGTATGCTCTGAACGTAACTTTTTCCGTCCATGATCTAATCCGCTTCGCGTGTTGGTCGTCAACGCCAGAGATCCAGATCGAACTCTATGACTAACAATGCTCGTTTTCACGGCTTCCTCAAACGGAAAAACTTTGTATTGCCTTCAATCTCCAGCCTGACGCGGTTCTCGCTGCCGACGACTTCAGGCTCGGTAAGTTCCGGTTGCCAGTTCGGCGCCGGAGCCAGGGAACCCGTCGATTCAAGCGTGAAGCCGGTGGCGGAGACCGGCCAGGAGATCATTATGGTGCTGCCGGCGCGGGTGATCTCGACCGAATGCGGCAGCGGTTCCGCTAACTTCACCAGGAAGGCGTCCTGAAAGGCATCCTCCGCGCCGTGACTGGTGTCGAGCATGGCCTGGAAGGGCTGTTCAACGGGGAAATCCGAAGTTGTGGTTTTCCCTGCCACGTAGATGTTGAAAGCAGCATCAAGTCCGAGGCCCTGCATATTACCCTGACTCTCCTCCTTGCTTCCGCCTAGGAAGGTCGAAAAAACCAGGCTGGATCCTTCTGGAGTAAGCTTCGCAACAAAGGCGTCCGAATACCCGCCTCCGTACCGCGGTTGAAGTGCATTTTTCCTCGGGAAATCGCTGGCATCGGTGTTACCCGTGATCACAGCTTGTCCCAGACCATCCACCTGGATGGCATTGGCTATTGTGCTTTGGGAGGAAGGAGAGTTACCGCACAGCACTGTTGAATAAAGAACGCGTTCTTCCTCCGTGCTAAACTTCGTCACGAAAGCGGCACCAATAACGCTGAAAGTGTGCTTGACCGCATTTGTCGTCGTGGGGAACGGATTTCCCGGAGCGGGATTGCTGTTATATGTGGATCGAGAGAACGTCTGGCCAGTCACGTAAACGCATCCTGCGGGATCGACGGCAACGCCATACGCCGCATCGGCAATCCCACCGCCGAGATAGGTCGAGTAGGCCAGCACGGGATCAATGACCAGCGCCAGCATCCGGTCGTAAGACGCAACACGGAAGGCAACCTGACGGGCTGGCACGCCATCGTTGCTGGGAGCCGTCGGGAGCAGCACAAATTCGCCCGCCACCGGCAGCCGCACGCCGTCCTTCTCCTGATACAGCACTGGCTTGCGCCAGAACAACTCGCGCCCGGCAACCTCCAGGCGCAGATCACCCTTGTCGTCCACTTCGATCGTGTCGGCCCCTTCAATCGCCAGGGCGATCTGGCTCGGGTCCGCCCCCGGCCCCACGACAAAGTCATATTCCAGCTGGCCTTCGTTCCCGTAATACACCAGGTCAATGCCAGGATAGACCTCGCGGTAGCGCACCTTGGCGAAGCTGGGGACATTGGTGCGCCAGAGCGCCGGATCGTTGCCGATGAAATAATGGAATTTGCCAGGCAATTCGTCCTCGCCGGTCATGCGGGCATTGGGATTGGCCCCCACCATGGCCATGCGCAGGAAATGCAAGGTGCGCGTCGATTCACCGCCAGGTTTTGGAGTGCGGCGGTCCTCCGCCGCTTTTTCCGAGATACCCGAACCGAGCCACGGTCGTATCGTTCCCTCGATCCACGGTTCAACCGTCTCATAGGATGGGCGCGTCTTAAGACGTTCTGCGTCTTCGTTGGCCGGGCTGGCCAGCAGCATGACGGCCTCGGTCTGTTCGAGCGAGAGCAGGTAACCGCGTCCGCGGACCTCGAACTTCGTCGCTGGATTCGCCTGGCCATCGTTGCGGACGAAGCTCAGCGGGAGGCGGGCGAAGGACTGCCGCACTGGTTCGGGTCCCTGCGGCAAGGGCACCGTCAAGGTCTGCTCCGGTTTGGGGCCGGGACTCACGATGAACCGGCTTTGACGTAACATCGAATTTCCAGTCGGCACAGCTCCGGTGGGAAAACCGGCGTTACCAGGAAAGACCGGTTCCCGGTCCCACGGCGTGGCGGCGAAGCGATGGTGGCTGTCGACGAGATCGAAATCGGCGCGGGCAGCTTGCGGTTGCAGCAATAGGACAGCGCCTGCGAAAAGGATCATCCAAATCTTCATAAGGAGTTCATTGATCCTGCAAAATATGCGATTGTATCGCACATTATGCATATGTGGATTCCTCGCGCGATCGAAGCCAAGCTCCACTAGCTGGCGGCAGCTCGCCCCGTCGTTGTCCTCACGGGCGCCCGCCAGACGGGCAAGACCTCGACTCTGCGGCGGTTGTTCCCGGAACACGACTTTGTCTCCCTGGACTTGCCGAGCGAGGCGGAGCAAGCCGAGAAGGAGGCGGCCTTGTTTCTGCAGCGGCATCCGTCCCCGGGTCGTGTTGGACGAGGTGCAGTATGCCCCCGCGCTGTTCCGGCATCTGAAGGCGGTAGTGGATGCCCAGCGGGATCGCACCGGGCAGTTTCTCATCACCGGCTCGCAGAAGTTCACATTGATGAAAGGCGTCAGCGAGTCTCTGGCAGGCCGGGCCGTGCCGGTGGAGGAGTTGTGATCTGGGCGACGGCGAGAACCGGGCGATCGCGATACCATCGAAAATCCGCGGAATCCACTTCCACTTCTTCCTAATCCTACTCTTAATCTCCCCTCCAGACTCACAGAAGTCCGGAGCCAGGACGATGGTCGTGTAGGACAGTAGGAGTGGGGTGGGCATTGGGGCGATGAGGGGGGATTAGGATCAAGATTACGATTAAGAGTAGGAGTATGAGTAGGAGTGGGAGTGGGGCGATAGTGGGAGTCACGGCTTCTTCAACCGGAAGAACCTCGGCCCGGCCCCGATCTCGATCGTGACGACGTTCTGGTCGCCGACGACTTGGGGCGCGGCGGGTTCGGATTGCCAGCTCGACGCTGGGGCGAGTGAATCACTCGCTTCAAGGCCATATCCGGGGTCGCTGACTGGCCAGAAGATCATGAGCCCCTCGCCTGCCAAAACCATGGTTAGCGCCGGCGGCGGTGGAGGGGGCGGTTCAATTTCGATGACGGCCACTCCTTGCCCGGCGATCCCGAGCAGGGCGTGGTTACCGGAGACGCCGATTCCCCAGGACAGGCCATTGGGTTGGTAACCACCCAGCCTACGTGGGGATGCCGGATTACTGACATCCAGGATCTCCATGCCGCGCGTTCCGCCGAACATGTAAACTCGATTGTCCTTCAGGATACCGCGGGCCATGGACTCGAAAGTCCCGAGGAGGTGTGGAGTCGTCGGATCGCTCACGTCGAGGAGTTGCAGGGGTTGGAAGTTCCCGCCGCCCACATAGGCTACCGAACCAGCTGCCAGCACGCTCCAAGCTCCGAAATCGATGGGAAAGCTGCCAACCACCTCCGGACTGGCCGGGTTGCTGATGTCCACAACGACCAAACCCGACATTGCATCGGCAACGTAGGCGTAGTTCCCCGATAGGAATACCGCGGTAGCTTGTCCGACGGGGATGCTCCGGACTCGGCGGGGAGCGGCAGGATTGCTGACATCAATCACCAATAGCCCGTCACTCGACGCGCAGGCGAGGGCGAAATCGCCGCGGACCGCGAGGTCCCCGATCCAACGGGCCTTGAGACTCCCCAGCCGGGTCGGGTTCGAGGGGTTTGTGATGTCGAGGACCAGGAGGCTGTTTTCCCAGGTCTCGGTGTTCGGATTGTAGTCCGAAGCCGTCTCATAGGCCTGGCTCCCGGAGGCGGCAACCGCCACAGGTTGCCAGTTGCCTGAAGACACGGCGTGCATTCCGACCAGGCGGGGAGTGAGTTCTGCGGAGCGGATGCCGGTGGGAGCAAGTAGCGCCAGGCAGCCCATGATCTGGACTAGGTTGTTCCTAAGATAGGAGAGCATAGTGGTGGAATCGGTGGAGTTTGTCAGCCGGAGTTCAGCGCCGAGTCAAGGTGCTGGCAGTTTGCGCACGATGAAGTGCTCGATCCCAGGGGCGTCCTGGGCGCGGCCGCAGGCGATCACGTTCTCGTGGGCATCCACAGAGTGATTCCGAGGTTGCCGTACGGGGCGAGGTTGTCCGGGTCGAGTTCGAGGGCCTTGCGATAGAGGCGCTCCGCTTCGTCAACGTCGCCGCGATCGTAAAAGACAATCCCGAGGGCGGTGTGGGCGGCGGCGTGTTTAGGCTGCAGTTCGATGGCCTTGCGATAGGCGCGTTCGGCGTCGGCGGGACGGCGCTGGAGCCGGCAGACTTCACCCAGGCCATAGTAGAGGTCGGCGTTATGCGGCGCGATTTCGAGCGCGTGGTGATAGGCGCGCTCGGCCTGGGCGAACTGGCGTTGTTTAAGGGCCATGTCGCCCAGTCGCAGGTGGGTGGTGACATCCGCGGGATCGAGTTCGATTGCTTTCTCGAACGCGGCGGTGGCGGACTCGTAATCCCGGCGATCTGCCAGAACATTGCCGAGGTTACAATAGGCGAGGGCGAAGTCAGGCCGTAGTTCAATGGCACGACGGAAGCTGCGTTCGGCCGCTGCCCATTGGTTTTGGTCGCGCAGCAGGTTGCCGTAGTTCATATGGAACACGGCTTCAAGGGGTGCTCGATCGAGGGTCTCGGCGTAGGCCGACTCGGCATCGTCCAATTGGCCGGCAGCGTGGAGGGCTTCCGCAAGATAGGCATGCGCCACGGGGCATTCCGGATCGAGCTCGACCGCGCGACGAGCCGGAGCGACAGAATCTATCGGGCGTCCGAGCTTCAGCAGGAGTTGGGATTTGAGTTCCCAGGCGCCGTGGTCCTGGGCGCGGCCTCCAGCAAGGCCTCGGTTAAGGTCAGCGCCTCGGTGTGGCGGCCCAGCAGCGAGTGGATCTCGGCCACCCGTTTGCGGGCCGGGACAGAGGCGGGCTCGAGGCGCGCGGCGGCTTCACACTCCTCGATCGCCCGTTCAAAGCTGCCAATCTTCCGCAAGGCAAGGCCCAGGTTGAAGTGATACAACGGCACTTGGGGCGCCAGATACACGGCCCGGCCATAGGCGCGAATAGCAGGTCCCAGGGCGTCCTCCAGCTCATACACGACGCCCAACTGGTTGAAGGCGGCTGCGCGCAGTTCGACGGCCCTTGAGAAACGCGCGATCTCCTCCGATCGATGCGTTTCCTCGGCCGGACTCACCGTCTGGGCGGCGGGCCGACTGGTCCATTTGGCCAGCAGCGCCGCTAGGGGGGCGTGGGATTCGGCACTGAGCTCGGGCCCGTCCACCACACTCTCGACCGGTTCGACAGCGATAGATACGGCTAGTTCCAGATCTCCGCGGCGCAGTCGAAACGGGATCGTCTCATTCGGACGCCGCAAGATGGCGCTGGCCAATTGGCGCGCGCTGGCCACCGGCTGACCGTCGAACTCGGTCAGCACATCACCGATTTGCACACCGGCTTGCGCCGCCCGCGATGACGCGGGTAGATGACTCACTCGGATGTCCGCGACACCATCCGAACGCCGCACTTCACGCAACTGCCAACCCACCGATCCCCCGCCGCCGACTAACTTCACAGCGGCTTCTGGCCAGTCGAGGGCTGAAGTCAAGAGTGACCAGGAGTTCGAATTGTCCAAACGCACGACCTGCAGCGTCTCGAGCCGCTTCGGTTCCGTGGGCGCCGAGCCGGCCTGGGCCGTCGACTCCGTCATGGCCGTGGCCTGGACCGTGCCAAAGGCATTGAAGAAATCCACGGTCCCTTCCTTGACGGTGAGAATGGCGAGAAGCGGCATTACGGATTGCGGATTGCGGATTACGGATTGCGGAGTGGGAATTTCGATCGCGGTATTAAAGCTCAGGTGCAGGGTGGTGCCGTCCAGGAATTGGATCTCGGCTTGGTCGGCGTCGCCAGTCGCTAATCGGTCCCCGAGCCGGATCACGGTTCCTGAGGTTGCCCTGGAGGCCGAGGACTGGCCCTGCCGGCTGAGTTCAGTCGTCCCAATCACCTTGGCTATGGTCCCGATCTTCAGGCCGACGATAGGTTTGGGAATGAGAACGAACTGCCAGATGATCAGCCCGAGAAGTAATACGGTAAAAGCCGTTGCTGCCAGAACCATCCTCGATGCCCGGAAGTGCTGAGGCAGGCTCTCGATCCAGGTTCGGATGAGACACCCCAGATCGGGTGCCTTCGTTGGAAAGGTCCTTTGTGGCGCCGAGGAGGTTTGATCGGCCACTGCCGGGGAGCCGGCCTGGGGCAATGGCATATCGCCACTCGACGTCTCGGCCAGGATCTCGGCTCGGAGTTGTTCGGCGGATGCACTGGTGACCGCAGCCAGGATGGATGTCCTAATCCGCTGCTTGCGGGCAGGTGGGGCCAGGAGCGAGCCGAGGACACGGTCCATCTTTCGCTGTTCGACAACGAACTGGAGGGCCTCCGCATCCCGCTGCAACGTCAGATCAACCGCCGCGTGCTGGGCGTGATCCAAAGCGCCATCGAGAAAAGCCGCCCATTGTTCCTGGGAGATCATGACGGTTGGATCTTGAGTTTGCGTTCGATGCAGTCCCGCAGTTGCTGGCGGACCCGGCAGAGAGTCGTGCGCACCCAGGCCAGGCTTCGCCCCAGGCGGGAGGCAATTTGCTCGGATGAGCTCTCCTCGCGATATCGCAGGTTGAGCAACGTTTGAAAATGCTCCGGGACGGTTCGAAGACAATCGTTCAGGGCTTCCAGCTCGCGTGTGACGTGAGGATCGGCTGTTTCCCTGGATGCTTCGTCCAGGGCGTAGCGCTCCGCGAACGCAAGTCGATTCCGCTCCTCGCGGCGGTACCGCTCAATCTCGGCCCGAACCTTGTTGGCGGCGATAGCCCGGAGCCACGCCCGAAAGCTTGTCCCAGCGGTGAATTCCGAGATCCGCCGGAAAGCGAAGACAAAGGTCTCATGCGTAATCTCGTCCACGAGGTGCGGCACCGGCAGCTTCAGCGCGACAAACGCATGGATCGCATCCAAATGTCGCCCGACCAAAGTGTCAAACTCGTGGACCTTTCCGGCCTGAACCGCGGCAACCAACCGACCGTCCTCAGGGGGGGCTCCGCAACCGATGTTGACACCGTCATTAGATTCATTTCATATAAGTATAAATCTAACTTGGGTGAACGTTACATAAATCTCGCGGGATCGAGGCGCCGGACATTGACGAAAGTCAAGAAAATCGCCTTTTTACAGGCCGGATGAATGGGAGGGAACGAATGGGATCAGGGGACTCCATCGGTTCGCCCACGGCATTTGTCCTCAGTGCTCCGTTCGGAGGGACGAGTTATACGAGTCCCCGGCAAGGCGCCGAGAGTGGTTTTGCGGATGGGAGAAAGGGAGGATTTTTACGGGGAGGGTTGGACTCGCGGAGCTCGCCCCTCCGGTCAGATCGTCCGTGCGGCTCGATTCAGGACTCGCGGAGCTCGTCCCTCCGGTCAGGTTGTCCGTCCGGCGTTCACAGTTCTGACATGGCCTCGCTGAAATCCTGCAGGAGATCCTCAGCGTCTTCGATGCCGACGGAGACACGGACCAATCCATCGTTGATCCCGGCGTGCTGACGTTCGTCTGGGGTCATCAAGCGATGAGATGTCCGACTGGGAATACAGATGAGGCTTTCGACTCCACCCAGGCTTAACGCCGGCATGACGAGACGCAATCGGCTCAACAGGCAGTCCAATCCTGTGGGATCTTTGAGTTCGAAGGAGAGCATGCCGCCGAAGCCGCGCATTTGCCGGGCTGCGATGGCGTGGTCGGGGTGATTGGGGAGGCCGGGGTAATTGACGCGGGCAACGGCCGGATGGGACTGGAAAAAACGGGCGAGGTGTTCGGCATTTTCGTTATGCTGGCGGACCCGGAGCGCCAGGGTCTTCAGGCCGCGCTCGAGCTGGTAACAGGCGTGGGCGTCCAACATGCCGCCGTAAAGCGTCGCCGAATCGGTCAATCGGCGGATGATTGCGGCCGAGGAGATGACCACGCCGGCATTCACGTCGCTGTGGCCATTGAGATACTTTGTGGCGCTGTGAATGACCGCATCGAATCCGAGCGCGATTGGGTTCTGGTTGATGGGAGTGGCGAAGGTGTTGTCCACGACCGTGAGAATCCCGCGCTCGCGTCCCAGTTGGGCGAGGGCGGCGAGATCCACGCATCGCAACAGCGGGTTCGATGGGGACTCGACATAAATCAGGCGTGTGTTGGGACGAAGAGCGGCCGGGTATTCCATTGTGGCGCGGCAGAAGGAGACTTCAATGCCATGGCGGGGGAGTTCCTTTGTGACCAGCTGGTGTGTGCCTCCATACAGATCGGATTGAAACAGGGCGTGATCCCCGGTCTTGAGTTGCGAGAACAAAAGCGTGGCAATTGCCGCCATGCCTGAGCCAAACACGAGGGCTTCTTCGCCTTGTTCAAGGGCGGCGAGCTTGCGATTGATCACCTGCTGGTTCGGGGTGTTGAAGTATCGGGGATAGATGTTGGCGTTGGCTGGATTGGGAAAAGCGTACGCGGTGGAGGTGTAGATGGGGCTGCACGCGCCGCCGGTGGCGGGATCCAAGCGCGTGCCGGCGTGGATGCAGAGCGTGGTGGGATGCAGACGATGACTTGATGTCTTCATGGCTGGGGATGGCTGGTTGTAAGTTGCGATGGTTCAAGAGTTTTTTTTCCAATTCGTTCCTCGGGGTTGTTCCAATTGGTGAAACATGCGGCGTCCGCGGAGGAGACAGGAAAAGTCCGTATTGCGTGTTTGCGCAGGCAAGCAGAGGCGAAATCGCGCGCTGCATGCTGATGTCGGGCGATGACTGCGAGGGCTGTGGCATGGCAGCTTTTGGGGTAGATAGCCGCCAGGGGTTCAAGTTCGTCCCTGAGCTTCGGCACAATGCCGGTCAAGAGATCGCAACGCGCAACCAGCTTTTTTAAAAAACGCGGGGTCATTCGAGGCAGGTCCACCGCCAAAACCAGCAGCAACGGCGATGCGCATGCGTGCAAACCGCGCTCGATTCCGGCCAGCGGACCGACATCTGGAGCGAGATCATACAGAACGGGACAATTCAACGCCGAATAATCGACGCCCGCGCGGCCGGAAACAAAGACCTCGGTGACACCGAGCTTTCGGAGGGTTTCCTCGGTGTTTTGGATCAGGGGCTTACCGTTGTATTCAATCCAGGCTTTGTCTCGGCCCATGCGTCTGGATTCACCCCCTGCCAGGATGACCGCACTGAGTGCCGTCCTTCCCTGTGGCCTGGTCCTGTTTTTCACGATTTACGCCTCACGTGTCAGCATGCCATCGGTGAGGATCCGGCAGCGCAATCCCGCGCGGCCGCGCAACCATTCCTCAGCCCCGGGGCCCAGCGCGATGTCCATCCAATGGCAGGGACGGCATTCTTCGACTCCCAGGAACGTGATCCCTTGAAGATTGAATGGTTTGCCGATGAGCGCGTTCAGGTCCTCGCCTCGGACGAAGACATTGCGTCGGGTTGCCTGGGGCTGGGCATCTCGAAGATTGAGTTGTTGACAAAGCGCGTCGAAGATTTCCATCGAGAAGAAGGTGATCTGGCCTTTGTAATCCGGTTTATAATCGAAAAACCGATCGCCTC
The DNA here is from genome assembly GCA_022709905.1 of Verrucomicrobiota bacterium. GTDB lineage: Bacteria > Verrucomicrobiota > Verrucomicrobiia > Limisphaerales > UBA1319 > JAKLHY01. The sequence goes on along the minus strand of JAKLHY010000022.1, from coordinate 88,791 downwards.
GAATCCCGCGTCCTGCCACGCATTCAATCTGGCTGACCGCGTGGATGAGGTGCGCGCCGGCGGGCTGGCCATGATGCCCGAAGAAATTGTGTCCCGGCGAGATAAACAAATGACAGATCCGGATCATGGTTCTATCTTTTGACTTCAAACTGGTTCTGCAAGTGCGGCGTGGCTTGCCGCATCAGACGATAAACGACCCAATGCAACCATGCAAAGCTCAACAGCGTGATGAGGAAGAGAATGGCAAATGTAGTTTGCGGAATGCCGGTGGCCTTGTAGGCGTAGGCGAACAAGGGCGGCAGGTAAAATCCTCCAAGCGCTCCCAGCAGGCCGACCAATCCGCCGACCGCGCCGACGTCCCTCGGAAAATACTCGGGTATGTATTTGTAAACGGCGGCTTTGCCGATGCCCATGCCGCAGCCAACCATGAAGACCAGGAGGGTAAAGAGGGTTGGGCCCATGACGAATCGCATGGTTTCCATCCGACCTCCGGGATGGATGTTCTCTGGAACATAGAGCACAATGTGGCCTTGGGGAGCGGATAGGACCAGCAGGGCCAACAGCATAGTCCCGAAGACCCAATACATGATCCGTCGCGCGCCATATTTATCAGACAACCATCCCCCCAGGGGACGCAGCAAGCTTGCCGGAAAAATAAACAGGGCCGTGAGCAGAGCGGCTTTCGGAAGAGAAATCCCGAACACGTCCACGTAGTATTTCGGCAGCCAGACGGATAGGGCGACGTAAGCCCCAAAGACAATGACGTAGTAGAGGCTGAATCGCCAAACGCGCACTTGCTTGAGCGGTCGCAGCAACTCCGCAAGCGGCCGGCCGGCGCCGGGCTTGCGGTCTTCGGACGGGCAGAGGAACCATAATCCGGCGGCCATCAGCAGGCAGAAAATGCCGTAAAGAAACGGGACGAACCGCCAACCCCCCGGCATCCATCCGCCCCAATAGCCTGCTGCCGGGACGATGGCAATAAGTGCCGGCCCGATGAACTTGGTGACCGACGCGCCGACGTTGCCGGCCCCGAAAACGCCGAGGGCGAAGCCTTGGCGGTCTCTCGGAAACCAAGCCGAGTTCCACGCGATGCCCACCGAGAAGGCGTTGCCCGCCATTCCCACGAGGAACGCATAAAACAACAGCTCGTTGAAGGTGCTGGCACGACTGACCAGAAACGAGGGAATCGCGGTCAGCCCCACCAGGAGTGTCAGCACCTTGTGCCCGCCAAACCGGTCGGTCCACAGCCCAAAGAGCAGTCGCCAGATGGAGCCGTTCAGAATGGCGATGGCTGTGAGCCAGCCAAACTGGACGTCGGTCAGACCAAATTCCTTTCGAATCGGTATCCCCAAGACTCCGAACATCAACCAGACGGCAAACATCAGCGTGAAGGCCGCCGTCGAAAGGGTGAGGATCGTATTGCGCTGGCGCCTTGGGATGTCCGTTACTCCCTGTTTCTGACAATGCTCGGCCGCTTGAGAATGGGAGCCGGCCGATTCAAAAGCCGTGGCCGTTTGGGCCAGGATTTGGGCGGACCGTTCAGAAGAAGAAATATTCATGGGATAGATCAAGAAGGTTTCTCGGCTCCCCTTCGGGTATAGAACCACCAATTGATTGCGGTGGCGATGATGCAATAGACCATCAGACCGATGAAAAAGGGCTTGGCTGAACCGAGAGCCGTTTTCGACTGGCCGATCAGGGTCGAGAACAGGAAGGGTCCGTACGCCGCAACGGCCGCCGTGAATCCGATCACTCCCGCCGCCTGCCGGGGTGAATGAGAGAAGATGACGGGGAATTGACGGAACGTGGCCGCGTTACCGATGCCGGTGAAGAAAAACATCGCCAGCATGACTCCGACAAACAACGGGAATTGATCGAGGGACGCGGGAGTCAGACAGCGGCTGAAACCGAGCACTGCCGCGCCGGCCATCAAGCCGAGGCCGCAAAGCTGGGTAAAAATCCCACCGCCAAACCTGTCTGTAAGGGGGCCGGCGATCACGCGCATGGCCGAGCCGATGAGGGGGCCGAGATAGGCGTATTTCAAAGGGTCAGGGGCTTCTTCAAATTGGCCATAAACCGTTTTGATCAGCAATGGAAATGCCGCGGATAACCCGGAGAACGAACCGAACGTCATGATATAAGTCGCGGTGCAAAAGTAAGTGTGACGATTCTTGAAGATGTCCAGTTGCTCGCGAAAAGTCGCGCGAACCGGCACCCGGCGCAACCCCAGCCAGGACACCCCCCCGAGGATAATCAGAAACGGCACATACCAGAACACCGCGTTTTGGAGCCAGATGGGCGAGGTTTGTTGCCCCTTCCTGAAGACTTGAGCCTCGCCGAACAGCCCGCCCGCCACAGCAAACGAGATAATCCAAGGGGTTACAAACTGAGTAAGACTCACGCCAAAGTTGCCGATTCCCGCCTGGATGCCCAGCGCTGTTCCCTGCAAGCGTTTGGGAAAGAAAATGCTCGTGCTCGGCATGAAACTCGAGAAATCTCCCCCGCCGAAGCCCGCCAGGAACGCCAACACCATGAACAACCAGAAGGGCGTGCTCGGGTTCAGGATGGCAAAGCCGAGGCCGAGGCAGGGCAGGAGTTTGATGAGCGTGGCCACGGTGACGACATTGCGCGTGCCGAAGACCGGGACAAGAAAGGTGTGGATCAACCGCAAAGTGCCCCCGGCCAGCCCAGGCATGGCCGCCAGCCAGAACAGCTGCATTTCACTGAACTGAAATCCAATTCCCGGCAACCGTACCACGATAGCGCTCATGACAAACCAGGTCGCAAAGGAAAGCACCAGCGAGAGCGTGGTAATGATGAGCGTGCGCCAGGCGACTCGTTTGCCGGTTTGTTCCCAAAAGACCGGGTCCTCGGGGCGCCAATCGGTGATCGGAGAGGCCATAATCGGGGTTGGATGAGTGGGGTGATCGGTTAATTCGGGGCCTCTTCGTCTTTGTTGAAATGCGCGGCGGCGGCATAGCCACGGAGCAGGTGTCCCAGTCCCCAGAGACCGAGAACAGTCGCCGCAAGGGTCAATAGGATTTGCGAGGAGTTCTTCGCGATGTTCGCCCGAAAGAGCTGCCAGGGCTGTCCGTCGCTCCGCAGCAGGGGATGAGTGCCCGCCAGGTATTCTTGGGAGTCCGAGATGCCGTCCGCGTCCAGATCACTGTCTTTGGGCAAGGCCTCCGCCAGTTCGGCGGGAGCCAGCCGGATCTCGAGGAACCGTCTTTTGCCCACGCTGTTGATGATGTGATTCCCAAAACCATTCAGGATCGGGCTGTTCACCTCTTGTCCCGGCTCGAACGCGCCTCGGGCGCGGACCAGTTCGGCCTGTTCGGCCGCAGTGAGATTTCCGATCTGGCCGGCTGCTGTGCCTTCAGGGCCGTCAGCGTTGGGATGACAATAGGCGCAATTCACCGGCCTGCGGGAGTTTTTGACGATGAACTGCTGAAACTCAGGAAAGGCATTAATCGAGCCGGCGGATAGAAAGAGGAGGATCGTTGTGGACACAGCGAACCCGACCGGACGGGCACTGGGAAGGAAGGGTAAGAGTTTCATGGGAGATCAGCCTTGAAAAAGGTGGTAGATGGTTTCGCCAAAGACGGTCATCACGACCAGATAAAGGCCGGCGGCGACGGAGAGTAATTGCAGCGTGTGGCGGTTTGTGTCTTTGAAGATCCAGGGAGTGCCGAGCAGGACCACCCCGAGGACGATCTGGCCCAGCATAATCACCCAGAACGGAAGCAATTCCAGCGGATAATAGATCCAGAAAAAATACCATTCCGGTTTGATCCCGTCCGGGGTGGAGCCTTTGGGATTAAAGGGTTCAAACAGGGGATACGAAAACAAGGATTCAAAGGGCAGGCACAAACCGAGGATAAACAGAACCATAAAGCCGACACCCCACACCCGAAGATCCTTGAGGAAAAAAGTGGGAAAGAACTTTTCATGGCGTTTCGGCGATCCGTCAATGCCCTGGCTCATGCCGTGCAATTGGACCGAGAGCAGGTGGACGCCCAGGATGCCGGCGATCGTCAAGGGGAGGATGATGACGTGAAGGGCGAAGAACCGGCTGAGGGTGGCTTGCCCGACGCTGGCTTCGCCCTGAATGATTTCCTTGATCGCTCGGGGCCAGGTTGCCATTTGTCCCGGAAGATACGCCCCGATTTCCTCGATGGTCTGCAGGCCGATCTTGGTGGCGTTGACGGCGATCTGGTGCCATGGCAGCAGGTAACCAGTGAACCCGAAGGCAAAGGTGATGCCAAGCAGGGCGACGCCGGTCAGCCAGGTGATCTCCCGCGGCCTGGCAAAGGCCTTCATCGCAAACGTCGTCAGCACATGCATGATGACACTGCCAATCATGAGCGAGGAAGCCCAGGCGTGAATGTTCCGAATGAGCGCGCCTCCGGGGACGTGATCGGTGATATACTCGACCGAGGCGTGCGCGTCGCTGACGGTGGGCTGGTAGTAAAACAGGAGCATCAAACCGGTCGCCACCTGCACCATAAAAAAGAAAAGCGCCAGCCCGCCCAGGTAATAGCCCCACGACAGCCGATGCACGGGGACAACTTTTTTCCGCACCATCGAGGCGTAGTTCATTTTCTCGACGGGAAATCGTTCCGCGAGATAGGCCTCGGCATGTTGGATGGCATCTGGTAGCTTCATAGGATCCTTTGAAGGCTCAGACTAGGCGGTATCGCGGCCCGGCTTGGTGATGTAGAGATTGCATTGTGGCAGCAAGGCGGGCTCGACTTGGCCTTGGACAGGCTGGCCGGGTTTTCGGCTGGCCACTACCTTGCCCGAGGCGTCCACCAGCGCCCAACCGATCTGTGGCAGCGGTGTTTTGGCCGGGGCGCCGGGATTAGGCTCTCCGGTCACGATGTTGAAATAAGAAATGTGGCACGGGCACAAGATTTGACCGTTGGCGTTTGTTTCGCTTCCCACCGTACACCCCAGGTGCGTGCATTTTGCGGAAAGGACGATCGGCATGCCGTCCTTCCCTTTGAACGCGAGTCCAGGGGCCATGGTGTAATCAATGAAATACTGACCTTTGTTTTCGGACAGGTCGGCATATCGGCTGATGAGGATCATCTCGTTGCGCTGACGTTCCAGCACGAGCTTTCGTTCTTCGGCGGTTTGCTGCAGCCGTTGGAGCTTTTTCTCCAGGAAAGCCGATTCCGCCTCGGAATCCGGCAGCGGTCCCTTGAAGAAGTTCAGCGTCTTTTCGGAAACCCCCAGGGCCAGCAGACCGCCGGCTCCGGCCACGCCAGCGGCGCCCTTGAGAAACTCCCGTCTGCTTTCCGCCCGGATCGTTGCGGACAACGCCTGCTGACGCCGCCGCGCGTTGTTCCAGAGCACCAGCTGCGGCGCGCGCCAAAGGTAATGAACCGGCACGGCCAGGACATGCATCAGGCGGGTGAACGGCAGCAGGAGAATAATCAGCCACGCGCCAGTCAGGTGAAGCTTGAACAGCATCGGGAAATCCACCACATAAGCCATGTCCGGATTCAGCGTGATTAATCCCCAGAAATAGGGCACCACGGTGCCTGTGCTCCATGCCGCGCCATAACGAAAACTCAGCGCGCTCATGAGTCCAACACTGATCTGCGCAAGCAGCAGGGCCACGAGCACAAGATCCAGAACCGTGGTCACCGCCTGCATCCGAGCCGAAGTGACCCGGCGATAGATGAGCAGACCCAGGCCGACGATAGCCAGCAACGAGCAGGCGACACCGATCGTTTCAACAGCGAGCAAAGCCCCGCGCACCGTCATGAGGCTGGCCCAGACCTGTGGCAGCAATCCAGCCACGAGATGCCCCAGAAGCACCCCCAGGATGCCGATGTGCCATGGAGCCGATCCCCACAAGAGTTGACGGTCCTCAAGAAACTGCGATGACCTCGCCGACAGGCTGTACCGGTTATGGCGCATGCGCCAGACGCTGCCGAGGACGGCGACGATGATCGCGATGTAGGGCAGACCGATAAATAGGAAGGCGTCAATCATGGTAGTCCCCTCCTGGTGACCCCCGCAATGGCCGGTGAAACCGGCGCGGTCGAGGACAGCGTTTCGGGGTGATGATGATCTTGGACTGGCAGCACTCCGCAAAGACGACCGGCGCAGATCGGCCCGCAGTTGGCTCCGTGTTGTTGCATCTCTTTAGCAGGATTTGGCGCCGGCCGCATTCCCGGATAGGCTTCACTCAGGGTATTTCGGATGGCTTCGAGCAGAAATCGGTAGGGATTCGTTTCAGCCAGGCTCTCAGCCATGATTTCCATGGGACCGAGCAGGCAGTATTCGATCAATTCCCGGCGTTCGGACTCGTCGATTTGCGCCGCAAATTTTAGAAGGATTGACACGTGATCGGGCAGTTCCCCGCCTGTGCTGAATTCGGCCTGTTGATAACGGGCCTGCAGGGCGGCCATGAATTCGCCGCGTTTAAAGTTTTCCTCCCCGAACAGGTGAATACTGACGTAAGGAACGCACGATGGCGCGACGTCAAAGGTGGCGGTGTAAAGCTCCTCGAGCTGGTCCGGTGTCAGCGCGGAAACGGCGGACAAAAACCGATCGAAGGCAGCGGAGGAATGGCCTGGGCGGAGGGGGATGGAATGACAACGGGGATATTCCAGCCATTCGGCCAGATGGGCGAGTTGAATGTGGAGGGGGGGGGTGCTCATGCGCGTGGGCCAAGGCTTGGGGTCATGCTGAAGCCGGAGCAGCCTTTGCAGGTTTCGGGATTGCAGCTGTTTTGGATGGCTTCCTCGCGCTGCAACGGCGGCAGCACATAACGCTGAAACTGTGTTGGGAGGGCTGTCATTCGGTAGATGGCCTCGGCCTCGTCGGCCGTGGTCCGGGCGTCGCGGAGGATTTTTTGGACCTCGCTTTCGACCAGGTCGCGCACATTTTGCCATCGCTTGTAGTATCGCACGGCCATCAGTTTTTTGAGGACACCATCGATGATCTCCTGATTGCCGGCGCTAAAGAGGCTGGCGAGGTATTTCATGGGGAGCCGCGATTTTTCCAGGCCGCTGAAGAAGGTTTTTGAAGGGTGCTCGTAAGTGCCGTTTTCGGAATGGCCCATTATCGGAAGCAGGGGGGGGACATAGAACAGCATCGGCATGGTCCGATACTCGATGTGCAAGGGGAGGGCGAGCTTCCATTCCATGATGTATTTCCAGGCCGGCGACTTTTGGGCCGCCTCAAGGAACACTTCATTCAGGCCGTTTTCCCGGGCGGCGGCCATGACCTGAGGATCATTCGGATCGAGGAACGCGGCGCGTTGCGATTCGACCAGCGCGCGATCCGAAACTTTCATGGCGGCGGGCACTCGGTCGGCGTCGAAAAGCATGACGCCCAGGTAACGGATGCGGCCGACGCAGGAATGAAAGCAAGCGGGCGGCTGGCCTGTTTCCAGGCGCGGAAAACACAGAATGCACTTCTCCGACTTGCCTGTTTTCCAGTTGTAATAAATTTTTTTGTAGGGGCAGGCCGCCACACAGGCGCGCCATCCCCGGCACTTTTCCTGGTTGATGAGGACGATGCCGTCTTCGCCGCGTTTGTAGATTGCGCCCGAAGGGCAGGCGGCGACGCAGCTCGGATTTGCGCAGTGGTTGCAGATGCGCGGGAGATAAAACATCGTCATGCGCTCGATTTCGAACAATTGAGCGCGTTCCTCCTCGGTCAAGGCATCGAGGTTCAGGTCATTCTCGGCATAGAGGGGCGAGCCGGAGAGGTCATCATCCCAATTCGGCCCGCTTTTGATCTCGATCGGTTCCCCGGTGATTTGCGAGATCGGAACGGCCGTTGGCTGATCATCGCCCGGCGGGGCGTTGAACAGATCTTCGTACTTGTAGGTGAACGGCTCGTAATAATCGTCGAGATTCGGCTGGTTGGGATTGTAGAACAATTTCAGGAGCGCGTCGGCCTTGCTCTGGCAGCGCAGGTCCAGCGGACCATGGCCGTTCCATTTCCAGCCGCCGTTGAACTTGTCCTGTTGCTCCCAACGGGTGGGATAGCCTGTTCCCGGTTTGGTCTCGACATTGTTCCACCACATGTATTCGGCGCCGGGACGATCGGTCCACACATTCTTGCAGGCGACACTGCAGGTGTGGCAACCGATGCATTTGTCGAGGTGAAAAATGACGGCAACTTGGGCTCTGACATCCATAGAATGGGCTCCGGACTAGAATTCAACCTTTTCGAGTTTGCGCACGACGACATAGGTATCGCGGTTGACCCCCTGGGGGCCCCAGTAATTGAAGGCGTAAGTGAACTGCCCGTATCCCCCCACCATGAACAAAGGTTTGAGACGGGTCCGCGTCAGGCTGTTATGGACGCCCGCGCGTTTCCGTCCCCGTGCCGGTGATTTGGGGATGCCAAGGGTTCGTTCCGGGGCATGGTAAAGGAGGCAGATCCCTTGCGGGATGCGCGCGCTGACAATGGCCCGCGTGCAGACGACGCCATGGTCGTTGCACACCTCGATCCAATCATTGTCCTCGAGGCCGATGAGATCGGCGTCTTTGTCATTGATCCAGACCGGGTAGCAGCCGCGCGACAGGGTCTTCATGCGCAAGGTATCCCCATAAGTCGAGTGGATGTGCCATTTCCCATGCGGGGTGAGGTAGTTCAATACGAGTCCGCCTGGATTTTTGGGGGTTTTTTCCAGGTCCCGTGTCAACCGAAGTTCGGCCCGCGGCTTGAACGTTGGCAGATGTTCCCCGAACGCGATGTAAGCCTCGTGGTCCAGGTAAAGATGCTGACGTCCGGTGAGCGTCCGGAATGGGATCAGCTCCTCGATGTTCTGGCAATAGGCCGAGTAAGTCCGATGTCCGTTGGTGATGCCGGTCCAATAAGGGGTGGTCAAGGTTCGGCGCGGCTGAATGGTGATGTCATCGAACGTGGTGCGCACGGACCTCGTGTGGATGGCCAGGTGCGTATGGTCAATGCCGGTCTTGTGGGATTCGCTCTGGTAAGCGCGATAGGCCATCTCCCCGTTGGTTTCCGGCGCAAAATGAAGAATCACATTGCAGGCATCCTTTTCGTCCCGCAGGCTGGGATATTCTTTTCCGCCCCATTTCTCGGTGGGGTGCGTCTGGAGGTAAGCGTCGTAGGCATCGTCCACATCATAGTGGGTGCCGTGCATGGACAGGCCGTTGTTGCGAAAGGGATGCCCGAGCGACACAAAGCGGTTGTGGAGGCTGGCATAGTCGCGTGTGACGACTTTGATGTTCGGGGCGGTCTGGCCGGGGATGAGATTGCACTCGCCCTTGGCCCAATCTTTGACGGCGGGCTGGGCGACTTCAGCCGGGGTGTCATGCATCAGGGGGGAAACAACGATGTCTTTGACGGGACCGTCAAAGTACTTTGGGGCCAGCTTTGAGGTGGCTTCGGCGATGCCTCGGAAGATCGCCCAATCGCTCTTCGATTCCCAGCAGGGGGGCACTGCCGCTTGCAGGGGATGGATAAAGCTGTGCATGTCGGTCGAGTTCAGGTCGTTCTTTTCGTAATACGTGGCGGCGGGCAGGACGATGTCCGAATAGAGCGCCGAGGTGTCCATCCGAAAATTCAGATCCACAATCAGGTCCATCTTGCCCAGTTCAACCTGCTCGTGCCATTTGACATCCCGCACTTCGGATTTGGCGCATTCCTCGGCTACGCAATTGGTGTGCGTGCCCAGGTAGTGTTTCAGGAAATACTCGTGGCCCTTGGCGGACGAGCTGAGGGCGTTGCCTCGCCAGACATAGAACACGCGCGGGAAACATTCCGGATTATCGGGATCTTCCATGGCGAACTTCAGCTTTCGTTCTTTGAGCTGCCGGACGGTATAGGCGACGATGTCTTCGTCGGTTTTGGCTCCATTGGCCTGAGCTTCTTTGACGATCTCGAAATTGCTTTTCGTGAACTGCGGATAGCAGGGGAGCCAGCCCAAGCGCACCGCGAGGGCTTGTTTGTCGGCCGTGTGACCCTGCGCCATCGGATGTTTCGCGTCGCTGACCGCGCAGATTTCGCTGAAGGCACGGTCATATCGCCATTGGTCCGAGTGGATGTAGTGGAAGGACGGCGTGTTTTGCTGACGGGGTGGGCCGGACCAGTCCGCGCCAAATGCGATGGGCGCCCAGGAAGTTTGGGGCACCAGTTTTTCCTGTCCGACATAGTGGTTCAGTCCGCCACCGTTCTTGCCCACACACCCGCAGAACAGCAATGCGTTGATGGCCGCGCGGTAGATGAGGTTGTTGTGATACCAATGATTGACACCCGCGCCAATGATGACGGAGCACTTGCCCCCCGTGTGTTCGGCCGTGCGAGACCATTCGCGGGCGAAATTCACCGCCACCTGTCCCGATACACCTGTGAAACGTTCCTGCCACGCCGGTGTAAAGGGATGCGAGTCATCGTCATAGCCCGTTGGCCATTCTCCCGGAAAGCCGCGGTTCACCCCGTATTGCGCAAAGTAAAGCTCCAGGACGGTTGTGACGCGGACCGGACCGTTGGCGGTTTCCACCGGGCGCACCGGCACATGACGGGTGATGATCCGGGTGTTTGTGCCGTCGGAAAAATCCGTGATCTCGATGGCAGCCGTGGCCTCCGTCCGTCCGCGGAGTTCGAGGGCCGGTTTGATGGCTTGATGCGTGACGCAATCCTCGAGTTTGAGATTCCATTCTCCCTTTTTCTTTTGCCAGCGGTGGCCGACGGTGCCTTGGGGCAGTTTCAGTTCGTCACTGTTTTCATCCAGGACGAAGAACTTCCAATCGGCATTTTCCTGGTCCGCCGTTGCGGTCAGTTGACTGGCGCGGAGCAGCTTGCCGGGGCGATAGGTTCCATTGGGTTGTGGATCCAGGACGACCAGGAAGGCCGCGTCGGTGTATTGCCGGAGGTAATCCTGAAAGGCCGGCACCTGGCGGTCGACATAGTTCTCTTTCAGGATGACATGACCCACCGACATCCAAAAGGCCGCGTCCGTGCCTTGGTGCAGCGGGATCCATTCATCTGCCGCTTTTGAAGTTTGGCTGAAATCCGGCGAGAACACCACGACTTTGGTTCCATTGTGGCGGGCTTCAACCAGGAAATGGGCGTCCGGAGTTCGGGTCATCAGGACGTTCGATCCGACGGTCGCGATGAACTTCGAGTGATACCAATCGGCGCTTTCGGCGACATCCGTCTGTTCCCCCCAGATTTCGGGCGAAGCCGGCGGCAGATCGCAATACCAATCGTAAAACGATAGAGAAACCCCGCCCATCAGCTGGCAGAACCTCGCGCCTGCCGCGTAGCTGAGCATGCTCATCGCGGGAATCGGTGAGAACCCCACGATGCGATCCGGTCCGTAGCGCTGGATGGTGTAAAGGTTGGCCGCGGCCATGAACTCGTTGATCTCTTCCCAGGCGACGCGCCGAAATCCACCTTTTCCTCGCGCCTGCTGGTATTTTTTTCGCGCCTCGGGATGGGTGACGATCGATTGATAGGCCGCGACCGGATCGTCGGGGTGGGTCTGTCTGGCCTTGCGCCAGAGGTCAAGCAGCGCGCCTCGGATGTAGGGATGCTTCACCCGGATGGGGCTGTAGATATACCAGGAATAGCTGATGCCCCGCTGGCAGCCGCGGGGCTCATAGGGAGGGAGGGTCTGATCGATAATCGGATAATCCAACGCCTGGAGTTCCCAGACCACGATTCCGTTCTTGACGTAGATTTCCCAGCTGCATGACCCGGTGCAGTTGACTCCGTGTGTGCTGCGGACCTTTTTATCGTAGCTCCAACGGTTGCGATAGAAGGATTCCCATGTCCGGTCTTCGGGGGCAAAGAGGTCTTGGATCCAGCTCATGAAATTACTTTCTCCGACGCTGCAGTTTTTGATCGCGTCCGCGTTGTTGGCGTTGTTTTCGGAGGGAAAATGCCAGTCCGACGAACAAAGCAAGGGCAAGCCCCGCGCCTGCGTGCGTGAACGAAGCCTGCGAGGGTGCGGGTTGTTTTGGATCAAGCGTCGAGAAGTATCGAGCCAAATGCATGGCCTCCTGCTGGGTCACCGGATGCCGTTGGTAATGCGGCGCCATGATCTTGAATCCCGACTGTTCGATGGCCGAAATCAGCGGGGTTTCACGGCCCATCCTGACGAACACGCCGGTCAGGTCTTTGCCGAGATTCCCCCCCGCACCCGCGGCAGCGTGACAGGCCGCGCATGCCAATCCCCCATTCCGTAACGGCTGGGTCCCCAGAAACAGCGCCTTTCCGATAAGCGGATCCGGAGGCGCCAACTTGGCCATGAACTGGGCCTGGATGCGTTCCTGCTCGGTCTTGAGGCGTTCCCGAATGTCCGGGGCTTTCAAGAATTCCGCGAACGCGGTCACCTGTTCATCGGTGAGCGGCCCGACGTTTTTCTCCATCCGCTTGATCGCCGGCTTTAGCTGGTCCATGGGCCAGCCGGTTGAAGGAGACAAATCCGGTCCGTTCAACTTGGCCCCGGTCAGGCTGTGGCAGCCCGAACACATGACCGCAAAGCGTCCGGCAATCGGATCGGACTTGTTCTGGGCTGCTTCTGATGAGGCGCTGGGAGTTGATCCTGCGGTTAAGGTGGAATTCGTCGCTGACAAATGACCTTCCTGTGGTTGGACGGTCGTTGGCAGAACCCCGGCCAGGACAAGCATCGCACCCGCAAAAAAGCGCTTCTGGGTCATCAGGCCTTACCTTATCCCCTGTTTGAATGAGTCACATTGACTTAAGTCAAAAGGATTCAACCCTCACCCCGTTCACTTGACACCGTCCTTCGCTTCTTCGAAAGTAGGCGTTAATACGTTGGCTCTATGGTCGTTGCCGATGGTCAGAGCATCCGGCTTCGCACCCATGCCCGGTCCACGTTGGTGGAGCTGTGCTGGAGTGTCTTTGACCATTGCACAATCAGCACTATTCTCTCGTTGGCTCTTCACCATGCCACGTCCGACGTGCCGCCGAGCGAGGGCGCGCGACTCAAAGGCTGTTGCGGGCCGGGTTTTCTGAGGGGGGGGTTGTGCACTTATGACGCTTGGTATAGTTCCCTTCTTTGTTGGCGTCTGTGTCGGGAGGGGCGGTGACATCCCTGAGAATCCAAAAGTGCTTGGCACCGCGCTGGCAGTGCCCGAAAAGGGCCAGACAGGCTTTTCGTTGCTTTCGCCTCAAGTGACGGGTCTGGCCTTTACCAACCTGCTTGAAGAGGAAGCGAGCGCCGCCAATCGCGTCCTGGAAAATGGCAGCGGGGTGGCGGCGGGCGATTACGACAATGACGGCTGGTCCGATCTGTTTTTGTGCAGCCTGAGCGGGGGGAGTGCCCTGTTCCGGAATCAAGGAAATTGGCGGTTTCAGAATACCACGCGGGAGGCGGGTCTTGGGGATATGCCTCGTGTATGCCGCGGGGCCGTATTTGCCGATGTCAACGGCGATCGCCATTTGGACCTGCTGGTATCCACTTTGGACCAAGGCGTTTTTTCTTATCTGAACACAGGCCAAGGATCATTTCTTGATGCGACGGCGCTGTCGGGAACCGGCGGAAAACCCGGCAGCACGACCCTGGCGCTGGCTGACGTCGATGGCAACGGCACCCTTGATCTCTATGTGACTCGGTACCGCGCGGAAGACATCCGCGACCAGGCCCGGGTGGAAATTCAGATGGTCAATGGGCGCATGGCGCTACCCCCGAAGTACCAGGGGCGACTGATTTTAACCCCGCAGGGCCTGATGGAGCTGGGCGAGCCCGATGTCCTCTATCTCAACGAGGGTCAGGGGCGTTTTCGAGAGGCCTCTTGGACGACGGGTGTTTTCCTGGATGACTCGGGAAGAGTGCTGGCTGTGCCCCCGAAGGACTGGGGGTTGACTGCGGCTTTTCGAGATGTCACCGGCGACGGGCATCCGGATCTTTACGTCTGCAACGATTACTGGACCCCCGATCGATTCTGGATCAATGACGGTTCCGGTCATTTCCGGTCGGCGGACCGCGCGGTTCTGCGGCATACAAGTGAGAATTCCATGGGGATCGACTTTGGGGACATCAATCGGGATGGGCACATGGACTTTCTAGTGTTGGACATGCTCAGCCGCGACTCGAGCTTGCGACGCCGGCAAGTCTTGGCTCAGACGCCGATGCCCGTCACACCGGGCGAGATTCTGAACCGTCCTCAGATCATGCGCAATGTGCTCTTTCTCAACCGGGGCGACAACAGCTTTGCCGAGATTGCCGACTATGCCGGTTTGCCTGCATCGGATTGGTCGTGGCAGCCTATGTTTATTGACATTGATTTGGATGGCTGGGAGGACCTGCTGATTCCCGCGGGGCATCGGCGGGATGTTCAGGATATGGATGCGACGCTCACAGTCAAAGGACTGCAACGGAGCTGGTCCAAGACATTGGATTCTCAACTCGTTCAACAAGCGTTCACCCGTCAGATGCTGGAGCACGCCCGGCTTTATCCCACGTTGGACATGCCGATCATCGCATTTCGAAATGGAGGCAATCTGCGATTCACCGAGATGACCGACCTCTGGGGCACGGCCCATGCCGCCGTGCATCAGGGCATCGCTCTGGCCGATTTCGACCGCGATGGCGATCTTGATTTCGTGGTGAACAACCTGAACAGCCGCGCTGGTCTCTACCGCAACGAAACCTCCGCGCCCCGTCTGGCTGTTCGGTTGCTTGGGAATTCGCCGAACACCCAGGCGATCGGGGCTCGAGTGACCCTTTCTGGCGCGGCAATCGACCATCAAAGCCAGGAGGTCGTTTCTGGAGGCCGTTATTTGTCGGGCAGCGATCCTCTCATCGTCTTCGGTGTCGGAACCTTGAATCAACCGATGTGGATCGATATTCGATGGCGGGATGGCCGGACGCAACGGGTTTCTCAGGTTTTAGCCAACCGTCTTTACGAGATTCAGGAGCCCGGTCGGTCGTTGGCTGCGCCGCCTTTGGCTGCCGCGGCCCCGATTGTCTCCCCCTGGTTTGTCGATATCAGCGATCGCCTGGCGCACCAGCATCATGAAGATCCGTTCGATGATTTTATGTGGCAGCCTTTGTTGCCACGTCGCCTCAGCCAAATGGGACCGGGTGTCGCCTGGTTTGATGTCAATGGGGACGGACATGAGGACGTTATCGTGGGCGGCGGCAGAGGAGGGCGGCTGGGTGTTTTTGAAAACACCGGTTTGGGACAGTTCCAGGCCAAGACGAACGCCCCGTTTTTCCAGGTTGCTGCGTGCGATCAGGTCTCGTTAGTGGGGTTGCGGGATGAACGGGGCCGAAGGCTGGTTCTGGCTGGAATGGCCTGCGGTGAAGTCAATGCGGAGCTCAAAAGCGCCGTTTGGCAATACGATCCCCAACAGTCGACTGCCGAGGGGCTGATCCCGGGAAACGGATCGATGACGGGACCGTTGATTTTGGCGGATATCGAGGCCGATGGGGACCTGGATCTGTTTGTGGGCGGCAGGATGATTCCCGGTCGTTATCCCGAGGCGGCGTCTTCGCGTTTATATCGCCGGCACAACGGTTCCTGGGTTGAAGATCTCAAAAACAACCCCTTGTTGAATGCCGTTGGCCTGGTCAGCGGCGCAGTCTTCAGCGATCTCAACGGTGATGGTTATCCCGAACTCATCCTGGCCTGCGAATGGGGAACGCTGCGGTTGTTTGAGAACCAGGCCGGAGTATTCCAGGAAGCCACTGACCGATGGGGGTTAGGCCCCCATACGGGATGGTGGACCAGTGTCAATGCCGGAGATTTCAATAACGACGGCCGGCTGGACCTGGTTGCGGGCAACTGGGGTGAGAACAGTCCCTATCATGCCAGCATGGAACGGCCGCTGAGGTTGTATTATGGAGACTTCATGGGCCGCGGAGTGGTGGATCTGGTCGAGACCGAGTATGATCCATCTCGCGGCGCTTTCATGCCGTGTCATCGGCTGCATCACCTGGCGGCGGGATTTCCATTGTTGAAGGAACGGTTCCACAGTTCTCGATCGTTCAGCGAGGCATCCATGGATGAGGTATTGGGTGATCTCAAGTCCCGAGCCGCCTTTAAGGAAGCTCGCGTGCTGACGTCGATGCTGTTTCTCAATCGTGGAGGGCGCTTTGAGGCGATGGTACTGCCTCCCGAGGCACAATTTGCGCCCGTGTTCAGTGTGAATATCGGAGATGTGAATGGCGACGGATGCGAAGACGTTTTCCTGAGCCAGAATTTTTTCGCCCAACGCCCGGAAATGCACCGGCTCGATGCCGGTCGGGGATTATGGTTGCGGGGGGATGGAACGGGAAAGCTGCACGCCGTTTCGGGACGGGTTTCCGGAGTCAAGGTTTACGGCGAACAACGCGGGGCGGCCCTGGCCGATTTTGATGGCGACGGACGCATGGATTTGATCGTTACGCAGAATGCGGCGGCGACCCGGTTGTTCCACAACCAGATCGGTCCCGCGGGCTTGCGGGTGCGTCTTGAGGGGCCTCCGGGCAATCCCGATGGAGTGGGCGCCGTGCTGCAGGTTGGGGCCGATCGCGGATGGGGCTATGCCCGCGAAATCCACGGGGGTTCGGGTTTCGGTTCTCAGGACAGCACCCTTCAGATCATGAGTTTGGACATGGCGCCAACCAGGCTGCGCGTCCGATGGCCCGGCGGAAAAACTACCGAGTCCAGTCTGCCCGCCGGAGTCCGAGAGGTGCGGGTGGACATCAACGGCGTTCTGACTGCGACACGGTGATGGGCCTCTGCCTGGGAGTCAGCGCATCTCGAGGGGGGCAGTCTCAAGCACCACGCGGTAGAAGACGGCCCCGTTGGATGATTCGCGAAAGGAAACCTGATGGTCATGGCTCGGATCGGTGATTGGAGTCCAATCGGGCTGGATCAGGGATGAAGTTTTTTCGATGTGGTAAAGGTGAAGCTTGTGCGTGGAATTGTCCGTGGCGTTGGCGAGTTCGGATGCCGGACCGTGCCATTCGAGAGAGACTTGATCCTGATTTTTTTCGAACTTTAAGATTTTCGGGCGGGGATGGTAACCGATCACGCCGCGGAGCGGAAGGTCCAACACGCCACCGGGCAGCCAGTTTGCCGAGGTCCAGACGTTGAACTGGTTGTCTCCGCTGGCCCAACTCGTGCGAAAGCGCGCATATTCGGCGCCCTCGTCATCAACGTAATAGCCATAGGCGAGCATGCCGTGCAGGTGGGGATTGGCCCGGTCCATTCCTGGAAGTGGCCGTGATTTGATGCTGAAGTCCTGCATAAACAAGAGCACCGGATAGCCGGAGTCAATCTCGGCCCTGAGATCATTGAAGGTGAAGCCCTGACCGGGGGACACTTCCGGATTGAAGTCCGTGAGCTGGGTAAAGACATCGGCTTCGGCACCCCGAGAGTGGGTCCAGGCGCGCAAGCCCGACTGCATATCCACGGGAGGCAATCCCGCCTCGCTGCCGGGCGTGAAATTGACGCGCCGCGAACCGGTGGCGTCCCAATAGACAAACGTAAAGCCGTCCACGTTGCCGTCGCATTCCCCGTTCATGTTGATCCACTTTCTCTGACTGAGACCGATGAAATCGCCGAGGCAATCGGGTTCGTGTTCCGCGCGTCCCTTGGCGAGGAACGGATCCGGGTCGGTGCTTTCGTATGCGATCCAGTAATCGTCCTCGTGCCCCGGTTGGTTGGAAGGCCGGCCGTCGCGCCCCGCCTTCGAGGTCCAGAGCGAGACAATGTCGTGGTTCGCGCCGGCGCTGTTCAGGGGGGCGACGCCGTCCGCCGTCGGGCCTGTGTAGAAGTCGGGGAAGCCGTGCCGGTCCCAAAAGCCCATCAGGTTGCCGCAGGCGGTCCCAAAACAACCCCCATACCAGGCGTAATCCGGAACATCGGTCAGATACACATTCACCGCTGCCGGAAGTGAAGGGCCGGTCATCGCGCCGGCCAGGAGGGCAAAGCTTAGAAGCAACTGCCGGCCGGCTTGGACTTTTGGATCCCGTGCATGCGCTGCAATCGTGCTCATCACGGCAGGAACCATTCCTGATTTCCGTCCGTTCGTCCACCAAGAATCGCATCCGAATCCGCACGTATGACACGCCGACAAATCGAATCTCCAAGGAACGCCAACTGAATAAACTCCAACCGCGAATGCACGCCAATGGACGCGAATGGGAGCGGCGGTAGCCGGGCTGTTGACCGTGATCCTCGGCCCGCCTAAGCTCCCGTCATGACCCAAGGCGCCCGGAAAAGGGCCGAAGATCGGAAGACACTCGAGGACTTTCCATGGGCATCGAGCCGGACCCTACGGTTCACCGCCCAGGGCGAGTTCCCCCTCGCGTTTCCGCCTGAATGCCCCGTGCTCTTGCATTGTCTTGAGTTCAGCATGGAACATCCACTCACCCCCAGCTACCACGAGCACCTGGAAATAACCCTTATTGGCGAGGGACGGGGGAGGTATACCGTTGACGGCTGTCGCTATGAGTTGAGCGCGGGCGATTTGGTGATTGTGGGCCGGGGCGAGTTTCACCTTATCGAGGCCGACTTCCGGACGCCGCTCAAGGCGATCTCCCTTCATTTTATGCCGGAACTCGTCTCCACCCCCGGCGGCGCATCTTTGGATTTTGAATACCTTAGACCCTTCCATTACCGGGGGAAGGCCTTTTCCCGTCGGTTGCCGGCAGTGGCTGTCCCCGAGGGATGGACGTTAGGTTTGATGCGGCGGATTCAACAGGAAATTGCCGCCCGGAGCGAGGATTATCCCCTGGCAGTCAAGACCCTTTTGTGCGATCTCCTCCTTGGGATCAGCCGTCATTATCGGAGGACGGGTCCAGGGCGGGTTCTCCGGGACCAGCGGGTGCTCGATTGTGAGCGGTTGCGAGACGTCTTTGCCTTCATCAAGGGCAACTGCCGTGAAACGCTATCTCTGGGTCAGGTGTCCCGGTTGGCTCGCATGAGCCCGGCCTATTTTTGCCGGTTTTTCAAGGGAGTCACGGGAACCACGCTGACCGAATACGTGCTGCGAACGCGCATCGATCGAGGCATGGAATTTCTTTCCAACAGCTCTTTGTCGGTGACGGATATCGCCTATAAAACGGGATTCAGCAGCCACAGCTATTTCGATCGCGTGTTTAAACGGCTGAAAGGCGTGACCCCATTGGAATACCGTCGGCGCCTCAAAGGGTATTAATCCGTTTTTCAAAACATCGGAATTTTCCCCCTGAACCGCAAATACAGCGACTTAACCGCTAATGGACACCAATTAACGCGAATCATGGCAGGCCGAATACGAACCATTTTACTGGTCGGTTTGAGGCGCAGCTTTGTTAGGCACCATGCGTGATGTTCCTGAAGGCATTCGGGTGCAAAAAAAGGTCAATCGGATGGTAGCCAGGGCCGGCATTGTGGCATATCCTGACCCATTGCTTAGCATATGCGCAAGACTCAACTGACTTTTGGCTGTATTGTGGGCACGCGGGGCTGTTTTTCCGCCGAACTGGCGCGCACGGGCCGGGCCCAGCTTCTCGAACAACTGAACCAATTGGGCCATAAGGCCGTCATTTTGCCGGCCGACGAAACTCCCAGCGGGGCCGTCGAAACCGTGGCTGACGCCCGAAAGTGCGCCGATCTTTTCAATCAGCACCGGCGGGATATCGACGGGGTGATTGTCTCGTTGCCGAATTTCGGGGACGAACTCGGCGTTGTAAACGCCCTGCACAACGCCAGCCTCAACGTGCCCGTGCTGGTCCAGGCCAGTGATGACGAACTCGACAAGCTCGACACCCGGCATCGCCGCGATGCCTTCTGCGGGAAGCTCTCGGTCTGCAACAATCTCTGGCAGTACGGCATTCCCTTTACCGATACGGCCACCCATACCGTCGCGATCAACAGTCCGGCGTTCACGAGGGACCTCAGGAATTTTGCGGCGATTTGCCGTGTGGTGGGCGGTTTGCGCCACGCGCGCATCGGCGCCATCGGCACGCGCCCCGACGCGTTTCAAACCATGCGGGTGAGTGAGAAACTGCTCCAGCGCTCCGGCATCACCACCATTCCCGTCGATCTGTCTGACCTCATGGCCGCCGCGTCCAAGGTCGATATCACATCGGCTCGCGCCAGCCAGAGACTGGATGAAATCAAGAACTACGGGTCCGTGGCGAAAGGGATTGCCCACCTGGATGCCAAGTTCGAGAAACACCTGCGTCTCTATCTCGCGATCGAGGATTGGATCCAGGCCAACAACATCGATGCGGCCGGCATCCAGTGCTGGACCTCGGTTCAACAGAACTACGGCTGTGCCACCTGTCTGACCATGGCGATGATGGGCGATCGGCTCCTGCCTTGCGCCTGCGAGGTCGATGTTGCCGGCGTGGCCGCCATGTACGCCCTCGTTTTGGCCAGCGGCAACGCGGCCGCCATCATGGATTGGAACAACAACTACGGCGACGACCGCGACAAGTGCGTGGCCCAGCATTGCGGGAACTATCCCAAGAGCTTCATCGGAGACTCCGTCGAAATTGACAAACTCAGCGTGCTCAGCACCGTCATGGATCCGGAACTTTGCTTTGGGGCCATCAATGGCAAGGCCAAGGCCGGCCCGATGACCTACCTCCGTTTATCGACCGACGATTTCAAGGGTCGGATCCGCGGCTACGTGGGAGAAGGCGAGTTCACCGAGGATCCGTTCAACATGCTGGGCTCGATCGCGGTCTGCCGGGTGCCCCACCTGCAACAACTGATGAAGTTTATTTGCCGAAACGGCTTCGAGCACCACTGCGCCCTGGTTCGATCGCACGTGGCTGATATCATTCAAGAAGCCGTGACGACCTACTTCGGTTGGGACATCTACACGCACCAATAGTCTTTACTTTTCTTGTCCGGTTTTCCTCTTGGCGGTTACTATGAGATGAGTGATCCATTTCACCAACCACCAGCTCTGAGCGAACTACGCCGGACAGCGGTCGGAGGCCGCATTCGAAAAACTCTTCCGCCGGCAGGTTGACCTCCCGGTCACTCAGGGGTCTATTCCATTAAGCAAGCAGATCTTTAAGCCAATCAACCGAATTCCCTGTTTCAGTGGATCCTATTTGGTTTTGGCTTGTTTTGGTTGAACATGGTCCATAGTCTTGTTTCAATTTCGCCAGGAAGTTTGCCTTCTTGGAGATTTACATAGTGGTAACAACATCATGAGTGAACGCTGGCTATCCGTTGAAGAGATTGCGGTGCATTTGGGGGTAAACCCCGACACAATCTACAAGTGGATTGAACGCAAAAAGATGCCTGCACACAAGGTGGGGCGCCTCTGGAAGTTCCAAGCCGCTGATGTTGACGCATGGATCAGGGATGGCAGGGCATCCGAATCGGCCAGCGAGGCTTACGGGCAATCTGAAGGGTAGCAATTGATGATTGGAAACGTGTGAGATGAGCAAGTTCGAAGAACTGAAACCGAACGCGGCTGCAAGAGGCATCCTGCCGGATGAGCGGGGCGGCAACGATCACCGTGACCAAGAACGAAATCCTGTACTCGCTGAACAAGCCGGACGATTTTATCCTGGCGATTGTGGAGTTCGATGGCAAGACCTACCAGGTGCATTACGTGCGGCGACCATTCCAGCGGGAGCCAGACTTTGGAGTGACCAGCGTGAACTACAGTTTCAGGGAACTGCTGGGGCGGGGAGAGGCGCCACAATGATGGATCCCATCACCATCCAAGTGCGTGATTTTACCGGCTGCCGGTTTGCCGTCTCTGCCGAGGGCGGGAACCGGCTTCACGACCGGATCGCCCCGCTACTGTGTGCCGGGACGCCCGTTGCGCTATCGTTCGCGGGCATCGAGACCGTGATTGCGGCGTTTCTGGGTGCGGCCATCGGGCGACTTTGCACCCGCTTTGGAAATCGGGAACTCGGAAACCTGCTGACGTTCCGGGACCTCTCGCCAGACAACCGAGCGATGGCAGAGCGTAGTTTCGTAACGCCAGAAGGTACTACGCCAACCGAGGGGCCTATGATGCGGTTTGGGCAGAGGAATTTGGCGGCGAAGCCGCTGTTGTTGCGGTCGAGGCCCGGGATCTGCCAGTTGGAGAGCGATTGAAGGAAGGAGTCGAGCATGCCTGATCAATCCAGTTTCTTCGCGCACGGAAGCCGCTGGGTCCGTGCGGACTTCCACTTGCACACGCGGCGCGACAAGGAGTTCAAAGACGAAGGCGCTGAACAGGACTTCGTAGCCCGTTACACGGCGGCTCTGAAGAGTGCCGACATCCACATCGGCGCAATCACAAATCACAATAAGTTCGACCGCGACGAGTTCAAAGCGCTGCGGAAGGCAGCCAAGAAGGAGGACATCCACCTTCTTCCGGGCATCGAACTGTCGGTGAAGGACGGAGCGAACGGCATCCACACGCTCGTGATTTTCAGTGACGAGTGGATCGTCAACGCGGAACAGACTGACCACATCAACAGCTTCCTGGGCGTAACGTTTGCCGGGCAGTCGAACTACGACAACAGCAATGCGAGATCGAACCACGATCTTCTGGACACGATCCGGGAACTCAACAAGTTCGGCAGGGACTACTTCCTGATCTTTGCCCACGTCGAGGCAGACAACGGACTCTACGGTCCCGGAGGGCTGCAAGGGGGGCGGCTTCAAGAACTCGGGAGGACCGATCTCTTTCGTGAGCGGACGGCAGCGTTTCAGAAAGTTGGGACCCGTGACCTCAAGCAGAAGGTTCAGTGCTGGCTGGGGGATTGGTACCCGGCCGAGGTCGAAGGCTCAGATCCCAAGGCTATGTCCGAGATCGGGCGTGGCGAAAAGTCGTTCATCAAGATCGGTGCCTTTACCTTCGAGGCCGTGCAGTTCGCCCTGAAGCCTGGAGCCGATCGGCTTTGTTCTCAGGAAGTCAAACCGCAGCCCCATTCCTGGGTGCAGGCGATACGGTTTGAGGGCGGCATTCTCGACGGCAAACGCATGGCGTTCTCGCCCGAAATGAGTTGCCTGATCGGAATCCGCGGCAGCGGCAAGTCGGCCATACTGGAGTGTCTCCGGTATGCCCTTGAATTGCCAATGCCGGAATCATCGGACGAGGTCGATTTGATGTACAAAGAGGGCCTCGTTCGCTTTGCTCTCAAGAGTGGCGGTAAAGTCGTTGTTGAAGCCATGGACGCCCAAGGCCGGACTTTCGAGATCCGCCGCATTCTGAACGAGCGCAGAGATGTGTACTACGACGGAGAACTGCGGCCTGGAGTCAGCATCCCCATCAAGAACCCGTTGTTCTTCGGTCAGAAAGAACTCGTCAAAAGAGGGGAGGGTTCCGAGCGCGAACTCATCGAACGCCTGATCGGCGCGAAACTCGATACTGTTCGCCGCGAACTGATCGCCCAGCGTCAACGCGTCTTGGATGTCCTCACCGCCTTCGACAAACTCAAGGACCTTGACATTCAGCAAGCGGAGTATGAGGCCAAGAAGAGAGACACCGAGTTTCGGTTGAAGCTCTTTCGCGATTTTGGCGTGGAAGATCAACTCAAGCGTCAGGTTCAGTTCAATGCCGACGAAACTCACGCCCGGCGCGCCACCGACTCGGCACAAGCCTTTGTCCGCGCTTTTGACGCCTTCCTGAAGGAGCAGGAAGCAGAACTCTCGGCACTCCCCCGCCTTGAGCCCAAGGAGAACGCCGACGTCATCGAGGAGATGAACGCGCTTCTCGACCGTATCCGCAAAACGCCCGAGAAGGTGCGCCAGGTTCTCACAGAGGCTCAGAACGACGCGCGCAGCCTGCGCGATAAGCTCGGCGAGTTGCAGCGTCGGCGCGAAGCATTGAAAGAGGAATTCGCCGCTATCGAACGGCGACTCAGCGAGAAGCTCCAGCAGCAGGGCGGAGTGAGTGTGCGCCCCGACGATTTCGTCAGGCTAAACGCCGATCTGCAGAAGGTGACGTTGGCCCTTACGGAAACGGCAAAGAGCCGGACCAAGAAGAACGCCCTGCGCGATGAGTTGCTTAGGGAACTGAAGCGGCTCAATGACCTCTGGCATCAGGAGTTCAAGGAGATCGAGCGAGAGATCAAGAATCTGAACGAAAGCCAGACCGCACTGCAAATCGCGCCGAAGTATAAGGGTGGCCGCGCGGCGATGATCGAGGAAATGAAGGGCCATTTTCGCGGAAGTCGCCTGCATACGGCGACGCTGGAGTCCGCTCTTGCTGGCCACGCCGATTTCGTCTCGGTCTATGAAGCTCTCGATACCGTCTGTAATGGGCTTGGCGAGTCTGGTGAGGTCTTCCGACGCTACTTCAACGAGGCGAAGGCATCGCTCCTGGTCTGGCAGGTGCCGAACACATATCAGATCATGTACCACGGCAAGGAGCTTCGGGAGCATTCTCTTGGGCAGCGGGCGTCCGCGTTGATCTTGTTCATTCTGAGCCAGCGAGACAACGACCTCATCGTCATTGACCAACCCGAGGACGACCTGGACAACCAGACGATCTTCCAGGACGTGATTAAGCTGATTCGCGCTCTCAAGAAAGGAATCCAGTTCATTTTCGCGACACACAACGCAAACTTCCCCGTTCTGGGCGATGCTGAGCAGGTCGGCGCGTGCTCCTTTGTGTCCGGCGCGGGCGCTGTCGAAGTCGGAAGCATTGATCAGCCGGAGATTCAGAAGGCCATCGTCTCGATCATGGAGGGCGGCCATGAGGCGTTTGCCCGCCGGAAGGAGATTTATCAGCTATGGAAACAATAGAACTCATCGAGATCATCGGTCGCGGCGAAGACAGCCGGACGCAATTCAAGCGCGAGCCCATCGGTGCCAAAAACTTGGCCGAGGAGATGGTCGCCTTCTCCAACGGCATGGGGGGCGCCATCTTGTTTGGCGTGGACGATGACGGACAGGTGACCGGCCTGACCAACGAGGATGTTCGGGCCATCAACGGGCAACTAAGCGATGCCGCAAACGATAAGGTCCGACCGTCCATCTACCCGAAGACCGAAATCCATCGAGTCGGCGAAGACAACCGCTTGGTCCTTGCGGTGCTGATTTCAGAGGGTGTCTCGAAGCCCTATTCCGACAAGAGCGGCGCGTATTGGATCAAGTCAGGAGCTGACAAGCGAAGGATTACGGCCAGGGAGGAGATACAGCAGATGTTACAGGCGTCGCTTCTGATCCACGCCGACGAGCTTCCGGTTGACGGCACGACCACTGGCGATCTGGACACCGACCATCTTGGCGAGTTTTTTGTAAGGCGCTACGAACAGAGCCTGGATGCGGTCTTGGAGAAGGATGGCATCACAACTGGCCAACTACTGAACAACCTCGGACTGGCGCGCGAAGGAAGTCTGAACTTGGCTGGTCTCCTGGTCTTCGGACGGAATCCGCAACGATACCGGCCTGCATGTGTCGTCAAGGGCGTCTCTTTCGTCGGCAACGATCCGGCAGGCGACAAGTACCGGGACAGCGAGGACATCGCCGGCTGCCTGCGGGACATGCACAAGGGCACCATGTCTTTCCTGACCCGCAATCTTCGCCGGTTGCAGGGCGAAAAGGGGTTCAATACCGAAGGTGACATCGAGATTCCTGTCGCCGCGCTGGAAGAACTCGTGGTGAACATGCTCCTCCACCGTGATTACTTCATCTCTGCGCCATGGAAAGTCATGATTTTCGACAATCGGGTCGAACTGATAAGCCCCGGCATGCTCCCAAACAACCTGACCGTGGAGAACATCCGCAACGGCGTTTCCGTTATCCGCAATCCTCTCATTGCCTCATTTGCTACCAAGGAACTACCATACCGTGGCATCGGCACCGGCATCCGCCGTGCCTTGGCCGCCGTGCCTGACCTACAACTGGAGTCGAACCAGGGGGACAACCTGTTCACCGCGCGAATCCCTCGAAAGGCTGAATGATGGCCGACCTCCTCCGTATCCACTTCTTTGTCTGATAGCGTCATTCGCCCTGAAGCATTTCTCAATTCAAGAAGGAACGTTTCCTTCTTGAACTCACCGAGGATCGTGTCAGAGATGAAGATATGATTGCCAAGCGACATCTCCTTCAGGGCGTGCTGTTCTTTTGCTGTCTCTCCGGTGCCGCCGCTTCGGAGGGCAAGAGCTGGACGCGTTACGACGAATGGTGATATAAGCAAAATCTGATGAAATCCCTGACGACTGTATCGCCAGCAGTCTCACTCGTAGTGGTTCTCTTCTGTGCCTTGGTGCTGACCACAGCATGCGCTTCCGAGACACCTCAAGAAGCGCCGACAGACGCTCGATCGAGGGCTGGAGATTCCCCCGGGAAGAACGGGCCGGATGTGCTGATCGAGATTCCTGAGATGTTTGAGTTGGCCAATGTCGCGATCGCCGTCTCAGACGAGGGCTTAAAGCATCCGAATCGCGTGGACAAACACGGGCTCTACTACGAACGTGTCTTGCGGCATTTTCTTTCCTTCAAAGATCATCCGCTCATCCGGGAGCCCGATCTGCACCGCAACTACACTTACTTCTTTCGCGACAACAGCATCTGTTATCGATTCCATGACGAAAAGATTGTCCATGGCGGGCTTTATCCGCCGATGCGAACGCCCGACCTGTTCGGCAAGCACCGCATCCTGGCCGAGGACTTTGCGGCCGTCAGCGGTTTCAGGAAGTTCTATCGTGAAAACCTTTCGTATTATCGCGATCAAATCCAGCGCTATGAGCGGAAGGCGCCTTTGCGGCGCATGGGTGCCTGGCTTGAATCGCGCAGCCCCGTTCGGAGTTATCGCTTTCGGATCGTTTTTTCTCCGCTGCTCGGAAGTTCGCATGAAACGTGCGGATTCGAGACGAACGGTGTGCGGGAAACGTTTATGTTCGTTTGCGGCCCTGGCGAGCCTGGAGAAGACGACGATCCGGTTGGCGATGCCCTGCTTGCGAAGTCCGTCTTCACCGAAATTGACCACCATTATATCAACCCCATCACTGCCGAGTTTTTGCCGAGGGTGAAGCGGGCTTTCGGCGATCTCGGAAAATGGAGCAGCTCGGAGAACGCTGACAGCTACCCGAGACCGGAATTTGTTTTCAACGAGTACATGACTTGGACGGTGTTTCTCCTCTACGCGCAGGATACATACAGCCCGGATACCCTTCAGGCCGTTAAGACGCGGATCGTGGATCAGATGGTCAACGGACGGAAGTTTGGGCGATTCGGCGAATTCAGCGAAGAATTGCTGCGTTTGCACCGTCTGGGTCCTCCGGGGAAGGCACTCGGTGACTTTTATCCGGCCATCCTTGCTTGGGCGGAGCGACAGTAGGTGACGGGTGAGATTGGCGCTCTGGTGGATAAAAGAAACGGAAGTTTTCACCACAGAGCACACCGAGGGCACAGAGAGGCTTTAACGGGGGCACTCACCTGACCCGGCATCGTGGGCTTGTGACGGTCTATATAAACCTCAAACAATCCGCTTATACTCTAATCGACTCTCCGGATTCGGTAGAACCGTTGGGTGACGACGGGAAGGGAATCGGTGTAGCTGCCCAACTCGGTTGGGACGGTGAATTCCGTGGCATCGCTCCATTCCTTGTCGAAGAGGTTGTTTTTGTACTGGACGATGTACGTGGCGCCGGGATCGCTGCGCCATTGGAGCGTCAGATTGCCTTTTGCATCGTAGGACACTCCGGTGATCCAATAATCTTCCAGTCGTTTGACTGTGACCATGAAGGAGTCGGTATCCGACAGCCTGGGAGATCCATTGTCCTGGACGCGAACGGTGATCGGATAGGATCTGGGAGGCTGGTCAGGACTGATGTTCCAGGAGAACCGTCCGTCGGTCGTGATGCTGGCGCCGGCGGGGGCGCCGGTTTCCAGGCTGAAACTGAGGTCCTGCTCGGGATCGGGATCGCTGGCCTGGGCAAGGAAAGCGAGGGTTCTACCCGCCAGGAGGGTGAAGTCGGAGATGGCGGACAGGGTGGGGGCATGGTTGAGGTTGGGGGTGAAGGCATTGCTGCTGACGATGCCGTTACCTGACAACCGCACGATCAGATTCAAATTGTTGCTGGCGGAGAGACACCAATAACTCAGGGTATAGGTGGCATTGGGGGTGAGCGCAGGCGAGAATTCCTGGTAGATCGAGGAACTCCGGCTGCTGCCCCCACTGGAGGCGACCAGGCGCAGGCTGGAGCTTCCCCCGTGTCGAACCTCCGTTGACAGGCGAGAGCCGGAATGGTTGGCGGAGACGGTCCAAGATCCACTCAAAGCGGATTCGAAATCTCCGTTCTGAATCAGGTTGGTTCCGGTTTCGGGGACGCTGCCCGCGACCAGTTTCAAGTCGTCGATATAAGCTTCTCCGGCCTGATCGAGATAAACATAGAGCGTGGATGAGCTGGCAGTGCCGGTCACGCTGACATAACGCCATGGCAACGACGGAGCAACCCGGACGCTAAAGGACCGCACGGCAGTTTGAGCGGGCGATCCGTTGTCCGTGACCCGAACCGTGATGGTGTGAGTGGCATTGGCCTGGTTGGTGGAGGGTGTCCAGCTGAACCGGCCGTCTGTCGTGATGATGGCGCCGGCCGGGGCGCCGGGCTCGAGGCTGAACAGCAGGGTCTGCTCCGGATCCGGATCGCTTGCCGCGGCGACAAAGGCGAGGGTCTCACCCGGTTGAGCCTCCAGGTCAGGAATTGCGGAAAGCACGGGGGGCTGATTGACCAGAGGCACGAGGTTATTACTGCTGACGATGCCGTTTCCTGAAAGGCGCACCATCAGATTGACCTGGTTCGTGCCCGGCAGACACCAGAAGCTTAACGTGTAATTTGTGTTTTGCGACAAAGCCGGGACGATCAGTTGATAGATCGAGGAGTCTCGCGTGGCGCCTTCGCTGGACGCGATCAGGTGGAGGCTGTTGGCGCCCGAGTGCCGGGGAGTCGAGGTGAGACGCGAGTTCGCGTGGTTAGGCGAGAGCGTCCAGCCTTCGGTCAGCGCGGATTCGAAATCCCCGTTCTTGAGCAGGTTGATTCCGACTTCGGCGGTCTGCCCCGCTACGAGCCTGAGGTCGTCAATGTAGGCATCGCCCGGTTTATCCAGGTATACGTAGAGGAGGGAAGCGCTACCGGCGCCGGTGACTGTGACATACCGCCATCGTTCCGGCGGCATCACCCGCACGGTGAGGTTCAGGAGGTCGCTGGCCGCGGGGATGCCGTTGTCCGTTACCCGGACGCCGACCTCTTGGGTTGTGTTCGCAAGATGGATCGGGGCAACCCATGTCAGGAGTCCGGAGCTGGCGTTCAGCGTCATGCCTGCGGGGAAGCCGGCTTCCAGGCTGAATGAGAGCGAGTTGGCCGGAGAATCCGGATCAGTGGCGCTCAGGGAAAGGGACAGGGTGGATCCTGCGGCAACAGAACATTCGTTGGGACCGGTGATGATCGGTGGACGATTGACTTCCCGAACCAGGAGACGAAGGATTTGGCTCGCGCTCAAGTTGGGAGAGCCGTTATCGGTGGCTTTAATGGTGATGGCGTTGGTGGCAGGACCTTGGGCTTCGGTTGGTGTCCAGGTGAATACGCCGGTGGCGGGATTGAGGTCCATGCCGGCCTGGGCGCCGGCCTCGATGGTGTAGGTCAGTGTCTGGCCGGGGTCGATATCTGTGGCGCTCATTCGAATGCTGAAGGCGGTCATTTCATCGAACGTTTGATCCGCAAGAGCGGGGAAGACCGGAGGATGGTTTCCGGCGGAAGCAATGACGGTGACCGTTTGGACCGCGCTCAAGGGTGGATTGCCGTTGTCAGTAATTCGGAAGATGACCTGGTTGGTGCTGGGCACTTGAGTTTGAGTCGGTGTCCAGGTGAAAAGACCCGTGACAGGATGGACCGAGGCGCCCTCCGGTGCGCCGCCTTCAAGGCCGAAGGTGAGGATCTGGGGGGGGAGATCGGGATCATTGACGGGAACGGAGAACTGGAGTTTCTGTCCTTCGGTGGCGTACTGGATTCCGATGGGAGTCAGGAGAGGTGATGCATTGACCTCATTTACCGTGACATTGAATGACTGGCTTGCGGAGCGGGCGGGGGTGCCATTGTCGGTGACCCGAACGGAGACGGTATGGAGGCCGGGCCCTTGGGCTTCGGAAGGCACCCAACTGAACTGGCCGGTTGCGGGCTGGATGGTGGCGCCGGCTGGAGCGCCCGGATCGAGGCTAAAGGTCAGGCGCTGCGCGGGAAGATCCTCATCGGTTGCTGTGGCCACGAAGGTGAGCGCATGATTCTCATTGACGATTTGATCATCCAATTTTGCCAGGATGGGAGCGGCGTTGGTCGCGGTGGAGCCCGGGACGACATTAGCGGCGCGAGGCGTGGGAGAGGACATGAAGAAAAGGCTGGACGGATGACCATCGGGCCAGCGTCCCTGGCTGATGTTATTGGTTTGAGGACCGAAGGTTACCTCATTGATTAATTGGCCTTGGGGAGAAAACAGTCCGAGGTATTCCCCGGTTTGGCTGAGTTTGAAATTGGCGTGGATTTCGTCGGGTTCCCGGTTTTGTTCGGTATCTTCGTCGGCCCAGATCAGCAGAAAGGCGCCGGGGGCAATCCGGGTGCCATGAGGGATTTGGAACTTGGTGGTATTGGTGGGATTATCGGTCAGGAAAAACCGGGAAAGATCGACGATATTTTGACCGCCGTTATAGAGTTCGAACCAATCGTCGAATTGGCCGTCAGCGGGGTCGGCCAGAACACCGCTATTGCTGGCCATCCATTCGTTGATCATGATTTGAGCGGGGGGATCCGCGGGATTGTTGGGCGCGGCGGGCGTGAAGGTGTGGAAAGTTCTCAGGTTCTTGCGTTGTCCATCGGGGTATGCGCCATAGGAATAGTCCGCGACCACCTGGTCGTAGTTGAGATAATCCAGCACGGCCGGTTGTCCGTTCTGAAGCCGGACCAAGGCCACGGAACCGCTTTCGGGTGCGAGGGAGAAATTCGCATGCCATTCGGTGGTGGCGCCCTGGGTCTGGCCATCACACCAGACGATGGCGAACTGTCCCGGGTTCAAGACCGCGGTGGCCGGGAAGTTCCATCGCTGCGGCTGCGCGTAATCATCCGTCAGATAGAACTGACTGAGACTGACGGGTGATGTGCCTGAGTTATGGAGCTCGATCCAGGGCTCGCGCTGACCGGCGGCTGTGACGGGGCCGGTGAGGTTTTGGGCGTGGACTTCATTCAGCCAGAGAGTTGGCATGGCCGGCAGAGATGCCCGCAGAGAATTCGCGCTGCCAGGAGTAAAGCGAACCGGCGCGTTTGTAGATGATGCGGCCCAATTGGCGACACGATTATTGTCCTGGGCGGCGTCGATCAACTGCAGGGAGGGCCCGAGGCCGTCGGCGACCGTTGGCCAGGGAGTGCGGTCATCGTAGGTGACTTCGTCAATTCGAAATTCCTCGGTCGGAATCGATCCTGGTTTGAGGAGGGTTAAGGTCTCGCCTCCTCGATCCAGCGCGCCTGAGTATTGGCCGCAAACCGGCAGGTTCACACCATACACCTGGCTAAAAACCAGGGAGTCTTCAATCACCAGAAGGTAATTCTGGGGCTTCAGCAGAATGCCTTCCGGAAACACGAAATCCACCCCGTTCAATCGCCAGGAGGACAAATCATAAGTGGTGCTGGTGGAGCGGTTAAACAATTCGACATAGCCCGCCCCCGGCAGCGCCGGATGATACATGATTTCGTTGATCACCACGTTGTCGAGCGCCGGATCCGGCACGCTGGTGTTGTTGATGCTCACGGAATCCGTGGCGTTGGCGTAGAGATTGCCTTGCGTGTCATAGCCCTTGATCGTGAGCAGATTGGACCCGGACGCCAGGGGGAGGGAAAGGGTCCATTCCGTCACCGAAATCCAGGTGACGGGATAGGCGATGTTATTGACCTCGATGGTTTTGATGCCGACCGGAGCGGTGCCCGCCAGGGTGATCAGGCTTTTGTTGGTCGTAAAATTCTGACCGCCATTGGAGGTGATCGCAAAACTCGCGTTGACCGCCGCCAGTTGCTGCTGAACATAGGCGCGACGCTGATTGATCCAGTTCTTGATCTCGGTGGGAGAACTGACGTTGACATTATTGGCTCGGAGCCCGGCATACCGGGCGTCCATCCAGGGTCCGACCTTGGCCTCCGCCAGCGCGGCCTGGGTCGCGTCGTAGAGCGCCCGATAATACATACGGCGGAAGGGCGGATGCTGATACATTCGGTCGATGGTGGGGTCGTTGTTGACAAAGAGATTTTCGGTGGGGCTATCGCTGTTGGCTCCCAGGACCCAGTCGTTGTCCCAGGTGATCATTTGCCAGCGGCCCTGTTGCGGTTTGTAGGTGTACATGTTTTTTCCGCGGCGATGGCCGTAGCTGTCCCAGTTGCCGAACACATGTTCGGTGGCGAAGGTTCGCATCCATTGATCGACATCGATGCTCCCCAGAACCCGGTCGGTGTAGACATTGTTGGGGGCGTTGACGGCCTCGACCATGGCCAGAAAATCGGCGTAATGATTGGCGGAATCCTGCACGGCGCGCTTGCGCCAGTTCCATCGGTATCGGGCGGTATTCAAGAGGCCCCCTGTGGTGGTGAAACGCTGCAAGGTGGCGTCCACGCTGTTGAATCCACTCCCGGCATCGTCGAACTCGAACCAGTCCTCAATTTTAAAGAGCTGGCCGGCGGGATCGTTGGAGAACCATTCCTGGATGACGTCGCTGTTGGGTTGCTGGCAGTCCTCATAGATCGTGCTGCGGCGTTGGCCGTTGACGTAGACATGGACATATCGCCGATGGAGGTAAGGCAGGCCCATTTGGTTGAGCATCCAGAACGCGACCTGTTCCCGCTGTGCGGTGTTGTCATTGGCGAGGTTGCCCACCGTGGCCAGGACAAAATCGGTGGCTCCGAGCAGAGGATCGTCGGAGGGAAAGTTGGCGATATAATCACAGGTATTTCCCATGGGCCCATTGTAGGAGCCGGTGTGAAACGGGCTGCCACTGTAGAGGGTGCCGATATTGTAGATTACCCGGTGATTGCCATAGACAAACGTGCCGTCCAGCGGTTTGTTGCTGTTCTTTTCCCGGCGGGCCCATTCGGTGGCTGTGGCCTGGGTGATCCAAAGGTGGTAGGCTCCCAGGTTGCCGGCGGGTTGTGTGTCGCCAAAAAGGACGAGGCACTCACGACGCGGGGCGTCTTCGGGGAACTGGCTGGTCGCCAGATTGGAGCTGGCATCGGCGGCGGTGATATGGAAGGCTGCGAGTTTGCCGGCGGATTGGCCTGGCAATGTCGTGCTGAAGCAGCCCGCCCCGTTATTCACCATTGGCACGCGGGTGAGGTTGGTTGATGGATCGATGCGATAGTTCAGAATGAGCATCGCGAGGCCGTCCGGATCATTGACCTGGGCGGTGATGGTCACGGCCTGGTTGGCTGCCGGCAAGGCGGGCGAGTGATTGACCCGACTGATCGCCGGACCGGCATTCAAAACCGCGCGGCTGTTGCGCAGCCCGGGTGTGCCGAGGTTTTCAGGAGGATTCCAGGCGTTGGTCGCCTCGATCCAGTTGCCATGCAATCGCAAGAGGATTTCCGGGTGGCCTTTCAACCAGCGAACCTTGGCGCGGAGAGTGGCCTGGTTCCCGGAGGATAACGAGCTGGACAATGGGGTGCGAATCCGGTTGGCGCCCGTATCGCCTCGGCCGGTGGCCCGCACGTGGAGGCAGCGGCCATTGCCCGTGCCGCCGGTGCTGTCGATCGCCGAATCATTGTGGTTCCCTTGAGGCACCCAGCCGTCCAGGCCGTTGTCGAATCCAGGATTCACCACCAGGTTGGGGCCGCCGGAACGAAACACCTCGATGTCGTCCACCAGAAACTCGCCGGCTCCCAAGGCCAGAATCTGGAGTGAATTGGCCGCGCCATTCCCGTTGTCCAGGGTGCCCGTGTATTGGACGGTCATCCAGGAGGCTTTGGTGGATTCATCGCTGTCGGTCCAATTGGCCGCCAGCCGATTATCGCTGCGGGCGTCTTTCAATTCCAGGCTGCTGCCGCCGCCATCGGACCATTGTCCCCACCGCCCTCCGTCGCCGTAAGTGACTTCATCGACCACAACATAATCGTAGTTCGTGGTGAGGATTCCATGGATGTTGGTGACAACCACTGGATGGGGCATGGCGAGGGCGACACGTTCTCCGCCGTTGGCCAGACTGCCTGAAAAATCGCCGTAACTGTTTGCGGTGTTGAGATATGGATGCTGACCTCGAAGCCTGGTTGCGTTTTTCGCCACGACAACGTACCCGTTGGCCGGGATGACGCTGGATGGGGGAAAGGTGAACTCGATCCCGTCGACAAAGGCCCAGCCTCCGATATCCACCGCCTGGCTGCCCTTGTTAAATAACTCGATGAATTCGTCGTCGTTGTCGCCCGACAAGGGGTGATACTGGATTTCATTAATGACGATATTCCGGCTCAGGGGCCGGCTATTGGCTGTGCCGGGCGTTTTGAGTGTCAGTTCCTGAAAGGCCGGATGGCCGTCCGGAAATCGACCCGTCGAGATGCCATTGGCCGTGGCGCCGAATTCAATCGCATCGATGACGTAATTTTTCCCCGGCGCCAGGAGGAACAAGTGCTCGCCCGCGGAACTCAAGCGGAAACCGAGTTGGGATTCATCCCAGGCGATGTGGCCCAGGGGAGGAATCACGGTTCCGGTGGGGACGACAAAACGACTCGTTGCCGGATCGTCGGTGATGATGCATCCTTCGAGGCTTACCGCCTGGGCACTGTAGTTGTAGAACTCGACGAAATCCAGATCTGGCAGGTCGGTATGTGCCAGGAACTCGTTGATGACCACGGTGCGATACGGATTGGCGGGCGTGGGTTCGGCTGTTCCCGGACTGCCTCCCGACAGAGCGCTAGCCATCCAGGCCTGGGGATGGTTTTCACCCCAGCTGGGACGAGATAAAACCAGGGAATGTCCCGCTCCATCCGCCGACATCGGATAAGGGGGGTGACTCGAGTAGGCAACCTCCAGAAGGACCGCCCCCGTTTTGGTGCGCAAGCCCACGGACCCGTTGTCGTTCGCGAGATTGCCGGTGTAAGGACCGACGACATTGTTGATGCCATACACCGTCCGGATGTCGGCAGGAACCGCGGCCACGACCAGGAACGAACGCGCGGCCAGACTTGTCCCCTCCGGAAAGACGAAATCCACATCTCCCAAAAGCCGGAATCCCGACAAATCCTCGGGCCAATCCTGGGTGTTATACAATTCGACAAATTCAATCCTGCGTCCATCCGCGCGGTCCGCGGGGTGGTACATGATTTCTGAGATCACGAGGCCGGTGCGGCGTGATGAAGGTCCGAGGGGTTCCCGGTTGCCAACGACCAGACTCATATCGAGCGGGGCGTAACTCAACGTGAAACTGCGCTGGGAACCCGGGCTGATGGTATTGGGTGTTGTGGCGCGGTCGCGGACATGGCTGACCGACAGGACATACTGGATCCCGGGCTCGAGCGGGCTGGTCTTGAGGACGATGGTTCGTGTGTCGCCGGCAAACATCGCGCTTTTCACGCTCGCGCCGTTATTCAGGGTGTAATGGGTATTCTGTTGAGCGGAGCTGGCTTCGACGGGTTCCGAGAACAGGACGGTGATGGTGTCGGGATCTCCGAGGGCCGTTACCCCTTCCAGGACCGGTGGCGTGGTATCAGGCAGCACTGTCAGAAGGGCCTCATTGCTCGTAACCGAGCCCTGGGCATTGACGAGGACGCAGCGATATCGAGTGCCGCTTTCCGACAAGCGGACCTCGAAAACCGTCAGCGACGCGCTGGTTGCCCCCGAGATGTTCACCCCATTTTTCTGCCACTGATAACTCATGCCTGTGGTCCGGTTGGCTTGGACCGAAAAGACCGCCTGCGCGCCCTCGAAAACTGTTTGGCTGGCGGGGGGCTGGACGATGATCGGCGGCCCCATCCCGTAAACTTGAAGCCGCGATCCCGGAATGGGTTCCTCGATACTGCCATTGGGCAGTTGCCAGCGGACAGCCAGATTATCCCCGCCCGAGCCCTCCTTCATCAAAGCCTCGATGTAATACTTCCGGCCGCTCTGCAACGAGATCGATGCCGACTGCTGTTGCGGATCCCAGTTCCATACCCGCGAGGGAGTCCAACCGGGCACGCGCGCAATCAGGGTTTTGTTCGCCGGTTGATCGTCCGTGCTCAGATACAAGGCGGACTCGTCATCCCCGGAAATCCAGAAGGTATAGTTCCCGGTAACCGGCGGTGTTATCAGCGCCATCAGCCTCTGGCCGTAGTTATCTTCGACGTCGATCGGGGCCTCAAAAAAGTCGCTCAGGATCGATTCGCTGGTGGGGTTGTTTGGAAAGTTGGGGTTTTGAGTCAAATCCCTGAGCAACGTGCCCGGAATCCCCGAATACACCTGCCTCAAAACCCCTTGGGTTTGGGCAAAAACCGACACCCCAACCAGGCAAAAAATGACGACCGATAACAACGATGCAATTCTATTTTTCACGATTTCAGTGTGGTGATTCATGGAGAGATCATCAGACGCGGCCGGCACAAAGTAGAACCAGGGCATTGACCGCTATGGAGTTGCTGTTTCGCGAAGGCTCCGGACCGGATCATCCCCCAAACTCGGAATGCAGTGCCAACGGCACCCGTTCTGAATGCCCCGATCAAACCCGGTTTTTTGCATGCCTGCGAAAATCATTCGTCCTGAATGCAGCATTTATCAGGCCAGAAACACCGCGGATGACGGGAGATCGGGCCACTGAATGGCGTCGGGCGCAGGGAGGATGTGCTATGGATTTCTTGCGGTCAGGGAGAGGGTGCCCAAAGGAGCAATTAGTGCGATGTTTCTGATGGTGCTATGGGGGGGGGATTATGTTATGTTGCTTTGGACGTTCGGGTTCTTGAAACCGATTCCCGGAAGAGACCGGGAGCTGGCATGGGCATGGGGTGATGTTCGTTGAATCGGATTTTATATTACCCAGGCAGAAAGAACCCAGAGGAAGGATCAGCGTAAACCATGAAGCGTGTGTCCGTTTATGAAAACGTCTCGAACCTTGTCATTGTCCAGGGCCTTTACCTTAATTGAACTGCTGGTGGTCATTGCCATCATCGCCATTCTGGCGGGGATGCTGCTTCCCGCGTTGTCGAAGGCCAAGACCAAAGCCCAGGGCATTTTTTGCATGAACAATCTCAAGCAGCTTCAGTTGGTCTGGCATCTGTACACGGATGATAACAATGATAAGACAGCCACTTCCGGCTATACAAGCCCGGTGGAGCCGACTGCCTGGGTGGATGGCTGGCTCGATTTCAACGGGAGTAACAGGGACAACACAAACACCGTCGCTTTGCGGGATCCACTTCGGTCCAAGTTCGCTTATCATCTCACCGAGGTCAGCGTCTATCGGTGTCCTGCAGATCGCAGCACGGTCACCATTGGGGGGCGCCGGTATCCGCGGGTGCGCAGCATGGGCATGAGCCAGGCCTTTGGGCCCGGGGATTGGCTGGATCCGGCCGGTTTCGGGGCAAATGCAACCTCCAAGAAATACCGGGTTTATTATAAGACCGCTGACATTGTCGATCCCGCGCCTGCCATGTGTTACGTGATGCTGGATGAGCACCCGGACAGCATTAACGCGGGTGGTTTTGCCAACATGATGGTGGAATCTCCGGCCGCATCGCGGATTATCGATTTCCCCGCCAGTTACCACAACGGGGCGGCAGGGATTTCATTCGCCGACGGGCACGCGGAGATTCGGAAGTGGGTCGATGGAAGAACCATGCCCCCGACACGCTACAATAACCAGCTCCAACTGAATGTCTCCTCGCCGAACAACCGCGATATGCTTTGGTTGTCGGAACGGACATCCAGCCGCCGCAACCGGTGATTCCCTCTGCGAGCCTTGGTTTGCCAGAGGCACGTGTCCGGAGCGCATCACCACAACAGGCCTTCAAATTGAACCCGACGATTCTCTGCCTTGCGGGGGGGTGGCTTTTGGCCACGTCCGCGATACAAGCACAAACCGAATCTCGCACATTGCCCAGGAGTCCCGTTCGGCAGGTGATTGTTGTTTTTAAAACGCACTTCGACATCGGCTACACCGATTTCGCCAGCAACATTGTCGCGCGTTACCGAACAACCATGATCGACCAGGCCCTCGAGGTGGCGGAACGCAATCGAGACCTGCCGGCGGGCCAAAAGTTTGTCTGGACCGTTCCGGGCTGGCCGGCCTTTAAAATCCTCGAGGATTGGCCGGGCCAGACGTTTGAACGGCGGACGAGTGTGCAGCGGGCCTTCCAGGAGGGGCGCTTTTATGCGCACGCCTTGCCGTTTACCCTTCACACCGAGTTGTTGGAGTTGGAAGACCTCACCTGGGGACTGGGCTACTCGTCGCAGTTGGCGCGCCGGCTCGCGCTCGATCTGCCGCGTGACGCCAAGATGACGGATGTGCCATGCCACAGCTGGATCTGGCCTACCGTGCTCAAACAGGCGGGCGTGGAGTTTCTTCATCTGGGATGCAATGCCGCCAGCCGCTCGCCCGATGTGCCGCGGCTCTTTTGGTGGGAGGGGCCCGATGGCTCCCGGGTGCTGACGATGTACACCGCCGAAAGCTACGGCACGGGTTTGATGCCCCCGGTCGATTGGCCTTACCAAACCTGGCTCGCGTTGATTCATACCGGCGATAATCACGGCCCCCCGCGGACCGAAGAAGTCCAGCAGCTTTTTCGAGAGGCCTCAGACAAACTCCCGGGGGTTCGGGTTCGAATCGGACGACTTTCGGATTTCGCCGACGCCATTGTCGCCGAGCAATCCCCGATCCCCGTCGTGCGCGGCGACATGCCCGATAGTTGGATTCATGGGCCGCTGAGCGATCCGATCGGCGCGCGAATCGCCCGGAATCTGCGTCCTCTCATTCCCGCAACCGAGTCGTTGACCGCTTTGCTGCAACTGTGGAATGTCACGACCGACACGGATTCGGATCTGGCGTTGATTCGGGAAAACAGTCTCCTCTACGGAGAACACACGTGGGGGGCCGCCTTGAGTTGGGTGACCCCCTATGGAAAGAACATGAATTGGCATTATGGAAATCCTTGGCGCCGCGAACGCGCCGAAGGCCGCTTCAAAAAAATGGAGGCATCCTGGGAAGAACACTCGACGTACATCCGCAATGTCCAGAATCACCTCCTGCCCTTGCTGGAACATCGGATGCAACGCCTGGCTAATGGCATCCAGGCTAAAGCCCCGCGGATTGTTGTCTTTAATCCTCTGCCGTGGAACCGTGGTGGCCTGGTCACGATCAGTAATGCGACGCTCTCCGGTGTTCAGGCCCTCAGGCCTGTTGACGGAGGACAGGCGATTTCAGTCGAGCAGGGCGCAGGTTTTCTGAGGTTTGTCTCTCCCGAAGTTCCGGGCCTGGGTTATCGGGCCTTTGTCCCCGAGGAAGACCTGAAGTCCAGCCGCCATCACGCCCCGCGCCGGGACGCAGATGCGATGGAAAACCGATGGTTCAAGATGGAAATTGACTCTGCCAATGGTTGTCTGAGTTCCCTGGTGGATAAACGCTCTGGACGCGAACTGGTGGATCCAGGCGCCCGTCATCGACCGGGGCAGGTCCTCTACGAGCGATTCGATGCCGATCAGGTCGCCGCCTATGTCAAGGCCTACGTGAAGATCGACGCCGACTGGGGGCAGGTTGAACTTGGCAAACCGCCCCTGCCGCCTGCCACCGAAGCGCCCTATGTCCAGGCCGTTCCGAGGCGATGCCAGGTTCGATATGAGGACAGCCCCGTGGCCGCCACAGCCGTGGTCGAGGCCGCGGCCGAGGGCGGACTGCCTTGTCCCATCACCACGCGATTCGTGCTGTATCACGATTTGCCGTATTTGGATGTCGAAGTGACCCTGCACGGCAAGCCAGCGGACCCATGGCCGG
Source organism: Verrucomicrobiota bacterium (assembly GCA_022709905.1). Classification (GTDB taxonomy): domain Bacteria; phylum Verrucomicrobiota; class Verrucomicrobiia; order Limisphaerales; family UBA1319; genus JAKLHY01. Next base: position 48,963 of record JAKLHY010000022.1, on the reverse strand, counting down.
AAGCGGGATGGATTTGTTTCTCCGCGAATCTGAAATCGCCCCGGTTTGGCCTCGGGCGCCTCGGAGCGATCGTGAATCCGGCAACCGATCTGGTCCCTGGATCAAACCACCACGTTTTCGGTGTGAACAGCGGGATGTATATGATCGATCCGGATGATCACGGTTTGGGCCTGTGCCCCCTGGACTCCGGTTTGATCAGCCTGGATTCGCCGGGTCTTTGGCAGTATTCGCGCCAATTTAAACCGGTGCGTTCCGCTGTTTATGTCAATCTTTTTAACAACCAATGGAGCACCAACTTTCGGTTGTGGAATGAGGGCACCTGGACCTCACGGGTTCGGATTTGGGCTATCGACAATTCCGAAGCCGCCAAGGCTCTGGTGACACCGTCCTGGGAGGCGCGCCTGCCGCTTCTCGGCGCAGTGGGTGAGGGCGGCGGCGGACCTCTGCCGCCTTTGGGACGCGGGATCACCGTTTCCCGGCCGGGGGTGCTGGTCACCGCTTTTGGACCGAATCCCGAAGGAGAGGGCCTCGTTTTGCGCCTCTGGGAACAATCGGGACAATCCGGGTCGTGCACGGTGCGGCTGCCATCCACCCTCGAGGCCACCCAGGCACAACCGATTGATTTGCGGGGCCGCGCGATAGGGGCGCCCCACCGGATCAGGCAGAAGGCCTTTTCCACGCAACTCCAGGGGTTTGCCCCCGCCAGTTATCTGTTAAGAACTGGAGTCAGTTCAACTCATTGACAATACCAGTCGAGACGTGAGTAGGTATGATTGTTGATTGAGAGGCACCACACTAGTGCTTTCGCCAACTGGCCTCGATTTCCTCGAGTGTGCGGCCTTTAGTCTCGGGGACCATGACGACAACGAAGACGGTGCTCAAGAGACTGCAGCCGGCATAGACCCAAAAAGTCCTCGCCGGTCCGATGCCTTCCCGCAGCATGGGGAAGGTTTGGGTGACGATCCAATCGGCCAGCCAGAGGCAAAAAATTGCCACGGACATGGCGCGTCCCCGCAATTTGGTGGGAAAAATCTCGGAGTTGACAATCCAAGGAATGGGGCCCATGGCCACGGCAAAGGCGGCCACAAAACCCAGGATGCCCACCAAAAGGGGCATCCCGCTGTGGCCCCCGGCCAGCATCGTCCCCACAAAAGTCAACGAGATCACCTGAACGATGGTGCCTGCCACGAGCAACGGCTTGCGCCCCGCTTTATCCACCAACCAAATGGCCACAAAAGTGAACAGCAGGTTGAATACGCCCACAATCACGGTCTGCGCGAAGGCCGAGTCGGTGCCCGAACCGGCCGCCTTGAAGATCTCCGGCGCGAAATACATGATGGCGTTGATGCCGCTGAATTGGCCAAACACCGCCAGGGCGATGCCAATGATCAGCGCGCGCCGGTAGCCTGTCGTGAACAGTTCGCTCCAGTGCCCTTCTTCCTGCTTGAGCGCCTGATCGATTTGCGCGATTTCGCGCGTGGCCGTCTCGGGTCCCCCAATTCGCTCCAGGATTTGTCGAGCCTGGTCGCGATGTCCCATTTTTAAAAGCCAGCGCGGGCTTTCCGGAACCACCGCCATAAAGACGCCGAATAGCACGGACGGCAGCACGAGGGAGGCGAACATCCATCGCCAGCCCGTGTTGATATTCCAGGCCTCGTCGCCCAGACGCTGGATTTGCAGGTTGACGAAGAACACCACCAGGATGCCGATGACAATCGCCAGTTGATAAAGCGCCACCAGGGTGCCCCGGATTTTCTCCGGGGCGATCTCGGCAATGTAAAGGGGAGAAAGCATCGAGGCCGCGCCGATGGCGACCCCGCCCGCAAATCGGGACCAGGCAAATTGGGCGAGGGTGGCGGGGATGGCCGAGGCCAGCGAAGAGATCGCAAACAGCGCCGCGCACAAGATCAGACACGGCTTGCGCCCCCAGCGATCGCCCAGCGGTCCGCCGATCATGGCGCCCGCCATGCATCCGACCAGCATGCTCGAGGCGGCCCAGCCGGTGAGCTCCGCCGACAACTGAAAGTGGGTTTTCAAGAAACCGATGGCGCCCGAAACAACGGCGGTATCATAGCCAAACAAAAAACCGCCAAAGGCGGCGACCAGGCTGATCAGCAGGATATAACCCAGATTCAGTGTTGGTTTCATATGTTGGTCAAACGGCCGCAGCATAGGGCGGCACTCGGTCTTGCCGCAATCTTCATTTGTCACTTTGTCCTGGAAAAAATCGCTTCACAAGAACTGTCCGACAAAGGCGGCGGCTGATTCGCGTCCGATAAACATCCCCACAAAGTCGCGGCGGTGCAAAAGTCCCATGCGGCATCAAGGTTGGTAGGCGCGGAAGAAGGCGGCGGTCGTCTGTCCAACAGGGATCGAGAATACCCGGATGACGGAGTCCTGGCTGTTCGTTGCCAAGTTGCGCCAGGTGTCCAGGAGATCGGAGCTCTGGAGGATAATCGTCTCGCCCGGTTCGGCCTGCACCTCGATCGTCATGATTCCGTTTGTCGGGCCCGACGGAAGATTCAGGATCGGCGGCATGAGGGTGATCAGATCTATCGAGGTCGAACTGAACGTTCCGGCCACTCCGGTGACCTCCGGATAGGTTGTGGCATTGGTGGACACCAGGCGGGTAATTTCCAGAGTCAAACTATAAATATTGCCAGGCTCAAGAGTGCCGGCAGGCACCGTGACGAATCGGGCCGTTGCATCCAGGGCCCCCGGCATCCCCACATCGGGAGTGGAAAACACTTCACCATGGCCCAAGTTGATGTAGACCTGCACGAAGTCGCCTTCCGCCGGCGGCGCCGCAAAGTCCCAATTCAGAACAAGAGGCGCGGTGGTGAGAACAGCCTGGACATCGGCAAAGTTAACCAGGTGAGGCGTGGGCGGAAGCGGCGTTGATGGAAATCGGAGCTCGCACGAGTAATCCCCGTCGTTCACTGTGGACAGGTTGAAGACGTAATTGCCCCAGCCATAGTCGGCATTCAAAGACGACAGGGTGCTGAAGGTGTCGAGGTAATCCCAAGAGTCTCCCAAGTCATCCATGGCAACTTCACCGCCCCCGGGTAAACTCAAGGAGGCATTTGTGACGAGGTAAAAATCCGTCAGTTCCACCGAGGCCAGGAGGCTGTAACCGAACAACGGATCTGTGATCCACTGGCCGGGCCCGGTCTGAATGAGAAACTGGCCCTTCAGGAGAGAGTACCCCGCAACATCGGAGGCACGAATGACAGGCGGGGAAGAAAACCAGAACACTCCAGACAGGGCAAGACCCACTGCCGCTGTAAAAGGCTTCATGACTTATTGTGGAGATAATGGGGGCTGTTGCGCAAGCATTATCCAAGGCAAAACTCGCGAAAAAGATGGCAGGTGAAGAGTCTGTCGGAGTGCGCGGGGGGCCTGCGGCGAGGGTTTTTTCCGGGGGGCGGGAGCGCGGACTTCAGTCCCTCTGGTGGCCGCGAGGCGGTGAGGCCGGTCCAAACGACCATGCCCAAATCTCGGGCTGCTTATACGCGCCTTAATATATGCGGATCCTGGTCGGGCTTAGAACGCTTGACTTGGGGACTGCAAGCCCGGAGATTTGATCCTTAAACTTATGTCCTCGAATAAACTGTGCTTCTTGAACGACCGGTATTCGATCCCGGGGCGCGTTGAGTTTGTGCGAATACAAGGCGATCTCATTGTCGCTCAAATCACGAATACCTCGGCTTCCGCCACAGTAGTTCTCGCGGGAGGACAGGTCATCGCCTTTCAACCGCACGGGGGCGGACCCGTTTTATGGACGAGCGGGAAGAGCCGGTTCCAACCTGGCGCGCCGATTCGCGGGGGCATCCCCGTCTGCTGGCCCTGGTTTGGACCGCACCCCGAAAATCCCGGCAAGCCCGCGCACGGCTTTGCCAGGATTTCCTTCTGGGACGTCGTGGCAACCGATGCCCCAAGCGACGGCATCACGCGGATCGAACTCAAACTCAGCGATCACAAAGAAACGCGCGCGCTCTGGCCTCATCCCTTCGAACTCCGGCTTCAGGTCCGCGTCGCCTCGGAGTTGGAGGTGGCCTTGATCATGCATAACACGGGGGAGGAATCCATCCGATGCGAATCGGCCCTGCACAGTTATTTTGCGGTGAGCGATATCACCCGGGTCCGAATTCACGGCCTGGAGCATTGCCGGTATTTGGACACGGTGATTTCTCCCCCCGCGGAAGGGACCGAGAATCAGCCGATCGAAGTCCACGCGGAAATCGATCGCGTTTACGTCGATACTCTGGCCGATTGCGTCCTGATCGATCCCGGCTGGCGACGCCGCGTACGGATTGCCAAGGAAGGCAGCCGGTCCACTGTGGTGTGGAATCCCTGGATCGCAAAAGCTGCCCGCATGTCGGACTTCGGAGATGACGAATGGCGAGGGATGATCTGTATTGAGACCACGAATGCATTGGCTGACGCCCGCGGGATTGAGCCCGGTCACAGCCATCGGCTGGCGGCCAGGATCTCGGTCGAAAGTGAGGCGTAGTGGGCCGAGCGTGCGGTGGATTTGGGCCGAGGCCATCAGCAAAGAGGGAACGAGATTCTGCGGTTTTGGGAATGCACTTTTTGGGGAGATCCTGAAGGCCAGGAAGAGGGTGGAGAGTTTTAGGGCATGATCTCGGGATTTTGGAGCATACGGTATAACTCGGTGAGTTTGGCGAGCGATGCCGAGAGCGAAAGGATCATCAGCCAGGTGAGGATCAGGATGAGAACGGTGATCCCAATTTTGATCGGGAGCGGGTATCGGGGATTCCACCAGACCAGCGGCAACACAAAGGGGCCCACGCAGAGGAACAGGATGAAAATGCCGATGTCGCTGTAGTACCAGGGCGATCGGCGTTGCTCGATGACGGGCGGGACCAAGGGCTCGCCACAGAACCGGCACTTGATGGCCTCGTCCTGGATCGCCTCAGCGCAATACGGACACTTTTTCATCGGACGTGGGATCGACTATGTTCGAAATTGCGGGTGGGGGCAACGGAAACCGTTCACTCCGCAGGATCAATGATTAATGGTCCGTGCGAGATATTCATCTTTATGGCATGGGGGAAAGACCTTCCCAATGTACTGACCAATCGCCATTGTCGGGAAACCCGGGGGCGGATTGATCTGGGGCTCCGTCCCAGCCGGCCGTCATCATGGCAATGGCAGCGAGCAGACCGCCGTTGCCGGGCAGATAGAGTGGCAAATTGGGACGTTGGTAGTTGTGTCCGTTTGTCAGGAAGCGATTCTTGGGCGTGACCATGAGCAGCGCGTTGACCGCATCCTCGCCCCGACCGAGTCGCGCCAGGGTCATAGCGAGCACTGGATAGTCCCAGCCCCAGGTCGATGGCCAGTCCCATTCCTTGAGGACAAAATCCACAGTCCGGCCCATCCATGAGACGTCAATGAGGGGCGTGGAAGGAAGAAAACCATAAGCCTGCAACATCGAAGGATGGTCCCGAGTGAGCGTGAATGGCGTGACAGAAATGGCATCATAGCGTCCGTCCGATCCATGAGGTTTTGCCAGTCCTCGGCAGACATCGTCCCAGAAGGATTCGCGGGGGAGGCCGAGTCTTTCCCTCCATTCCTGGGCTTTCTGAAGTCCCCAATGCCAATAGGCCAATTCGAAGGTTGGATTCATGACGCGGGTGCGGAGTGAACCATAGCTTTCCTGGGCCGGGATTAGGGGCGGACCCAGGACAAAGCACTGGCTTGGTTCGTCCCAGACAGCGTAACTGGCCATGAACTCCGCGGTCGCAGTCACGAGTTCTCGGTACTTTTTCAGGGTCGCTTTGCGAGGGTGTGCGCGCCACAGCAGTTCAGCCAGATAAATCGGATGGGCTTGCTGCCAGATCAGAAAGCCACCGACCGGGCTGGGACTGTCGATTCCCTCCGGGCCGACCATTTTGGGCCAGCGCGCGCCGGCGTATCCATTTCGGCGGGCCAAGTCGCGGGCAGCGGGGAGGATTCTCTGATACCAGCTCAGGGAACGTTCCAAGAGTTCGGGTCGGCCCCAGAGGGCGAAGTGGGCCGCGTGCCACCAATGCATTTCAAGGTGGAACTTGCCGTGCCAACTGTTCTGAACCAATCCGGTTTCTTGCGGCGGCAGGGAGCCGGCGCATTGAATCGCGGTGAGATATTGCGATAGAACAATCCGACGTTCCAGTTCCCGCCAGCGCGGATCCCGGCTGGCGGACAAATCGACCGCTCCTCCCTTGCGCCAGAAAGCCTGCCAATGTTTTGCCGCCGCTCGACGGGTGGACCGGAAGGATGGCAGACCGCCCGCATCGATCGTCTGAGGGGAGAAAGCCAAAACCGCTTCCAACCGGGTTGAATGGGGCGCCGTGATGTAATCCCGGCCATTGCAGGACCGCACGGCTGGGCGGGGAGAACAGACCCGTGTTGTGATGCAGTTCGAGGCCGATGCCGACCGTTCGAATTCCAATCCCGCCTGTCCTTTGCTGACGAGGGATGATTCAAGACGCACGGCGATCAGGTCGCGCTCTGGATGAGCGATCGTCTGGACCCGCACGGATTGGCCGTCGCACTCAAACCGGCTATCGATGATCCCCGACCACAAGTCCAGTGTTTGTTGGGTGTTGAGTAACTCGGCAAGTCGGATGTTTGAACCGTCCGCATGCCGGAGGATAAGGCCGAGACGGCCCAGCTGCAGTCGATGCGGGTTTTCCCGGAGCCAGGCATTGGCTTTTGCGGCGCGGTCGGGACGCCCGGCGTTATTCAGTTTGCCCAAACCATCCGCGTAAACTACCTGCCGGCCGTGGGCATCGTAGGGACTCAGGACATCATCGATATGATAATTTTCCGGGTTCGGCGCGCTTGCCCAGGCCCACTGGGATTGCGTTCCGAGCTGGATGCCTTTCTGGTATTCTTCGGGAAACGTCTGCAATCCTGTGATGTCCACAGCGAAAGCAAACTCGCCGTTTCCGACCTGCAGCGTCGCAAAGGGATCGGCGTGGGTCAGCACAACATTGTGCCGGGTGACGAGCGCATGCCGATCTATGGGTCTTGAGTCCGCAGGGAGATCCCGGGTCCTCGGATATTCTCCCGCCAACGCCGTCGTGTAAGCCAGAAGGATCAGACACAATTCCTGAAGATTTCTGCGCGGCTTGAACAACGCTCCGCAGCAGACTGTGGAGCGGTTGAATGGAGCAAGGTTTGCGCGGATTACGCGGCATCCATGCCTGGAACGACTCACAACGGCGCCCATTTTCTGTGCTTATACCGTTGATAAACCCATTGGAAATCGGTGTTCTTGGCGTTGCCACCCTGCCAGTAGAAGCTCTCCTTTCCCGCGGATGAGTCCTTGGCAGCCTTGATCACTCCGGGATCGTGCCACTGATGGCTCTCGGCGTGTCCATCGACGAAGGCAATAGTGCTAACATTTCCGTGGAAAATGGCGAACGGATCAACCCATCCGGGCGACGGTTTGACATCGATCACCCAGGTGCCCTTGTTATTCCCACGCGGATCAGCTTCCTCGAGATACAGCATCGCCTCGGCCGGACCATCCACAGAGCTGACCTTCTCATAAGTCGGTTGCGATCCTGATGTGGTCGATCCTTGCCACTCACCACCATTCATGCCGTTGGCCTTGGAGTAACTGTCCCAGGCGTATCCTTTGCCCGGCATGAGACGCCGGCTGCGCAAATCTCCAGGGCAATGATACGAACCCGGATTGTTGACGTAAGTGTACAGCGCGCCCTTGCGGATGCCATTCTCGACGAAGCGCTGCGCTTTTTCCTTGGTCATCCCCGCGGCCAAATCCTGGTAGGCGCCATTGTCATTGTGGGGACCGGGCCAGAAACCGCCAGCCGGATTCCCAATCTGTGTTCCACTGGGAACCGTGTAGATGAACCGATCGGAATTGTCGTCGGAATACATCAGCGAACCGATCAAGAGTTGCTTCTGGTTGTTCAGGCAGGCTGCGTTCGTTGCTTTCTGTTTCGCGCGCCCCAAGGCGGGCAATAACATCCCAGCCAGGATCGCAATGATCGCAATCACCACGAGAAGTTCGATGAGGGTGAAGGCGTAAGGCGAGCCTGGAGTTGCGTGCGACTTGAGAGCAGCAATCCTATGGGCTGCCGAGGATACTGTTTCTGTTGTCTGAGTTTTCATGGCCGAGAGAATGAAGAATCAACACGATGGACTGGATCGTATCATCCCTTGTTTGGCTGAACCTTGTTTTTCTTATTGAAGAAATAGCCTGACACTGATCCTGCGGCAATACAAATCAGCGGAAAACCTGTGCCCGCTTTCGGCAAGTACAGATCGAGTTTTTGGCGTTCGTGTCCGCCCGGCACGTAAGCCAGATCCCGGTGAACCAAGGCGTCCTCGGGGGGCGATGATGACCGCGGCGGCGCTGAAGGTTGGGCCGCCGTTTGCTAAAAGGATGTCAGCAGGAGCAGCAGCACCGAGGAGAGGATGATTTTAGTTTTCATATTGATGGAATGTCTGGGATTGGGTCCATGGGATGCTTCCGCTTCGATTCGTCCCGAGGAAGCGAGCCCATAATCTATGTCGATGCGGCGGGGCGAGGGAGGGTGCGATGCCAGGTTTGGACGGCCTGCCGAATTTGTTCGGCGGCGTTGACTTTTGGCTTCACGAATCGGGGGGTGAACCAAGGGAACAGCCCCACCAGATCCAGCGTGACCAGGATCTGTCCGTCACAATCCGGGCCTGAGCCGATCCCGATGGTGGGAACCGGGATGCGGGCGGTAATCAATCGCGCAACCGGCGGGGAGACCAGTTCGAGGACAATGCCGAACGCGCCCGCGTTGGCCAGGGCGTCGGCGTCGGCCAGCAATCGTTCCCTTTCGGCATCGACCTTACCCTTGATGTGATAACCGCCTTCGACGAGCACGCTTTGCGGGAGCATGCCCAGGTGCCCGAGATAGGGGATGCCCGCGGACACGATCGCCTCGACTTGGGGTAGGATGTCGCGTCCCCCTTCGGCCTTGACGGCTTCGGCGCCGGCGGTCACCAGTCGTTGAGCGCTTTGGACAGCTTGTTCCGGGGTTTCGTAGCTGCGATACGGCAGATCGGCGGCAAGCAAGGCCCGGGGACGCGCTCGCGCGGCCGCCCGGACATGATGTTCCATCTCCTCCAGGGTCACGTGAGTGGTGTCGGGATACCCAAGAATCACCATGCCGAGGGAGTCCCCCACCAGAATGAGCGGAATGCCCGCCTCATCCAGCATGCGGGTCATGGGATAATCATAGGCGGTCAGGGCCGCCACCGGCTCGCGCCGAGCCTTCATGGCTTGAATTTCCCGAAAGTCAACTTTGTCAAGACTCATTCCATTACTTTCGCTTTGATCATCGGCGGGGACAAGCGGATTCTTTAAGTCCATCCAGGCCGCTCGTGGACCGACAGCCTTGGGTGCGGGTGGGTTATCGGACCTGATCGAGGTTCGTCAGTCTGCCGCCCGGGAATGTCTTCGAAATTCATCGTGGTTTGAGGCCTGTGTCTTAGGATTGGCACGAGTGTCTCGGCCTGTCCGGATCTTGGACAGTGGCTGGGTTCTAGGGAGTCTGGGGCGATGTGGCTGAGCGCGTCTCGCAGGCCCATATCAGAAGGCCGGCCTTGATTGGAATCATTCGGGCTGGGCAACAGCGCATCGGGAGCGGGTCGAACCCCGGTTGAAGCGGCAGGATGGCATATCATCTGCTTGCGGGGGAAGAGGGTTTGTGTGGCGGGGGGAATGCGGTTGGGCGTAGAGAAAGGCGAGGCAAAACGGATGATGGGCCAAGCCCGGCTCCTTTTGGCAAGACGGACTTTTAACCACGGTTAGACCGGCGACAGGTCATGAAAAAGCGCATACTTTTTGTCGATGACGAACTGAAAGTGTTGCAGGCGTTGCATCGCATGCTGATTGGCATGAGCAACGACTGGTATATTGAGTTTACGGACAGCGGATCGAAGGCGTTGCAGGCCCTGAGCCGCATGACATTTGACGTCGTGGTGGCCGACCTGTTCATGCCGGGAATGTCGGGGGATCAACTCCTGCGGGAGGTGATGCTGCGATATCCGCACACCACTCGTATTACGATGTGCTGGCAGGCGGACCAGCCGGCGTTGCGGAAGGCCTTTTCGGTGGCGCATCAGTTTTTGTTCAAGCCGTGCGACTCGCAGGTGCTGATAGAGACCCTGGCTCGGGCGGTATCGCAGTCTGATCGCATTACGAATGAAAAAGTCAAAAAATTGGTGTCGCAGATGCGATCGGTTCCCAGCCTGCCGAGTCTTTACGTGGAACTGATGGGCGAAATGCGGGCGGATGATCCGTCGTTACAGCGGGCGGGAGAAATCGTGGCCAAGGATCCCGGCATGAGCGCCAAGATTTTACAGCTGGTGAACTCGGCGTATTTCGGACTGCCGTGGAAGGTGACCAATCCGACCGAGGCGACGATTTACCTGGGATTGGAGACGGTCAAGGCGCTGGTGCTTTCGCTTCAGGTGTTCAGCCTGTTTGACAAGGCGGCCATTGCGACCTTTGGGTTTGAACGACTGTGGGCGCACTCCTGGGAGACGGGGGTGTTAGCGAAGCGGATTTGCACCGCCGAACAGCGGGATCTGGGATTGGTGGAGCATGCGTTTATCGTGGGGCTCCTGCACGATATCGGCAAACTGATCCTGGCGGCGAATCTGCCCGAGCCCTACCTGAACGCCCTCAAGCTTTCGCGGGAGCAACGTCTGCCCTTGTGGCAGGCGGAGAAAGAGCTGTTCAGCTGTTCTCATGCCGAGGTTGGCGGTTATCTGCTGGGGCTGTGGGGATTGCCCAATCCGGTGGTCGAAGGGGTGACCTTTCATCATACGCCATCCGAGTCTCTGAATCGGAGTCTGGGTCCGGTCATTGCGGTGCATGTGGCCAACGCGCTGGACCATGAACACCATAAAGATTTGTCCGGGCAGGAATTTGGCGGGATCGATTTGGACTATATTTTGGCCCTCGGCCTTGGCGAACAATATTCCCGCTGGCGGGAGGAGAGCGTGTCCATGTTCCAGCAAACGCGGGAGAATTCTGTCGACGCATCACCCGCCCATTGATCAGGTCAATTCCGAGGGGGAGCCTGGGGAACGGCATGGGTGGCGGAGGCCGCCTTTGATTTTGCCTCGAGGTTGCGGGAAACCCTTTGTTTCAAGTCGGCGTACATCGCGTTGGTGACGCGGTTCAAATGTTGGCGGGCGGTGTCCCATCGTTCCCGGATGATTTCCCAACGGGCCAGGTGCAGGTAAACTCCTTCACGCTCCAAATTATCCTGGGTCAGCGACAAGGCCAGATCCCATGCTGCCAGGGCTTCGTCGGGGCGGTAGGGTTTGATTCCGTAATAGGTCTGGGCCAGGTCGGACGCGTAGATGAAATTGCCGGGTTCCAGTCTCATGGCCAGGCGGTAGAGTTCCAGCGATCGATCGAAAACCTGTTGTTCGTTCAGCTGAAAAAACTCCATCGCATCCCGGCGAAAGAGGAAGAGGGTGGTGGCAAAGTTGCGGTAATACACCGGTTCTTTGGGGGAGAGTTCGATGGCTTTGGCGTAATGAACGAACGCGTTGGTGACGGGGCCGCGGTGGCCGTAATAATTGGCCAGGTTATTCCAGGCCGCTGGATTTTTGGGATCGGCGTCACGGGCTTTGATCCACTCGTCGCGGGCTTCCGATTCTTCTCCGATATCGTTGAGGAAGCTGCCAAAAGCAATGCGCCCCCGGCTGTGCTGGGGATGTTTTTTGAGGAATTCGGTGTAGGCCTGACGGACCGAGGAGAGGCGTTGTTCAATTTTGAGGGTCAAAGCGGCGTCCGGGATTCCGACGCCTTGCGCCTTGAAGGCTTCATTGTCCTTGATCCAACGGTCCACCTCGGCTTGAGCCGCGTCGTCCTCGTTCATGAGGCGCGAGAGCTCGATTTCCTGGGGATCGTTGGGATTGACCGGGGAGTTGGTTTGTCCCGCGGCGGTTTTCATCCAATTGCTGATGGCCACCGGCGTGTTGGTGGCCAGGAGCGTTGCCAGAAATCCGACTAAAAGACTGTTCACGTTCCCACCCTAATGGCAGGCAGGCAAAATGACGAATTCTTTATTGCGGAATGCGATCCTTGTCGGAGTGGCGGACACGCAACCTCGGACACGCCTGTTTGCGAATGGAACATCGGTTACAACCGCGATTACGATGGGGCGGGTTGGTATTCGATCTTCCGGGTGTCGATCGTGCCGGAGCGGACCTCGAGGAACGGTTTTCCGCGGCGGACACCCACGGTGCCGTAGCCGGTGGCTGTGGACAGGAAGCATTGAAAGTCGCCTTTCAAGCTGGGGGTAAGATAGAGGACCTTGTCGACGGCGTCGTAACGGGCGCCGCTCAGGCCTTGGAGCATGGCATAGGAAGACATCGCCCGGGCGTACCAATGGCCGCATTCGTATTCATTGAATGGATTGCGGACGCGTCCGTCGTAACGGCTTCGGCAGGCGCGCACGATGTCCAGAGCTTCCTCTACCCGGCCCAGGAGCATTAAGTGAGAAGCCACCTGGTATTCGATGCCGGTCCAGACTTCATTCGAGTAGACAAAGGGCAAGGAAAGTTCACCGCCTTTGGGCCAGGTGCAGATCAGCAGACCGCCTTCGGCGCCACAAGCGTAACTGGGCCGTTGCGGATTGGCGTGGGCGGTCAGGTCCCTTTTCAGGTTGTAGCGGTGGACCGCCTGGAGATGGCTGCGGACCTTGCCGCGATCCAGGACTTGGCCGATCCCGCACACCAGGGCCATCCACGAACCCAGGACACCGTCAGCCAGGCAGCCGGCGCCATACTGGTACTTGGGCCCTTCTTTGTTCAACAGGGCGATGGCCTCGGGCGAGTAGTTGCCACCAAAACTGGCGACATCCAGGGGGCTTTTGGCGCGCAAACCTTCCCATTGGATTTTCTGGAGGAAATATTCGCCGTCATAGAGTTCGGTCTCGGTTTTCTTGAGTCCGCGTTGCAGCAGCTCCCGATAGAGGGGCGGTTCGTCTCCCAACGCTTGACCCATGATGACCGCAGCCTGGAGGGCGCCCAGGTAGAAACTGGCGCACATGCCGTCGGGTCCCCAGAACTCGATGTCGTAGGTGTTATGATGCGGTTCTTCCAGCACCCCCCGATGGTGTGGATCCCATTCTTCGATGCAGAAATCGAGGCTCTTCTTGACTTTTGGCCACAGGCGTTTCAGCCATTCGAGGTCGCCGCTGACGCGCCATTCCCGGTAGACCTTCATGATGCCGCCGAGCTGGCCGTCGGCGGCCGCGTGAAAATCATGGACCACCGGCCGGATGGGCAGGCTGGTGCGGAAGGCCTGGTGTCCGCGTCCGTCCTGGGACACGCCGAACTCGGTTTCCCGGAGGGAACGTTCCAGGTTCGGGAAGAGGTGAGGGATGGCCTGGGCGTAATTCCAGACGTGTGTGCAGGAGCCATGGCAGCAGCCCGAGTTGTCGCTGCAGCCTTCCCATGACCACAATCGTCCGTCGGCCTGCCGCAAGACGGTGGGGGATTTGAGGATCGTGAGGTTGGCCGCAATCGCTTCGATGACCTCCGGGGGGAGGTTGGTGTCGTAGAAACAATCCGAGAAACGCCGGCTGGCGGCCCGGAGTTGGGTGTAACGTTCGCGCCAGTAGTCAGTGACGGCGGTGATATCCGGAAAACGCCCCGCGTACCAGGCTCGATAATTGCCCGGGGGCAAGGGTTGGCTTGATGAATCGGGATCTTTGCCAATGCGCAGGTTAGTGGCTCCCACATGCCATGCCAGGCGAAGGACGATGGTGCGCTGTTCTCTTGGCGGAACCAGAAAAGGAACGGACAGGGTGGCCCCGGGCGATGCTCCCCCCTCGCTCAGGGGAGGCTGATCCGGGCATTCGCCGGCGGCGATGTGTTTCCACACGATGGTCAGCGGATCGAACCAACCGCCTCGGAACCAGGCATGGTTCACCTTCACAGCGGGATCGTCCACGCAGGCGGTGAATGCCCCTTCTTCCCAGGGCTTGTCCTTGCCGGGCCCGCACCAGAGCATGAATCCGCCCGGGCTGGCTTTGACCGCATGGGGATTGCCGCCGATTGCCATGAAATTCCGGGCGTTATAGGAAAAGACCGCCTCGAGGGGGGCGCCGGTTGGGTTGGTGAACCGATATTCGAGGGCTGCGACGGGCAGGCTGGACAGGTCGGCATCACCGGGTTCGAACGGACTCCAACCGGTGATTTCCACCTCAAGAGGCAGATCCGGATCCCGGAGCTTGATAATACCGAACGGGAACCTTGGGGTAAAAGAGGCTTCGCAAAATCGGGGCAGTCCAAAAGAAGAGCCTCCGGCCCCATTTCCGGTGTTTGGTTGTCCGAACAGTTTCCAGGGCGGCACCGGGCCTTCGAGGACCCGGGCCACGTTAGGATGGCCTTTCACGCAGATGGCGGCAAAGGTGCAGGGCTCGTTGAAGACTTCCGGCTTGTGGCGGAGCGAAAAGTGCGACATCGCGCCGGTTCCCTCCAGGCAGATCATGCCCGCGCCCATGCCGCCCATGGGAAACGCGACGCGTTGCAGGCGTTCTCCCGCGTATCGGGTTTCCCAACGGCTGCGGCGTTTAAGACGCGCAGGCTTGAGGCGAGCGGGGGCGGCATCCGAGACCGCCGATGCGGCTGCCGGAACACCGGCGGGTCCCACAGCTCCAAGGGTTCCCACAGTCACAGCCGATAGTTTGATAAAATCCCGGCGTCCCAGCGAAGAGATCTTTTTTGATGGCGGCATAGCAGGCCTGTTTGATCATAAGGGTTGCGCGTCATAGGGATCATCGATGCCCCTCGGAGTTCGCACATCCCCGCGAAGGCCATCTCTCCCTCACGCCGGGCAGGATATTGTCAGAAGAAGATCCGCGAAAAAAGGAAAAAGGACAAGATTGACGGCTTCGCCTTGCATTTGAGAATGGCCTTGTTAGAAATAGATTCCATGAATCAACCGCGCGTCCTATTAGTGGACGATGAGGCATCGATCCGTGATTTGCTCTGTGGCTTTCTGCAGAAGCGGGGATTGGAAGTCGAGTGCAGCGCCACAGCCGGGGAGGCTTTGCGCCGGCTCGAAACCCAGGTCTGTGATCTGGTGATTCTGGATATTGCCTTGGCGGATGCGGACGGCTTGGAGGTGCTGATGGCCATCAAACGGTTGTATCCGAAAATGCCGGTCATCATGTTGACCGGGATGGGCTATGACGAGGAACTCATGCAGGAGGCCCTCGCGAAGCAGGCGGCTTGCTGCATCAGCAAGATGCAACCCTTGAATGAACTGCTCCAGGAAGTCCGAACACACCTGGGTGAGGGAAGGAGACCCTCGTCACCCGAATGACACCCTCCTCTTCCTTCACATCACGTTTGCCGCCAAAACCCCCTGGCGATCCGGTCTTGCGGGCGCGTGATGAGCGGCTCGATTCGCTGAAGCTCCTGGCGGGGCAATTGGCCCATGATTTCAACAATTTTATCGCTCCCATCCTGGGTTACGCGTCCTTGATCAAGGAGGAAGTCGTCCCAAATTCCCAGGCCATGCAGTATGCGATGGCTTTAGACAATTCGGCGCGCAAAAGCGAGCGCATTTTAGAGAATGTTCTCCTCGCCGCCCGGCCGCAGCGACGGTTTCGACCGCAGACCATCGATCTGTCCGCCTTGCTTGAGAAGGAGACTCAGTCCTGGCTTGGGCAGTTGCCGGGTTCGGCCCAGATCGATCTTCAAATCCGGCTGTCCGCCTGTCAACTGACCGCCGATCCGACCCAGTGGCAGAATGTCTTTCACCAACTCCTGAGCAACAGCCGGTTTGCCTTGGCCACCGGGGGCAGACTCGACATTGCCCTCGAGCGTCTCTCTTTGTCGGCCGAGCGGGCCGAGGCCCTGGGGTTGAACTCGGTGGATGTATGCAAAATGGCCTTTGCCGACCACGGTCTTGGCATGTCCCCCGCGGTTCTGGATCGTGCCTTTGATCCCTTCTATTCGACCCGATCCAAGAGTTTGGGGGTGGGTCTCGGGCTGACGATTGTTCACAGCGTCACCCGCCTCCACGAAGGTCAAGTCCTGCTCGAAAGTCAGGAAAACGAAGGCACAACCGTCACGATTTACCTGCCCATGGTATCCAGTCTGGCCGAGAAAAGGGCCGGAGGTTCGTCGCCAATGACAGGATGGGTCGATCGTTCGCCTCCGTCGATTGGCAAGACGGTTCTAGTGGCGGATGACGATCCGTTGGTTTTGGAGGTGGTCAAGGCCTGTCTCTTGCGGTCGGGGTATGACGTGCTGGTCGCTCGCGACGGACGGGAGGCCTTGGAGGTTTTTCGCCGCCACGAGACCGACATTTCCCTCGTATTGTCTGATGTGACCATGCCTGCGATGAGTGGCATCGAATTCGTCCTGCAATTGCGCCAAGTCAACGCTCATGTTCCGGTCGTGCTGATGAGCGGGGATGCCGAGGCCACCCGCGAGGAGAAGTTGGAGCGGCTGGATCCAGTGCGACCTCACTTGCTGAAGAAACCCTTTTCTGTAAAGGACCTCATGGAAGTGCTCCGCAAGCGAATGGAATAAGAGCCAGTCAATGAATCCAACGAATCTCATTATGCGAACACCACGACTCTTCATGGCTGCCGCGGGCGCGGCCGCTCTTTTTGCGCTGACTCTCGGCGCCCAGGAAACGGATCCTGAACTCATGCAACAGCGGCATGTTTTTACGAGCCAGGTCACCCGAACGGTGAACTTGGGTTACTTGCTTTACCTCCCCAAGGATTACGCATCCGAGGCGACGAAACGCTGGCCGTTGTTGTTGTTTCTCCATGGCGCGGGAGAGCGGGGCCACGACCTCGCCAAAGTGGCCGTGCATGGCCCGCCCAAGCTGGTGAAGCAGAACCGCGAATTCCCGTTCCTGATTGTGTCGCCGCAATGCCCGGCCGGTCAGCGATGGGACAACACCGTCCTGCTGGCCCTGCTGGATGATGTCATCGCCCGATACAAGGTCGATCCCAAGCGGATCTACCTGACGGGCTTGAGCATGGGAGGATACGGCACCTGGAGCCTTGGCTCGACTTCCCCCGAGCGTTTTGCGGCAATAGCGCCCATCTGTGGAGGGGGAGAGACCATTGACGTCTTACTGGCCAATCCGGATAAAGTCCGGGCGATTCAATCCCTGGGGGTTTGGGCCTTTCATGGCGCCAAAGATTCCGTGGTGCCTTTGGCTGAATCCGAGCGGATGATTGCGGCCTTCCAGAGGGCCGGTTGCAAAGAGATCGAGCTCACGGTTTATCCCGAGGCCGACCACGATTCCTGGAGCGAGACCTATAACCAACCGAAACTCTACGACTGGTTATTGAAGCACCAACGCTGAGCTCCAGAATTGTTTGGCGTCTTTTTGCGGGGCGCTGTGATGCGTCGGAGCGGGGCCATAAACGATCAGCGAAACCGTTGGGCCGATTAAGCTTGGCAGTTTTCCGCGCTGTAAACAAGGGATCTTCTCATGACTCGAACTCATCTTACAGCCAGGCGCCTGCTGACTCGCGGGAACACCCGCTTCATGGACCGCCGCCTTTTCCTAAAACGAACGGCCTCGGCGATGGGTTTGCTCTGGCTTACGCGGATTGCCACGATGGTTGAGGCGCGCGATCGGGCCAGTGAATCCACTCCAGGAGATCTCGATTTCCTGCGGGACATTGCCGGTGAAGTCATCCGCAGCTCCCAAGTGCCTGCAGGAGGACGAATCCCCAACGGGCCTGGTAACACGACAGGACATTCATTGCGCTTACCCGGTGGAACCCAGAATTACTATCCAGCGTTCTGGATCCGCGACGCCGCCATGATGCTCGGAGGCGATTTCATATCAGCCGACGAAATCGAAGGTTGGGTGAAGGTCATCGCGGCCACCCAGCCGGGACGCGAGGGACTGCGATTTGGCGAGCTGCAGGTCCCGCCGTTTAGCATTCCGGACCACATCACCCTGGCGGGCGAGGCCTGCTGGTATCCGGGCGCTTACACCGAGCAGGGCCAGGGTGCCTTTGGTTTCCTGCCGCCGGCCGATGACGCCTTTTACCTGATCCAAATGGTTTGGGAACAGTGGCGCCTAACCCGGCGCACTTCATTCTTCAAATCGCCCATAAAAACGGCCTGGGGCGAACATCGTTTGTCAGAGGTCTGTGTAAATGCATTTGATTCAGTGATGGCCGATCCCCGGACCGGCCTGGTCGTCTGTGAATCCACGGAGGGCCGGACCCGTGTCGATTGGGGATTTTGTGACACCATTCGCAAGACGGGTTTCTGCCTGATGCCGTCGTTGCTGCGGTGGAGGGCGGCTTGTGATCTGGCAGCGTTGTTTGCGGCCCATCGCCGGCAGAACGAGGCGAAACGCTTCCGCGCGGAAGCCAGAAAAATCCGAGCGTCGGTGCTCAAGGAGTTCTACCATCCTTTGCCCGCTTCCAGCGGCCGAAAAACCGCCCTGATGCTGTCCGCCACGGGGCTGGGGCGCAAGGAGGACGTCTGGGCATCGGCTTACGCGGTGTGGTTGAGAATATTGCCGCGCGACGTGGAACTGGCTGTCGCCCGGCGTCTGCTATTCCTCTACGAAACAGGGGGTACGGTCGTGGAAGGGCAAGTCCGCCATCTGCCGCCAGAGGGTGAATTCGGTGGTTTCTGGGAGCAGGCGGCCTGCGAACCAGGCACGTATCAGAACGGCGGGTTCTGGGCGACCCCGACGGGCTGGTTGGCGGCCAGCCTGCGCAAGGTCAGCCGCGCGGCAGCGGCGAGCGTGCTCGCCGATTACGCCCTGCACCTGCGCCGGTACCGCACGGAAGGCGCGCCATGGGAATGGATCCAGCCGGCAAGAAACCTCCGGGTCAACCCGCAATACGCCGCGTCAGCCGGATTGGTCTATTTGGCCGTCTCGCGCGGATAAAATCGTGATCCTCCAACGCGGCTGGGGATCGCTGGACGGGGAGCCTCCTGTTCCCATACCTGCCTGTCCTCTTCATTCGATTTTCCATTTTTCCTTCGACAGGAAACGGTTGCGTTTGGCTTTGCTTGATTCTCTGAAAGGGAGTGCCATATTTGAAAAAGAGGCATGTTACCGTTTTTTCTTGGAATTCCATGCCGATTTGCAGGCCATCCGGACGAGGTGGGCCGGAAAGGATCGAGCACTTCCTTTACGACTCGGGACGAGCATCTCGCACATTGAGTTCTTGTTTCAAGGGCGCTTCTGCCAACTCGCGTAGCGGCAATTCGGTTTACGGTGACTGACTTAAGGATCACATGGCACGCATTTGAATCTGCTCAAAAGGAGGTTTCGCAAATGAATCTGCAACACTTGGACACTTTAATCGCGTTTGCCACGATCATGCTTGGCGTGAGCCTGCTGATCACGGTGTTCACCCAGATCATTTCATCGATCCTGGGATTGCGGGGCACCAATCTTCGATGGGGCGTTCAGAAGCTCCTGGAAACCGCGGTTTCGGTCCCGACCAATAAGGCCAAAAATCCGGCGCTCGAGAGTGAGATACAGAAACAGTGGAGAACTGTCGTCGATCGGATTCTGCATCACCCGCTCATTTCGGACTCGACCTTTTCGAAGTTCGGAGGTGGGACACCGTTCAGAGGGTGGATCGAACGTGTGAAACTGGCCCATGGCATTCGGAAGGAGGAATTACTAAACCTCCTCGATGTGCCTGGAGATTTTGAGGGCGCTGACGCGGTGGCTGAAGCATTAAAAAAGGATTCGGACAAGGTCAAACTGCATATTGAAAGGTGGTTTGACCAGACGATGGATCGTGTCTCGCAGCGGTTTGCCATGTCTATGCGGATGTATACCATCGCGTTGGCTGTGGTGCTTGTTGCGGGGCTTCAACTCGACGCCATCGGCCTGTTGAAAAAAATATCGCAGGACGCTGTGATGCGCTCTCGATTGGTGGCCAGTGCTGACACGGTGGTGCGGGAGACATCCAAGGTGTTCGGCCCCCGGGGCGACACCAACGTGTTCATGGTGTCTCTGGATCAGCTTAAGAAAAGCGATCCGGGCGCCCGCGAGGCGCTGACGAACGCCCCGCCGTCGTTGATGACGCTGGAACTGGCGCATCTCTGGATTCGCACCCAAGTGAATGAATCAACCAAAAAGGAAAAAATCCTGGATCAATATGACGCGTTGGTCGCAACAAATCTCGTTGCCAAGGTGCCGGAGTTAATGGGCAGCGTGGCTGTCGTGCAGGATGAATTGGCGAAAGCCGGCCTCACATGGCTGCCGGCCCGGAAGTCGGTTCAGATGTCGGATTATGATCCGAGAAAGCAGGGATTCTGGGGCATGCTGATATCGGTGGCGCTACTGAGTTTGGGGGCGCCGTTCTGGTTTAACGCACTTAATACACTGCTGAGTTTGCGTCCCATTCTGTCAACGCGAATGGACAAGGAAGCCAAAGCGCAATCCAAAAACCCAAAATGAGCGCCGGGCGGGGTCAAAGCGCGCATACCCTTCCCGGGGTCGAGGTCAGCGCCAAGTCGCAGTCCGAGACGATCGAGCCGTCCGTTTCGCCGGCATCGGTTTCAGTCGAGGAGCGGAAGGGGCGTCTGATTGGGGAGGAGGGGCAAGTGGTGCGTTGCTTTGCCTTTGCGGGCGGAGGTCTTGATACGATCATGCAGTTGGGGGTTGTGCATGCGCTCATGGTCAGTGGACGCCGGGCCCCGGACGTCGTGGTCGGCATTTCAGCCGGGGCGGTGAACGCCGTGACTCTGGCGGAGGTTTTGCAGGCGGGCAAGAATCTGCCACCCCAGGCTGCGCGCGCCGCCCAAGTGACCTGCTTTCGCAAGCTGCTGAAGGAATACCAGGAGGCCCCCGGGGTGATGATTCGTTCTCTGCTGCCTGATCCGTATGAGATTGGATTCCGCAGCGCGTTGCGACCGATTGAGCTCCCCATCCATCAGCAGCCGGAACGCGAGGAGCGCGCGGCGGCTCTGCAGACACGGGCGGGTTTGATTCGACTTTTCAATGGATTATTCAAGCTCCGCATCACGGTCGGGACCGTTACGCGGGCTGTGCGGTACGGGCTGGGCCTTCGTGAGGCGGCCGAAATCCGATGCTGGCACAAGCGCTTGTTGGCCAGGACTCGTTGCATCTGCGGACTGTTTTGGCTGGTATCCAGGAACTGGCATCATCTCACTCAACCCCTGTGGTTGATCGAACGTCAGGTATTCACGCATTGGTTGTTGACGAGGCTAGATCCGGGGCCGAATAAGGACGATCAGGACCGTCCTAGTATTCGCCGCCGGCTTTACAGCCTGTTGCAGCCCAAGGGCATGGATGCCGTCAGGATCATCCTGCCCCGTCCGTTTGCCAAGGTGGGGAGGTTTTTAGACTGGGTGCTAGGATTGTTACTGCCGTTTTTCCTGCTCATACTGGCAATGGCGGGACGCTGCATCCTGGGTTTGTTTTTCGAAGCTTTTCGCAGCCCATTATCAAATATGTTCCTGAGCAGCTACGACATTGGGAAAGACCTTGGGGACTCTCATGCTCTGAAACAGCTCTACGTGCGAATCTTCGATCCCAATTATTACGGAGCCGGACAAGTGTCGATGGATAGCATCGTTGGATCGGCCCTGAAACACGATTATGCAAATCCCCTAAGCCGGGAATTATCGAACCCGGCGGAGAAGGTCCAACAAAAGCTCTTGTCGAGTTATGCCACCCAATGTCCGCCGATCTCCGTGATCCCCGTCGCGGCAGAAATCGGCAGCGGCGAGCTCAAGCCCATTCCAGAGACGGCTTCGGTCGTCGATGCCCTAATGGCTGTTACCGCAGTGGTGCCGGTGTATAAGGCCGTTGAGATTAATGGAATACAGTATATTGACGGCATGAACATTGCCAACGAACCGATCCTGGCACTCATGCGATTCCTGCAGGGGCAGCTCAATTCGAAGGCCGGCGAGGTGCACGTCTATCCGGTTTATCCCTTTCCGGTGCTGGGAAAGGATGAATGCCCCGGCCACGCCGCAGGCAAGCCCTACACCACGCTCGTTGAGGTCGTTTTGCGCGCGATGCAGTTGCGCCGGTATCGAGACGCGGCCCTGGAGCGCCAGCTTGCCAAGGTCTACAGCAGGGTTTTGCCCAAGGGAATAGCGAAATACTCCAACAAGCCGTCCTATATCAACGCTTCGGTGTTTGCCATCGAGGTTGAACAACCCATGGAGTTGGCCCAGCAAATTAACACAGCCGATGACGAAGACACCCGGCGACACCTGGTGCTCAAGGCCGTCGCCGAGGGATGCCGTGCCAGCCTGGAAGCGATGTTGCAGCCCGCTATCCGTCAGCACGCCTGGCGGGTGAGGAACGAGAGGGGTGAAAACGAGAGGTGCGCCTGTTGCCAGGACGTGCTGGGCCCGTTTGCCTGTAACGGGACGCCGGACGGGCCGGGGCCTGGAATTCCGGAAGTGTGCAGTGTCTGCGCTCGTGAGCTGAAGAAGGGCCTTGCTTTGAAGGAGGACAGGGCGGGCTGGCCTCTTTGGCCCAGCGCTGTCGAAGAGAAGTCATCGGTGAACGCCACCACTCGGATCCATGAGGAACAGCCGAATGTTGCGGTGACCCAGCGGGAACCATTGAATTCTACGTTCCCGAGCCAAGAGCCAATGCCCCAGAGACCCGATCAGCTCCCAAGCCGTCTGGGCCTTGAGTGCGGGCCGGACGCGGAGAATCGGCTTCTGAAACCGCCGTGGCCGGAGCCAAGATGCGTTTGCGGGACAGAAAGGGACGGCCATGATCGGCCTTTAGTCGCCTTGCTTTTCAGTGGGGGCGTATTCCGGGGTGTGTTTCAGTTCGGGGTGTTGAACGCGCTCAGTGAATTGGGATGCCGTCCGGACATCGTCGCGGGTTCTTCGATTGGTTCCATCACAGGGGCACTGGTCGCCGAAGTGTTTCGCCACAGGGATGCAAACGATCGCCGGGAACTTGTGGCCAGGCTGTGCGCCTCAATGCTGGGCCTGGATCGCTTGATCCTGACGGATCGCTTTGCCGATTTCGTTCGGCGCTTCACGCTGCGAGCAGCACAAACGGAGTTTTCCCTGCGGGATATCGATGAGGTTTTTCGGCGATACGATGCAGGCGACGAGGAACAATTCTGTGACCGTGTCCGCCGTGTGGTGGCCGGTCTTGAACGGTTGTTTTACGTCAGTCCATATGAGCTGAATGACCTCATCGAGAGCCTGCGCCGGCGCCAAACCGGCCGGGCAAGCAAGTTGGTTAGCAAATATATCCAGGAATTCCTCGATCGGCACAACTTAGGCATGGAAATCCTGGGGGCAGAACCCTTAAAGCTACTGATATGCAAACATATCCTTTACACCCATGATGAGGAAGCCAAGCACTCCGATGCCGCTTTATTCAACCGGTTTGCTCCCGACGGGATTCGGCTGCTTGCGACAGCGACAAACCTGGTAAAAGGCAGTCTCGATGTGTTGGATGGGTGCAAGTCGGATTCGGCGTTTCTGCTGGACGGTTTGCTGGCTAGCAGCGCCTTTCCCGGCGTATTCAGGCCGCGCTGGTCGTGGGAGGTGTGTAGTGAAGTGACATCAGAAAGCCAGTTCATCGATGGGGGAGTCATGGACAACCTGCCTTTGGATGCGGTGGTGCAGGTCATGGATAAGGCCGTCCCTCCCATCAAGAGACGCCCGAGG
Organism: Verrucomicrobiota bacterium; assembly: GCA_022709905.1. Lineage (GTDB taxonomy): Bacteria > Verrucomicrobiota > Verrucomicrobiia > Limisphaerales > UBA1319 > JAKLHY01. Next base: position 25,278 of record JAKLHY010000022.1, on the reverse strand, counting down.
GTTGACGGAGCATCCATTCCTCATCTCCTGTTTGCCGCCTCGTTGGAGGCCAATGTGGCTGAACTGCCCCCCGACGAGGTTCAGTCGATTGCAAAGGACTGGATGCGATTGTGTCGACGCGCGCGCCGTCTGAGCTACAACCACAAACTGCATCTCTTCGCCCAGAGCCAGCATGATCTCCGATGGATCTACGAGTCTCAGATTGGGTCTCACAAGACTCCTCCGTGGGAGCCGATGGACATTGAAGTGGTGGCGGTCAAGCCAGAATGGCTCTGCGGCACGTTTGCGATGCATCCGATGCTGGGTTTCCGGCGCGAGAAACAGGCCGCGAGTATCGCTCATGGATGCGCGTCCACGATGGCCCAGTTTGGTCATTTGGCTTTGGATCAATCCAAGCGCAAGTGGGCCGAGGCTTGGGGTATCCGGAGTGACTTATCTGAGAAATTCGACCCTTCCTCAGCCCTCCTGAAGAGAGCCCCCCTGAAGACAGAAAAAATCATACTCGAACCCCAAAAGCACGGAAAAGGCAGTTGCTGGTTTTGTCGCGATACGCCCTGTCCATTCTCTCAAGAGCAACTGAGCAAGCATCAGCTGCCCGCTGTGATCCGACAAGAGTTGGAGCGGATCTACCTCGCCTGTGGCAAGGCTAAAACCCATCGTTCCGAGCGCAACGGGGGCTGAGGGGCTCGCGCGGTGGTGAACCCTCGGGCATGCGGCCGGGCTATTTGACGATTTCACCTCGCGGAGTTAGGTTCTCCTGCTAACCTATTGAACGAATGGAGAATAGGATCTATGAAAATATTATTCAAAATGACCAGTGGAATCCTCTGTGTATTCGGTCTGCTTGCCGTCGGATGCGGCAAACAGGAAACAACCGCTCCCACTTCCACGGCTGCCGATACGCAGAGCTTGACGACAACCGCGGTGGATCAAATGAAAGAAACCGCTGGAAAGGCCGCCACGGATGTCAAGGAAGCTGCTGGCAAGATCAGCGAGGAAGTCGTTCAACAGGTGCAGCCGTTGCTGGATCGCGCCAAAGCCCTGATTGCGGAGAAGAAATACCAGGACGCCCTCGATGCCCTGCAAAAGGTGAAAGCTCTGAAGCTGACGCCCGAACAGCAAAAACTCCTCGATGACCTCATGGCCCAGGCCAAGAAGCTTCTGTCGGGCGAAGCCGCCAAAGCGGTTGGAGGCTTGTTGGAAGGGAAGAAGTGATTCGTCATGGGCAATGGCGGCAACGATGGAGGAACGACGGAATGCAATGGAGCAGTCATGGCATTTCTCAGCCGCCGCGGTGGAATCCTCGAGCGCAACTTCGAAAGGCGCCTCCTCTGCCCAAGGAGTGAGGGGATCGAAACGCGACAGCGAAGGCTAATCGATGTTGCTCAGACCCTATTCGGGGACCGGAAAACCCCGGTCGCGCATCAAGGCGGCGATGCCAGCGTCGCGACCGCGGAATCGGCGGTATCCCTCGGCGGGATCCACGGTGTTACCCGCCGACAGGATGTGGGTGAGGAATCGAGAGGCGACGGCTTTATCATAGAGTCCACCCGCTTCGAGGAAGGCTTCAGCCGCGTCTGCGGTTAGTGTATCAGCCCAGAGATAGCTATAGTAGCCAGCCGAGTAACTCTCGTCGGCAAAAAGGTGGGCAAACTGAGGCAGGCGATGGCGCATGACGATTTCGGCTGGCATGCCCAGTTTTTCGAGTTCAGCCGGTTCAAAGTCGGCCGGTTGGATGGGCTGATGGGTGGCCAGATGGAGTCGCATGTCAACCAGGGCGCTGGCCAGAAACTCGGTGGTGGCAAAGCCTTGATTGAACGTGTAAGCGCGTTTGATGCGGTCGATGAGGCTTTGGGGGATGGGCTGCGCGGTTTGATAGTGGCGCGCGAAGCGGTTCAGAAGCTCGGGCGTGGCCAGCCAGCGTTCATTAATCTGAGAAGGCAGCTCGACGTAGTCCGCGGGCACACTACTGCCGGAAAGCGAGGGGTAACGCACATTGGAACAAAGATCATGCAGGGCGTGGCCGAACTCGTGGAACAGCGTGCGTGCGTCGTCCCAGGAGATCAGAACAGGTTCGCCGGGCGCGCCTTTCATAAAGTTGCAGTTATTCGATACCAGCGGGGTGATCTCGCGTTCAAACCGCTCCTGGCCGCGGTAGGCGTTCGCCCAGGCGCCGGATCGTTTGCCGGGGCGGGCGTACGGATCGAAATACCAGAGGCCGACATGCTGGCCGTTAGGTCCTTTGACTTCCCAAACCCGAACATCGGGGTGGCAGATCGGGATATGGGTCAGGGGCGAGAAGACAAGTCCGTAAAGCTGGCCAGCGGCCCAGAACATGCCTTCCCGCAATTTCTCGAGCTGCAAGTATGGTTTGACCTCGTTTTCGTCGAGATCGTATTTGGCCTTGCGCGCCTTTTCGGCATAGTAACGATAGTCCCAGGGGGCAATCCGGATGCCGGCGCCTTCCGAGTCAGCAATCTTCTGCATATCGGCGACTTCTTCGCGCACGCGGGCGACGGCGGGTTTCCAGACGGCTTCCATCAATTTCAGGGACTGTGCGGGAGTTTTGGCCATGGTGTTTTCAAGACGCCAATGGGCGTGGGTGGGGTAGCCCAAAAGCCTGGCCCGTTCACCGCGCAGCTGCACGATCTCCGAAATCAAAGGTTTGTTGTCGCGAGCGCCGGGATGGTCCCCGCGGCTGATGAATCGGCGCCAGACTTCTTCGCGCAAATGGCGCGAGGAGGAGTAGACCAGAAAGGGTTCAGCGCTCGATCGGGTGTTGGCGATCACCCACTGATTTGACAGGCCGCGAGCCGCGGCGTCAGCGGCAGCGCCCTTGCGCATGGCCTCCGGCAATCCCGCCAGGTCTTCCGATCGTTGGATGACCGTAATTTGTCCCTCCTCATCTGCAAGCAGGTTCTGGCTGAAGGTCGTATAAAGCGTGGCCAATCGCTGGTTAATGGCCGCGACGCGGGCTTTGTCCGCCGCATTCAGCTTTGCTCCGGCACGGACAAAGGTCGTGTAATACAGCCAGGCCAGGCGCTGTTGTTCCGAGCTGAGTTTCTGTTTCTCTGGGGATTGGTAGACGGCCTCGATTCGCCGGAACAACTTTTCATTCTGGTAGATCTCATCACGAAACGCGGCCAGGCGCGGTTCCATCTCCTGCTCAACCGCCTGGAAATCGGGGGTGCTCAAGGTCGAGGCCCAGACCCCATAGACGGCCTGCACTCGGGCAAGAGTTCTGCCGGCGCGTTCGAGGGGGGGCAGCGTGTTTTCAAAGGTCGGCGGATCGGAAAGTTGAGCAATGGCCTGGATGTTGGCGCGATACTCGTCCATGGCCGCCGTCAAGGCGGGTTTAAAGTCGGAGACGCGGACCTGATCGAAGGGGGGCAATCCACCGTAGGGTCCTTTCCATTCTGCGAGCAACGGTATCGGTGCCTGAGCGGTGGCAGAGGCAGAGGCATTCGCTCCTTCAGCGCCAAAAGGTGAGATCATAAGAACAGTCGAGGCCAAAATATAATCAATCGGTTTCATCCAAGGACCGCAGTGTAAAGGTCTTGAATCGGCCTGGCAAGCTGTCCGCTTAACCGCAAATAAGACGACATAACCGCAGATGGACGCCCATCAACGGGAATCATGGGAGGCCGAACATAAAGCTCCCGCAGTGTTGAGAACCTCGATCGAGGGTCTGGCATTACCGCACGAATGGTTTGCGAGGATCGACTGAGGCGGCGATGCGCAAGCGTTTGACGACGCCGGCCTGAATCTTTTGCTCGCAGGCTTCCCAGGCAGCGGGTTCGGCATCCCGGCCAATGCGGCAGCTGCCCCCGGCTATGGGGCCGTGGCCGCCGGCCTGTTTGGGATTGCCGAAAGCGTCGCGCAACACCGGGCCAGCCGGCGTATCGGTGCGGGTGGTCCGCAGCGAGGCGTGGAGGCGTCCCTGGTAGCGGCCTGTGACCAGGCACCAGGCAATCCGACGGTAGGCCAGGAGGAATTCCGCAACCTGCGAAACCAAGTCGGGTGTTTCCACCAAACCCAGGTGAGTGACCAACAGACGGCGGTATTGGGACGCCTCGCGGATCCCTTTGCCGAGGGTGGCGAAGAACCTTCGAGAACGCATCGGATTTTGGATCCGGGCCAGGGTCCGCATGTCGCAGTGTTGGAGGATCTCGAGATAAGTTTGCACGACATCTTCGCGCCGGGCGCGATAGAGATCCAGGGTGTCCGTGAGGATGCCGTAGGCCAGCGCGGTGGCGACACGATTGGGGATATCGGTCCCGTGCTGGAGCAGGGCTCGGGCCAGGATCACGCTGGTTGCGCCGCACTCGGAATCCAGCAGGACCAAGTCGGCTTCCGCCGGACTCGGGGATGGATGTTGGTCGATGACAACGGTTGCGCGCCGGTTGGCGGGGAATGCGTTGTTTTCGAAGTGAGGCTGAGTATCGACCAGGGCTATGCCGGCGTGCTGTTTGAACCAAATCGGTTTCAGCCTGTGCGCGGGGATCCGGAGCAGGCGGATCATGGCCTTGTTCTCCGTGCGTCCCACTTCGCCGCCGTAAGCGATACGGCAAGAGATGCCAAAACCGGTTTGGGCCAGATGCTGCAGGGCATAAGCGGAAGCCAGCGCATCGGGATCGGGAAAATCGTGGGTCAAGATCAGTAGCGGCGAGAGGCTTTCCCGGCGCTCGGCCAGGAACGTTCTCAATCGTTCGGCCAGCGATGCCGCTGCCGGTTTTTCTTGTGGTTCACTCATTGAAAAAACTCGTTCTGTCCATAGGTATACCCTGAGTTTGATGCTGTTGACAACGTTTCTGGGAGACCCGGTCACTCTTGCCTAGCCTTTGGGATTGGGCGGTAACATTTTCCTCCCGGCCGTTCTCAGCACGACAGGCAATTCCTTGTGTTTCTATGCCTTTTGGAGGCTGGCACAATGAATGCTTGGCCGTAAAACGGTTTTAGACCGTAGCTATGATTGACGCGCTGTTCAACCAGACAAATTATGTGGCTCTCAAGAAGATGCTTGATGCCACCGCGCTGCGTCACGAGGCCATCGCCAATAACATCGCCCACGTGGAAGTTCCTCGTTATCAGAGGATTGATCTGGCGCCTTCCTTCGCGGAAGAGCTTCGTCAGGCCGTATCGGCCGGGGGGCAATCCCAGGTTTCCCAGATCAAACCCCGTGTGGAGGTGGACCGGACGGCGATTGCGCGAACCCGAGACGGCAACACCGTGCAGTTGGAGGACGAGTTGTTGAAGATGAACCAGAACGCAGTGGCTCATCAGATGGAAGTCCAGATGTTGACGGCTTCGTTATTGAAACTGCGGCTGGCAATCACGGGGCGTTCTTCCTAACCTATGATCAATATACTCAACGGTATTGAAGGCACTAGTTCCGCGCTGGCAGCTCAACGTTTGCGGATGGAGGTCATTGCGCAGAACATCGCGAATGCCAACACCACTCGGGATTTGGACGGGCGTCCTTATCAGCGCCAGATCGTGGTTTTTGAAAGTGTGCTGAAACAGAAGCAAGCGAGCCTGGATCCGGCGTCCGCATTGAACCGGCAAGTGGAAGCGGCGCGCATTATGAAGGACAACCGTCCGTTCCGGATGGTTCCGATGCCGGGGCATCCTGACGCCGACGCGCGGGGAATGGTGGCCATGCCGAATGTGGCGATTCACGAGGAGATGGCGGACTTGATCGTTTCCTCCCGGGCGTATGAAGCCAATCTTTCGGTGGTTCGAAACGCCCGAAACATGGCGCTCCAGACGTTATCCATCGGCAAACGCTCCTGATTTAAATGGATCCGCTTTCCGCCATTCGCACATTTGCCAGTCCCGGGTTGGAGGCGCCGATGCGGCTCAATCCGGACCTGGACCCGCAGCGGTTGCAGGGTCCGGCCTTGCGAGAGCTGAACGGATTATCGCAGGCAGAGCCCCCTGGGACGCGGGTTTCGGAGGGTTCCTTCGGCAACATGCTGGGCAGGCTGGTGCAAGAGGTGAATCAGAAGCAGGTGGAAGCCCGGGAATCGGTGCAGGGCTTGTTTGGGGGAGGAGATGTTTCTCTGCATCAGGCCATGATCGCGATGGAGGAGGCCAGTGTCTCTTTTCAACTGATGGTCGAGGTGCGCAACAAACTGCTGGAATCCTATCAGGAACTGATGCGCATGCAGGTCTGAGGCTTGGGATGGTATTGAACCGGAATACGTTTTATCTGGGATGACTCAGCCGCTTATATGATGAAGAACCTTAACCAACTGGGGCACCAACTGCTCGAGATCTGGAAGCAGTTGGGTCTCAATCAGCGGATCAGCGTGGTGCTGGCAGCCGTCGTGGTCGTGGGGGGATTGCTCGGGGTGGGATTCTGGTCCAGCCGCACGGAATATGCCTTGCTTTACGGCAAACTGGATGAAGCCGAGGCCGCGAAGGTGATTTCCGCGATCGATGAAATGAAGGTCCCGTATCGCCTGAGCGAGTCAGGGGGCAGGATTCTCGTGCCCCGGGACAAGAAACACTATGTGCGCATGCATTTGGCCGAGAAGGGAATCCCGCGGGGAGAAGGAGTCGGCTTCGAGATTTTCGACAAACCCAATTTCGGTCTTTCGGATTTTATCCAGCGCGCCAATTTTCAACGCGCTTTGCAGGGAGAGCTGGCGCGCACCATCTCCCAGTTGGACGATGTGGAAGGGGCGTGGGTTCAGATTGTGATGCCGGAGAACCGTCTGTTGGTGGATCGCCAGAAACGGCCCACCGCATCGGTGTTTATCCGGGTTCGGGGCAATTCGCCATTGGCGCCAGCGGCGATCAACTCGATTCGATTTTTGGTGGCCAACGCGGTGGAAGGCCTGCAGGCCCACAACGTGACCGTGGTGGATAACCATGGCAATGTGGAGACCGAGACCGCCGAGCCGGATTCGCTGGCGGGGATTTCAGCTTCGCAGCTGGTCATTCGGCGGAACCTGGAGCAGTACTTCGCGCGCAAGGCGGAAGATCTGTTAACCAAGGTGTTGGGGCCGGGCCAGGCCGTTGTGCGGGTTGCCGCAGAAATCAATTTCGACACGATCAACCGGACCGAAAAGAAGTATGATCCGGACGGCCAGGTCGCCCGCACCGAGACCGTGAACGACGAGACCACCGACACGCTTTCCGGTAGCAGCGGTGGCGTCGTGGGGGTCACAGCCAACGCCACCACCGAAACCAATCTGGCCTCCACAGCGCCCGTCAACAATTCGCGGATGCGGAAGAAAACCATGAACAAGGAATACGACATCAACGAATCCACCAGCACGATTTTGCAGTCGGGGGGAGGGATCAAGAGGCTGTCGGCCGCGGTGTTTGTCGCCACGCGGATGGAGGGAACCGGACCGGATCGCAAGCCGTTGCCCCGGACGCAGGAAGAGCTGCAGAAATTGCGGAATATTGTGCAGAATGCCTTGGGGATTGTGGTGGAAGGCGACGGTTCCCGAAAGGACGAGATTGCCTTGGAGGAGATGCCGTTCAACGACCAGCTTGCGGTGGACTTGACACGCCAGGTCGAGACGCAGCAGCAGCGCGAGTTCTGGCTGAACCTGGGCAAAAACCTATTATATCCGGCGCTGGCGTTGGGGGTCCTTCTGGTCTTCTGGCGGTCATTCCGGCGAACCCCGGCGGAGAACATCCCGATCGGGATTCCGCTGGGGCCGCTTGCGGGCAAAAACGGGGGTAATGGCCATAGCAATGGCAATGGCAACGGTCACGGCAACGGTCACGGAAACGGCAAATCCAGGGTTCCATGGCAGGAGGAATCCGAGCCGGCCGTAGTGACGGTGGAGGTTTTAAATCAGTTGGTTCGTGAAAATCCGAATAACATGACCGAAGCCATTCGGAGCTGGATGGCCAAGGGCAATGCGAACGGAGGATAATGGCGGATGGCCCGCTGGAGTGACCTATGATAACGGCGACTGAAAATCCGATTCCCGTTGAGGTTTCCAAGATGTCCAAGGTGCAGAAGCTGGCCGCTTTGCTGGTCATGCTCGGGCCCGAGAGCGCGGCGCAGATATTGAAGCATCTCGAGGAACGCGAATTGGAAGCCGTCTCCGCTGAGATGGCCAAGATTGGTCTTCTGGGATTGACCCAGCAGCGCGATATCATGCGCGAGTTCGCCGAAGTGGCCATCCAGGCCAGCACGGGCATTCGCGGGGGCGTCGATGTGGCTCGCGGGACGCTGGAAAAGGCTGTGGGATTATTCAAGGCCTCGGACCTGGTGGGGCGCATCGTGCCGAACCGCGGATCCGTGACCGCCATGCAGCAGGTCATCGAGATGGATGCCCGGCAGATCTTCAATCTCGTTAAGCACGAGCAGCCGCAAACTGTGGCGCTCGTCATCAGCTACCTCAATCCCGAAAAAGGATCGCAGGTCCTGGGGATGCTGCGTCCCGAGTCCCGGGAACAGGTGGTGGAACGGCTGGCGACGATGGCCTCGACGCCGATTGAAGTCGTGGAAAAGGTGGTCGAGGTTCTCACCAACAAAGTGGGGGGCAAGGAGCCTTGCGTGCTCAACCAGACCGGCGGCATCAAGTCCGCCGCCGAGGTGCTCAACGCCATGGACAAAAACCTGAGCAAATCCCTCCTGTTATCACTCGAGGAACACAATCCGGAATTGGCGCAGTCGATTCGTCAGAAGATGTTCACCTTTGACGATCTGGTGGCCCTGGATGCGGCCTCGTTGCAGAAGGTGCTTCGCGAGGTCGATATGCGCGATCTGGCGGTTTCCCTCAAGACGGCCAGCGACAAGCTCAAGGCCAAACTGCTGTCCTGCATCTCCAAACGCGCCGCCGAAACAGTCAATGAGGAAATCAGCTTTTTGGGCCCGCTCAAGATCAAGGAGATCGAAGCGGCGCAGATTCGTATCATCGAGGCGGTTCGTCACCTCGAGAGCGAGGGCGAGATTGACTTGAGCGAGGTTCAGGAGGCCATGCGTCATGAAGCCCTGGCATGAGTCGATTCGCTTTGCCCAGCCCTTGCGGGAGGTCCGGATGGCGGAGGCTTGGAGGATTGAGGATTGGGAGCAGCAACTGGCCTGGCGGGAAAAGGCGGCTTACGACCGCGGCCGGATCGAGGGGGAGAAGGCCCTAAGCGAGCAACTGATTCGGCAGCGGCAGGAATTGATCCAGCTTCAGCAGGGCGTGTTTTCTTCCCTGAGCCAAACGCTGTCCCGTGTGGCCGGAGAATGCGAACAGGTGCTGGTCCAGATCGCCCTGGAAGCCGCGACCCGGTTGGTGGACGGTTTGCCCATATCGGCGGAGTTGATTGAGGCCTCGGTCCGCCAAGCCATGGCCCAGGTGGAAGAGGAAACCGAATTCACCGTGCTGGTGAATTCGGAAGACTTGGCCTTGTTGCAGCAAGTCAACTCTTCCCTGCTTCAAACCGCGGATCCCACCCAGCGGGTGCGAGTGAAAGGCTCTTCGGAGGTCAGCCGCGGGGGATGTGTGGTGCAGACGCGTTTTGGCGCTATCGATGCCCGTCGCGAGACCAAACTCGACTTGCTCCGTCAGGCCCTCCAGCCATGAAGCCGGATCCCGATGTGTCTTCCCCGCCGATCGCCCGCATGGGGCAGTTGCTCCACCGGGTTCGGGAGGCCCGAGTCTACGAAAACCGCGGCCGTGTGGTGCAGTTGATCGGTTTGGTGATAGAATCCGAGGGGCCGCTGGCATCGGTCGGAGAGGTTTGCCGCATCAAGTCGGCCCGGAGTGAGGCCGATACCCTGGCCGAAGTGGTCGGTTTTCGGGATCATCATTTGCTTTTGATGCCCCTGGGAGAAGTGCATGGCATCCATCCCGGGAGCGAGGTCATCGCGCTGGGCGGGCCTTTGCAGGTGCCAGTGGGCAATGCCCTGAAAGGGCGCGTGATCGACGGATTGGGACAACCTCTGGATGGCCGGGGCCCCATCGAGACCGAACGCCTGGCCGGAATTAACCTCCCTCCTCCGCACCCGCTCAAGCGACAACGCATCCGCCAGGTTTTTCAAACCGGAATCAAGGCCCTGGATACTTTTGTTCCGTGCGGAAAAGGCCAGCGTCTCGGAATCTTCGCGGGGAGCGGCGTCGGCAAGTCAACCCTGCTGGGCATGATGGCCAGCAAGGCCGAGGCTGATGTGAACGTGATCGCCCTGATTGGGGAGCGGGGACGCGAAGTGCGGGAGTTTTTGGAAAAAGACCTGGACGAGGAGGGGCGGCGCAAATCGGTTGTGGTCGTGGCGACGTCCAACCAGCCGGCCTTGGCCCGCTTGAAGGGCGCTTTCCTGGCCATGGCAATCGCCGAGTTTTTCCGCGACCGCGGTCAGAATGTACTCATGATGATGGATTCGGTGACGCGGTTTGCGATGGCGCAGCGGGAGATCGGTCTGGCTGTGGGCGAACCGCCCACGACACGAGGGTATACCCCGTCGGTTTTTTCCTTGTTGCCTCAGTTGCTGGAACGGGCCGGCATGGGCGAAGCGGGATCGATTACCGGTTTGTTCACCGTTCTGGTGGAGGCCGACGACATGAACGATCCGATTGCCGACGCTGTCCGGTCGATTCTCGATGGACACGTGGTGTTGACTCGGGAACTGGCCGCGCAGAACCACTATCCGGCCATTGACGTGCTCGAGAGTGTCAGCCGCCTGGTGCGGGATCTTCTCCCGGCCGAGCAAGTGGATATGTCGGGCAAGGCGCGCGAGGCGATGGCGATCTACCGCAAGAACCAGGACTTGATCAACATCGGCGCTTATCCCGCTGGCAGCAGCACCGCGATTGACCACGCCATTCGTCTACATGATCCCTTGAACCAATTTCTGCGCCAGAACGTTTGCGAGGGTGTGGCGGCCAAGGACAGCTGGCAAAGGCTGGTCAAGATTCTTGCCGATCAGGAGCGGCCGGTCGCAGAAAAACAGGCCCCGAAGAGGACCGCTTAAGCGGCCCCGGCCGCCGCGCTGGCATTCCGATTGCTTTGCCTGGAATCCTATGACTGGTCCGGGATTCCTGATGAAATGGAGTTCCGGCTGTATCCGATGAAACCCTTTCGTTTTACCCTTCAAGCCTTGCGCATTGTGCGCCAGCGCCAGGAACAAGTGGCCCTCGAGCACTATGCCGCCGCTTTACAGGCGCGGCAGGAGGCCGCCCAACGATTGCGGAGGGTCGAACGTCAGCGGGATATGGCCTGGTCGCATCGGCAAAACCTGCCGCATGCCAAGATTCCTGCGGCGAGCTTTGCCCATAATCATGCTTACTGCCGGGAAATTGAGAGCATTTGCCGGGACTGTGAAACCGCCTTGGGGGTGGCTCAGGATGTCCTGCATCAGAAGTGGTTGCGGCTCATTGAGACGCGCAAGCAACGCGAAGCGGTCGACAAGTACTATGATCGCCAGCGCCGAGACTTTGAACGCTTGAGCGCCCGTGAGGAACAGAAACTGCTGGACGAGCTCGGCAACCGGCCCGGCTTGTTGGGCGAAGTCCGGCAGGAACTGGCAGGTGGAATGGAAGGATAGCTATGGCGCGTTTGTTGAAGTCGAAATGGATGGTGATTGTCATGGGCATGATTACCTATGCGGCCACCACGTTCCTGATCTGGCCACCTTTGAAGGAGTTGGCGCCACGACCGACGCCGGAAAAACGCACGGAGGATGAACGCATCCTTGCCGCCTGGACTCTGCGTCATCCCGAGCTGGAACAATTGATGGCGGAGCTTCGTCGGAGAAAAGACACCCTTGAACAACGGGAGCAGCAGCTCAACGAACTGGCCTTGCGCCTGCAGAACGAGCGGGCTGAGATCAACTCCATCACCCAGAGTGTGGGACGCCTGCAGGGCGAGTTCGATCGCAACGTGGTCCGGGTCAAGGAGGAAGAGGCCGCCAACCTGAAGAAGCTGGCCAAGCTTTATGCGGCCATGACGCCCGAGGGGGCTTCAGCCGTGATCCGGGAGTTACCGGATGAACAGGCTGTCAAGGTTTTAATGATGATGAAAGAGGCCGAATCGGCGCCCATACTTGAGATACTGGCCAAGGCTGGCGCTGGCGAAGCCCGCCGCGTGGCCGCCCTGTCCGAGAAAATCCGCCTATCTCTGGCCCGAACCCAACCCAAGACCTCCAATCCATGACCCCCAAAAGCCTTAGTCTCAGCGAGGCCGCAACGCCCTCTTCGCATTATGCGATTCCCACGGACGCGAGCCCTTTCAGCGTCTCGCCCGGCGTCGGGACAACGGAAGAACCCTTTGAATCTTGTTTTGGTCAGGCCTGCATGGCATTGGCCAATCTGGAGAGTCCCAGGCCTCAATGCCAGGCATCCAACGTGAGGAGCCTGCCCTTCCAGTTGCCGGCCGCTGAATCCGCCGGAAGTCTGACAGGGGATGGGGCTCGAGCATTCGGAAAACCCACATCGGACAGAACCGTTTCGAACCCCGAGACCCCAGGATTACCGTCCGGCGGATCGACAGGTCGTTCAGCGAGTGTCCACTCCGTGAACATGGCCCCCCGTTCGACAAAAGTGACGGCCTGTGTGTTGCCAGGTCAACAAGCCAGCGCTTCAGTTGCTCAGGCTTTGTGTGCTGAGGATTGTCTTCCCAATCCAACGGCTTCTTCCGACGGAGTGTCGCCAAAGAATTTTCCGGCGAATTCAAACCCAGGCATATCGGAAGGCCTGCCGAGCGGTGGGGAATCCGGTTCGGTCCGCCGACCGGCCCGGCAGCTCTTTGGACCCAGATCAAGTCAGCATGATTTGGCCGCGGATCCCGGGGAATTGGCCTTGACCGCCGGCGCCAACCTGCAAACGGGTTCGGGATCGCGGTCTGTCACCTCCCGCGCCGCGATGATGGCTCAAACAGCCGAAGGCGACCCGGCGGGTGTGGCGGAAGAAGGCGAGGTGGAGGATTTGATTTCTGACACGCCCGCGACCGGTGGGACCGAGATTTCTGATGGAGCCTGCGCTCATCGTTCCACGCTGACAGCCCTGGTGAACGCCAAGTTGGCCGAAGGCAAGATGGGGACAACGAAGATCGAGATCCGTGAATATGTTGAGGGGTGCGCCGGTGTTGAAAACCGAACCGTTCTGCCTTGTCCCGGATCGACACCGGGGCTGACGGCCCTGGCCAACGTGCCGGAAACTGCGGCTCGATCGACCGAACCGATCTCCGTGCCGGAGCCGTCGGAGCCGACTCCGGGGACGTATTCGAAGCCTTCGACGGCGAAAATGAATCCGGGCGATTCCGGAACACAAGGGAAGGACAATCCGACTTCATGGCTGGCGAGCCCGTCAACACTGCCCAAAGAGTCTTCCCCGACCGGTCTGATCGGACGAACAACGCCTTCCCTTGCCGATACTCCGTCGTCTTCCCCGACTGGTCTGAGTGGTCGAACAACGCCTTCCGTTACCGATACTCCCTCTCCGGATCCCGTGATGACCAAAACCGTGCTGGAGACCGAGAGGTCGCCCCGGCCCCTCGGGGAGGGATCGACGCGATGGGCCGATTCCCGCTTCATTGCCGATGGCACGGGTGATGCTAAACCTGGAATTCGCATGCAAAGCATCGCTGACCTGAAGGAAATTGCCGCTCCTGCCGAGCAAAAACTGCCTGGCGGCCCGGGGACATCGATGCCGGCTTTGCCTGTCGAGGCAGCCGGAGGAAGTGCGATCCGAAGAAATCACTTTCATGGCGCTGAACCGGAAGAGGCCGATACTCGCGTGGACGGCGTTACGGCGAAGATGACGACGCCGGCCACGGTCATGACGGCCATGTCGGAGACAAAACTGCAAGCTCCCGAGAAGGGGCAGTCATCGATCGATTTCCTGGGTCAGTTGATTGCGGACAAGGCGGTTGAAGTGAAACAGGGCTCCGCCTCGTCCCTGGTTGTCCATGTCAAACCCGATGGACAGCATGAGATGTCGATGCACTTGCGGATGCGGGAAGGCCGGGTTGAGGTGCAGGTTCAGTGCGCGGAGGAGCTGGTGGACCAATTGCGTCCAGCCTGGAGCCAGATGCAGCAGTCTTTGGCGGCCCAGGGGATTCAGGTGTCCGCCATCAACGATGGCGGGATCCGGTCGCACGACCTGGGGCAATCGCTCTCGTTTTCATCGGCCGGCGGTTGGGGAGATCAGGCGAATTCAAAACAGTCCTCGCAACAGGAAGGGGCGGCTGAGTCCGAAGTGGTGGCGCCACGTCGGTCCGGGAACGCGCCGGCGGAAACCGGTCGTTCTGTTCCTCGGCGCGTCGGCCGGTGGGAGATGTGGGCTTGAACCTATCGAATTTTAAACCATTTAAAAACTTATGAGTGTGGATGCTGTAATCGGAACTGGATCAGCGACTTCAAGCGCGGCTTATGCCGCCAGCCGGATTCCTCAGAAGACGCTGGGACAGGATGATTTTCTTAAACTGCTGGTGGCCCAAATGAGCAACCAGGATCCGATGAGCCCCAAGAACGACACTGATTTCATCGCCCAAATGGCGCAGTTCAGCGCGCTGGAGCAATCCAAGTCGATCCAGACCGACATGTCGCGTCTGCAGGCGACCTCGCTGCTGGGCCAGCAGGTTGAGTTGATTCAGACCGACGAGGAGGGCGAACAGACTTTGATCCGCGGCATGGTGACCGCGGTCCAGATGGAGGCAGGGAAGCCGAAAATTGTCGTTGACGGCCAGTCTTATGAACTCACGACACTGCAGACCGTCAACTTAATTCAACCCCAAACCTAACAGATACCTATGGTTCGTTCCCTTAACTCCGCCGTCAGCGGCCTCCAGCGCTTCCAGGAGCGTATGGATGTCATCGGCAACAACATTGCCAACGTGAACACGAACGGCTACAAGGCCGCCCGGACCGAGTTTGCCGACACGTTCAACCAGACCCTCAAAACCTCCGCAGCCGGAAACACAGCGCCCGGCGGCAATGCCTCGATCCAGATCGGAACAGGGGTGGCCACCTCGGCGATCCGGAATCTCTACACCCAGGGGGCCATTGCGCGCACAGGAGTGACGACCGATCTGGCGATTTCCGGAGAAGGTTTCTTTGTCGTGCAGGATCCCCTGAGCACTCGAGAATATGCGACGCGGGACGGCCAGTTTACTCGCGACGAAGAGGGATACCTGATCAATAGCACAGGCCTTCGAGTCCAGGGTTTTTCCGATAACACACTCACCACCCGGGGCGATATCAAGATCGATTACCCGTATGCCGCCACATCGGGAAACTTCGAGGTCAACGGCAAGACTATCAGCGTGGACACCAATGATAAGATGGAGACTGTGCTTGCCAAGATCAGCGCCGCCACCGAGGGGGCGGTCACCGGAAGCTATGATCCGGTCACGAGGAAAATCACCCTGAACAGCGTTTCGGCCATTGCGCTTTCAACCCCTGCCGGCGGCAGTAACTTCCTGCAACTGGCCGAGCTCGACGCGACCGGCAATACGGGGACCATTACCAGCACGACGGAGCCCGGCGATATTCTGGCCCGATTGAGTTCCTTTTCCATTGATAGCGATGGCAAGGTCAACATCAAGCTGACCAACGGCACCAATTACGTTCGCGGCCAGGTTTTATTGCAGCGGTTTACCGATCCTCAAGCCTTGGTCAAGGAAGGCAATAACCTCTACAGCGGCATCGATGCCGCCGGACCGCTCGGGGGCAGCGCCTCTCCGCTTCCCCAGGCGGCCAATACCAACGGCCTGGGCCGAATCGAACCCAGCGCGGTGGAATTGTCCAATGTGGATCTGACCAATGAGTTTGCGACGATGATCACCACTCAACGGGCGTTCCAGGCCAGCGCGCGCATCATCACGACCACCGACGAGATGCTGTCCGAGACCGTCAATCTGAAGCGGTAAACGGGATCGACGATTATGGTGGCGAATCGCATGGAAAACACATCGCCCGGCGGGGATGCCGTCAAGAACGAGATTCCAAAGCCGGTGGGCGGCGACGCCGCGGGAGCCGACGTCGCGGCCAAGGCGGCGGGCGGCATCCAGAGCTGGCTTCCGCTGGTCGTGACGCTCGTTGCCATGCCATTGCTGGCTTACGCCACCACGACTTACCTGCTGGTTCCTCAACTCAAAAAATCGATCGGCGTGTCCAGCACGGAAGAGAGCCACGAGGCTGCCGAGCCGCAGACGCACGCCGCCGCCAAGGAGTCCGGCAAGAGCTCGGGAGGCGGAGGCGCTCATGGCGGGTCGGGTTCTGAAAAGGAGGGATCCGGCAAGGTCAAGCATACAGCGACCTTTGCCAAAGTGCTCGTCAATGTCGCGGGCACGATGGGATCACGATATTTGATGACCACATTCACCCTGGTGGCGAACAACGCCGAGGCCAAGTCGAAGATTGAAGACAATCGGGATTTGTTGCTCGACCTCTCATCGAGCGCGCTTGGGGCCAAGACCCTCGCGGACCTCGAGAAGCCCGGCTGGCGCAATCTGCTGCGATCCGAGCTGCTGACGCTGTTCAACGACGCTCTCGGCAAGGGCACCGTGCAGGAGATTTACCTCACAGAAATTGCCGTGCAATAAGCCCCCCTCCCATGGACCCAACCCCCGAGGAAATCCTATCGCAAGCCGATGTCGAACGATTGCTAGCTCAGGTCGCCGAACAGGAGACCAGCACCACGATCGTTCGAAGCGACGGCCAGAAGACGACCTCAGCGGGCGCGGAGATCCAGCCCTACGATTTTCGGCAGCCGGCGTTTTTGTCGGCCGCCGAGCTGCGCAAACTGCGCTTGCGCCACGAAGTGTTTACCCGGTCCCTGGCCGCCCGTCTGTCGATGTATCTCCGCCTGGAGTTCGGACTTCAGATGTCGAAGCTCCAGACCATGATCTATCAGAAATTCCTCGATAATCTGCCCAATCCCACCCACCTCACCTTGTTCAAGGTGGAGCCCATGCGGGGCATTTGCATCCTGGATGTCCCCCCGAAACTGGGCATTACCATCGTCGACCGGCTGATGGGCGGCGCCGCCCACTCGGTGAATCTCGAGCGGGACATGAGCGATATCGAGGTGGCGCTGCTGGATCAGGTGGTGCAGATCATCCTGAGCGAGTGGTGCAATCAATGGGCGCAGCTTAGCGAGCTCCGCCCCACCGTGCTCGGACATGAGAACAACGGGCGCTTTCTCCAGACAGCCTCCCACGACACGGTCATGCTGGCGTTAACCCTCGAGGCGCGAGTCGGGGATTGCCTCGAACCGATGCAGATCGGTTTTCCCTATTACACGCTGGAGCCGCTCGTCCAGCAGTTGAACGCGAATATCGAGGCGACCGGCCGGGAAAACCCGACGGTCGACAACGGCGGTTTGCGATGGAACCCGCAGCTCAACAGTGTGCGAGTGCCGGTGACGGCGGAATGGGAAGGTCTGGAAATCACCGCGCGGGATCTGACGCAGCTCCAGGTGGGGCAGGTGGTCAAGTTGGGCGCCCAGTGCGTCAACCAAGTCCAGATCCGGCTGGCCGGCGCGCGCAAATTTACCGGGCGCCTCGGCACCCGGGGCAAGAACTGGGCAGTCGAGCTGACCCAGGTCCACAAATCTTAAGATCAAACGTGTTATGGATATGACCTCCGATTCTCCCGCGAACCTTGACATCCTGCTGGATGTGCCCGTGAAAATCTCGGTGGAACTGGGATCCTGCCAGCTGTCGATGCGCGAAGTGCTTCAGTTGAACGTGGGTTCGGTGGTGCAGTTGGATAAAGTGGCGGATGCTCCGGTGGATTTGTATGTCAATCAGAAAATGGTCGCCCGCGGCGAAGTGGTCGTGGTGGAGGACCAGTTTGGGATCAAGATCACCGAGTTGCTTGGGGCACGGACATGAAACATTTGCTGCGCGGGACAGGCGGGGTGTTTCTCGGATGTCTGGCAGGGATCGCCGGCATCACGACGGGATTTGGGGCGCCGGCGGCGGCGCCGATTGGTTCGTCTCCGGAGCTGCCCGGTCTGGCCGGCTCGGTGCTGCGTCTGGTGGGCGCTCTGGCGGTCATCCTCGGTTTGTTTCTGGCGGCCGCCTGGTATCTCCGGCAGGGGCGCGGACTGGCGTGGCGCGGACGGCCGGGGCAACTGCGAGTCTACGAGACGCGGTCCCTGGGGCAGAGGCAGTCGCTGCTAATCGTGGGATTCAAGCAGCAGCGATTCCTCATCGGCGTTTCGCCGGCGGGCATCCGCCTGGTGAGTTCCCTGCCGGATGCCGAGGCTTCCGAGGCGGAGCCGGTTCCACCGACTTTCGGGGATGCGTTGCGCCAGGTGCTGTCCTCCAAGACATGACGAAGAGGAATAGAGGATACTCATGAAGGATTCGCTTGGGATGATGAACGGATTGCGGATGCTCAGACGCTACGGGTGGGTGGCGGGCGTGGTGCTGGGAATTGGGCTGGCGGGCAGCGCGTGGGCTCAGACAGGCGCCGCAACGCCCTTGTCGACCAACGTGACGGGGCTGCCTCCTTTCCGGCTGAGCCTGGGCGTCGAATCGGCGCGGCAGCCGCAAGATGTCGATTTGGCCATTCAGGTCCTCGTGGCCATCACCCTGTTGACGCTGGCGCCTTCGATCATTTTGCTCATGACGAGTTTCACGCGGATCGCGATTGTGCTTTCGTTTGTGCGGTCGGCGTTGACGCTCCAGGGGGCTCCGTCCAACCAGATTATCATCGGGCTCTCGCTGTTCATCACGCTATTCATCATGGCGCCCACCTGGGAACAGATCCATCGGGACGCGCTACAGCCTTATCGCACTCAGCAGATCAGCGGGGAAGCGGCGCTGGATCAAGCTTCGCGCCACATTCGGACATTCATGTTAAGGCAGACGCGGCCTAAAGATGTCGAGTTGTTTGTGGGCCTGGCGCAGATCGAGCCGACGCCTCCGGAGCAGCTCCCTTTACGCGTGGTGATCCCGGGCTTTATTATCAGTGAATTACGGACGGCTTTTCAGATGGGATTCTTATTGTTTGTGCCGTTTATTTTGATTGATCTGGTCGTTGCGACGGTGCTGATGAGCATGGGCATGATGATGATGCCTCCTCAAACCATCGCCTTGCCCCTGAAGATCCTGTTGTTCGTCCTGGTGGACGGCTGGAACTTGATCGTGCGATCGGTAATCCAGAGTTTTGGAGCCTGATATGACGCCTGAATTTGCAGTCGATGTGCTAAAACATATGATCTACCAAGCCGTTTTGCTGGCGGTGCCCCTCCTGCTGGTCGGGATGGTGATCGGGCTTGGCGTCAGCCTGTTTCAGGCGGTCACAACCATCCACGAACAGACGCTTTCTTTTGTGCCCAAAGCGCTCGGGGTGATTGCCCTGATGCTGATCACGCTGCCCTGGATGGTCCGCACCCTGACCGAGTTTACCACCACCGTGATCGAGAAGATGCCTCAAATGGTCCAATGAGCCTCTTCGGCATCGACAGTCTGAACTGGATGCTGGTGTTTTTGCGGACCAGCGGTTTTCTGGCTGTTTTTCCCCTCTTATCGGCGAACAATATTCCCCTGCGTGTCCGGACGGCGATCGGGGTGTTGCTGGCCTCGATGATTGCGCCCCTGCTGCCGCCGGTTTCGATAGCGGGTTTGTCTTTTGGAACGGCGCTGGGGTGGATGATCACCGAGGTATCGGTGGGACTGTTGCTGGGATTTGTGGCCCGGATGGTTTTTTATGCGATTGATTTCGCCGGGGGGGTGATGGCGGTTCACATCGGGTTGAGCTTTGCGCCCAATCCCAATCCTTTTGTCAACATGCAAAGCGATGTTCCGGGCCTGATCCTGTATTTTCTGGCGGCGATGTTGTTCTTTTGCCTGGACCTGCATCACTGGCTGTTGGTGGCCTTCCAAAGGGCCTATGTGGTTTTGCCGGTGGGCGGGGCGTCGCTTCGCGAGTCGAGCCTGGTGAATCTCGTCACCCAATCGAGCGGTATCTTCCTGGTCGGGGTTCAGATCGCCGCGCCGATTATGGCGGTGGCGTTCCTGGTCAGCCTGGTTTTCTCGATTCTGGCTCGAGCCGTGCCTCAAATGAACGTGTTTTCCGAGAGTTTTCCGGTGCGGATCGTGGCCGGTCTTGTGGTGTTCGGGTTCTCGCTTCATCTCATGGCCCAACACTTGCTGAACTACCTGCGGCGGTTGCCCGAGGACCTGATGCGCGCCGCCCAATTGCTGGGAGCGGCATGAGGGCGTTGCGCGGCGGCGGGTGATCGCCGGTTCCGGCTATGAGCGATCAATTCGGCGAGAAGACCGAACAACCAACACCGCGTCGCATCGAAGACGCCATCAAGCGCGGGCAGATTCCTCGAAGCGCCGAGATCCAGACCACGGTGGTCCTGGCGGCGGTGCTCCTGGCGCTGTCGTTGACGGGCACCGAGACCTGGCGGTACTTGACGATGGCGACCTCGGGCATCTTGGGTCATCTCCACGAGATCGAACTCTCCTTCAACGCGTTACAGGGCTACGCAATTCAGGCAGTGCTGGCCGTCAGTCATTGTGTCTGGCCTTTGGCCGCCGCCGCGATCCTGGGAGGACTTTTGGCCGGAGGCATGCAGTCCCGCTTTCAGACCGCTTCCGAGGCCTTGGAGGTCAAGTGGGATCGGATCAATCCCATGGAAGGCTTGAAGCGCATGTTTTCCTTCCGCTCGGCCGTGCCGACTTTGGTTGCGGTGATCAAGCTGGTGGTCATTGTGGCGCTCCTATACAGCGTGATCAAGTCCGTCCTCACCGATCCCCTGTTTTACAGCACCGTCGATGTGGCAAGAATTGCCGCGTTCCTGGCAAGTATGACCATGAAGATTATGCTGCGGGTCATCCTTGCTATGGCCGCCGTCGCCGCGATTGATTTCACCTATCAATTCTGGCGAAACCACCAGGATCTCATGATGACCCGGCAGGAATTGAAAGACGAAGCCAAGAATTCAGAAGGCAATCCCCAGGTCAAATCCCGGATACGTCGTCGTCGGGCGACATTCAGCCAGCGAAAGATGATGTTGGAAGTTCCTCAAGCGGACGTTGTTATAACTAATCCCACCCATCTGGCCGTCGCCCTGCGCTATGATCCCAAGACCATGCGAGCGCCGCGGATCATCGCCAAAGGCGCGCGATTGACGGCGCTGCGGATTCGGGAAATTGCTCAGGCCCATCAGGTGCCCATCATGGAAAACAAGCCCCTGGCGCGCATGCTGTTTAAGTATGGAAGACCGGGTGGCGAGATTCCTGCTCAGCTCTTTGCCGCCGTAGCGGAAGTCCTGGCGTGGGTTTATCGGACGAACCGGTATCGTTATTTCACCCAGGCGAATCACGTGAAGGCTGCATCATGAACAAACGCGGCGGCGGATGGTTGGAAGTGTTGAAGCTGGGTGACCTCTGGCTGGTCGCCGGGCTGTTTGGCACGATCCTGTTGCTGGTCGTGCCGGTGCATCCGGCTCTTCTGGATATTCTGTTGGCGATCAGCATCGGGCTGTCCCTCTTGATTCTTCTTGTCATTCTGTATCTGAAAGAGCCGTCGGATTTCACCGGTTTTCCGACGCTGCTCCTTTTTGTGACTTTATTCCGATTGGCCCTCAATGTGTCGTCGACCCGGCTGATTCTTCTGGATGGCTATGCGGGGCACATCATCGAGGCGTTTGGCAATTTTGTAGTCCGGGGAAACTACGTGGTCGGTCTGGTGGTTTTCCTCATCCTGGTGCTGATTAACTTTGTGGTGATCACGAAGGGTGCCGGGCGCATTGCCGAAGTGGCGGCGAGGTTCACGCTGGACGCTATGCCGGGCAAGCAGATGGCGATCGATGCCGAGCTCAACGCGGGAGTGATTAACGAGTCCGAGGCCCGCACGCGCCGCCGGCAGGTCGAACAGGAAGCTGATTTTTACGGAGCTATGGACGGCGCCAGCAAGTTCGTGCGCGGCGATGCGATCGCGGCGATTTTGATCACCCTGATCAACATCCTGGGCGGATTCGGCATCGGCGTCATGCAACGGGGAATGAGTGTGGCCGATTCCATGCAACGGTTTTCGCTCCTCTCCATCGGCGATGGGCTGGTTTCGCAAATCCCGGCCCTGATCACTTCGACGGCGGCCGGCATCCTGGTGACGCGAGCCGCGGCCAAGAACGACCTCGGCCAGGAATTGGGACGCCAGCTGTTGTTTTATCCGCGGGCTTTGAAGGTGCTGACGGGCATGTTGGCGGTGATGGCTTTGATGCCGGGTCTGCCCATGCTGCCGTTTTTAACCTTGGCGGGCATGACCGGTTTTGTGAGCTATCTGTTGCGCCATCAGGGAGGCATGGATTCCCATGGCGCCGGAGAGTCTGTGGCGCGACAGGGCGATGCCGGCGCCGCAGGCAAGGGCGGAAGCCAAGCCCCTGCCGCTCCCGCGAAGTCGGACAAAATGGAGGATTTGCTGGCCCTGGATACCTTGCAGATCGAATTGGGATACGGCCTGGTCAGTCTGGCCGATGTTCGCAAAGGCGGAGACCTGCTGGAACGCGTCACCGGCATCCGCCGCACCTTCGCTCAGGACATGGGCATGGTCGTGCCGCCAATCCGTTTGCGCGACAACTTGCAGCTTTCGGCCAATGAATACCGGTTCCTGTTGAAGGGCAGTCCGGTTGCCCGAGGCGAATTGATGCCGGGCTACTGGCTGGCCATGAACGCCACCAACAGCAAGGCCACCCTCAAGGGCGTCCCCACCGTCGAGCCCGTCTTCCAACTGCCCGCCACCTGGATTACGGACGTGGAGCGCAAACAGGCCGAACTCAACGGATTCACCGTGGTGGATGCCGCCTCCGTCCTCGTCACGCACCTCTCGGAGACGGTGAAGCGCAACTGTGCAGATATCCTGAGCCGTCAGGATGTCCAGCAGCTTCTGGACAATCTTAAACAGACACACCCCGCCGTTGTGAACGAGTTGATCCCGGCCCAACTGACCGTGGGACAGGTCCAGCGGGTGCTCCAGAATCTCCTGGCCGAGGGCATCTCCATCCGAAACCTGGCCGGGATCCTGGAGAAAGTCAGCGATTATGCCGGAATCACCAAGAATCCGGATGAACTCTCGGAATTCGCCCGGCGGGCGTTGGGACCGCAGCTCACGCGTCCTTATCAGGCCGAAAACGGCAGTCTTCGCGCCATTACCCTGGATCCGCGCCTGGAACAGCAGATTGCGCAGAGCGTGCGGCAGTCTCCGACGGAAATCGCCCTGACGCTGGAGCCTCGTCTGGCTCGGCATATCGTGGAATCCCTGTCGCGCAACATTCAGCAGCTGCTTTCGGCCGGTCATCCCCCCGTGGTGCTCTGCGCTCCCCAGATCCGGCTCGCCTTCCGACGGTTCTTCGAAACAACCTTCACCGACCTCACCGTCCTGGCCTACACCGAGATCCCTCCACGAATCGAAATCCAGAACGCCGCCGTCATCTCGGGGGTGGAGTCTTAGCGATCTGGGACGATCACACATAATTACGCGGGAATGCCCCAGCCCCAACGGGGCGCGATTCGTTAGCCCAGGGCAACGCCCTGGGAACTCGGTCATTCAAACCGTCATTAGCCCTGAAGGGGCGACACCCGGAACGGACCTATTACAGGCAAAAAAGGAGCCCAAAAACAGGCGCCGAGGCCAAAAACTGAACGGCTTTTTCCGCATCCACCTGCGTTCAAGCCAGTTGTCTCGGCGACAGTCGGCTATGATTGCTCATAGTTGTTATAGTCCGCGCTGCAAATAGTATTGCCTACAGAAACGGTACCTTTGTTGCCGTGGGACAAAATCCAGAGTGGGGAATGCCCTTCTAAAGCGGCGCGAACGTCCTGACTTCCGTCGACGGCAAGGAGTGGACCCGCCGTGATGCGCAGACTTGGTTTTCATTTATGGCAATTGCTTATGGCAATGGCCAGTTCGTAGCCGCAGGCTCGCACACCTCCTCGGATGGCGTGTCGTGGAGTCATTCCGGATCAGACTACGGTGGAGCGCACGGGATTACCTTTGGCGAGGGTGTCTTCGTTGGCGTTGGCATGGATGGAATAACGTGGTCAACGAATGGAACAAATTGGATTCACGGCACTCTCATCCCGCCCGTCACAACCCGCCTTGTCCAAGGTGTTGCCCACGGGAATGGACGCTTCGTTGCGGTTGGTGGCCCAACCAGAGTCTTAACCTCTCCGGATGGAAGCACATGGACTCCGCGCGAAGTCAATATCGAGCAATATGTCCGGAGCGTTGCCTATGGCGCTGGACGATTTGTTGCGACTGCCGAAAATGCTCTTTTAATTTCAAGCAATGGGCTGGATTGGAAAACTAAATTGGATGGCAGATTCGCCAATATCATCTACAGGGGGGCCGCTTTGTTGCCTTTGCCGATGACCTCGTCTCCTCCACCAATGGCGTCAATTGGAAGCATCATTTTGTTGGTGCAGCGGAATCGTTGCAGGGCATAACCTTTGGTCGTGACTCTTATATTATAGTATGAGGTCTGTCAACCATTTATCAATCAAGGTGCATCGTACCCCTGCTACCACAATTACTCTACTCACGCACTCCATCCGGCCTGGCCATTTCCTGGCCAGTGGAGGGTGATGATTTCAAGTTGTTGCAGTCTGACTCCTTTTCCTGAGATGCCATTTGGTCACCCGTACCGTTTCATCCTACCATTGTCGGTAAGCAATGGAACGTTCGGCTCCCTGCGGAGGGTCCTGGTCAGTTTTATCGTCTGAAGCGAGAATAATTGGGCACGGAGCTCCGCAGAGCCGGCCATGGGCCAAGTGGAGGCGAAAGGCCCAGCGGGATTCATCCTGGCGTAAGCCGGCAGCCCGAATCGACGGCCTGAAGCAGCAAACAAACTATTAATTTAAGGGCAGACCCCAAAAGGACAAGCTGTGAGGTGGTCGGATGGGGAGCATCCCGGTCTTCTGGGTAGAGTTTCAAGGGCGGTCCGCCACGCTCTGCTAATTTCTTGCGCAACTCCCGTTCCAGCAAAGCCTGAGTGTTGCGAGGCCAGTGCAGGCTCTAGGTAAGGGGATGCTCTTGCCGCCATGCCCGACGATGTAGGTCAACGGCTCCTGAGTACAAAGCTTGCAGTCGGCGACGTAGAGGAAATGGGGGTTGCCCTGGATCGGGCAGAGCGAGTTCCAGGTTTCCATGTGGGTCTTATCATCGTTGCAATTGCCCGGATAGACGTGGTGATGAATCGGAACGGCGCCGTCGTCGGACACGCTCAAGGTATAGACCCGTTGCTTGAAATCCGGACGGTGGTCTTTGCGGTGGCCCTTTGGCAGTTCCAGGCCCGTATGGGTGGAGCCGGGGATGCGCCCAAATGCTTTGACGGTGGTACTGTCGTTGTGAATGCGTTC
>JAKLHY010000219.1 GCA_022709905.1 Verrucomicrobiota bacterium | reverse complement strand
CGATTCCGAAGGGGACGGCGGCGAGCCACACACGCATCCGCACAAGCATGCGCCCATGACCCATTCACATCCGCACTATCCGGACCTGCACCATCGGCACGGGCACGGTTAGGTGCTTTGACATGGCAATGAAGTTACGGACGGCGCATGGCGCCGTCCGCCCTGGTTCCTGAAAGCTCAGTGGCTTCGCTCGCTGACGCGGCGCACACCATGAAACCAGCGATACAGCACCGGCAATACCAGCAACGTCAGCAGCGTTGAGGAAACGATGCCGCCAATCACCACCGTGGCCAGCGGGCGCTGCACTTCCGAACCCGCGCCAACGTTCAAGGCCATGGGCACGAAACCGAGCGAGGCCACCAGCGCCGTCATCAGCACCGGGCGCAAGCGGCCCAACGCACCGTCGACGACGGCATCATCCAGCGCATCGCCGTCTTCGCGCAGCTTGCGAATGAAGGCAATCATCACCAGGCCATTGAGCACTGCCACGCCCGACAACGCAATGAAGCCGACACCGGCCGAGATTGACAGCGGAATACCGCGCAGCGCGAGCGCAATTACGCCGCCGGTCAACGCCAGCGGCACGCCGCTGAACACAATGACCGCATCCTTGGCCGAACCGAAGGCCATGAACAGCAACGCAAAGATGATGATCAGCGTTACTGGCACCACCACCGACAATC
>JAKLHY010000218.1 GCA_022709905.1 Verrucomicrobiota bacterium | reverse complement strand
GATGGAGCAGCGATACCCCACAAACGGGCCACGCAAGCGCCCGACGATTCTGAATGACACACCAGAGGGATTGGGATTCTTCATGAATCCCGAAACCTCACGCGAGCCGAATTGCGAGGGGATCTTTCTCACGCTTGAGGCAGGCCGCGTCACCAGGATAGAGTATTCAGCAGACTGACAATGACGCCTAACCATGCGCCGCGCGACTCCGGCGGGAGCGGCGCGGTTGTGACCGTTGCGTCCCGTGCGCCGGGTCGCTGAGCTTGGGTCCTTAAACGCTTTCGACATGCCAACGCACTCGTCAGCAACAGAGGTCGGTATCTTCTTGGCCAGTTTGCCACGTCGGCAGAAGCAGATTGTTGGAGCGCTCCGGCGGCTGATTCGGCGGATTGCCCCGGAGACGACTGAGACTGTCTTGTGGGGCAGTCTGTCCTACCACCGACCCGCTTTTGGCGGTCGCATCAAAGGAGCAGTCTGTCTGATCACGCCACGCCCTGATTGCGTCCACCTTGGATTCGTCCACGGTTCAGCCATCGCCGATCCTGTCAAACTGCTGCGAGGTTCCGGCAAGGCCAAGCGGTTTGTGCCGATCTGGCGTGTTCAGGACATTGACCGACCGGCGTTGAGCAGTGTGGTCAGAGCCGCCGCAGAGTATGACCCGCGATGAAATTGTCTAAGTGGGTGGAGCGAAC
>JAKLHY010000217.1 GCA_022709905.1 Verrucomicrobiota bacterium | reverse complement strand
CGCTCCCCACCCGCGTGGGGATGAACCGCCTTATGAGCCTTTTCAAAATGACGCCCAGCCGCGCTCCCCACCCGCGTGGGGATGAACCGGCATCGCGAATGGTCGTCGCGACACCAGAGGCGCGCTCCCCACCCGCGTGGGGATGACCCGGTGCGCAAGAGGGTCGACGTGAGCACCTCGGAGCGCTCCCCACCCGCGTGGGGATGAACCGAATGTCCCCTTAGTGAGTCGCCGCCAGATCGCGCGCTCCCCACCCGCGTGGGGATGAACCGGTGACGACGCGCCTCCTCCCCGGCGACCTGGAGCGCTCCCCACCCGCGTGGGGATGAACCGCGCCCGTGTGCGCTCCGTGCGAGGCTTGCAGCGCGCTCCCCACCCGCGTGGGGATGAACCGAGCGCACGGAGATGGGCGTCTGGCGTTTCTCGGCGCTCCCCACCCGCGTGGGGATGAACCGAAATGCAACGGCGCGGTGCGGACCCAGAAGTTGCGCTCCCCACCCGCGTGGGGATGAACCGCAGTACGTGACCGGCAGCGCCGCCTACGTGGAGCGCTCCCCACCCGCGTGGGGATGAACCGAAGACGTTCGCGGGCGTCGACAACATCAGCGCGCGCTCCCCACCCGCGTGGGGATGAACCGCCGGTTGCGCTGCCGCCCCCATGGTTGCGAGAGCGCTCCCCAGCCGCGTGGGGATGA
>JAKLHY010000216.1:251-698 GCA_022709905.1 Verrucomicrobiota bacterium | reverse complement strand
TGGCCCAAGACAGGTAACGCATTCTCGGCTCGCTGGACTTTAAGCTTGCCCATAGCTGCTACCGCCTCTGCTACCGTTGCCACTGGACGCTTGACCGCGTTTTCTTCTACTTCCAACGGAATACGGCGAACCTGTTTGGCCCCGGTGTTCGGGTCTTTGACTGTCATCTGAGCGTAGTAGCGTCCATTGCGAACCCACAGCCCCCTAATTTTTTGTTTGCGTCCATCCCTGACAGGCTGGTAGCGTAAGTGGCGTGGTATTGAGCTTTGGCCATTGGCTGGATTGCTTGTGGTTTCATTGTCATTCATACGGTGAAACTAGCACAAAAACTAGCACAATGTCAACAAGCTTCTTAGAAATCTTCGGATTTCTTAGTAAAACCACATTGCCCGCGTGGCGGAATTGGCAGACGCGCTAGATTCAGGTTCTAGTAGGTAACACTGTACA
>JAKLHY010000216.1:0-241 GCA_022709905.1 Verrucomicrobiota bacterium | reverse complement strand
GCGGGCACCACCTTTTCAAGGATGTTGGAAGCTTGTTATTCCATGCCGCACCGTCACCCGACAGCCGGGTCCTTGTCGTGCCGACGGTTCTCTCTAGCCATCTGACTTCCCTCTCGGTCACAAAAAAAGAGAGAAGACCAAAGTCTTCTCTCTTGCCGTGCCCGCGTGGATTCCGCCGTATTCGTTAACCCATAACCAACTCAATCCCTGGCCGGAGGTTTCCTGACCAAACCGGCGATCA
>JAKLHY010000215.1 GCA_022709905.1 Verrucomicrobiota bacterium | reverse complement strand
CATGGCGGCATGGGCGCGGTATATAAAGCCCGACAGCCGGCGCTGGACCGGGTGGTTGCACTGAAGATTCTGCCCCCAAGGCCTGCGAACGATATTGGTTTCGCCGAGCGCTTCAATCGCGAAGCGCGCGCGCTGGCCAAACTGTCCCATCCCAACATCGTTGCCGTGCATGATTTCGGTGTTGCGGGCACATTCCACTATTTCCTGATGGAATACGTCGAAGGCGGGAATCTGCGCGAGCTGCAGGAAGCCGGCAAATTCAGTCCGAAGGAGGCCCTGAAAATTGTTCCGCAAATCTGTGAGGCGCTCCAATACGCTCACGAAGAAGGCATTGTTCACCGGGATATCAAACCAGAGAACGTGATGCTGGATAAGCGTGGCCGGGTGAAAATCACCGATTTCGGGCTCGCAAAAATTACCGGTCTGGACAAGGACAAGCTGCGCCTGACGGGCGCCAGGGATGTGATGGGCACGCCTCATTACATGGCCCCGGAGCAGATCGAGCGTCCGCAGGAAGTGGATCATCGCGCGGACATCTATTCCCTCGGCGTCCTGCTGTATGAGATGCTGACCTCCCGTCTCCCCTGCGGGGCCTTCGAGAGGCCCAGCGAAATCAATCCCGCCCTCGATCCGCGATGGGACGGACTGATCGAGACCGCCTTGCGCCCCGACCCGAACAAGCGTTTTCAAGCGATGGATC
>JAKLHY010000214.1 GCA_022709905.1 Verrucomicrobiota bacterium | reverse complement strand
TCTGGCCGGCGAGAAGGTGTCCGACATTGACCTGTTTGGAGGGTCAGCGGATGACCTCCTGCGGATCGCCAAAGACCTCACCCTAGAGCGAAAGGGACGGTATTTCAAGACGAATAATGCCATTACTGTATTGTCGCCGCCGAGGATCCCGGTGCAATTCATTACCCGCTGGCTGTTTACAGATCCTTTAGTTTGCATAGATAGCTTCGACTATACCATCTGCCAGGCAGTGATCTGGACAGAATTGATGGACATTGTACCTGAGGAACCAGGCCAAGAGATGAAAAGCATCTTCCGTTCCGCTGTTTCTGAGCATTTCTACCAGGACCTGGCAGTCAGGCGACTAGTCTATACTTTCCCCCAGCGTGAGGAAGAAGCCGGCGGATCGTTTATGCGTATGGTAAAATTCATCAAGAAGGGGTACAACATCCAGGCGCCTTCCATGGCCGGGGTAATGTCCAGGATCCTTTGGAAAGTCCGGGATGAAAAGATGACTGATGAGAAGTGGATGGCTACTGTTATTACGGGCCTGCTGCGCCAGATTGACCCCTTGCATGTCATCGATGGCACCGATTTCGTTGACGAACATGAAATAATAGAGGGGACCTGATGAAATACGGACCGCATTCATCCAACTCCAGGAGCTCTAAGTTATACACCCTGAAGCCGACCATCATCCCGCCTGAGATGGTGATCATCG
>JAKLHY010000213.1 GCA_022709905.1 Verrucomicrobiota bacterium | reverse complement strand
CGAAGACTTCGCCCTGCACGACCCTCAGCAGCTTTCCTTGCGGCCACTTAATCTGATAGTGTAGGCCGCGCAGGACATTTCGGGAGGATTTTGAGTGGTTATCCTGGACGAAGGCGGCCTTCAGGCCAGTAGCCTCTTCAAAGGCCTTCTGATTAAAACTTTCGAAGAAAAATCCGCGGTCGTCGCCGAAGACTTTGGGCTCGATGAGGAGAACATCAGGAATCGCGGTAGGCGTTACCTTCATCAAAACACCTTCTCACGCAGGAGACCGAGCAGGTATTGTCCGTAGCCCGTCTTGGCATACGACTGGGCGATTTGTTCCAAGCTTTCGTCGCTGACCCAGCCTTGTCGCCAGGCGATTTCTTCCGGGCATGCAACCTTGAGGCCTTGGCGCTTTTCGATGGTGGCGATGAATTGACCGGCCTCCAGCAGGGAATCATGGGTACCAGTATCCAGCCAGGCGTAGCCGCGGCCCATGATTTCAACCTTGAGTTTGTTGCGCTCCAAGTAATTGCGGTTGACGTCGGTGATCTCGAGTTCGCCACGGGCGCTGGGCTTGATGTTTCTGGCGATATCGACAACGTCGGTATCGTAAAAGTAGAGGCCGGTAACGGCATAACGGGACTTTGGCTGACTGGGTTTTTCTTCGATGGAAATAGCGCGCTTGGTGCTGTCGAATTCAACGACGCCGTAGCGTTCG
>JAKLHY010000212.1 GCA_022709905.1 Verrucomicrobiota bacterium | reverse complement strand
CCCCCCCACAAAACGGAGCCTGAACCAGTCCGCAACCCGATAACCGGCTGTTCATACCGAACATAAGCGGCGCCAGCGGCTCGCATGAGCCAAGAGTGACAAGGCAGCTTGATTCTGCAAGCAATAACCTCATTCAATCCGGCACTGACCGGCTTCAACTCTCCCGCAAGCCGGACCAGCGCTCGGTGCCGGGCGCCCGTTTCAACCACGGCGCGAACCTCTGCCGCGGGAGGCTGGTACCCCCACCCCGAATTGAACGGGGATCAACGGTTTAGGAAACCGCCGCTCTATCCATTTGAGCTATGGGGGCAACTGCAGATCCAAGGGTAGTTACAGATTGGATTTGGCGCAAATGGTCTTTGCTGGAGGAAGGATGGCAGAATGCTGCGGCAACGGTCTCACCTGAAAACCGCGAATTTTCACTCTCAAGAGGCCAGCCCGGCGCGCGCCCACCCGGGCGCGCGCCTGGAGCATTCTCTTCACAGGCGCTTCGCGGTGCCTCAGGTGGGGGTGCGTCGGGTTCGCGCCCCTTCTATTCCGTGTGTTGTTGGCGATGCGGAGGGACAGCTACACATGAACAAGATGATGTATCCAGGGAACGGGGCGGGCCAGCCGTCATCACCACTCACCGCCTCAACATCCTCCACCTTGTGCCGCAACCAATGGCTTGCAGCTTTCAGCCAGGCCACGTTCGCAAGGTG
>JAKLHY010000211.1 GCA_022709905.1 Verrucomicrobiota bacterium | reverse complement strand
AAATCAGGCGTAGGGGCAACCCTACCGGAGGTTCGAATCCTCTCCCTTCCGCCAATATTTACAACCCCCTATTAATCAACAGTTAGCGTTACTTTTCACGTCGCAAGCATTTCGCTTGCATAACGCTTTGGCATAACTTATCCAACCGCGTTTAAGGCGTTTTAGAATGTTTATTGTGTTGGGAGAAAAGCAAAAAATGATGACCCAAGAAACCGTTGAAAACCGAGTTGACGAATAGCGGCCAACTGTCGCCGAGACAAGCGGCGTAGGGAGAAGCAGATCGATAGAATTCAGCCCCTTTTTGAGGCCTTACAGGCGCATTTTTGGGCCTGTTTTTTGGCTGTAACGGACCAGGAAGTTCGGATGGTGAACAGTGACGATTATTTTTCACCAAGTGAAGAATAAATGTCATTGACCAGGATGGCGTTGGGATGGCACACGCAAGCCAACTCCCACATTGCGGAGTCAGCCGATGCCGTCGTGCGGTCGTTACAGGAGGTGCCAGTGGCTTACGGGCAAAAAAGGGGTCTGAAAACCGGCGCTGAGGCCTCAAACTGAACCATTTTTATGTGCATGCAATTATTTATCAGCAAGTTGGCTCGGCGACGTTTGGTTCCCCCAGACTCATAACAGCCATTTACCTCGGCTAGAAGTTGTGCTAGACTAGTTATTAGCTAGTCATTTTATGGGCTCTCTATGAATATCGTT
>JAKLHY010000210.1 GCA_022709905.1 Verrucomicrobiota bacterium | reverse complement strand
CAGCCTTCGCCTTGATACTGGCATCGCGCTTTTCCTTGCACTCGAAGCACCGGAAGCCCAACTTTCCGCCACGATTCTGGCGTCCTAGCCTTGGCATGATGCGTTTGCATACAGGGCATTTAAAGCTGTTGTGGAAGCGCACCGAGTTCAGTGATGACTCTTCGTGCTGCTTGGTACGGTCGCGGTAGTCTGCAACTGATTGCGGGTGGTTTGGTACGGTCATTCGAATAGCCTCACTTGTCTGTATGCATCTTCGATTCGCTTGCAAGCAATGTCGAAGTATTTGCGCTCACGTTCGATTCCGTAGAATGTTTTGCCCATGTTGGCGCAGGCTACGCCGGTTGTTCCGCTGCCCATGAATGGGTCAAGTATTGATTCATTTCCTATAGAAAATTGATCTATCCACTTTTCAATCAATCCAACCGGCTTTTGTGTTGGGTGTTCTCCACTAGCAATGTTATGAGTCCAAACAGCATGATTTCCGCCACCATTCCATTTCTTTCGGCCTTTCCTATGGAAAATAGCAACAGCCTCCCATCCCGTTCCTGGCCTATCTCCAGTAAATTGTGGTGCTCCATTTGGTTTAACCCAAATCCCTAACCTTATGAATTCTTCAATACTCATAGCCATAAGAGCATGACTTGTAGCACAAGTCATAAGAACCCATCTGTTAGCTTTATCAACAAGCATTTTGCAAAGATCAATAAACT
>JAKLHY010000021.1 GCA_022709905.1 Verrucomicrobiota bacterium | reverse complement strand
TGGTAACATCCTGTTGAGGCAACGGTTACCGGTCGGTAACAAAAATTATGAGTCAAGGCGAAGTGAAGAATAAATGTCATTGACCACACAGACGTCCAGCCCGTAATGTTCCTGTACCCGCTGCGCTGCTGCGGCAAAACTGACCTCCGCGCCAAAATCCACCATCACTCGCTGCATCCGCCGCGAAGTGCCCCGAGGCTCAACTCCCGCTTGATCACAAAACGGACGCAAGACCTGGCCGCGCCGACCTAGCCGCCATTGTTCTTCCTCCACGCTGATCCACCCCAGAGTGGTCAACCACTTCACGCGTTTTTTTTTCCGTGCTTGCAGCCCTGAGGATGCTTCGTCGGCACTTGTTCTTGGATCTGTGCGTTGGCCTCCTGTGCCCATTGACCCAAGACCGTTTGCCCCAGCTTGCGCATCTCCTCCACCACACGATCTTCGGCGGCGTGCGCATCGCAGCCCTCGGCGACCGATTGTTCGAGCGTGTCCACCATCTGGTGCAACCGCTCCAGTATTTCCGGTCGGTGCGCTAGGCGATCTTCCATGCGACGACGGTTCTTCGTGTGCGGTAATTTCAACGGTAGTTCATTATTCATGAACCCCTTGATTTATACAGGTTTTTTGAAAGTACAAGGCAATTTTTGCCTAGTGGCCTCGCCTCCTTTTTCTCCTGTCCAGCATTTCAACTCCATCAATTGTCCCTCGCTTCTGTCCGCCACTTTCAATCGCACCCACTGGAAATCCCCCCGTAAAGTCGGTCTATTGACAATATCCAAAGGAGGGTTATTGGTGAGCGAGATGAAAACGACCATTTTATTTGCTCTGACCCTGGCTCTCGCAACCCTGAAGATTGCCGCGGCT
The DNA here is from genome assembly GCA_022709905.1 of Verrucomicrobiota bacterium. Taxonomy (GTDB): domain Bacteria; phylum Verrucomicrobiota; class Verrucomicrobiia; order Limisphaerales; family UBA1319; genus JAKLHY01. The sequence goes on along the minus strand of JAKLHY010000021.1, from coordinate 102,530 downwards.
GATCCTGCCTTGTATGGTGTGCCCTTGAAGACCATCGATGGCGAGGAAACCTCGTTAAAGGCGTTCAAGGGAAAAGTGCTCTTGCTGGTCAATGTCGCCTCGAAGTGTGGTTTGACCCCGCAATATTCCGGGATCGAGGCTTTGCAGAAAAAGTATGAATCCAAGGGATTCTCGGTAATCGGTTTTCCGTGCAATGATTTTGGCGCGCAAGAACCGGGCACCCTGCAGGAAATCAAGAACTTCTGTTCGTCCACCTATTCGGTCACCTTCCCGCTGATGGACAAAATCCATGTCAAAGGCCCGGAACAACATCGGCTCTATGCCCTGTTGACAGGAAAAGACTCCCCCTTTCCCGGGGAGATCAAGTGGAACTTCACCAAGTTTATCATTGGCAAACAAGGCACTGTTGTGGCCCGTTTCGAACCCGCCACGCCCCCGGATAACGCGGAACTCGTTCAGGCCATCGAGAAAGCGATCGCGGCACGGTGACAGCCAGGATCTGCCGGATTCAGACCTTTTCTCTGATGACAAACGGTTCGCGGTAATCCCGTTTGAGGAGGAGGTTGGCTTCCGGGCTCCAATCGCCGGTGAAACGTTCGGCGAGGGGATCGAAGGTCAAGGCAGGCCCCAACGTGGGAAGGTCCAGGACCGGATCGACCTCGTTCGCCCGCAGGTGGGACTCGAAGCGATCGAGGGATTCGGCCGTGACGGGATTGGCTTTCAGGGATTCCCTGATTTCGACCAGCTTGGTTCTTTGTCCGAGGCGAAAGGCAATGTTACCCAGGTGACACAACGCGCTGGAGAGGTGACCTTCGAGGATGTCCGCATTCAGGTCGCTGATCTTCCGGCTGCGGACGGCTCGAATGAAATTTTCCTGGTGATCGCGGCCGCCGGGCCCGGTGAACTGTTTGAGGCGCTTGCCGGACTTGTCGAAGATCCAGCCGCCGCCGGCGCCGCCGGCGAAGTAACCATTCTCGCATTCCACCACCAGACCAATGCTGACGCCTTTGTAGTTGTCCATCGCTTCCCCTTCTTCGCCTTTGGCCATGGGCAAGCCGCGGACCTCGAAGAGGATGGGGACGGGTTGGTAATCGTAGAAAGCGATCTGAGTATTGGGGGTTTCGGCATCGTCAACGTACCCAAAACGTCCTCCGACGCTCATAATCCTGGGGGGTAGCGTGGATTGGCCGATGGCCCAGCGGCACATGTCCATTTCGTGCACGCCCTGGTTGCCGATATCTCCATTGCCGGTCGGCCAGACCCAGTGCCAGTCATAATGCAGGTTTTTACGGGTCAAAGGGGCCAGAGGGGCGGGACCGGTCCACAGATCAAAATCCACCTGGGCCGGTATCCGCTGGGGACCGGGCACGCGTCCGATCGATGCCCGTCGCTTGTAACAGAAACCGCGGACGAGCCTGATGGGGCCGAGGTGGCCGGCCTTCAAATAAGCAAAGGCTTCCCGGAGGGCGGGGTCGGTGCGGCTCTGAGTTCCGGTTTGCACAATGCGCTTGTATTTTCGAGCGGCCTCAACGGCCTTGTGTCCTTCCCAAACGTTGTGGGATACGGGTTTTTCCACATAGACATCCTTGCCCGCCTGGCAAGCCCAGACGGTGACCAAGGAATGCCAATGGTTGGGGGTTGCCGTCACCACGGCATCGACATCCTTGCGATCCAAGACCCGTCTCAGGTCAATAAGTCCGTCGGCCTTGAGATTGTTTTTCTCCAGTTTCTGCAATTCCCTGCCCAAAACATCCCGGTCGGCATCGCAGAGAGCGACGATCCGAACCCCTTCGATTTTCTGAAAGATCTCGATGTGATGAGCGCCCTTGCCGCGAACGCCGATGATCGCGAGCCGGAGGGTCCGGCTTGGAGCACTGGAACGGCCGAAACCGGCGGCGGGAAACGCGGTCAGGGCTCCGGCAACGACGGCGGTGTTGCGCAGAAAATTCCGGCGGCTAAGGGTAAGATTCATTTTGGGCTCCATAGGTCAATCTGGCTGTTCGGACTTCATATTGGGAGAGTAAATCGAACTCAGCATTGCTCCCGGTTGCGGCATCGTCCAGTGAAAACTGCGGCTTCACGGACGCAGGAACTGCGTGCGCAAGACGCCCGGTGGAAACTCGGCGCCGAGGCGGACGGGACACGAGTTGCCCCGGACCCGAACACGAACGATTTGTTTGTCCCACGTCCAATCGACGAGACCAAGACGGGTAGAGAGCCCTTGCACGCTGAGGGGTCCGGTGAGCCACGATGCCGGCACCCCTTCACCAATAACCAGGACAGCCGGACTTTCCGATTCATCGACGTAGACCAGCATGTCCAGGAGGAGATGCAACATTTCGGCGGCGATGCGGTAATCCGGCGTGTTATGGGGCGGTTTAATCCAGCCCCGGATGGCATCCCAGCGGTGAAAGGCATTTTGGAGGTTGGGGCGGTCGCTCCACGTGTAGAGGCCGGGGGAAGCTTGGTGTTCATGGAACCATTCGAGTTCGCTCCAAACCCGGTCCGGTCTGCGGAGATAGAGCCATTGGTGGGCTTCGGCAAGAGCAAAAGCGCTTCGGGAGGGAGGATTCTTGCGCCGGTTTTCCGAGTCATGCGAAGACTCCCAACGCTGGTTCAGAAGCTGGGCGTAGGCGGGTTTGTCGGTGACAATCCAGGATGGCCATAAGCCGGCGATCCCCGCGTGTTCTTCGGTGGTCTGAGTGGAATGGGCCGCGATATTCCAGGATGTCCGGATATCAGCAGCCTGCGCCAGCCAAATGGCGTCCCCACCCGCATTTCCCACCCAATCGGCCATCGCCACAGCGTTGAGCAATCCCAGATAGGAGACCGCATTCACGTAAAGAACCGGCCGCTGCCAATCCACCCGGCCGTGTATCAAACCGTCCCGGGCCGGATCACAGACCCGGTTCAGCTCGGGGTGTTGGGCAAATTGCGGAATCCTGGGACCGGGAACATTGGCGGTGACAGGCCGGCTGGCCGCGCGCATTCGTTGGATCCCCTCCACTTTGCGCACCACGTGGGGCCAGACCGCTTGTTTGAAGGAAGGATCGCGCACCCGGCCCGCCACTTCGTTCAATCCCCAAAGCGCAAGCCCCGGAGCATCGGCTTCGGGGCCATAACCCCCGGCAAAGTCGGGCTCGCACAAGCTCCGACAGAGCTGTCGTGCGATGTCCAGTTGTCCGGCTCGCGCAAGGGCGGCGACGATGTAAGCGCTGTCACTGGTCCAATGGACAGGGAGACTGAGCGGATCCATTGGCCGGGTTTCCCATCCGACCAAGCTCATCGCCAGAAGGGCGGTTTGGGCTTTGATCGACTCGACGAACCAGGGTTCGGGAACGGAGATTTGAAGGAGAGGCTGAAGTTTTGTGAATCGCAATCCACTCGTTGCGGGGCTGCTCGGATCGGCCACCTGGACAGTCCATTCCCGCCTTCCCGGCAATGTTAAGACGGCGCAGCCCCAACCGTTGGTTCCCACCCAGTTCGTCAAATCGCGCCGGGCGGTCATCCAGTCAATGGACTCTTCAGTCCCTCCCGATACAGTCGTGAGGAGGGGATCGGTGGCCACAATCCATCGGCGATTAATCATGAGGCGGTGGTCACGCCATTCCAAGACTCGAACCGGTCCTCCTGCGGGGCCAACGCTCCGCAGGGCCAGACAAATCCGATTGCTTTCAGCCGGGCGGGTTTGCAAATGCAGCTGCCAGAGCCCGGGACGCACGATCGACCAACTCGCGGTATAAGAGGGCGTTTCAGTGCGAATCGCAGGCAGTTCTTGATCGGGCAACCATTCCCAGCGTTGACGGATCTGGTCGAGCGGCAGGCTATCGCTGGTTGCCAGGACTTGGTTCTGGGGATCCAGCACCAGCAAGGAAAGCCCAAAACTCCCCGCCCCCGGACTGAAGCTGCCCCCCGGTTCATGGTAGCCCTTGTCGATGTCCCGGGACCCCGGCCAGCCCAGGACAACATGTCCCAGGCTTCGAGGCCAGAAATGCAGGGGACGTCGATCCATGGCATCGAGGGTAATCTGACGCTGGGTCGGAACAGAGGCCCCCCCGACAGCAAGCATCGATTCCAGCAAGATTCCTGCGAGCCAGAGCCAGTGGGTTTTACGGCGAGTGATCCTGGTCATTTTGACATCGTCGCGAGCCTTTCGCGATGGATCATGTTACTCGTCAGATGGCCTTGTGGCAAAGGGTTTCCAAGTCGCAATCCTCCCCATGAACCGCTCGTTTCGGAGGGCCGAGTTCCACGAGGCCCTGAAATCCATTTATGTGGACTCGTCGCACTCGTTCCTCCGAGGTTGAGGGGCAGAATTGCTGGAATCCGAGCTCTGGCCAGTCTTCTCCTCGATGCTCTGCGCGGTTCTCCCCCTCGCTGCCGGGAGCAGCGCTCAGGATTCGCTTGGTCGTTCGAGAAGTCCTGTGTAGATTGGTTGCCTTGAGAATCTGGAAACGATCTGATGCCAATACCTATGAAATATTCGGTCATTCTGGCCCATCCGACACCGGGCAGCTTCAACCACGCCATCGCCGAGACAGTGGTCCGCTGTTTGCGGGCACGGGAACAGGAAGTGTTCTTTCATGACTTGTATGCCGAGAATTTTGATCCCGTGATGCCGGCGCGGGAAATCGCCCGGGATGCGGTGCTGGATCCGGTCTTGGAACGTCACTGTGATGAGATCGGAAGCGCGGATGGAATCGTCATCGTGCATCCGAACTGGTGGAGCCAACCGCCGGCGATCCTCAAAGGATGGGTGGATCGCGCGCTGCGCGCCGGCCGGGCTTATACTTTTGTGGCCGGCGAAAATGGCGAGGGCAAGGCCGTCGGCCTGCTGAAGGCCAAAACCGCCCTGGTCATCACCACCGCAAACACCCCGCAGGAAAAAGAAGTCGCGCTACTCGGTGATCCCTTGGGATTGTTTTGGGAGAAGGTCGTCTGCGGTTTATGCGGGATTCGGGATGTCCGCCGTTTGGTTTTCACTCCAGTCATCATCAGTCAGCCCGAGCAGAGGGCGGCTTGGTTAAGACAGGTGGAAACAGCCACGTTCTCTCTAATAGACCGGTTGCCATAATAAGTTTCCGAATGGCAGGAGGAATTTTGGCCTGGGCCAAGGCGCCGAGGCCGGCGCATCCCTGAAACGGGCTGTAACGGCCGAGGCAACGCAGGCCCAGGCCAAAAGGACCCTGTCTCAACGAGATGGAGCCGAAGGAGGGCGGGGGCTTCGTTCCGTGCTCAGTCGAGACCACTGCGGGTATCCTCCTTCGCACGCGTCTCGCCCGCGCCCTCCTCGGCTCCACCATTCTGGAAATTTATTATGGCAATCGGTCTAGTGTAATCGGCCAGGGGAGTTGCCCAGCTTCCCGCAAATGAGCGAAACCAGGAATGGATAAAAAAACCGGGCCGAGGTGAGCCCCCAGCCCGGTCGATTGCATAAAGTCTGTCTTAGTCGAAAGCGTGACCTGCGCAACAGAGCACGTTCTTGACCTTGTGCACCACCAGTTCTTTGACGCGGGTGCGGGCGGGAGAGAGGTACTTGCGCGGATCGAAATCCTTGGGAGATTCAGCGAACACCTTGCGGATGCCGGCGGTGAGGGCCAGGCGAAGATCGGTGTCGATGTTGACCTTGGTCACACCAGTGCGACGCGCAATTTCGATGTCTGGTTCGGGCACCCCAGCCGTGTCCTCGCCAAGTTTCCCGCCGTATTGATTGATTTCTTTGACGAGATCCTTGGGCACGCTCGATGCCCCATGCAGGACCAGCGGGAAATCACCGAGACCGGCGTCCATGAGGGCCTTCTTGATGGCCTTAAGACGTTCCAGATCGAGGTGTTGTTCCCCCTTGAACTTGTAGGCGCCATGCGAATTGCCAATTGCGACCGCCAGGGAATCGGCGCCGGTTTGTTTGACAAATTGAACCGCCTCGTCCGGATTGGTGTAAACACCGCTTCGTGAGAACCCCCCCGAGGCTTCGCCATCGTCGTGCTGGGCACCGACTAATTTGCCGAGTTCGCCTTCCACGCTGCTGTTGTGTTTGTGGGCGTAGTCGACGACTTTCTTGGTCAGCTCAATGTTCTTGTCCATCGGCAGATGGCTTCCATCGATCATAACGCTGGTGAAGCCTTCGTCGATGCATTGTTTGCACAGTTCAAAGGTATCGCCATGATCCAGATGGACCGCGATAGGAATATTGGAGAGGCTGACGGCGGCTTCGATGAGCTTCTTCAGGTAGACAGGATTGGCGTACTGGCGGGCCCCTTTGGAAATCTGAAGAATCAAGGGCGCTTTTTCCTCTTCACAAGCCTCAACAATGGCTTGGAGAAGCTCCATATTATTGACGTTAAACGCGCCAAGAGCATATTTGCCTTTCAGCGCCTTGGCGAACAAGTCACGAGTATGAGTCAGTGGCATAACTTAGAGTATTTTCAGAGTCAATGATCGCTACCAAAAGCGAATGCCGGTCATCCTATGGGCTGTCCGCTAAAAAAGAAATCAAATTTTATCCTTCTTTTAGCCAGCGCGCCACATCCAGAGCCCAATACGTGATGATCAGATCCGCCCCCGCCCTCCGTATTCCTTGAAGTGTTTCCATCACAATCGCCCGCTCGTTCACCCACCCGCGTTCGGCTGCCGCTTTGATCAGTGAGTATTCTCCACTCACCGCGTAGGCTGCCGTGGGATATCGGAAAACGGTCTTGACCCGATAGACCAAGTCCAAATAGGCCAACGCCGGCTTCACCATCACAATATCGGCGCCTTCCTCGATATCCATCGCAACTTCCCGCAAAGCCTCATCACCGTTGGCCGGATCCATCTGATAACTGCGGCGATCGCCAAACTGCGGCGCCGATTGGGCGGCTTCACGAAATGGACCATAGTAGGCGGACGCAAACTTGGCGGCATACGATAGAATAGGAATATCGATATAGCCATTGTCATCCAACATGTTACGAACTGCCATTATCCGACCGTCCATCATGTCACTCGGCGCAACAATGTCCGCACCGGCTTCGACATGGCTGAGCGCCATTTTGGCCAGCAGTTTCAAAGTCGGATCATTGAGCACTCGTCCACTCCTGTCCTGGGGATCGATTAAACCACAATGTCCATGGCTGGTATATTCGCAGAGACAGACATCGGTAATCACAAGAAGGCCAGATACGTGTTTCTTGAGTTCGCGAACGGCCTGCTGAACAATTCCACGGCTCGAATAGCCTTCGCTTCCTCGTGGATCCTTCCTCGATGGGATGCCAAAGAGAAGGATGGCCTTGATTCCTGCTTCAAAGGCCGTTCGGGCTTCGGAAAGCATCTCATCGATCGAAAGCTGAGCTACGCCTGGCATCGATTGAACGGGCCGACGAACCTTGCGCCCAGGACAAACAAACAAGGGAAGAACCAGCTGTTTTGCGGTAAGTCCATGCTCTCTGACCAGACTTCGCAAAGCCTCATTGCATCGAAGACGACGCGGCCGAAATGCCGGAAATGAACCATGGTAGACTGAATTCATGGCTTGAATTGCCTGGAATCTTACTGTAACTCCCTGATCAGGTGCGGTCTTCGATCAATTCACGCCGCGCTCCTCCCAGGAGTTGCTCCACAAAACTCGTCGAGTAAACACCTCGGCGAAAATTCGGATCCTGCAATATCGCCTGCTCAAAAGGAATCGTGGTCTTGATCCCTCCAATAATGAACTCTCCCAAGGCTCGACTCATCTTGTCCATCGCCTCTCGGCGATCCTTCCCATACGTGATCAGTTTGCCCAACATCGAGTCGTAATGCGGTGGAATCGAGTATCCTGCGTAAGCGTGACTATCAAGCCTGACCCCACGACCCCCTGGGGCATAATACATCTCGATCCTGCCCGGACAGGGCCGGAATTCATCAAAAGGATCTTCCGCGTTGATTCGACATTCGATCGCATGCCCCTTAATCTCGACATCCCCCTTGATCCCCATCGGTTCACCCATGGCAATCAGGATCTGTTTTTGCACCAAATCGATCCCAGTGACCTCCTCCGTTATCGGGTGTTCAACTTGAATTCTCTTGTTAACTTCCAGGAAATAAAACTGCCCTTTATCGTCAACAATGAACTCCACCGTCCCGGCATTCGTATACTGGGCCGCTTCCGCGACCTTGATCGCCGCCTTGCCCATCCGCTTTCTGAGATCCTTGAACTTGTTTTCAATCAAAGGCGACGGAGTCTCTTCGACGACCTTCTGGTTGCGGCGTTGGATGGAACAATCCCGTTCGCCGAGATGGATAATATTGCCCTTTGTATCTGCAAGTATTTGAAATTCAATGTGATGTGATGACTCGATATACTTCTCAATATAGACACCCGCATTGCCAAATGCCTTTTCGGCTTCTGACTTGGCCGCGTGAAAACCCTTTAACAAAGAAATGTCGTTGTGGGCAGCCCTCATGCCGCAACCGCCGCCGCCTGCCACCGCCTTAATCATCACGGGGTATCCGACCCTTTTGGCGGTTGCCAAGGCTTCCTGGGCGTTTTCGACGACACCATCGGATCCGGGAGGAGGCATGACACCGGCTTTTTTTGCAAGAATCCGGCTTACGGCCTTGTTTTCAAGGGCATTCATGGCCCGAGAACTGGGACCAATAAATCGGATGTTACAGTTTTCGCAGACATCCGCAAAGTGGGAATTCTCAGCCAGGAATCCGTATCCGGGATGGATAGCATCGACATCGGCAATTTCTGCCGCGCTGATAATACGATCGATGCGCAAGTAGCTATCGGAAGAAGGTCCCTTGCCAATGCATATGGCTTCGTCAGCCAACTGGGCGTGCATCGAATTGGCGTCTGCTTCCGAGTAAATCGCCACAGTCCGAATGTTGAGCTCTTTGCAGGCTCGAATGATTCGAACAGCGATCTCGCCACGATTGGCGATGAGAATCTTTTCAAACATGATCTAGAGGAAACCGCTAAGAATGAATTGGAGGAAGATTACAGGGGCCTGTACTTAAACAACGGCTGGCCAAATTCCACAGGCTTTCCATTTTCGATCAGGACTTGAGTCACTACACCACGGACTTCAGCCTTGATCTCATTCATGACCTTCATCGCTTCGATGATGCATACGATCGTCTCGGGATTGAGCTCGCTTCCAATTTCAACATAAGCAGCAGATTCCGGCGAAGGGGATCGATAAAAGGTCCCCACCATCGGCGCTTTAACCTCCAAATCGGATGTTGGTGAAGGATTGCCGACTCCCAGACTGAGAGGAACAGGAGATATCGCCATCGGAACGGATGGCATGACTGCAACGGGTTGATCTTCGCCCGACGAGGATAGGTTTCCTCCGTTGACACCGCGCTTCAGGCGGATCTTAAAATCCTGTTTCTCAAGTTCAAATTCCGAAATGGAATTCTTGCGCATTAAATCAATAATGGCCTTGATGTCTTTTAAGTCCACATTCTGCTCCTGGTTGCCTTATTCTCAGGCCTTTCAACAGGCCTGCTCTATACAAAAACAGCAGATGTCGAATCTCGACTCTGCTTTACCCTGATAAAACTGTGGACAGAGCTTAATTGAGTCAAAAAAACAAGTCAAGAACTGATTATTGATGCCCAGAATCGAGATTAAAATCGCGATCTAAACCAAAAAAACACCCTTATTTTCTTCCTATAACGTTAATTATAGCTTCGAGCCCTAAAATGTAGGAAAAGGAACCAAAACCACTAATCTGACCTGCGCAGACCGCTGCAATAACTGAATGATGACGAAAGGGTTCACGGGCCTGGATATTGGACAGGTGAATTTCGACACAAGGGAGTTTTACAGCGGAAATGGCGTCTCGGATGGCGATGCTGGTGTGCGTGTAAGCAGCCGCATTAAGCACTATTCCGTCAAATTGACCTTTAGTCTCCTGGATCCAGGTCACCAATTCACCCTCTTGATTGGATTGGCGAAAGACTGCTTCAACACCAAAAGTTTTGGCCCTTTCCCTGACTTCAGTCTCGATTTGAGAAAGAGACTTGTTGCCATACACTTGAGGCTCGCGTTCCGAGAGTAGATTCAGGTTTGGTCCATTCAGAAAGAGAATTTTCATAAGGTTATTATTTAAGTTCAACGATAACGTTGCTTTTTTCATGGCCAATCATCCACCCAAACAACAGGAATGCGGTCCATGCCAACGCGGGGATGTAGAGTCCGAATTCGACAAAGCCCTGAATGAACCACGCTCCTAATCCGAGCCAAACCACGAAGAAATGCCAATCTAACGGACGACTTTTACGATATAAGAACGCCAAACCACCTGCGACAGATCCAAAGTAACTCAAGAAACCTATTGCGCCCGAATCACAGGCCTGTTCCAGATAATCGTTATGGGTTAATCGAGCCATTTCTGATTCAGGGGATTTGTATTGTGGATAAGACTTCGCGAATGTCCCTGGTCCGGTTCCGGTGAAGGGATTTGCACGAAAAATCTTGATGGCGGCCCGCCAGTAATCAACGCGGGCGCTGACGCTGGTTGCGCCAAGTGCGAAATACTGTCGGTATTTCATGCCAAATCCCAGGAGTCCGAGGATGAGAAGGATGGGGATGGAGATGTTTTTGATTCGTTTAGGGACGGGCAAATGCATAATGGCAACGAAACTGAGGATTAAGAGGATAAGCCATCCCGCTTTGGATCCTGACCAAACCAGGCAAGCCAAGCCTGTATAGGCAAAAACACCTGCAATAACGGCCTTGATGACGCGGGGCAAGCCATCGATCAGTTGCCATATGTAGAACAAACAAGGAACCAGAAGCAGCAGAATCGCTCCCGCAAGAGCATTAGGATATACAAAAGTGGCATAGATCCTTCCCTTGGCTAACCGCTTGAGCAACTCCGGGGGCAGCTTTGTATAATCAGTCGTTTCATAAATCATCCTCCGCAGGGCGTCCAATCCTCCATAGTGCTGCTGAAGCCCCACCCAGAAGATGATAAGCATGCCGAGAATGGGTCCAATCCAGAACAGCTCAAATCGAGGGCATCGGCTGAGAACAAAGCATCCAAGGCACAAGCACGCAAGACACCCCGAGAAATGCCACAAAACCAATGTGCTCAAGGATGAATCGATGGAGTCAAATGCAGCCAAGTGCTGCCAAAGATACCAGACGCCGAACCCCGCAACGATCCAAAGGGAACGATCCCACCGAAAACCGACAAATCCAACACCCGCAGCAAGGATGATGACCAGGAGGAAGATGCTCGAGGACAGGCGCCACGGTGCAATCAGTCGATCAAACAACCCTTCTTGTTCTTGATGGTTATGGGTCGATGCCTGATCGCTACTCAGGGCTTCTCTGCTGATGACGTTGAAGAGCCTGTCATCCTGGAGCAGAGGATCCAAGTTGGCTGGGTTGCCGGATTTGATGAGGAGCAGGCCAAAACATAAGCCGATGAACAGAGAAAGGAACTTATGCACTGTGTCGCGCATAAATGAGGTATCGTTTACCTCCCGAGCAACAACGACGGATTCTCTTTATCGTCACCGAGTTTGTATCTTGGCCGTAATTTAAGCGAGAGTGTGGCTGCGACTGTGTAATCATCCTCCCCGTCTTCACTCTGGCGAACTCGCAAGGTCAATGCGGATGTCCACACGCGGAAATCGCGATAGACCGTGTAATATTGCTCCTCGAGTTCGCCGCTTTGCGCATTGATCAAGTGGGAAAGCCGCAGCCCCCAGTTCTCGTTGATTCTCAGGAAAAGCCGGCTGAGAACCAGATTATGGCCCGAATCCGGGCCAAAACCCAAATCGTCTCGCATATAACGGTGGCCGATGGCGTAGCTCCAGACGTTATTTGGCTCCAGCATGATATAATGATCGGAAAGATTGACTCTGGACTCCTCCCAATCGTACCGGATTTGGGAAATGAGGTTGAGCCAAGACCTGGGTTTGACAGCTAGATCAGAATAGAAATCGGCAAAGGTATCTTGATCAGACCTTGGATTGAGCCGCCAATCGGTGTAAAGCGCCCAATTCAAGAGGTCATCCATTTTGCCATCACGCTTGGTCTGCAGTCTGTTACGAAAACTGAACCGCATCACATTCTGGCTATCAACCGAATCGATTGAGTTATAGTCCGGGAAATCAATCGGCATCAGCCTCAAGCTGGGAAACTCCGTATCGAACTGAGGCAGATCGAGAGGATCAACATTCGGAGAAGGCACATACACGTAGTTCACCGAAGGTTCCACGATATGACGGAGTCCGGAAATATCGAGGAGCTTGCTTTCGGCGCCTTTCCATGTGCGGGAGATTTTGGTGGATGCTTCCATGCCGGTGTTGAACACACCTCGATGTTCCTCGTCAGTCATGGCTGCGGGACCGTCGGCTTCCTCGTAATAGGTGTAGCGCACACCAGCCCGCGGTGTAAGGTTCAGCCACCCGAAGAGCGTCTTGGGAAGGACCACCTGATGGAATGTATCCCCACGAAAAGCGGCAAAATCATCCTGGGAATCAAATCCTGAACGGTATTGGAGATAGGCGGCCGAGGTCTCGCCTTCGTAATAAAACGGGGATTGTCCGAGTTGTTGGCGGTAGGCGGAGAACTTGATGTCGGGCAAACGTTCAACGGTCGTGAAGAAGTCCTCGATTTGCGGCCTGGCGAGAACATTCAGGCTGAAGTTGGGCCAGAGCTGGTTCAGTTCAAAAAAGGAATCCGGCTGGGGATTGCGCCGATATTCGCTTTCGAAGAAATCCCGTTCCATCATCGGATCGCTCAGTTCACGAACGACCGTCTTAGCGGTGAGGTTTGTTCTTAATTGAGCCCTGTAGGAGAAATTGAGCCGGTGACGGTCATCCTTGATGGAGTTGCCTTCCAGATCGCGACCGGGGCTCTCATCATAGGTGTAGTAGCCCCCCAATTCACCGTTCCCCCATCGCCCCAAATCAAAAACGAAATCCGAACCCACGCCGGGACCGCGTTTTAGGCGATAATCCATTTGGACAGCCCCCTCGAGTCTCTCGCTGGCCACCCAATTGTATTGATTAAGCAGATAAGCGCCAAAATCGCTGTTGTACCCGGGAACAATATTGAACGTGCTACGACGCCCTTTCAGGCTCTGCTTGAGATGCGACAAGTGAGCCACAGGAACTTTGCCCAAATAAAAGGTTGCGCCATCGATCTCAATCCATTCCCCCGGCTTCAGAACGACATGCCTAGCCTTAATTCGATAGCCGGGGACAGCCAGATCATCTGTGGTCACAAAGGCGTTGGTGGCGTGATAGGTCCCCTTCGCAGCAACCGAGGCCAAACCAAATCCCGCCACATAGATCGGAGGCATGCCGGTGCGGAAACTCTGCGCCTTGACTTCGCGGGTCAAAAAGTTGTAGGTCAGCGACTCGCTCAGCCATAAGCGATCGCCTTGCTGCAAACGGACCGTTCCCTCGGCCTTCACCTCGCCGGTCTGCTTGTTCGCCGCCACGCTGCGCGCGGTCAGAACGGCGTCTCCATAGGTCACCTCCACGCCTTTGGGATGCGACATCACCGTCGTGTTTTCGGTGTCAACAAGTTCCGCCTCTTCCCCCAAGGCGCGTATGCTCAGTTCGGGTGTGTCGGCCGCCCGGACCGCGAGCAGACCGCCCCCCCCCAGCAAGACCAAGAGAAGGTATAGGCTTTTGAGTTTCATCCAGCTTCCTCAGCTAAACAAAACAGGGACTTCCTGCCAAGCGGGATTTGCGTGGGAATCCACTTCTTTTCATCGTTCATCCTCCTGTTGACGCCACGATTTTTGTGAGCATGAATTCTTCTGACACCCTGGAATCCCCGAGGCAAGAGCCCCCCCCACCGCCCTCCCGACCGACCTAAAAATCAGGCTTCTCACATAACTCTGGCACAACACCTGCTCCTCATACAATCAGAAGAAAGAACAGAAAGGTCGATTATGGACCGTAAATCGTATCCATATGATCAGGCGCGCTCGGGAGGTTTGTTTTTGATCAAACTACGTTCCGAGATCAGAAGCCGTCGTTGTCTGAAGCCAAATCCTTTGCTGTTCTCGAGTTCGCAAGCCTGGAGTTTTCGCATTCCGAGCCATCGGGAGCGATTAAGTTTTGGCAGAGAATGGGGAATGGCAGAGCGGGACGCGGAGTGATATCGTCTGTGTCCCAGTTTTGGCGGCGAATGTCACTTAACGAGGCAGTCCGCTTCCCTGCTGCGAGTCTTTAAGGCGATCCAGTTTCCGGATTGGATGGAGATTCCACGGATCGGTTGGGGGCCATTTCAGGGTGGCGGAGGAATCGCATCATGGAATCCCCATGCCGCATTTCTTTCTCTTCCTGCCAAGTTGCGGGAAGCTCCAGGGTATCCCGTTTCGTGTGGCCCAGAATGAAAGAACCCGAGGGAGCCACGATTAACGGGAGCCAGGGATCATCCAGGAGCTTTTGGGCAAGCGAGCGGGATCTGTGGCCGACATTCTTTTCCCCATAGGGCGGATCGGCCAGGATGAGATCAAACCGTCGGCCTTCCTGGGCTAATTGATGAATCGCCGCAAAGACGTCCTGGATCCGAAGTTCAATGGAATGGGGGGCGAATCCGCAAATCTCGAGGTTTTGGCGGATGAAATGGGCGTGTTTTTCCGATTTTTCAACACAAATCGCGTGGGCCGAGCCCCGGCTGAGGCATTCGAGACTTAAAGCGCCGGTCCCGGCAAAAAGTTCCAGCACACTGGCTCCCACGACAAAGGCGCCCATCCGATTGAATATGGCCTGCTTGACCAAATCCGGCGTGGGACGCACGTCATACCCTTTGGGCGCTTTCAGAGTTCTTCCCGCCGCGACTCCACTGATAATGCGCATGGCTCTATACAAGCGATTTCCGGCCCCAGGGAAAAGCAAATAGATCGCCGTTTTTTCCGCGAGCCGGATTATTCGGCGGCAAAAACGTGACAATCAGGCCCTTGAAGGATAAGCTAATGGCCTTTTGTAAACTCAAGAAATTGTTTTATGCGCTCCGATATCATCAAAAAAGGTTTTGAACGCGCGCCGCATCGCAGCCTGCTCCGCGCAACGGGTTCCATCCACTCGGATGAAGATTTCGACAAACCCTTTATCGCCCTCGCGAACAGTTATACTGACGCCATCCCCGGACACGCCCATCTGAACGAGGTCGGCCAGATGATGAAACGTCTGGTGCGTGCCGCGGGGGGAGTGCCGTTTGTCTTCAATACCATCGGCGTGGATGACGGCATCGCCATGGGGCATGCCGGAATGAAGTTTTCTTTGCCTTCGCGGGAACTGATTGCCGACACCGTTGAAACCATGCTGCAGGCGCATTGCTTTGACGGGATGGTGTGCATTCCGAATTGCGACAAGATTGTGCCCGGCATGCTGATGGCCGCCATGCGGGTCAATATCCCCACCGTCTTTGTCAGTGGCGGGCCGATGGCCGCAGGGATCGCCGAGCAAGAGTCGGCCCAGGAGGGTCTCGCGGCCCACCTGCAGCCGGCGTCAAAAAAATCCGATCTGATTTCTGTGTTCAAAGGCGTGGCCGAACTGCAATCCGGCAAGATTTTGCCGGAAGAACTCGCGCGCCTGGAAAAAACCGCCTGCCCCACCTGCGGTTCCTGTTCGGGCATGTTCACGGCGAACTCCATGAACTGCCTGTGCGAAGCCCTGGGCATCGCCCTGCCCGGCAACGGCACCATTCTGGCCGTGTCCAAAGAACGCGAAGCACTCTACGAACGCGCCGCACGTCAGATCCTGAAATTGGTGGCCTGGGACCTGAAGCCGCGAGACATTGCCACCCTCGAGGCCTTCGACAACGCCCTGATGCTCGATGTGGCCATGGGGGGATCCACCAATACGATTCTCCACACCCTCGCCATCGCCCGCGAAGCCGGTATCCCGTATGATATCGCTCGCATCGATGAGATTTCCCGCCGCGTACCCTGCCTGTGCAAGGTGTCGCCCTCCTCGAATTACCATGTTCAGGATGTGCACCGAGCCGGGGGAATTCATACGATCCTCGGCGAACTCAAACGGATGGGGGTATTGAATCTGGCCTGCAAGACCGTGACCGGAAAGACTTTGGGCGAAAATGTGGACGAATGGGATGTGCGCTCGGCGACGTGCTCTTCCTGGGCCAAGGCCGTCCGAATCTCGGGAGCTGCCGCGCTGGTGCTCGATCCCAATGACAAGATGGGTCCCGCCACCATCAACGCCAGCGGAAATCTGGTTCCTAAACCCATGGATTTCTTCGCGGCCGATCCCATCACCATTACCCTGTGGCGCAAGGCGGCCGGGTTAAATGCAGCCAACTTGGAGGCACAGGTGTCCCTCTTCTCTGAAAAAGCTGTTCTGGCAATCGAAGGCCAGGAACCGGTAAAAGGCCGAGAAGCCATCGCCGCGTTCCTCGATAAGACCATGAAAGAGAGCCACGGTCTGATTCGGGAGGAACTCGGCACCTTGCGCAACACACCGGTCCTGATTGTCTGGCAATACGAGAAAGGCGGCTCCCGAAAAGCGGTCGCCGTCGCCCAAATCCTCCGAATGCGCCAGTGGGAAATTACCCGAGCCCGCATATTGACACGGCCGGAGACTGTGGCTAAGGCCAAGTCCGCGGGATTGATGCCCTATGATCCCGCCTTCCTGTTCGATGCCCAGGACTGCATCCGGACAGCCAACACGGCCTATACTCCAGATGGCGGATTGGCCGTGCTTTACGGACAGTTGGCTCCAGAAGGGTCCGTAGTCAAAACCGCCGGGATCAGCGATGGATTCAAACAATATTGCGGTTCCCAGTTTGTTTTTGAGGGGCCGTGTGTCATTTTCGAAAGCCAGGAAGACGCCTGTGAGGGCATCCTGGCAGGAAAGGTCAACGCCGGAGATGTCGTCATCATCCGCAATGAAGGCCCCCGGGGCGGCCCTGGCATGCAAGAGATGCTGTCCCCAACCAGTTATATTGTTGGAATGGGATTGGGCGACAAGGTGGCTCTGATTACCGACGGCCGGTTCAGCGGCGGCACCGCCGGCGCGTGCATCGGCCATGTGTCACCCGAGGCGGCTGAAGGCGGGCCGATCGGCCTGTTGCAGGCCGGCGATCGATTGCGCATTGATTTTCCAGGCCGCCGCATCGACATCCTGGTTGCCGAATCAGAACTCGCGGAACGCCGAAAGACGTTTGCGCCCGTCAAAAGGCAACTTACCGGTTGGCTGGCCAGATATCAGAAACTGGTGACCAACGCGAGCCAGGGCGGCATCCTCGCCTGACTCTTTTTCTCTTGAAGAACCCCTCCCGTTCGGACGGTTCCGAACGGGAGCAAACTCATTTCTTGAGTTGCGGCGGCACAGGCAGGAAGAAGCGCATGGACAATCCGTCGGCACGGGCGCTGCCCGCATAGACCGAGAAGTGGAAATACCGGGACACCTTGTCGAACTCGGGTAACAACGAGAAATCAAGCCATTCCAGGATGTCTTTGCTCGCCTCCTTGACATCGGAGCGCCCCATAACCGGCGATAGGCCAAAGGCCTGTTCGAAGACCCCCGGTTCTTTTTTCAGGACTTCCCAGACAACCCGCATCGTCTCGAGCTGATTCTCATACCCAAACAACCCGGTATTCATCCCCCCCACCCTTTGGGCGGCTTCATTGAGTCCTGTCATCTCCCGCAAGCTCTTCCCCGGTTTTTCACCACTGCGCAAATATTCTTCGATCAATGTCACGTCGGGCGAGAAAACCAGATACCCACCACTGGCCGAGAAAAACAAACGGCTTTCGGCTTCCGGACCTTGAGCCATAGGAAACGGCGAGGCCAAGCTATAGATTTTGCGACCGAGGAATTCCTGTTCCTTGACATCGTTGGCGGGCGGAGGGAACAGGCCCACCAGCTGGCGCACCGTCTTTAGCAATGCATCTGCATTGGGAGATCCAAGCAATGTCAGGGTCGGGGCTGAGTTCAAAGCCGCGAGGGTTGCCGCCCGAGGCTTTTTCTGGAACGTCATGATATCGTTGCCGAGGTTGCCGATGAGCGATTTCTTGAAATCCAGGTCCGGATTCTGATCCTTCAGGCTCGAGAGCGTCATCTGCACCAGGCCACTCAACTCGGGAGAAACCTCCGCAAGGGCGGTCTCGATGGCGGCCCAGGCTTTTTGAACGTCAAGACGGCTTCGATAAAATTTGACGGCATCCACCGGGACAAATGCCGCAGGTTGGGCCTCGGCGGTCTCCAGGGCCAGCATCCGCAATAGTCCTTTTCGACTGGCCTCCGGAACTCGCAACGTACCTTCCCAGAAGTAACCATCGGCGGTTTCCTTGAACGAGAAGATGGCCGCCTTCAATCCGTCCAAACCGGCCGCGGACAACACTTTTTCCGGACGCGGGGCCATGGGATCCTTGGGAGGATTGGCTGCGCTGGCCGCGATCAATTGCCGGCGGACGTTCTCGAGGATGACTTGGAGATTGACCCATCCCAACAGGGTGCTGCCGCGCAACTGGGGCTGACAGGATTCGAAGACCGGTTCGGCGGCCAGCATGGGGACCAGCCCGCCGGCTTGGCGAACGAGGACCTTTTCCAGGTCTTTGGTTGAACTTCCCAGCAACAACAGAGATCCGGATTGGCCAACGTAAAGGCCTGTTTTTTCACCGGGTTTATCGGGTGAATCCTTGGTGGATTTCTCCTCTTTCAGACCGGGAAAGGCGTTTTCCATGGCTTTCTTCAGATCGTTGGGGGCGAAAAGAAGATTCAGAAACTCAATGTCCCGAATTTTTTCGGTTTTGAGGGATTTGCCTGCATCAACCCATTTCTTGCGCAGGGCAGCCAACTGGCCGGTCAGGGCGTTGGTGTTGTCTTTGACGTCCAGAAGGACCAGCCAGGCCGGGCTCTGATTGGTGGTTCCATCCCAGCCATTGCGCGTGATCGCCAACGTGACTTGGCCATGCATCAAGCCGATGTATTCCTGGAATTTCACCCCCAGTTCGCGCTCGAGGGGCTCGACAACATTCGTCTGCCAGCGATGGAGAAACTTTTCCCGGAAAGGCTTCATCTCGGCATCCTGCCAAAACAGCCCCCAAGGGGAACTCAGAGTCACTTGCCGCAAATGATCAAAGTCCGGCACGCTTACAACAGCCAGCGTATCCGAGGGCAGCAACTGCTCCGGAGACTGAACCACGGCGGCGCGCCCGGAAACCGTGGCGGCAAAGAGAACGGCGAACGCAAGGCGAATCAGATGTTGGCATTTCATAATTCAATCGTCGGCAGGCTGATTATCATGGCCGGGAGCCGCAGACAAGGAGATCCGTCAAAACCGGGCCATCCAATCCTTGAACTCGTGACGGTCCCCAACATTCATCCCGGATGACTCCCCGCTTTCTCGCAAACCGCGGGAGCCCCTACGGGGTGGGAATGGCAACGGGCGTTTCGGTTTTCTTAAGCCGGCTGGGGGGAGGCAAATAGCGATGGGGGTTATTGGGATTTTCCTTGTCATACGCATAGGCATCCCGATGGGCGAGGAAATACTTGACCCCATCGACGGGAATGGCGAATCCAATCCCTTCTCCCACGGTCGACTTCATGCTGGTCACCCCCACGACTTCGCCTCGCAGATTCAACAGGGGACCACCACTGTTACCGGGATTGATCTGGGCCGAGGTCTGCAGGTAAAGAGCCCCCTGCAACTCACGGGTCTTGGTGCTCACAATGCCTTCCGTGACCGTCCGTTCCAGTCCCAGAGGGCTTCCGACGGCAAAGACCCGGTCGCCGACCGCCAATCGCTCGGTATCGCCCAAGGGAACATATGCAAAACGGGGGGCGCCCTCATCGACAATCCTCAACAAAGCCAGGTCGGCATACTTGTTCATGGCCACGATCTGGATTCGCTTATAAGTCCGGCGCTCCAATTGCCCCGATTTTTGATGGTACACCTCCACAGAGATCTGCGCTTCCCCTTCGATCACGTGGAAATTGGTAATGAGGTATCCTTCCTCATTCAGGATGAATCCGGAACCCAGTCCACCCGGAGTGCGAACCTGGACGACCGCCTCTCCGAATTGCCGGACCAGCTCGGTCACGGAACGTTCCGGCGGCGGGGGGGTCGTCACATGATACAAATCGATTTGACGATTCAAACCTGTCTCCGGCTGGGCGGGCGCCGAACCCTTCTTCTCTCGGATGATTTTCTCGATCTGATTCCGAGGAATCATCAGAACCGTATAGCCAATATCCACCGCCACATGATCCCGTTTTTCCGCCAGGATTTTGCCGGTAATCGAGGCGCGATCCTTCAATTGCAGCGTTTCTGCAAATGCCTGGGACACCCCCAATCCGGCGATCAGACTCGAAATGACGAACGGTTTCAGCACGCGCTCAACTTACTGGCAGCCCCCGACCTTGACAAGCCGAAGACTGGATTGGTATTGAATGCGCGGAAGGAGTCCCATGGCCCCGGGAAACGAGTTCTTGAACAAACAGGTTGTGCCGGTTCTGACTGCGCTCAGCGAGAACACCTACCTGTCGGCCATCCGCGCCGGCATGGTCTCAGTGGTCCCCCTGACCATCATCGGGGGCCTGTTCATGATCGTGTCTTACCTCCCCATCAATGGCTGGGAGACGTTCATCGCCCCCCACCTCCAACTGCTGCAAGTCCCCGTGACGGCGACGTTCGGTTTGCTGGCGGTCTTCGTCTGTTTCGCGATCGGGTACGACTTGGGAACCCGGTTCAAACAGGAACCCATCGTGAGCGCCTCCATGGCCACACTGATCTTTCTGCTGATCCAAATCCAATTGAACGACCAGACCCTTTCGATGGACGGCCTGGGCTCCAAAGGCCTGTTTTCCGCAATCCTGATCGCCGTGATTTCAGTCCGCGTTCAGAAATTCTTCACCGATAATAACGTCGTCATCCGCCTGCCCGACAATGTGCCGCCGATCGTGTACGAGTCCTTTCTCTCTCTGATCCCGATGGTCTACCTGGTATTGATCTTCTGGCTGATTCGGTTCGTGCTGGGCGTGGACATCAACGCGATCGTTCAAACCGCTTTCAAGCCCCTGGTTTTTGCTTTGAACACCTTGCCGGGCATACTGGTGTATGCCTTTCTGGTCACGCTGCTGTGGTCCGTCGGTATTAACGGGGACAACGCCATGGATGCCATTGTTGCCCCCATCTTTCTTCAATACCTGGCCGCGAACGTGGAAGCGACCACCCAGGGCCAGCCCCTGCCCTATATCACGGCTTACGGATTCTTCACCGCCTTCGTCAACGTCGGCGGAACGGGGGCCACGATCGCCCTCGCCCTGGTGATGTGGAACTCGCGCGAGCCGGGCTTCCGCAAAGTGAGCCGGATCTCGTTGCCCACTCAGATTTTTCAGATCAACGAACCGATCTTCTTCGGCTTTCCCATCGTCCTGAACCCCGTCTTCATGGTTCCCTATGTCCTCAACGCGTTGATCCTCACGACCGGCAGTTTTCTTCTGATGCAGTGGAACGTGATCGAGAAACCCTTTGTCAATGTGCCCTGGACCACGCCACCCATCATTGGACATTATCTGGTCTCGGGTGGAGACTGGAAAGCGGCAGCCTGGGGCGGCATTTCCATCGGGATTGCCATGTTGATTTACTTTCCCTTTGCCAAAATCGCCGAAAGACAACGGCTCCAGGCTGAGGCGGCGGGGAAAGCCCACGAGTAACGCCGCCCTCCTCCGTCATCAGGGGCTTGATCTGCCCCCCCCTCTCTCCCCTGACCGCTTTCTTTTTTGCACGGACCTGTTAGCGGCAAAGCTCTTTGACTCGGAGAAGGGGTGGAATATATTGGTGTTCGGATACAAACGGGTATTCTTACATGTGCGTGAAGGCGTTCAATCCGCCGAAGCTCACGCTCGTTCCAAGGTGGGAAGAGACCTCGCACACTTTAGATTTCACAATTCTGTTTCTTGCTGTTATGAAACCCCACATCCTCTGGTTCTTATTATTATTCGCCGCGGCGGGCGGAATGGCCGCATCGAGTCTTGACAGGCGGATTTCCCTCGCCCTTGACAGAGCTCAAAGGCACATTGATGAGTTTGGGACAATCAGTATTAGCGCGCCCATCTTAACCTACGCGCGTTCCAACGAGTTTGCATTTCGACTGACCAATGGAGCCAGTTTCTATTTCAACAGCGCCAAGACCAATACGCAGGGACGGGCGGCATCCTTCCAGCAGAGCTTTCAATCCCTGTTGCTCCAGGGACAGGCAGAGGCGGACCCGATAGTCGCCGGAGCCTACATGGCCGCAAGCCAGAACTACCTCCAACAACAGGCAGCCTATCAATTGTCACAACAGACGCTTAAGCAAGCGGCTGAGGCGCGGCTGCAGGCCGCGCTGGCTTCGGCGGCAACGAACAAGACCCCTGGAGCCAGTAATCTGGCGGTTGCGGAAGCCTTGCGCGCCTATGCGGAACAAATCTATCCGTCAAACCAGCCACCAACCTTTCCGGTGGCGGCCTCGTTTAACACCGGGAACCTTCCAGCTGCACCCACGACGTTGCATTCACTCCTGACAGATACGAATTACGGGCGGCTGCACCCCATGCAAGCCTTCCTGGGGCTCTTGAACAGCATGCCCTCGGGCCTCGGGATCTCGGACCGCGCGGCCTTGCTTACGGCAGCCGGAGACAACGCTGTCGAGAGCTTTTTTCGGGCTTTGGGCGATTCTTCCTTGTATACCAACTTTTTGAATCCGGAACTCTATTTCGGCGCGGTAACGGTCAGCATCAATCCTGGCTGGAGGACCCGAAGGAATTGGGCGGGCGAGGTGTCGGTGACAGTCGACCTGGAATTCAGTGATGCCCGTCGTCCTGTGGTCGTCAATGTCCTGAATGATCCCCGATGGCCTGCCAATCTGCGCGCGGCGATCGGAATAGACCATGGTTATGTCATGACCGATGTCGCCGCGCTCAAAACCATCGGCATTGATCCCCAAGAAGCCGCCAATCTGGCCAACGCAACGCCCGTTCAGCGAACCTTGGAAAACATCCCCCGGGCCTTCCTGGAGAAACGTAAAACCAAACCCGTTGCCGTCATGGTCCTTTCACCGATGATTGAATCCGAGACTTTCGACCTGGCCTCCAGCTACCGGCAGCAGAATGAGTTTGCCCTTTCCCTGGCGGCCGCCCTGACCTATGCAGGAGCCAAAGCACAGGCGGCGGCGTTCGAGAAATTTGCCAAGTCACGCCAGTACGACATTGCCACCCGCTCGCCTTTGGCCACCGTCAACGCCTTTTGCGGACAGGACGGATCGTTCGGTTTCCAGATTGGTCCGCGGCCGCGAGCCCTCGAAAATCCCGCGGACAGACGCAGCGGACCGGCGGACATCCTGGATCGGCAGGCATTTCCGGCCCTGTTAATTCTTACCGCAAGCGAGGGTGAACTTGAACCCCGCGTCGTCCTGAACACCAATGATGTCTCCCCTGCTTTCAGGCTTCACGAACCTTATTTGTGCTTTCGACAAATATCGCGCTGGATTCCGCTAAAGCAGCCGTTCTTTTCTTTCCGGGATTGGCATCGGCCAAAAGACTGGTTCGGCCCAGGTTTCTCTGAACGGGAACGGATCAAGGCAGCCCATGCCCTCGAACAGGCCCTGAAAGGCGTCACGAACTCCTGCGCACCCAAAATCCTGAGGGATCCTCTCCGCGAACGCATCCGATTCTGTGAGCGCGAAATCATTGGCACCGTTGATACGATCGGGCTTCCACCCGGGCGGTTGTGTCGGCCGCCGCCCCAAGAGGAGGTCCAGGTCGACAGCGTCTACCCCCGAGAACTCCACTTCAGGGCGAGATCCGATGGACCGTGCTCTTTACCATTTGAGTTGACGTTTTCCGGGCAAAATCTCGATTTATTGACAGGCCCCGTCTTCTCAGTCTTCGGCAACACCACCGTACCAATCATCTCAGCCTCGCCAAGCCATCTCCTACTCAAGGCTAGCCTGACCAATCTCCATCCGCCGGCAGTCGCGTTCCAGTTCCCTCTTAAGGCTCCCGCCAAAGCACCCTGTCTCTTCAGCCCCGCCATCCCCCTTCGCGTGGACCCTCCCCGTCCTCGCCTGCTTGAGGCCGCCCCTAAAACCATTACCCTCAAGCGGGACGATCAAGGCGCCCCCCTGGGTCGCGATGTCTCAGTTCTGTTTGTTGGCCAAGGACTGCACAGCCTGGACACCAATGCAGCTAATGTTAGAATCCTGAGTGGCGGCGCAAACCTCAGGAATGTGCTCCGGCTGGGAGACGCTCTCAAGGTGTATTTGAATGTGACCAACGCAGGGGAGGCTATCGTTCTCGAGTTCCCTCTCGCCACAATCGAGGGTTCCGCGTCCGATTACCTGATCACTCCAGGAATCCAGGTTGAGTTCGAACCTTCGTTGAAAAAAGAAACCAAGTAGATGAAAGATGAAAATTATGATTTATCTCACACATCGCGTCCGATGGCTCGGAGCCGCCTGTGCCGCCATGATAGTCGTATCCTGCTCGACCGTCCACCGGCCAGCTTCAGCGCCAGGCGACACCGCAAATAAGCCGGGATCAGAGCTGACCTATGCTTTACTGTGGTACAAATACGCGGCGGAAGCGCGCGCGCTTTATTACCAAGCCTACAATGCAGCTCGAGATCGACTCGCCATGGCGATCGCACAACATGCGAATGGTCAGGATCGTCTGGCGGTCATTCTCGATATTGACGAAACAGTCCTGGACAATACCCCGGTTCAGAATCAGCTGGCAAATGGCGAGGTTTTTTCGCCGGAAATGTGGAAAGCATGGTCGGACAAGGCCAGCGCCGATGCGCTCCCCGGCGCCCGGGAGTTCCTGTGCTATGCCGCTTCAAACGGCGTGGAAGTCTTTTACGTGTCTAACCGCAAAACCAACGAGCTGGCGGCCACGATCAGGAATCTGGCCTTGCGGAATTTCCCGATGACGGATCCAGATCATGTCCTGCTGCAAGAGGCCAATGAGAGCAAGGTGCCGAGAAGAAGCGCGGCATCAGCAAATCATACCGTGGTTCTCTTGATCGGGGATAATCTCAATGATCTGTCGGAAATCTTCGAAAATGTCTCAGTGGGGGAGCGCTTCCGTCTGACCGATGACCGGCGCGAGGAATTCGGCCGACGCTTTATCGTGCTCCCGAATCCGATGTATGGAGACTGGGAAAATGCCCTTTATGACTACTATCGCCTCTCCCCCTCCGAAAAGGCGGCGATCCGCAGAAGACTCATCCAACCGTAGAAGCCCTTCGAAGTCTGCCGCATGAGGTCGCGCAGACGCCCCATCCTCTACTCTGACAAGCAAGGAGCACAAACCATGAAATTCATGCCCATCCATAAACTCGGTCCGCACGCAAACGGATCACAGGTTCACTTCGGGACCTTATTTCCTGGCGTGAGCCCGCAAGACGGCTATGCCATCGAGCTGCGGGTCATTCACGAGAACGATCAATTCATCCAGACCGAACCGGCGCACCGATTGCCTTTAAACCACAGCCTGGATCCGGCCTATGGCGATTACTGGGAAGCGACCCTCGATCTCTCAAGTCCAGGCAGCGGGGCCCACTGGGGCGCGCCGGGCTCCTACGTTTATCGATACGCCGCCCGCAAACCGGACGGGACAGAAATCGACTGGATCATCGATCCTTTTGCCCGCCAGTTTGGCGTCGGGCGACACGCGGCATTCACGCACGGATACCAGCCGTACGCATGGAGCGCCGCCGAAGCGCAATGGAAAACCCCGCGGCATCATGACCTTGTGCTTTATGAGATCAACGTCATGGAATTTGCCGGGTCCTTCGACCGGGCGATCGAACGGCTCGATTACCTGCGCGATCTGGGGATCACCGGCCTGTCTCTGATGCCGATCACCAACATTACCGACGCGATCGACTGGGGGTATACGCCCATCGGATACTTCGGAGTCGACGAACGTTTCGGCAAACGGGATGACTTCCAGCGGTTTGTCGAGGCCGCCCACCAGCGCGGCATCGCCGTCCTGGCCGACGCGATCTACGGCCATACCAGCAGCCTCTTCGCTTACGAATACCTCTACAGCCGGCTGCCGGCGGTGCCCAACCCCATCATGGGATCGTTCGCCAAAGATATGTTCGCTCCGAGCGTGGACTGGACCCGGGCATTTGCGGAGGATTTTTTCTACACCGTCAATCGGCATTGGCTCGAGGTCTACCACATTGACGGTTTCCGCTACGATTGCGTCCCCAACTACTGGGAACTCGGACCGCACTTTCGCGGCTACGCAAGCATTGTCTACTTCACCTACCAGTGGATCAAACAACAGATCGTGGCCGGTAATCCCGCCTATGCCCGGTTTGACGATGGTCCCTCGCCGCTGCGCCTGATCCAGTGCGCCGAACAACTCGAGGCGGTCCACGCCGTCCTCGAACAGACCTATAGCACGTGCACCTGGCAGAATGACACCCTCTCGGCCGCCCAACGCATCGCGCACGGCGAACCGGGAGCCATCGATGAGTTTGGCCTCAAGCTGGGCGCGGTCGGTCTGCCGATCGAACGGACGGTGAACAACGACCGCCTCCTCAAGAGCCCGCTGCAATATGTCGAAAACCACGACCAGAGCCGGCTCCTGTGCGAGTTCGGCACTTATAATCCCGATGAGCAGAAGAATCCGTTGTTTGAACAGGGCGACCGCTCCCGCTGGTTCAAGGTGCAACCTTATCTGATCGGCTTGGCCATGGCGAAGGGCATCCCTCTGTTCTGGCAGGGACAGGAATTCTGCGAAGCCAGCAAAGTCGCCCCAGGCGGCACCAGTCGGACCGGCTTCCTCCGCATCGTCCACTGGGAGTATTTCTACGATCCCGCGGGACGAGGCGTGCTCACCCTGGTTCGCAAACTCCTGAAACTCCGGGCTGCCCTGCCCCACGCGCGCGATGGCGAACATTTCTACTTCCAGGCCCCCGACCGTTACTCAAACCACGGCATCCTGCTCTTCGCCCGCTATTATCCCCACACGAACCATTACACCCTCGCGGCTCTGAACTTTACTGACACGTCCAAGTGGGTTCCTTTCTGGTTTCCCATTTCCGGCAATTATCGCGAGGAATTGCACGGCTCAACGGATCCCTCGCTGAACCTCATCGGAATTCAGGCGTACGCCGAAACTTGGATCGAAGTCCCCTCGAATTATGGACGCCTCTGGACCCACGAGTAGAATGCCAGGCAAAATACCCTCTCGGACAAACCTGAAAACCGATCAGCCAGCAGTAAGCCTCCGGGCCGGGTGGGGTGCGTTTGGATCTTCTGCGGCATGACGGAAGCCTTATCATTTCACTTCAGAGATGACAACAGAGAAAAGCCTCCGCTGAACCGCAAATCAAACGACTTAGGATCTGGTCAAAAATAACTTCGGGTTTTTCCCGCAGATCACTGCGATCCGCACAAAGGCTTTACACGCGGCTCAAACCGCAGTTGGATGATCGAAAATCGCATGTTGGATGCCCCCATCCCATCACGATCGGAGGATTGGCTTTTGCAGGCGGAAGGCCTGGCCAAGTCCTTTCCCGGCGTTCAAGCCCTTCAGGGGGTTCGATTGGCGGTCGCCCAAGGCAGGGTCCACGCCGTCCTGGGCGAAAACGGCGCCGGGAAATCCACCCTGATGCGGCTGTTGACGGGCGAGGAACAACCGGACCAGGGCGTCATACGTCTTCGCGGCCAGACAGTGGTCATCCGCAATCCGCACCACGCCCTCACCCTGGGCATTGCCATGATCCATCAGGAGCTTCAGGTCTTCCCCGCGCTGACGGTGACGGAGAATTTGTTCATGGGACGCGAACCGCAGCGCGGCATCCTGGGCTGGATTGACCGGGCCCGAATGATGACCGAGGCCCGCCGCCTGCTCCAACTCCTCAACATCCCGGTGTCTCCCCTGGCCAGAATGGGAGATCTCAGCGTGGCGCAAATGCAGGGTGTGGAAATCGCCAAGGCCTTGTCGGTCCAGGCCGGCTTGGTGATCATGGACGAACCCACCTCCGCCCTGTCCGAGCCCGAGGTCTCCGCCTTGTTTCGGATCATCGCCGATTTGAAACAACAAGGCACGGCCATTCTTTACGTGTCCCATAAACTGGACGAGATATTCCGGATTGCCGATACGGTGACGGTGCTGCGTGACGGCCGGCATATCGCCACCCGAAACATTTCGGAACTTAACCCGGAAAAACTCATTGACCTGATGGCCGGCCGCGAATTGAACCTCGCGGGCGCCCGCCCGGTTCTCGGAGTCAGACCCGATAACAAGCCTTCTCCTCCGTCGCCCAAGCCGGCAGCCGCCCTCTCAGCCCGGGAACTCACCCGGCAAGGCGCCTACACGGACATCAGCTTTGACGTCCACCCCGGAGAGATTCTCGGCCTGGCCGGCTTGATGGGCGCCGGGCGCACCGAATTGGTTTCCGCTCTTTACGGGCTCTGCCCGGCAGACAGGGGCAGCGTCTTCATCAATGGCCAACCGGTGAAGATCCGATCGCCGCGCGAGGGGATGGCCCTTGGAATCGCCATGGTCACCGAAGACCGGCGCGGACAGGGATTGGTGCTGCCGATGTCGGTGAAACACAACCTGACCCTGGCAAATCTCAAGCGTTATTGCTGGGGACCGTTCATCCTGACGAATCAGGAAAATCGGCTGGCTGACGAACAAATCCGGGCCTATCGAATCAAAGCCCGCGACCGCAACCAAAAGGTCGAGCATCTGAGCGGAGGGAACCAGCAGAAAATCGTGTTGGCCAAAGCCCTTCTCGGTGAGCCAAAAGTGCTGATCCTGGACGAGCCCACTCGCGGCATCGATATCGGGACCAAGAGCGAACTCTATCCCTGGATTCGCCAACTCGCGCGATCCGGACTGGCCGTGATCCTGGTCTCATCCGAACTGCCGGAAATCCTGGCCCTGAGCGACCGCATAATGGTCCTGCGACAGGGAAGACTCTCAGCGGAACTGGATCCCCGCCAAACCACCCAGGAGGAAATCCTGAAGTTCGCCATGCCAACCTGACAAAACCGCGAGCAATCGAGCCATGCGTTTATGGACACGGTGACGAGCAATGAATCGGCAACACAAGGACTCCCGCCCCAGCGCCGCGTTGGTCTCGGCCGATGGCTGTCGAGGTATGGTTTGCCGCTGGCCTTGGTCTTGATCTGCGGGGTGCTGGCCTGGGTCAGCCCTCATTTTCTGACCTGGCAAAACGCGATCATCATCTTGCGCCAGATTTCGATCAACGGCCTCCTGGCGGTGGGGGTGACGCTCGTGCTGTTGACCGGGGGCGTTGATTTGTCGCTGGGTTCCCTGGTGGCCTTGTGCGGGGTGGCAGCGGCAAGCTTCGCGCATCCAGGAGAATACCCGGTGCCGGTTCCGGTCCTCGTGGGCATCTGTGTCGGCCTTGGATGTGGCATTCTCAATGGATGTGTGGTCACAGTCGGGCGAGTGGCGCCGTTTATCGCCACCCTGGGGATGATGACCGCCGCGCGCGGATTGGCCTTGATTGCGAGCGGAGGACGTCCAGTCTCGAATCTCAGCGACTCGTTCCTGTGGATCGCGCGAGCCGAGCTCCTGGGGGTGCCGATCCCGGCGCTTCTCCTGAGCGTCGTGAGCGTTCTCACCTGGGTGTTTCTCGTCCGCACGCGATGGGGACGCCACCTTTACGCGGTCGGCGGAAATGAGAAGGCGGCCCATGCTTCGGGCATCGCCGTGACACGAATTAAAATCCTGGCCTATGCCTTGTGCGGCGCCCTGGCCGGCCTGGCTGGGGTCGTGTTGGCTTCGCGGGCAACTGTGGGACAACCCAACGCCGGAGTAGCGTATGAACTGGATGCCATCGCCGCCGTGGTCATTGGGGGCACCAGCTTGTCAGGCGGCGTCGGCGGAATCGGAGGCACGCTTTTAGGCGCTCTGCTCATGGGCATCATTAACAACGGGCTCGATCTGATGAATGTCAATGCCTACTATCAGCAGGTGGTCAAAGGCTTCATCATTGTGGGCGCCGTCTGGCTCGACCGACGGCAGCGAAATTAGCGACGGCCAATCAAACGAATTCATTGCTTTCCGCATGGAAAACCATAGGATGCGGGGGCATGGAATTGAGTCCCGAGTTGTTCCAGCCCGAAATCCAGGAGGCCCGGAAGGCTTTCGAAAAATACATTGTCTGCATCGAGAAAACACCCGATCAGTTCGAGGCCGCCATGAAATCCCTGCTGGCCAAGGCGATCCAGGCCTACCAAACCCGAGCCCGCAATCTTCGCCATGGAATCGCCCTGGACAAACAACTCACCATCATCATTAGCCAGACGGACTCCGATCGGCCGCAGTGCGGCATTTACTTCAATCTGCACTCCCCGTATTTCAAGCGGGACAAACCATCCGCCAAGCAGGCGGACAGCTAGAACTTTGTGCAATAATAACTTCCGGTTTTGGCCGGCCGTTACGGCTGAGACGACTTATCGTCTTTCTGGTCGACGCTGAGGAACCGGTTCAGGGCATTCAGATAGGCGCGGGCGCTGGCCTCGATGATGTCCGTGCTGGCACCTTTGCCGGGGACCAACTTGGCCTGGCCGAAATCGACCTTCACCGTGACCTCTCCCAGGGCGTCTTTGCCCTGCGACACGGCCCGAATCGAGTAGTCCACCAATCGCCCATGGATCTTGGTCAATCGATCAATCGCCTTCAACGCGGCATCCACAGGGCCATCACCGGTCCCGGCATCCTGGCTGACTTCCGGTTCCTTCTTCTTGTTTCGCTGCCGCCGGAGGCGAACCGTGGCGGTCGGCACAATCTGGCTGCCGCTGGACACGCTCAGGTAGTCAAGAGACCACGTCTCGGGCACTTCGGTAATGTGACCTCCCACCAACGCGGTGAGATCGTCGTCATAGACGAATTTCTTCTTGTCCCCAATCTCCTTGAACCGGGCGAAGATGGCCTGAACATCGCCTTCGGAAAGCTTGAATCCGAGGTGGCGCAACCGGGCAGCCACCGCGGCGCGCCCGCTGTGCTTGGTCAATGGCAGTTCGGATTTGCCCCAGCCCACCTCTTCAGGATCCATGATTTCGTACGTCTCGCGTTTCTTGAGGACTCCGTCCTGATGGATGCCGCTGGCGTGAGCGAAGGCATTTTCACCGACAATGGCCTTGTTGCGTTGCACCAGGAGGCTGCTCATGCGGGAGACAAGGCGGGACGACCGCACAATCTCGCGGGTGTTGACGCCACAACCGATCTGGTTGAAGTATTCATTCCGGGTTTTCAAGGCCATGACCACTTCTTCGAGCGCCGCATTGCCCGCGCGTTCGCCAATCCCGTTGACGGTGCATTCCACCTGGCGGGCGCCCGCCCGCACCGCCGCCAGCGAATTCGCCACCGCCAATCCAAGATCATTGTGGCAATGCACGCTGATCACCGCTTTACCTGAGCGGAATTCAGTGACTTCCTCATACAAGCGACCAATGAGCTTGCCAAAGAGCTCCGGCATGGCCCACCCCACGGTGTCCGGGATGTTGACCGTGGTCGCGCCCGCGCCAATCACCGCTCGACAGACCTGAACTAGGAACTCCGGCTCGGTCCTCGATCCGTCTTCCGGAGAAAACTCGACGTCCTCGACATAGGACCGGGCGCGTTTCACCCCTTCGACCGCCAAACGGAGGATCTCATCCTGGGCTTTGCCCAGCTTGAACTCCCGGTGGATTTTCGAGGTCGCCAGGAAGACATGGATCCGCCCTCGGCGGCCGGCGGGTTTGACCGCCTCGGCGGCGGCATCGATGTCCTTCGGCACACAGCGCGCCAATCCCGCAATCATGGGGCCTTTGATCTCCCGGGCAATGGTGCGCACCGAGGTGAAATCGCCGTCGCTGATAACAGGAAAACCGGCTTCGATCACATCGACCTTGAGCCGGGCCAGTTGACGGGCCACCTGCATCTTTTCCCGGAGGTTCATCGAGGCCCCCGGGCATTGTTCGCCATCGCGCAACGTGGTGTCAAAAATGATGAGCCGGTTCGTTTTCATATCGTTGTTGTGTTCCTTCCGTTTTCCAAAACCGTCCACCGCCTTCTTCGAGAGGCCCGGGGTATAACAAAAACCCCACCGCCTCACGGGCAGTGGGGTTTTCGAAAATTACTGAATTGAACTAAAACCCGACTGCCGTGCTGCATCCAGGCAGCAGACCTAGCAGAGACAGTCGATGGTTCAATCGCCAATTCACGATTTATAGTTAATCCCGATTGTTGACCGCGTCAATCCACAATTTCCAGATTTGAGTTTTCAGCCCCCTCCTGATCTGGTAAGGAGGCCCAGGTGACACCGACAGTTCCCAGTCTGCTGCTGCTCATACCGGCTTATAATGAGGAACACCGGATCGAACCGGTCTTGCGCAATTACGCCCGGTTCTTTCGCGAACAATACTCGGGCCGGTTTGAAATCGTCGTGGTTTCCAATGGCTGTGTCGATAACACGGCGGGAGTGGTGCGCCGGGCCACCCAGGATTACTCCGAGATCCGCCTGCTGGACTTCCCCGAACCCATCGGCAAAGGAGGCGCTCTCATCGAAGGACTCAAGCTGGCGCCCAGCGCCGATTTCATCGGTTACGTGGACGCGGACGGCGCCACCCCCCCCCACGCCTTCCTGGATCTGGTCAATGCATTGGATCGCGCCGATTGCGTCATCGGCTCGCGCTGGATCCCCGGCGCCGTGCTCCACCAGGCCCAGTCCAGCCGACGACAGTTCGCCAGCCGCGTTTTCCATGCCATTGTCCAAGCCCTTTTTTGGATGAATATCCACGATACCCAGTGTGGCGCCAAAGTCATGAAACGCTCGGCTGTCGAACAAATCCACTCGATGCTCCGCATCGCTGACATGGCCTTCGATATCAATCTCCTCTATTCCCTCCGGCAAGCCGGCTTCAAAATCCTAGAACTCCCCACCGAATGGACCGATCAGACCGGCTCCAAAGTAAAACTGGGAAAAACCTCGTTGACAATGCTACTTTCGGTCATCCGCCTTCGCCTGGTGTATTCCCCCATCTATCCCTGGTTGCGCCCGCTGCGACCTCTGGAAACCTGGGTTTACCACTGGCTCAGCGCCCCACCGCCCCGACCAGGGCCGAACAGCCCTAATTGACTAGGGTCATTTTTTTTCTATGGGTTCACGCTTAATCACTTGTGAAGCGACCTACGGCCTGTATGCTAACACTGTATCAGTAAGCCTGCCAAGCAAGCTGGTGTGAATAATGGCAAGTTGTTTTGATGAGTGTTGGGGTGCGGCCTGAGAGCATCCTTCGCAAGTAAGTAATCGTGCGTCATCATGAAAAGCACAAGAATTAAGCAAGGAATCGTTTTATTCTCCTTGGCAGGGGGTGTTGTTCTCTCATGTTCGGGTCAGGTCATGGACTTGATCAACAACAACTACGGGTACATCAATGGGGATACGTCAGGCGCCAGCGGTGTGTTTACGGACCAGATTCCTTCCGGCGCAGGAACTGGCACCTACAATTCATTCTTGCGTGTTCAAGGGGACAAACAGGAACAGGGCGCCAACATCCTGCCGTTAAATTGGGAACCCAACAAAACCGAATGGGCAACCAAAGGCGGTTCTTTTACGCACGAAATCACCGTCACCGACTTCACCAGAACCCGTGTCACATCAGGCGGCACCGAGTTCTTTGCTTTGTCATTGGATGTCAATGAAAATGGGGGGAGCGAATCCTATTTAAGCCTTGACTCCCTCCGAATATTCACCCGATCCCAACCCATCAACGGCGCCGCTGATGTCTTGGGCAGTTTCATCACCAATCCCCGCAGTTCGCTCCCAACTTCCGATTCCAGGTTGATCTGGAGCATGGGGGGAAACACTTTGATGATTAACGCCAACAAGAGCACAGGCAGCGGCACGGACGACATATATCTCTACCTGCCCGTGAGTCTGTTTGGCGGAGTTTCAGGAACGGATTACGTCTATCTGTACTCGCACTTTGGGGGATACGGCATGTTTAACAACCTTTACAACTCGGAAACGGGTGACGGTTTTGAAGAATGGGCGGTCCCCCCTTCAGCGTTTCTACCGCCCGTAACCCCGGTTCCCGAACCCTACGAGTATGGTCTCATCGGAGTGGCGGGTTTGCTAGTTTGGGCATTTTTCGATCGCCGTCAGCGAAAAGCCTCGGCCGCATAAAAACCGGTCGCGGTTTCTCTTCCCCAGCGCGATATTCAGCGAATACGGCCTCACGGGGGTGATTCAAGCATCAACGGGAGGTCCTTTTATCCATCGGGAGGTTTCCCTGCGTTACAGGCTGGCCAGGATTTTCAACTGTTCGATCACTTTCTGCTGAACAAGAGTAGACCAGTGATTGTAGTCATCGACCTCGAGTCCGGCGAGGTGACCGGGGGCTTTGAGGAACTGGAAGGCTTTGAGGGCTTCCTCAAGGCAGAGCCGAATGGCGGCGTGATTGACCTGGTAATCCTGTCGAGGCTGAACGACAACCACTAGTCGAGGGGCGATCATGGCCAGCACTTCGTGGTAGTCATAGGGGATTCTGTTCTCGTTGCCGATAAAGGCGCCCAAACGGGGCAGGAGCGGCAACCAATGCGACCACCGGGCAACGCCGCCGGTGCCTTGGTCGGGAGTATCGGATCGCCAGGGCGTGAAACCGGCGACACTGATCACACCGGCAATCCGGTTGTCCAAGGCGGCAGCATGCAAGGCCGCCATACCACCAGTGGCGTAGCCAAGCAGAAAGACGCGTCGTGGATCCGCAAAAGTCACCTGTGCCAGGGCTCCCACCGCCAGCCGCAAATCGGCCACGGTTCGGCCCAGCAACGACCAGTGCGGATACCGCTCGTAAAAGCGGGTGATTTCCTCGATCCGCGATCCATGCCCGATCTGGTCAAAGCAAAATACGACAAAACCGGCTTTGGCCAACGCAAGATGGACGCCCTCCCCCCGCAGATAGCCCGCAACATAACCATGGGAAACCGAAATGGGATGAGCCCAAATCACCACGGGCAGTTTTTGATCGGACTGATCGGCGCCCGCCGGGAAATAAAGATCACCGCAGACGTAATTGCCGAAGTTCAGGTTTTTCTTGCCGACGCCGTCCGGCAGGCGGTTGCGTCGAAGCATTTCGGCCCGATGGGCGGGTTCGCCTCCGTAAGTCCCCAGAGCCCCTCCTTCGATGTCAGGCGGGTCACCTAAGGTCCATTCGATTCGACGGCGGATGTCGGCGCGCTTGGATTCCCATTGGTCAAGATTCAGGATGGGATTGCCTCCCATCGTGGTCATCAATCCCTGGAGACTGGCCACCGGAAAAGTCTCGGGCCGAATCTTTTCCTGGCTG
Source organism: Verrucomicrobiota bacterium (assembly GCA_022709905.1). Lineage (GTDB taxonomy): Bacteria > Verrucomicrobiota > Verrucomicrobiia > Limisphaerales > UBA1319 > JAKLHY01. The sequence goes on along the minus strand of JAKLHY010000021.1, from coordinate 67,248 downwards.
CGTTGAAGCCAACCGGAATAAGTGGGAAACAAGGAACGGCTGCCGGCAAAGTCCTTGCCCGGGCGGAAACGGGCATCCAGCCAGTCGAGATACGATTCGATATCCTGGGCGGTGGTTTCATGGCCTCCGGGGCGATAGCGAAGCTGGAGGGCCTGGGGGGCCTGAAGAAGTTGATACACCCGTTGCGCGCTGTAGTAACTCTGTTCGATGGCCCATACACTTTCGACAGGGTCGTTCAATGCGGTGGAGATCAAGCAGGGGCGAGGAGCAACGCAAGCTATGAGCTCGGGTTGATCGATCGGCAAGAGGTTCTCACGGCCGGCAAAGAATCGGAGCCGGGGATGGAGCCAGTCGGGAAAAGTGCGTGTGATCAGCTCAATGCCCTCTCCGAATTGCGTTTCCGAAAAGAGTCGATAGGAACAGGTTCCCCCCGCTCCGGCGCTGCTGAGGATCACTGCCCGGATCCGAGGATCCAAGGCGGCGGCGATCAGGGAGGTTTTCGCATTGCGTGAGTGACCGGTCAAAGCGATGCGTTGGGAATCGACCCCAGGAAGGGTCAACAAATAATCGACACAACGACTGGCCGCCCAGGCGCGCCGGGTCAGCTTGGTCCAGTCGCAATCGGGCCAGAGGTTTGTAAAGGCCCCGGTGTCATCCCGAGAATCCGCCCCGGCATAAACACAACCGAGATACCCCCGGCTGGCGGCCACAAGAGCCCAGGGACGATGGTTGTCCTGGGTCATGAAAACCGGAAAGGGACCCGGACCTCGCGGGATGACCAGTTCCAGTGAAAGCCGGGCTTGGGCTTTGGGACCAAACTCGAGAGTCACAGCCTTCAAGGTCACTCCATCCTGGCTTTGGGTTTGGATATTGACAGCCCGGAGGTTGTCGGGAGGCGCCGGGATCGTACCAAGGACGTAGTGTTGAAAGAGCTTGAGCAATTCCTGCCGGCGCGTCAGCCAGTCGGCGGGCGTCTGGATTCGGTGGCCCAAGCTGTCCAGGAGAGGATCCGGCAAGCCCGGAATGGAACGTATCTGGTCGAAACGCGGGGGGAGTTCACCGGTTTTTTCAAGCCACTGTTCCCAGGAATCGCTCTTGGGCAACCAGCGTTTCAACTCAGCCAGAGTTCCGAGACGCCGCTCATCTTCCTGCGCCCAGAGGCCGCCCACCAAAAAGCCACAATACGCCAGAACATACCATCCGCGGAGGAACTGTCTCGTTTGCATAAAACACCCCTCATGATGCGCTCAAAAAGGAATCTCGTCAAAACATCGGCGATGGGCATAATACCGGCGGTCATGACGATGCCGAAGGCCGAACAACACCCCGCAGAAAAGCAACAGGACACTTGGCTGGATGCCTTTCTGGAGCACCTGCAATCGGAACGCGCGGCCTCGGTTTACACTGGCCGAAACTACCGACAGGCCCTCCGCGAATTCAGCCGGTGGCATCAGCAGGAACGTCATGGACCGCCGGAGTGGCGTCAATTGCGCCGGGACGATTTCCGGAGTTACCTGCGATTCCTGGGACGCCAATCGCTTCGACGGGCGGCCATCCTCCTGAGGTTTTCGGCGTTGCGTTCGTTCTATCGGTTTTTGGTTCGCCGGGGGCATGTTGAGAGCTCGCCCATCAAGAACTTGTCCCTTCCCCGGGCCGAGAAGCGGTTGCCTCGATTTCTGACGGTCGAACAGATGAAGACCCTTCTCGATGCTCCCGGGCAGGAGGCCGATACCGGGGATGACGCGCCCACGCCAGCCAAACAACACGCCGCGGCGCGCGACGCCGCCATTCTCGAGACTTTCTACTCGTGCGGATTGCGCATCGCGGAGTTGTGTCAACTCAAGGTGGAGGACATCGACTGGCAGGAAACCTTGGTGCGGGTCCGTGGCAAGGGAAAAAAGGAGCGTTTGACGCCGATCGGACCGCCTGCCCTCGAGGCCATCCGCAAATATTGGAGTCTGTTGCCGGTTCGGCCCACGGTCGGTTCGCCGGTTTTTCTGGCGCGGCCCGATCGGGAAAGACCGGTTTATCCGCGCCTGGTGCAGCTTCGGCTGAAGCGCTATCTGGCGCGCGCAGGATTGGATCCAGAGCTCTCGCCCCACAAGCTGCGACACAGCTATGCCACCCATCTCCTCGATGCCGGCGCCGATCTGCGCAGCGTCCAGGAACTGCTCGGTCACGCCCACCTGGTCACCACACAAGTCTACACCCACCTCACCACGGAACGTCTCAAAAAAGCCTACGACCAGGCTCACCCCCGAGCGTGATTCAGACCGGTTAAATTCCGGCTGGCAAGATCTGGCTTTAGCCATTAATTTTCCAACTTGCTGAGTGTGGAATGCCGATCGACCTTGGATCTTGAATTGCGACCATTGTTGACGACAGGAAAGGAATCGGAATGAAACCAAATTGGATCTTCGGGAGCAGATCTTATCTTCTTGATCTCCTCATGGCTGGCACCCTCGCGGCTTGCATTCAGCCGGGCTGCTCCACCTCGGCCGCAACTCCCCCGCCGGGCGTGAGCTTGAAGGTTATGGCCGAGGACGCCCTGGTGGCGCCGGCCAATGTCTCGTTGGTTGCCGAAATCTCCGTTTCGAGCGGCTACGTGCGCTGGGTCGAGTTTTTCAATGGGGATCAGCTGCTGGCCAAAGTGGAAGCCAATCCCATACTGTCTTCTCCCCAGCGTCTGTTTCAATGGGACTGGCGCACAGTCCTGGCGGGCGAATATCAGCTGTCCGCTCGAGCCACAGACAATGCGGGCACTATTGCGGTCTCCAAAACGGTGTCGTTGGCCATCAAACCCTCCGCCTCGGCCTTCCTGGTCATTCAAAAGCCGGCCCCCGAATCCCAGTTCACCAGCCCTGCCACCATTCCCATCGAGGTCATTGCGGTCGATCCCCGAGCCGACATCCGACGGGTCGAGTTCTACGCGAACGAGAAATTCATCGACCGTTCCGAGCACCTCACGAAAGAGGCGGTGATTCCGGGACGTCCGATCTCACATCGATTCGAATGGGAAGACGTAGGAGCGGGTGTCTATACCATCACAGCCAAAGCCGTCGATTTTTTCCAAAAACCGGTGGGGTCGCCTCCTGTCCGAATCACGGTAAAGCGTGTGGTTGAGGAAACGTGGATTACCGTGGAAACCGGCAAGTCGCAGGCCACCGAAACTGGCAATCTTAAGGAACGCAGCCTGGTCTTTGTCATCACTCGCAAGGGTCCGTTGTCCATCGAACTGCCCGTAGACTACACGCTGGGAGGCACGGCCCAAAATGGGGTCGATTACCGGAAATTGGATGGCCGTCTGGTGATCCCCGCCGGAGCTGTGTCGGCGGAGCTCACGGTGGAAGCCTTGCCGGACTCGGTGACAGAGGCCGATGAAACCGTCGAGGTTGCGATCAAGCCGCCGGCATGCATCGAGATCTATCCACCACCGCCGGAGTGTTACCAGGTCGGAGATCCCTCGACCGCGTTTGGTTTCATCCGCGAGGCCACCGCGCCCGCACCGAATCAGCGGGTGCTCGTTAAACAGGGGTCCATCTGGCGGTATTCAAACGACGGAACCGATCAAAAGGAGTTGTGGCGAGAGCCGGATTTCATGGATCAATCCTGGAGTTCGGGCCCGGCCCAATTGGGATACGGGGACGGCGATGAAGCCACAGTAACCTACAAAGGCGATCAGCCCCGGCCCATCACCGCCTACTTCCGTCATGCCTTCGAAGTAACCGATCCGGGCCTGTTCAAACACATGGTGGTTCGACTGGTTCGCGATGATGGAGCGGCGGTTTATCTCAACGGCAAGGAAATCTGGCGCGACAACCTGCCAGAAGGAGTCCTCACCTCTGAAACACGCGCCCTGGCATCGGCGGGGAGCGACGAAAACGCCTTTCATGTTCATGGGATGGAAGCCATAGGCCTGATTCCTGGCCGAAACGTGATCGCGGTCGAGGTGCACCAATCCAGTCCTTCGAGCTCGGACTTAAGCTTTGATCTGGAACTGGCCGCCTTCGAACAGGAACAACGTCCCGTGGTGAGCCTTGTCGCCACCCAACCGGAAACCATGGAGCCCTCGCCCAACACCCGAGTCAGACCCGGAGCCTTCTTGATCAGCCGAACCGGTTCCAGTGATCAACCGTTGACCATCGCCTGCTTGCTGGGCGGAACAGCCATCTTGGGAAAGGACTACAATCTCAATCCCTCCCCATCCCTGGCTTTTCTGTGGACGATTCCCGCGGGCAAATCGTCCCTGGAACTCCTGGCCGCTCCAATCGACGATAATCTCGTCGAAGGCGATGAAACCCTCTCGCTGGAACTGATCGCCTTGCCAGCAATCGTGCCCGGCTGGGATCCATACCTGTTGGACGCTCGCGCGGCCAGGGCCAAAGTCGTCATCCACGATAACGATCCCGCGCCTCGGATTTCTCTGAACATAACCTCGCCAAAAAATGGAGCCCGATTCACCCGGGGCGAACCGGTTGAGATCCAGGCGACTGCCATCGATCCTCAAGGGTACATCAACCGGTTGGAGTTTTACGACGGCGACAAACGCATCGGCATCTCGGAGCTGATCTTTGTCAGGGCGCCGGATCCAGGCACGCCCATCGATCACTCGTTTGTCTGGAAAGACGCCCCCGTGGGCGAGCATGTCCTGACCGTTCGAGTGGTGCATTCCTCCCAAGGCGCGGTCCTGTCCGATCCTGTGACGATCCAGATCGATGGCGGAGAAAACAGACCCGTGGTCCTGGAGGTTGTCGCAACCGATCCCGTCGCCTCGGAATCGCCCGAGGCCAGCGGCAAACCGGATACAGCGACTTTTGTGATCAAGCGGAGGAGCGGCCCGATCGACCTCGAAGTGCCGGTATTCTTCACTTTAAAAGGCACCGCTGTTCAGGGCAGGGACTATACAGGATTGGACGGAGTCGCATTTCTCAAGTCGGGCCGTGAGAGTGTCGAATTGATCCTCACGCCCGTCGCGGACAACATCAAGGAGGGGGACGAAACCGTGATCCTGAAACTGGAACCGCCGATATGCATCGCGATCTACCCTCCCCCGCCGGGCTGTTACCAGGTCGGCCCCCAAGGGGAAGCCAAGGCGGTCATCCTGGATCGCACCACATCGCAGCCTCCCCACGTCGTTCTCGATCATCCCTCGGATGGCGCGGTATTTACGCTCCCTGCCACCATCCCCATTACAGCAAAGGCCTCGGATCCCGACGGCCAGGTTGTGCGGCTCGATATCCTGATCGACAACCAGGTCTTTGGCTATGACAAGGAAAACACATTGACAGTCTCCTGGAAAAATCCGACTCCAGGCATCCATAAGATCATGGCAAGGGCGGTGGACGACAGCGGCCTCGAAGGATTTTCACCGGCGATCGAGATCCGGGTCCGATCCGAGGACGAGGTGGCGTTCGTGCATCGCAATCTGCCGCCCGCCTATGTGCCGGGAGCGGCTTTCACCGTCGAGCTTCGTGTCAACCCACCGAGCCACGGCGCCGCTTACGCGGTCGAGGATCAGCCTCCCGCGGGTTGGGAGGTCAGCCATATCAGTGATCAGGGTGTTTTTGATGCCGTTCATGGACGAATCAAGTTCGGTCCGTTCACCGACCGGCAATCGCGAACGTTGACTTATCATGTCTTGCCGCCAAGAAACGCCAGGGATCGATACGAATTCAAGGGTGCCAGCTCACTTGACGGCAAGGCCTATGCCATTGCCGGAGATTCTGTCATCGAACCTGTGGGCGAAATCCATCCCGCCGACCGAGATCCCGCAGACAAGGCGATATCCATGACGGAACTCACCGCCTATGCGGCGGCTTGGAAGGAGGGCCAAAACTGGCCGGCGGGACCTGTCCCGATCCCCATGGGCTATCTCACCCGCGCCGGCGCGCTCTGGAAAGGCGGCGAATCTTACCTTTACGATCCCACCAAAGGAGCCCCTCCCCGTTGCTGGATCAATCCGCCTGTATCCCGAAGATTAACCGCATCCGGAGTGGCCACAGGACACGCGCGCCGGTTTCTGCCCAACCGTTGTCTCCCCGGCCAAACCGTCGACGTGACGATCAAAGTCGAGTGTTCGACCTCCACAGCCGCCTGGGCCGTCGAGGAGATCGTTCCCGCGGGGTGGATTATCTCGGATATTGGCAATGACGGACGATATGACGCCGCAATTGGATCCATCCGTTGGGGATTGTTTTATGGGAAACAACCCCATGTCCTCTCTTATCGAGTGACCGCGCCCGATGAGGTCACCTCGGAGGTCAGCTTCAAGGGGCTTGTCTCTTTTGATGGCGTCGAATATGCCATCGAGGGAAACGGCGGGGTGGTGGCAACGGATAGCCGGAGCGGTTTGCGTTTCAAGTCGATCGGCCGCCATGCCAACGGCCACATGCGGCTGCAAGTCGCCGGACCGCCCAATCAGCTGTTCGCAGTGGAAGCCTCCTCCGACCTTGTTCACTGGTTCGAACTCGACACCCGGCTGCTCACAACCGGCGAGTTCGAGATGGAAGATGACGACGCGGCCACAGCCAATATCCGATATTACCGGCTGCGTCCCATAGGCAAATAGCGGCCTATTTCATCACGATCCGATAGAACCGCCCCGAATGGGATGCGGGCAATGGATCTATCAGCTCGGCCAACAGGTTCCCGGCAAGAGTGATCGGACCCGGCAAATCCTGCCACACGCCTGTCCCCAATGAATCACAGGCCTGAACAACATATGTCCGTCCCTCGACAACCAAAAAACGGATCCGCACATTAAGATTCTGATCAACCCAGGCATCAATCGATGCGATCCGAGGGCTCGTGGGTTGGCTTTGACCCATGGCAATCCGGACATCGTCGCTGGTTGTTAATGAGCCGTCGTCAGCAGTCAATCGCAGAATGTAGCTGCCGGCTTGTGAAAAGGTGGCCTCCGTGCGCCAAAGGTTGGTCTCTCCAAACATTACCTGTCCGGGCCCCTCGACTTTCGACCAGGAGACGGTCACGTATCCTGGGGGCGCCGGCAAGCCGTCATCGAGAAAACTGCCGCTCAGGACTACCCGATCGGTCAGTTCATCGAATTCCTGATCGGGCCCGGCATCAACCGCCGGCGGCCGATTGGTGGCGGCATCTTGGATCGCCAGCCCCAGATCGAAGCTCAAATCGGAACTCGACGCGCTGTTCTGATGCATCTCGACCGCCATAACATTGAGGCCTTCCCGGAACAATCGAGGATCGGGAACCACGGTCAGATATTCAGATTCGCTGGTTCCTCCCACCGAGTTCAAGGCGGTCGTGCGATAGTTGATTTCCCCTTCAGGCAGATTGTCGCGGAATACCTCCACACCGTTCAGATAAACCACCGGTCCATCATCCCGCAGCAACACCAAGACCGCCGCAGCGAGGCTCTGGACGTTCGTCACGGAGAAGGTCGTTCGGAAGTAAGTCGTGATGAACTTGGCCTGGCTGTTCGGGCCGTATCCCACGATCGTGGTTTCGTCGCCGTCCCCATAACCCAACTGCGCTTTGCCACTCTTCCATGAGCTGTCGTCAAAGTGGATTCCACGCCAGGCAGTGCCGGGATTGGAACCATCATCAAGGTATCGCCAGACGGAACCGGGCGGCACCACAATGTGGGGAGAATCAGGAGGCCGGCTGACCGTCAGACTCATATCGTCCTGAACGATCCACTCGCCATCATCGGCGCTTAATCGCAGCACGTAAACGCCAACCCCCGGCACCTGGACCGTGGCGCTAAGTTGGTTCGGGTCCTCGAACAGGACCGGGCCGGGTCCGTCCACCTGGCTCCACTGAACCCCCAACGCTCCCGGAGGCCGAGGCAAACCATCGTCGCTCGCCTGCCCTTGAAGGGTCACCGCATAGGGAAAGAGCGCTGATTCCAGAATTTGGTCCGAGCCGGCATTCACGCGCGGCAATCGATTGCCGTCATTGTTCATGCCGGGTGAACCTCGTTCAAAGCCTGCCCGCCAATTGGCCGACTCATCGCCATACGCGTCTGACTGGATTCGTTCCACCGAGGTCCCTTGCCCGGCAACATTTGTCGGCCAGGGCGCGTGATCACGATAGGCCACCGCGTCCACCGTGATAAAGGATATCGCCACGGAACCATCGCCCGATCCGGTCGGTTCATCGGGCCGCTGCAGTTCCAGCCGTTCTCCATCGTCCTGAAGGCTGCCTGAATACGGACCATAGACAGGGACATTGGCCGGCACATCGTGGCGTGACCGAAAGGTCGCCGGTTCCAGATCGGTCAGGAGAACAATGCCTCCCGGCGGAATGACCTGGTTCGTGGGGAACACATAACCCACTCCGTTGAGCCGCCAGGTCCGAGCCGGATCCGACTGGGGATAGAGCGGCACCGGTTCCGTTCCGATATTCTTGAGTTCAATGAATTCCGCATCGCCCGGTCTGGGAGCATAGCGGATCTCGTTGATTACAACGGGTCCCACCAAGGGGCCGGCATTGCCCCCCCCCAAAGTCACCAGCCGTTGTGCCGGGTATTGAACCTCGCCCGCGCTGTTCAAATACCGGCCAAACGACACCCCCTTCGCCGCAGCCCCGAACTCAAACCCATCCAGGTGCCCCGTCAATGCTCCGCTTCCATCCGCCGAGAAAAGCCACACCTCCTCCCCTTGCCCATCGAGACTGAAACTGGCCCCTTGTCCAGGAGTCGCATTGAAATGCGTTTCATCAAAGACCCTATAGCCATGGGCCGAAAGGATTGTCCCCGCGGGAATTCGAAATTTTGCCGGTTGATTGCGGTCGTCGGTCAACCACCATCCGCCGATGTCGGCGTCTTGATCGGTGGGATTGCCGAGTTCGATCGCATCCAGCTGCGGCGCATCCGTGCGCGTCAGAACCTCGGTGATTTGGACGGGGGGTATCGAGGCGGGAGCATCCGGAAGTCCGGGCGATCCCCCCAGGACGCTGCCAGGACGCCATGGGTGGGGCTTGCCCCATGCGTCGGGCTCGGCCGTTTCGTCTGTGACGACTAATGAGAAATCGTACCCGTCCGTGATGGGGAACCATTGATCATCATACCGAAAATCAAGGATCTCCTCGTGAACGGCGTCCACCAGGCAAAGACGTTCTCCCGCATTGTCCAGGTTCCCGATGTATTCACCGGCCACCGGGGCTCCATCGCCATATCGGGCTCGAAAAGCCTCGAGATTTCCCACCACCAAAACCCTGGCGCCCGGCGCCAGACGGGTGACCGCGCTGCCGTCAAAGCTGAATTCCACTCCTTTCACGAAGCGAACTCCCGAAAGATCCAAGGTGACCTCGCCAATATTTTTAAGCTCGATGTACTCCAGAGCTTCATCGTCACTGCCGCCTTCAGAAGAACTGGCGGGATGATACATCATCTCGGTCACGCGAAGAAATTGCTGGGCGGGGCTTGGATTTCCCGCGTAAGCGTGCGATGCCACCCTCCGACCCGTAGAATCCCAGAGTTGAATCGTCTCGCCCCGAGCGGAAAGTTGCCCGCGGTAGTTGCCTTGAACAAAAAGACCTTGTCCGCGCCTTGGGCCAATGGAACGAGAGCGAAAAACCTTCACGTCCTGGGCCACATACAGAGTCCGACCCGCGGGAATCACGGTTCCCGGACGGAACTCATAGTCCACTGCCCCTCCAAGTTTCCATCCGGAAATATCGACGGCATGGGGTTCCGAATTGGTCAGGCATAAAAACTCCTCGGCCTGGTTGCCCGAGGCCGGGCTGAATTCAACGGCCGCCACTTGAATCCGGGCCTCAGAGGGTTGGGCGCCGGGAAGCCGTTCGCCGTTCAAGGTCGCGGCGGGATTGTTGATCAGAAAATCGCGGCGCCCCGGCAGGTGCAGATCGATGATGCGCGCGGCCTCCTCCCGGACAGATCGATGAGCACCCCACGTCCCCCATTTCGCCTCGTCCAGGTCGGCATCGGAAGGCGTAATGTCCGGAGGATCCATCTGATCCAGCATGTGCCGGATTCTGTTTTCGATCACACGCTGATCCGCGGGAGTTCCGGGCGGCGGCAGGAGCGCATCGACAACCGTCCGGAGACGGCGCAGATACATGGCACGGAAATCCGGATGATTGAAGATGACGGCATAGAAACGGTTGAGGGCGCCTTTGGCCTGCTGAGCCTGGTTATAGAAGTTCAAGACATTGTCCTGGTAGAGCGTATCGGAGAAGTAGCCCTGCTGATCGGTCCAGTTTCGGCCCCAGGACAAATCGACGTCCCACGGAAAAATGGCCCACTCGCCGGTGCCGTCATTGTCGCAGTAAAGGTAGTAATTCTTGTGGCCATGATCCTGGTGGCTGGCAAGGGCGGAGGCAACGAAGTAACTCACGGCTTGCGGCAGATCGAGGTTGTCGTACGCATACAAAACCCGGCTGGCCAGCGGCAGCCCCGGGTTCAGACTGCTGACAAGGGTTTGGAGATCGTTGAGGTTTTCCTGCCGGCGGGTTTTCTTCTCGTTGCCCGAGGCACCGCTCAGGTCATTGTACATTTTGTATAACGCGCCCGCCGGATCGCGCCCCAAACGCTCGAGCATCAGGTCGTCGGAGTCCTCCATCAGGTCGAAGATGCCATGAAACGCGGCGTTGGCCTGCACTCGAACCTGGAAGGACCAATGCGCATCGCAGCCCACAACGGCTGCCATATCGCAAAAGAGCGGATTATGGGTTTTCGATTTATCACCGTAGTTGGTCATCAGCTTGACATCCTTGGCGCGATCCGCGCCTTTCCCGAATCTGAATCGATGATCCCGAGTGAAATCCAGGTTGAATCCTTTCTTTTGAAATCCGGAAGTCGACTGTCCCCGCAAGCTGAAGAGCACATTATCGTAGAGTTCTCCCTGGTAAAAAACGCAGCCCCGCACCCCGGAACGAGTCTCGGCCTGCGCCTGGCTGGGCCAGAATACTTGAACCACCGGCAAGCGGGATTGAATGCGGGCATCGGCCACTACTGTCCCCAGAAATGCCTCCGAATCGAGCGGGTCCGGAAAGAACGGCCAGCGCGAGGTCCGCCCGTCGGCGTCCGTAGCCGTGACATACCAGCGCACCAACTGCCCCGCCGTTGAGCCGGACGCCGGAATGGTTGCGCCGTAAATCCCATCTCCGCTGGCGTTGTCGCCGTGCAAACCATCATCCAGCATCGGGATCTGGTTGGTGACGCCGAATTGCACCCGCCAATGCAGCCTCACGACCGTCACCGGAGACAAAGCCGAATTGACCCGGGCCGTGATCGTGATGTCTTCCTGATCGAGTGGCTGATCCGGCAAGGCGGGCAGACTGGCCACCTGGCTCAGCAAGGGCCCCAGCCGAGCGGTGCTCCCGGAATTCGGCTGTCCCGGAGTGGCCGGCTGCAAATAGCCCGCCTCTGTGGAATCCCCGACCCGCGAAATCCCGACCAACTCAGCCGCCACCAGAAAATCGGCGTTGGTCGAGCTCAAGTTCAGGCCCTGAATCGCCAGCACATTGGTCCCCGCCCGCAAGACTCCCGCCTGAGCGCCCAAATCGAATTCCTCAAAAACCACCGCGGCACTATTGGCATGGGACGCTGTCGCCGTCGAATTCCAGGCAACCGGGTCCGGGGCGTTTTGAGCCGCCACTGGAACCCCGTTCAGGAAAGCCGCAAAACCGTCATCGTATTTCACCCGCAGCAACAAACGTTCCATCGAGGCGGGATCATCCAGGGAAAACCGATAGCGAAGGCAAACCGCGCTGTTCCGGCCCATCAGAAGGGATTGCAGGTCCGTCTGGATGTGTCCCGCAAAACCCGGGCCAGCCGCGGGGGCAAGAGCGGCCTGGTGAATCTGTCGAATGCTTTCCGGCGACAAGGCGCGCGTCCAGACAGCCGCCTCGTCAATCTGCCCTCGAAATCCGTTGCCGGCCTCATCGAAAATGCCGCCGCCGCCGATGTTGAGGGCAAAATCCGAACTGCCGTAATCGCTTGTTTCAGCCTCGCCCACACCGGCTAACGTTCCGTCGATATAAATCCTGAGGCTCGATCCGTCGCCCACCCCCACCACCTGATGCCACTGGTTCTCGGGGAAACTCCACGGCACGTCCAAGCTGCCGCCCCCCGGCGTCCAGAGCTGAAGGGTCGAGGCGTTGATGAAGCCGAACTCGACCGCGTCGTTTTGTCCGATAATTCCCGTGCGTTCCGCCTGCGGACCCGAAGGCCGAATCCAGGCCATCAAGGTAAAAGCATCTCGATGATTAAGCATGGGCCGGTCAACGCCGACATATCCTTCCCACCCATCCAATTCCACCGCGCGATTGTCCAGCTCGAAACCGCCATAAGCCGGCGGGCGTAGTCCGGCCACGCCAAGAACGGCATCCGAGAAACGGGCGGGAAACGATCCCGGCGCCTGATTGCCCGCCGTAGTTCCACTGGTTTCGTTCAGCCGCCAGTAAGCCAACGGCTCGGCAGCCAGAATAACCGTGCTCGCCAGATCCTCGCCCGGATTGGCGCTCCCCGTGTCGTATCCCACTCCGTTGATGCCTTCCCTCCACGCCGAATCGTCGAATTCCGGCAAAACCCAGATCGAATCCAGGCTGTCATTTGGCGGGACCAAGATCCGCACGGGCGAACTTGCCGTGATCAAGCTGAATTCATCGCTCCGTACCGCCCGCCCAAAGGATACGTCAGGGAATTGCTGGGGATATGCCGGCGAAAACTCGTCCGCGACGATTCCGTCAGGCCGCACGAGAGCCAGGTATTCGCCGCCACTCGAGAGCTTGAAATTGGTGTGAAGAGGCGCCCCCGGTGTGCGCCGGTCTTTTTCCGATGCAAAGACCACCAGATGATGTCCCGGACTCAGGTTGGTAGCTGGAAAACTCCATTTACCCAAGGCATCGGGACTGTCCGTCAAACACCAATCCTGCAGGTGGATCGCCTGCGATCCGCTGTTATAAATTTCGATCCAGTCCTCATAGTCGCCATCCTCATCCGCCAGGATCCGGGTGTTGCTGGCCATGAACTCGCTGAGGATAGGTCCGGCGGCTCTTGATAGCGGGCCTGTGGCCAAGCCTATCGCTAACGTCCCGGCAACAGCAAACCATCCTGCGATCCGATCGGTTCTCATAACTTTATCCGTTTCACCCGACGTCCGTGCTGCACTCGGTCACCGGGATACAGAATCACCTCGTCGTGTTCTTTCAAACCTTGCTTGATCTGAATCTCGAGTCCATTCGAGGGTCCCACATCGACGTCCCGCAATCGGGCGCGTCCCTCCTCCACCACAAAGGCCCCCCAGCCGTCTCCGCGACGAAACAAGGCGCCCGTCGGAGCCTTGAGCACCCGGTCGGCGTCCCACACCACAATCCGGGCATCTACACGAAACTGGTCGCCCAAGTTGCGCCGCTGCTGAGGGGGAGTGACCAAGTCGGCGATCACGTTGACCCGTTGTTCTTCCACACCCAGGGCCGAAACCTTGGTGAAGGCCGAGGGCTCGATCATCCGCACTTTTCCCATTAAAACCTCGTTCCCTCCCCATTGGTCAAACTCGACTAACGCGCCCGATTCTATCGCGGCGCCGTCCCGCGAAAGCACCTCGATCAGAACCTCGAGATCTGTCGGATCCCCGATTTCCAAAAGCGGCGTGCCCGCCGCCACCACCCGCGCGTTCTCCTCAAACACACGAAGGACCCGCCCACAAACCGGCGCCCGGATTTCCACGGGGACCGGGGCGGAGGCGGAGGATGCTTCCTTGAGAACGGCGTATTCCTCCAGTTCGGCTTCCGCCTGACGCAAACTGCCTTCCGCTGCGGCATATTCTTTGAGCGCGGACGCCTCGCGCCACTGGGCAGCCTCCAATTCCTGCGCGGTCGCGGTCTGGGCCGTGTGCAACCGCTGCAGGCGCCTCAACTCGCTGACCGTGTAAACATGCGCCGCGCGGGCACGCTCCTCATTGGCCTTGGCCGCATCCCGGCGCGCCAGGGCCGTGGCGCGACTGCGGGCGTCCAACAATCCCGGGCTTGCCGGCTCCATGATCGCCAGCACGGTCCCAGCCGCCGGAATTTCATCGCCGGCTTTGAGGGAAATGCGGCGCAGCTGGCCGGTCACGGGAGCCGAGAGGGTGTAGCGATGTTTGATTCGGGTGCGGCCTTCCTCGTTCACGGTGGTGCGCAGGAGGCCAACCGTCACGGGCGTCGTTTCCACCGGAGTGGGTTGCGGCCACAGGCCAATCGCCAACAACACCACCAAGGCCGCGGCCCCGGTGTAGGGCAGCCATCTCCAGGGCGAATGACGGGCGGAATTCGGTTGCCTTCGGGAACTCGCGGATCGTTCTGACGCAGTCGGATTCATGAATGTGGATCGATTGTGTAAGATCTGTTATTCGGGGGCTTTCAACGCGCCCACCAGGTTCAATCGCGCGAGCTTGCGCAAGACCAAGAGCGCGGATAAGCCCGAGGCGATGGTCACCACCGTCACGGCAAACGCAAAATTGCCCGAGCTCAACACCAGGGGCAGACGCACCGTCTCGGTGTTGACCTGGGCGATAATAACCCGGGAAAAACCGCTGCCCAGAAGCAGGCCCAACGGCACCGCCACGATCGCCAGCAAAACCAGCTCGGTGATCAGGACAGAGCCGACTTCCCGCCGAGAAAATCCAATCACCCGCAGAGTCGCCAGTTCCCGGGCTCGTTCAGCTAAAGAGATCCGCGCATTGTTGTAAACCACTCCAAACGCAACGACAGTCGCAAACACCAGATAAATGGTCTGAATGAGGTTGATGCTGGCCGCCGTCGTTTTCCGAAAGTTCGCGCGCAACGATTCCTTGATGGCGACCCAGCTCACTCGCGGGATCTCCTTCAAGGCCCGAAGAAATTCGCCCCGACGGGCATCGTCAATGCTGAGGCTCGCCCCCGTCACGATATCTCCTTCCGCCAGCATGCGGTTCAACGCCCGGCGATCCATATAAGCCGCCACGCCGGCAAAGTCCTCCGCCAAACCCACCAGGGGCACCCGGCATACTCGCTGCCGGCCTTCGAGAATTTCCACCACCAACTCGTCTCCAACAGCCGCCCCGAGCACGTCGGCGAGCTTGGCGGAAACCACCATCCCCTGGGGCGGCAGGATGACCTCGCGTGCCGAGGCATCAATCACCCGGTTGTGGTTGCCGTTCGACGGCAGCCCCTGGATCGCCAACTGACGCTGCCGCTGTTGAAAATGAATGCGGGCAACCGCATGCCGCACAGGTTCCACAGCAATCACCCCCGGCAACTGGGCAAGCAGATATTGCACCGAATCACCCGCAGGTTCCACCAACCCCAGGCTGACGTCCTGGCGCTGCACAATGTCCCACTGAAAATCCATGACGTCCCGCACCCCATCCCGAAAACAGTTCGGAACGATCAAAATCCCCGTCGCTAAAGCCAGCCCGGTCACCGTAAATATCGCCTGCACCGGCCGCCGCTCCAGGTTCCGCACCGCAATCCGGAATGTGTGCGAGAGCAGACGGCCGATCCCTGTTCGTTCCACCAGGGCGGGACGATAGTTCGCCGGCGGCTCCGGCCGCATCGCCTCGGCGGGCGGCAGTCGGGCCGACCGCCGAATCGCGCTGAAGACTCCCGCTGCCGCCGCACAGACACTCACCACCAGCGCCAGACAGAGGGCGGCACGGTCCAACCGAAACTCGAGCTGCGGAAAACGGAAAAACATGTGATACATCCCCACAATTCGATGCCCAAGAAACACCCCGCCCAGTCCTCCCAACATCACGCCGCCTGTCACCATCACAAAGGCGAATTTCAAGTAGTGTAGCGCAATCTGGCGGTTGGAGAACCCAAAGGCCTTTAAAACCGCGATCTGCTCACGCTGCAACGTCAGCAGACGCGATAAAACCGCATTGGTCATGAAAGCGGCAACGCTCAAAAACACCAACGGAAAACCGATGGCCAGCGTGTGCAACACCCGGATCTCGTCCGAGACCCGGATGTGAGAGGGATGATCCGCACGCCCGTACGCCCCCCGTCCCCCATAGGGAGCCAGCAAACGATCGACCGCCGCAATCACGGGACCCAGCGACACGCCGGGCTCCAAGGCCAGCGCCAGGTGATTGCAGGCGCCATCCAGATCGAAGGCCGCCGCCAGATCCTCGTAAGGCATCCAGAAAATCCCATAGGTGCGGTTGTCAGGCAACGCGCTTCCCGGCCGGGATTCGAAGATGAACTCCGGCGATAACACAATGCCGGCGATCCGAAGCCCCTGCCGGCGACCGTTCAAAACCATGCCGATGGAATCCCCTGGCTTCAAATGGTTCGCCTCGGCAAAGGCCTCGCTCACCATGACTTCCCCGGGCCGATCGCGGGACAGCCATTGTCCCATTCGCAGCACCAACCGGTTGAGCCGGGGCGCCTCGGTCAGGGGCAGTGAGTTCACCAGGCCGCTGGCGGGTTCGTCCAAATCCGGGATATCCAAGGTCACCTGCACCGAGATGCTGGCCTGAACGGCCGCCACACCCCCGATTTGTCCCGCCCGGCCGGCAATGTCAATCGGCGCGCGCTTGAAGCGGGCGAACACTTCGCCAAATCGATTCGCCTCGTAATACTCTCGCCGGGTGGTTTCCAGGGAATAAATCAAGCTGCGGGACATGATCATCATCGCCACCCCACAGGCCAGCACCAGGGCAACCGCCACCGCCTGGCCTTTCAAGTGGCTCAGATCACGAAGTAGTTTCCGATCCAAATGGGTGATCATCACCAGTTCAGGGATTGGATCCTCGCCCGCTGAGAGTTTCGATGCTCATCATGCACCCGGCCATCCGAAAAATGAATCACCCGGTCTGCCATGTCCGCCATAACCGCGTTATGCGTGATAATGACCGTGAGCGTGCCCAGCTCGCGATTGATCCGCTCAATGGCTTCCAACACCACCACGCCCGTGCGAACGTCCAGTGCCCCGGTCGGTTCATCGCACAAGAGGACCTCCGGCCGCTTGGCAATCGCCCGCGCAATCGCTACCCGCTGCTGTTCCCCCCCCGAAAGCTGCGCCGGAAAATGATCCAGGCGCTCCCCCAAATGCACCAGCTCCAGGGCGGATTCCGGCGGCATCGGATCCCGCGCAATCTCAGTGATCAACGCCACATTCTCTCGCGCCGTGAGACTGGGAATCAGATTGTAAAACTGAAAAACAAACCCGACCGATTCGCGGCGATATCGCGTCAGCTGGTTTTCGTCCGCCTCGGTCAGGTCCATGTCGCGATACCACAACTCGCCCGATGTGGGACCATCCAAGCCCCCCAGATTGTTCAGAAGCGTGGTCTTGCCACTGCCCGAAGGCCCCAATAGCACGACCAGTTCACCCTCATACAACTCGAGATCCACGCCGGCCAGTGCCCACACCTCCGCAAGGCCCGCACCATAAACCTTCGTCAGGCCCCGGACTCGGAAAATCCGCCCGCGCTCTTCCTGGATATGCTCGCCTTGCATGCTCACGGTCTCGACCCCAACGCGGGGTCGAGGGGTCACTCTATCGAGCTCCCTCATCAAGTTCAATCATCGCCACAGGACCATCCCCCCTGGCAAACCGCAGACCTTCGCCGGACCTTGAATCAAGATTGGGATTCCAAACACCCCCTCCCAGGACTATTCTGCCATCCACAACCCAATGTTTCCATGAACCAGATCTCACATCCCGAACCCCTGCCCCGGCGAGCCCGATTCTTTCCACTCCAGGCACTCCTGAGCCTCCTCGGGCTCCTCTCCGCTCAAGCCGCTTCCCCAACCCCGTCACTCGATCGCCCCAATATCCTCTGGATCACCAGCGAGGATACCGGCCCCCAAATCGGGGCTTATGGCGATTCCTATGCCGTCACTCCCCATATCGATCGTTTGGCCGGACGTGGCATGATCTACCTCAATGCCTGGGCCAACGCCCCGGTCTGCGCCCCCGCTCGCACGACGATCATCTCGGGTCTCTACCCCCCTTCCACCGGCTCCGAACACATGCGCAGCCTCACCCGCCTGCCGGCCCCTATGAAGATGTTTCCGGCCCTGCTCCGGGATGCCGGCTATTATTGCTCGAACAATAACAAGGAAGATTACAACCTCGAAAAAACGGGCCGGGTGTGGGACGATTCATCCACCAACGCCCATTGGAAAAACCGCAGGCCCGGACAACCGTTCTTCGCCGTCTTCAACCATACCATCACCCACGAAAGCCAGATCCGAAAACGCCCTCACTCGTTGTCTCACGACCCCGCCAAGGTCCGTGTCCCAGCCTACCACCCGGACACGCCCGAGGTGAGGCGGGATTGGGCGCAATATTACGACATGATCGAGCTCATGGACGCCCAGGTTGGACAAAACCTCGCCGACCTGGAGCAAGCCGGTCTTGCTGGAGACACGGTGGTCTTTTTCTTCGGCGACCACGGCTCGGGTATGCCGCGCAGCAAACGCTGGCCCTATAACTCCGGCCTGCATGTCCCTCTCGTGGTCTATGTCCCTGAAAAATACCGGCGCCTCGCCCCGAAGGAATACGCCCCGGGAGCGCAGTCATCCCGCCTCGTAAGCTTTGTAGACCTCGCGCCGACCATGCTCAGTCTTGCCAGTCTCAAACCGCCCCACTACCTCCAGGGACGCGCCTTCCTCGGCCCTTACGAAGCCTCGCCTTCCCGTTATCTCCACGGATTTCGCGGACGCATGGATGAACGTTACGACCTCGTGCGATCCACACGCAATGCCCGATATATCTATATCCGGAATTACATGCCCAACAAAATTTATGGCCAGCACATCGGCTACATGTTCCAGACGCCCACCACCCAAATCTGGAAAAAACTCTATGACAACCGCCAGCTCGCGCCGCCCCAGACCTTCTTCTGGGAACCCAAACCCATCGAGGAACTTTACGATCTTCAAAACGATCCTGACGAAGTCTTCAACCTGGCCGGCTCCTGGCGACACCAGCGGGTTCTCAACCAACTCCGGCGGGCGCAACACCGGTGGCTGAAACGCATTCACGACGTCGGCTTCCTGCCCGAAGGCGAAATTCATGAGCGTTCCCAAAACCGCGCGCCCTATGAAATGGGGCATGACCGACGGCAATATCCCATGGAAAAAATCCTCCGCACAGCCGAACTGGCCTCGGACCTGTTTTTTCCGGCTGAGCCAGAACTCGTTCGTGCCCTGCATGACAAGGATAGCGCCGTCCGCTATTGGGCCGCGCAAGGCTTGCTCATCCGCGGTCCCGGCGCCGTCGGGTTCGGCCACACGCGGCTCTCCCAGGCCCTGGATGATCCTTCTCCCTACGTCCGAGTGGTCGCCGCCGAGGCCCTGGCCAAATTTGGCAAACCCACAGATCTCGATGCGGCCCTCAAGGTCCTGGGCCTCCTGGCCGATCCCCAAAAGAATGGCGTCTTCGTCTCGCTTCCCGCTCTGATTGCGATTGACCAACTCGGATCCCGCGCCGCTCCCCTCTGGCCCGGGATCCGCACTCTGCCCCGACAAGATCCCTCGGCCCCAAACCGAGTCAACGAGTATCCCGGACGGCTGATCGATACCCTCATGACCCGGACAAAACCCGCTTCCTCACGTTGACTTGGCCAGGGGGCCGCGTATAGTGGCCGCATGGTGGCTCGAGCCAAAACCGAGGCCAAGAAAGAGTTCTTCGCCTTGCTTGCCCGCAGGAAAATGCGCTTGACCAGCCAGCGGCTCGCGATTGTCGAAGCGGTCTTTGGAACCGATCAACACTTCACCGCGGAACAGCTCCTGGCCTGGTCTCGACTCCGCGATCCGTCCGTCTCCCGCGCCACCGTCTACCGCACCCTTCCTTTGCTGGTTCAAAATGGCTTTGTCCAGGCCCTCAACCTCGGCAAAGAAGAAACAGTCTACGACCCCAATTACGTCGATCACCCGTCCCACAGCCATATCATCTGCACCGACTGCGATGAAATCGTCGAGTTCGAAAGCGAACAACTCGCGGAAATCGAATCCCAGATTCGCAAACAACTCGGGTTCCAGGTGGATTCCATGACGCTTCAGGTCACCGCGCGCTGCGGGGAATTCCGACGGCTCGGATTCTGTCAGAAACGCGAACGCTGCTCTCATCGAGATCCCTCCTGAAGAGAACACCCTCCCGTTGTCTCCTCATTCGTCCCGATTCACGCCCCGCCGGATTCTCCGTTTTCCAGGATCTTCCGGGCCGCGAGTTCCCCCAAGGCCGCGGCGTCCTTCAAAGGCGCGCTGAGTTGAATCCGGACAGGAGGCTGGGTTCGAAACGAGATCGCCTGAAAATCCAGCCGGTGACCCACCACCCGCGCATAGGCTCCCACAGGGGTTTGACAGCCGCCCCCCAAGGCATGCAAAAAGGTCCGTTCGGCCGTGACGCTTTGCCAGGTCGGCACATGGTTGAGAGCCTGACAGATCCATTCCGTGCCGTCGTCCTTCTCCCGCACCTCCAAACCAATCGCCGCCTGGCCAACACAGGGCAGCATATCCTCCGGCTCCAAAAAGGAAACCAGCAATCGCGATAACACCACCGCATCCGGACCTTGAATCCCCAGGGGAAGCCCCGGCCCCGCCCGCATCCTGCCGCGTTCGAGAAACTTCACCTGCAACCGCGCCAATCCCGCCGCCGCCAACAGAATTGCATCGATCTCCGGCCGCTGGACCAGTCTCTGCAACCGGGTTCCCACGTTGCCCCGAATCGAGACAAATCGCAGGTCTGGCCTGACCGCCGCAACTTGCGCCTGCCGCCGAACACTGCTAGTCGCCAACATGGCGCCCTCGGGCAACCCCACCAACCTCAGCCCCGGTTCAAAGCCTCGATGACGCAGCTGGCCCGGCGACCAGTCCTCCACCGCAAGGGCTCGGCGATGCTCCTCCTCGCGGACACCCCCTATGTCCCGATAAATCAGGACATCCCGGACATCCGCCCGCCGACATACCGCTCCCAGCTTGAGCCCTTGCGGCAGCTCCGTGGGCAAATCTTTGAGGCTGTGCACCGCCAAATCGGCCTCGCCCTCGAGCAAGGCCGCCTCCAGTTCCTTCGTAAACAACCCTTTCGACAGGCCTTCCACAGACTGCGCCAACGATGCCGTCTGCAGCTTGTCCCCCGAGGTCTTGATGATCTTGATCTCAAAGCGCTCCCGCGGCTTCAATCGCCGAAGATGATCAACCACCTGATGCGCCTGCGCCAACGCCAGGGCGCTGCCTCGCGTCGCCACCACTATCCGCTTCGAGGTTGACGAGGACGATGGCATCAGGATTTTCCCAAAGCCAACCCGCCCGATACCGAGGAGTCGGACTCGCCCCGCCGGCCAAGCAATGCCCGAATCTTCTCACGAATGATCTTCTCACAGTGGGCAATTTCCTCCTGCCGGCTCCTCAAATAGCTGTCCGCTATCGATTGCAGATCGTCGATGTTATATAGGTAAACGTTGTCCAACAGGTTGACCTCGGGCTGCACATCGCGCGGCACCGCGATATCGATCAAAAGCAAAGGACGGTTCTTACGCTCCTTCATCAGGGGCCCCAGCAGGGTGCGGTCGATCAGATAATCGGGCGCCGCCGTGCAGCTGATCACAATATCAATCGGCTCGAAAATCTTGGGCCAGTCATGAAAGGAAACCGCCCGCCCCCCCAGCTCCGCCGCCAAAGCCTGGGCGCGCTCAAACGTGCGGTTGGACACCACCAGGCTTCCCGCCCCCCGGCTCATCAACGCCCGCGCGGTCTTCTCGCTCGTGTCCCCGGCCCCCAAAACCATGACATGCTGCCCCTTCAAGGTGCTGAAAATCTTCTCCGCCAGTTCCACGGCCACACTGGCCACCGATACGCTGCCCCGCTGGATGTTCGTCTCGGTCCGCACCTGTTTGGCCACGTTAAACGCCTTCTGAAATACCCGGTTCAGCTGGTTCCCCGTGCTCTTGTTCAATCGGGCCAGCTCATACGCGTGTTTCAGCTGGCCCAGGATCTCGGTCTCCCCCAGCACCATCGAATCCAGCCCGCAAGCCACCCGGAATAAATGTTCCAGACTCTGAGGTTCCCCCCGGAAATAGACCGAGTTGTCCAGCGGTTCCTCATATTGATGCGCATCCCGAAGAAATTGCTTCAGACTCGCATGCGCCATCAACGCCGGCTCCTGAGTCACCGCGTAAATCTCCACCCGGTTGCATGTCGACAGAATCACCGCCTCCTGCGCCAGTCCCTGCTCGCACATTCTGGTCAAAGACTCCGGAATCATGGCCTCCGAAAAGGCCAGTTTCTCACGCACCTCCACCGGCGCGGTGTGGTGACTCAAACCTATGACAACAATCGGCATCGGCTTACGGATGATGAATCGTGGAAAAGAGATTAAACCCCCAAAACGTCAGGAGCACAAAGATAAATCCACCAATTGATCCCCAGGCGAAACGTCGGCCACGCTGCGCATACCAGCCCTTGGCCACTAATATCCCCAAATAAAACATCCAAACCAACAAAGACCAATGGATCTTGGGATCTGACTTGTAATACACTCCATACTGCTGCTTCACCCCGGCAAAACCCACCAACAACCCCATCCCCAATAACACCACCCCGCAAAAAACCAGCCGCACAGCCAAGCCCTCGAGTCGCTGAATGGACGGCAACAGCGAAAAAACCGCCCGGAACTTCTGGAACTTCAAGTCATGATCCTGGGTCAAATACATCAACGCCGCCACCGCGCTCAACCCGAAAGCCCCATACGCCAAAAGACTCAGCGCCGCATGCAGACTCGTCCACCAATGCCCGAACTGCGGCTCCAAACCGGCCCCGTCCAGGTCCGGCATCAGCGCGAA
The DNA here is from genome assembly GCA_022709905.1 of Verrucomicrobiota bacterium. Taxonomy (GTDB): domain Bacteria; phylum Verrucomicrobiota; class Verrucomicrobiia; order Limisphaerales; family UBA1319; genus JAKLHY01. Next base: position 44,494 of record JAKLHY010000021.1, on the reverse strand, counting down.
AACCCCCAACGACACGATCAGCGGCGTCGCAAACGCCCCCAAATGACGCAACCGCGGCACCACCCCCAAGACCAGATAGACCGTCACGATCGTCCAATCGATGAACATCGTCGCCTCAAACAGGTTGTGGATCGGACAGCGCTCCAGTGAAAACCCGCGTTTCAACATCGCCGTCGTGTGAAATAAAAAACCGAGAAACAGAATCCCATAGTTAATGAAATCGTGCCGGCGAAATCCCTGACGCCAAAGAAAAAACGAGTGCATCATGGCCACCCCGTAGATGACCACGGCCAACGCAAAACAGTGCCGATCAGTAAACCAGGACACAGCCCTAAGTTAGCGGCCATGACGCCCGCTGCAAGCGGCAATTACACCCGCCGCCCCAAGTCCCGCCCCCGTTCCAATCAAGGTATACCAGGGCCAGGCCACCCCCTGCCCCGCCCCCCACTGGATCGCCACCAGCGTTCCCACCGAACCCACCAGCCCGATTACCACCGATGCCGGAGATACACCCGGAGCAAACAGCGCCAGCAATACCCCGCTCAACAACGCCCCGCTTGTAATCCCGCTCAGCGAAAAAGCCAGGTTCAATACCAACTCCGCCTCCCGACTCGCATAGGCCACCAAAACCAGCATCACCGCCCAAAATAACGTCGCCAATCGCCCCCCCAATATCCCCGGCGCCCCGCCGCTCTTCCCCCGCCGAATCCAGCCCGCAAAATCCATCGTCGATACCGAGGCCAAAGCCGATAACGCCGAACTGATCGACGACATCGCCGCCGAAAGAACCGCCACCACCAACAGCCCCCGGATCACCGGCGGCATTTCTGTCAAAATGAAGATCGGAAACAGATAGTCGTTCTGCTTGAGCCCCGCCTGGTTCGCCGGCAACGGCATCTGCAACGGATGCTGCTGATAAAAAACCCACAGCAGAATGCCCACCATCAGAAACATCAGGAATATCGGCAGAATCAACACCGCACTCAGCATCAGCGCCCGCCGCCCGTCCGGCACACCCTTGCAAGATAATACCCGCTGCACAATCAACTGATCCGCCCCATGCGAGGACATCACCTGGACCGTCCCCCCCAATAAACCCATCCATACGTTAAAAGGCATCCCCCAGCCGAATTCCATGTTCAACCAGTGCAACTTGCCCGCCTCACCCGCCATCGCCATCGCCGATGTCCAACCGCCCGGCGCCAGAGTCCCCAGATATACCATCGTAAACATCCCCCCCCCTAAAAACAGCACCAGCTGAATCACATCCGTCCAAATCACCGCCTTGATGCCCCCCACACAGGTGTAAATCCAACTCAGTAAAACAAATAAAATCACCGCCCAAAACAGGCTGATCCCCAACATCAGCTGCAACGGTATGCTGGTCACATACACCCGCACGCCCGCCGCCAATGTCCCGCTCAGTAAAAACAACCCTCCCGTCATCCGACCCGCACCCGGCCCAAACACCCGCGTAATCAACTGATACGGCGAATAGACCTCCCCCCGAAAATAATGCGGCACCAAAACCGCCGCCAAAATCACCCGAGCCACCACATACCCCAGGATGATCTGAATGAAACTCAAGTCGCCGCCATAGGCCATTGCCGGCACTCCGATGAACGTCAGCGCGCTGGTCTCCGTCGCGATAATCGATAAACCTACCCCCCACCACGGCACATTCCTGCTTCCAAGAAAATAATCCCGCGTGGTCTTCTGCCCCCGGCCTATCCAGATCCCAAATACGATGATGCCCCCCAGGTAGGCTGCCACCACGACCCAATCCCATATCGTGAAGAGACGCATGCCCCAGGGGATTATCCCGTTAACAGCCAAATGCCAAGGCCTTTCTTACCAATGGCATCCCCTGTCCCTTCATACTCCACCCGTGGCTCCATCCAGTTGTCGCATCCGCCGCAGCACGATTCGGGACAACGCTCGCCAAAATAGGCCAGGAAGAGCGCGCGCCGATTGTTCCCGGCTCTGAAGCGAGAGTCATGCGACAGGCTGGACCGCGGGATTGATCCCGCAGCGACAGTATTATAGTTTTATTAATATATTTTATTATTTTGCCTAAATATTGAATCAACTGCGTTGACGCGTTCCCCGGCGGCGTTTACATTCCGGCGCGCGTCGGATGGTCTCCATCAGGGTTGCAGCCCGCCAGGATATTTGTTTGATCTTCCAGCATGCTGCGGCGCCGGGCGGGCGTCAAAGCGGCGCCGAGAAAATGACGTTACAAACAGCGACAACACAGCGTTCATGAAAAAATGGTTCAGGCTATTGGGTTCCTCGATTGGCAAGAAGTATTTGCTCGCCATCACGGGATGCATGCTGTTCGGTTTTGTCGTCGTGCATCTGCTGGGTAATTTGCAAATATTCCTGGGGCCTGAGGCCCTGAACACCTACGCTCACTTCCTGCAATCCAAGCCTCTGATGGTTTGGGCTTTCCGTCTTTTTCTCCTGGTCGTGGCGGGTCTTCACGTCTTCCTGGCCATCCAGGTTTGGGCGGAGAACAAACGGGCGCGGCCGGTCGGGTACGCCTGTCCGGATCCGGTGGAGGCCAGCTATGCCTCGCGGACCATGATTGTGACCGGCCTGGTCGTGGCGTGCTTCATCGTCTATCACCTCCTTCATTTCACCGTCAAGGCGTTCCATCCCGAATATGCCGGCATGAAGGATCCGGTGACGGGATATCTCGATGTCTACCGGATGATGATTCAGGGCTTTTCCAACGTCTGGATCTCCTGTTTCTACATCTTGGGAACCAGCCTCCTTAGCTTTCACCTCAGCCATGGCATCAGCAGCATGTTCCAGTCTTTCGGTCTGCGAAACCAGATGTTCCGATGGTTCCTGGACCGCCTGGCCATCGTCGTGGCCGTATTCTACGGATTGGGAAGCCTGTCCATTCCCGTGGCCGTCCTTTCCGGCCTGATCAAGTAATTTATTCCTCTGATTTCCATGAAACTCGATGCCCGCATCCCCGCTGGTCCGCTGGAAAAGAAATGGCACCACTTCGTGCTCGACACCAAACTGGTCAATCCCGCCAATAAGCGAAAATTCGAGGTCATTGTCGTGGGTTCGGGCCTCGCTGGCGCTTCGGCGGCCGCCTCGCTGGCGGAACTGGGCTATCAGGTTAAATGTTTCTGCTACCAGGACAGCGCGCGCCGCGCCCACAGCATCGCCGCCCAGGGCGGCATCAACGCCGCCAAGAATTATGCCAACGACGGCGACAGCGTCCATCGGATGTTCTACGACACGATCAAGGGGGGCGATTTTCGGGCTCGCGACGCCAACGTCTACCGCTTGGCCGAGTTGAGTTCTCGCGTGATTGATCAATGCGTCGCCCAAGGCGTCCCGTTCGCCCGCGAATACGGCGGCATGCTCGCCAATCGTTCGTTTGGCGGAGCTCAGGTCTCCCGCACCTTTTACGCCCGCGGCCAGACCGGACAACAGCTCTTGCTGGGCGCCTACCAGGCCTTGTCGCGTCAGATCGCGGCTGGCGGCGTGAAAATGTTCTCCCGAACCGAAATGCTGGACCTGGTGGTCGTCGACGGACAAGCCAAAGGCATCGTGGTCCGCGATCTGGTCAACGGCAAGATCGGCGTCCATGCCGCCGATGCCGTCGTCCTGGCCACAGGCGGTTATGGCAATGCCTTCTTCCTCTCCACCAACGCCCGCAATTGCAATGTCACCGCCACCTACCGCGCCTATAAAAAAGGGGCCGCCTTCGCCAATCCCTGCTTCACCCAAATCCACCCCACCTGCATCCCCGTCAGCGGCGATCACCAGTCCAAGCTGACCCTCATGTCCGAGTCCTTGCGCAATGACGGACGCGTCTGGGTCCCGGCCAATAAAGGCGACCGGCGCCTCCCAAGCTCGATCCCCGAAAACGAACGCGACTACTACCTCGAACGCCGCTACCCCACCTACGGCAACCTGGCCCCCCGCGATATCGCCTCCCGCGCCGCCAAGGTCGTCTGCGACGAAGGCCGCGGCATCGGCCCCAGCGGTCTCGGCGTCTACCTCGATTTTGCCGATTCCATCAAACGCCTCGGACTCGAGGTCATCCAGGAACGTTACGGCAACCTGTTCGAAATGTACGAGTGCATCACCGGAGAGGACGCCTACCAACAGCCCATGCGCATTTACCCCGCAGTCCATTACACCATGGGCGGACTGTGGGTCGACTACCACCTCATGAGCAACATCCCGGGCCTCTTCGTCATCGGCGAAGCCAACTTCTCCGATCACGGCGCCAACCGCCTCGGCGCCAGCGCCCTTATGCAGGGCCTCGCCGACGGCTACTTCATCCTGCCCCAAACCCTGGGACATTACTTCGCCACTGCCAAAAAGTTTAAGCCCGCCACCGACCACGCCGAGTTCAAAAAAGCTGCCGCCGACGTCGAAAGCCGCATCAAAAAACTCCTGTCCGGCCACGGCAAACACACCCCCACATCCCTCCATCGCGAACTCGGGAAACTCCTGTGGGAAAAATGCGGCATGAGCCGAACCGAAAACGGCCTCAAAACCGCCCTCAAACGTATCCCCGAATTGCGCGACGAATTCTGGCGGACCCTTAACGTCAGCGGCGAACCCATGGAATTTAACCAGGCCCTCGAAATGGCCGGACGCGTCGCCGATTACATGGAATTCGCCGAATTGCTCTGCCAGGATGCCCTGATGCGCCGCGAATCCTGCGGAGGTCATTTCCGCGAGGAGTTCCAAACCGAAGACGGCGAGGCGCTCCGCAATGATCAGGAATTCTCGTTCGTCGCCGCCTGGGAATATCAGGGCGATGACCGCCCCCCCCTGCTCAACAAAGAACCCCTGGTTTACGAAGAATTGAAAATGACCCAGAGGAGCTACAAGTAATGAAATTAACCTTACGCATCTGGCGACAGAAAAACGCCCAGACCCAAGGGGCCCTCGTCGAATACCCCATCCCCGACGTCAGCCCCGATATGTCCTTTCTTGAAATGCTCGACGTGCTCAATGAAGAGCTCATCGAAACAGGCCAGGACCCGGTCGCTTTCGACTCCGATTGCCGCGAAGGCATCTGCGGCACCTGCTCCCTTGTCATCAATGGCCGACCCCATGGAAAACGCCGTCACACCACCGCCTGCCAGCTCCACCTGCGCCACTTCCAGGAAGGCGATGTCATCACCATCGAACCGTGGCGGGCCAAACCGTTCCCCGTCCTCAAAGACCTCGTCGTCGATCGCACCGCCCTCGATCGCATCATCCAAGCCGGCGGATTCGTCTCCGTCAGCACCGGCCAGGCCTCCGAAGCCAATGCCCTGCCAATCCCCAAACCCGCCTCCGACCTGGCCATGGATGCCGCCGCCTGCATCGGCTGCGGCGCCTGCGTGGCCGCCTGCAAAAACGCCTCCGCCATGCTCTTCGTCGCCGCCAAAGTCTCCCACCTCGGCCTCCTCCCCCAAGGTCAAACTGAAAAAGACCGCCGCGTCCTCCACATGGTCAAAGCCATGGATGCCGAAGGATTCGGCAATTGCACCAATACCGGTTCCTGCGAAGCCGTCTGCCCCAAAGGCATTACCCTCGATTTCATCGCCCGAATGAACCGCAATTACGGAGTCGCCCTCCTGAAAGCCAACGCCAAACATACCTGATGCGCCCGGAGCTCGGTCGCTCATCGGTCATCCCATCCCCCCCCCGGAGGAACAAGTTCCACAAGTTCCTCCCAAAGTATCATCTCCAGAGGGACGAGTCCCACGAGTCCCTCTCAACCCATTCAGCTCCTCGAACCCATCCCCCTGCCATGCCTGGCCCAGAACGATTGAGTAATTATGGCACATCCCAGAAGAAGCCGTCCGCTAAACCCACACAAGAAGAGTCATATTGTCGCTATGTATCAAAATCGTTTTATATTGGTAATCAGCAAAATATGAGGAATTTGGCGCATGGATCTGTTTGGCATGATTGTTGATGTATGGATCAGTTACTATGGACTTAAATAAGTTCACTGAGAAATCGCAGGCCGCTCTAATGGCCGCCCGCAACTTGGCCGCAAGCCGACAACATCAAGCGGTTGATGTCGAACATCTGGCCTTGGCGTTGATGGAACAGGAGGACGGCCTAATTCCCCGGCTTTTCGAGAAGGCACGAGTTGCTCTGGATTTGATCAAAGCAAAAACCGAGGAGGAACTGGGTCGAATCCCCCGGGTGAGCGGGGACGCCACCACCGAGGAAGGGCTCTTGGTGACTCAGCGTCTGAACAAAGTCCTGGCCAAAGCCGGTGATGAGGCGAAGAAACTGCGCGATGAGTATGTCAGCGTTGAACACCTGGTGTTGGCGATGTTTGGCGAGCCGACGGGGACGGGCATCGGGAAGGTTTTCAAGGAACTCGGCCTTCGCCGCGATGATTTTCTGAAGGCCCTGACGGAGGTGCGGGGGCATCATCGGGTGACGAGCAGCAACCCGGAAGCGACTTATGAGGCTTTGGAGAAATATGGACGCGACCTGACACGGCTGGCCCAGCAGAACCGGCTGGATCCGGTCGTGGGCCGGGACCAGGAAATCCGCAGGTGCATCCAGGTTTTGTCCCGTCGGACAAAGAACAATCCGGTTTTGATTGGAGAACCGGGCGTGGGGAAAACGGCAATTGTGGAGGGCCTAGCCCGGCGGATTGTCGCGGGAGATGTTCCGGACAGTCTGAAAGAGAAGCGCATTGTGGCCCTGGATCTCGGGGCTTTGATCGCGGGAGCCAAGTATCGGGGCGAGTTCGAGGAGCGTCTCAAGGCAGTGCTGCAGGAGATTGCGCGGGCCCAGGGCCAGATCGTCCTGTTTGTCGACGAATTGCACACGATGGTGGGTGCCGGAAAGGCGGAAGGAGCGATGGACGCGGGCAACATGCTCAAACCCATGCTAGCCCGAGGCGAACTGCACTGCATCGGGGCCACTACTCTGGACGAATACCGCAAACACATTGAGAAAGACGCGGCTCTCGAGCGGCGCTTCCAGCCGGTGCTTGTGGATGAACCAACGGTTGAAGACACCATTTCCATTCTTCGGGGGCTGCGCGAACGTTACGAACTGCATCATGGCGTGAGAATCCAGGATGGCGCCCTGGTGGCCGCCGCCCAACTCTCTCATCGTTATATTTCCGATCGGTTCCTGCCGGACAAAGCCATCGACCTGGTCGATGAGGCCGCGGCCAAATTGCGCACTGAAATGGAGAGCATGCCCGAGGAACTCGAGCAGCTCGAACGCCGTCTGCTGCAACTCGAGATCGAGCGCGAGGCTTTGCGAAAGGAGAAGGATGAGGCCTCGAAGGAGCGCCTGGCTCAGCTTGAAAAGTCCATCGCCAACCTGCGAGGCGATCGCGACGCCCTCAAGGCCCGTTGGGAAGGCGAAAAAAGTGTCATCGGCGATATCCAAAAATTGCGCGAAGCCATCGAAGTCGCCCGCAATGAAATGGAACAGGCCCAGCGACGCGGAGACCTCGGCCGCGTGGCCGAATATAAATACGGACGATTGCCCGGCCTGGAACAACAACTCAAACAACTCGAAACCCGTGCCGCCGGAAATCCCAACGACTCCCGCCTGCTCCAGGAGGAGGTTACTCCGGACGAAGTGGCTGAAATTGTCTCCCGATGGACCCAGATCCCCGTTTCACGCCTGCTCGAAGGAGAAAAAGAAAAACTGCTGAGACTGGACCAGATCCTGCACCAGCGCGTCATCGGCCAGGATGAAGCCGTGCAAGCCGTCGCCGACGCCGTCATTCGCGCCCGGTCCGGCCTCAAAGATCCCAAACGGCCCATCGGATCCTTTCTTTTCCTGGGTCCCACCGGCGTCGGCAAGACCGAACTGGGCCGGGCCCTGGCGGAATCCTTGTTCGACAGCGAGGAGAGCATGGTTCGCATCGATATGAGCGAATACATGGAAAAACACGCCGTCGCCCGCCTCATTGGCGCCCCCCCGGGCTATGTCGGATACGAGGAAGGCGGCCAGCTCACCGAAGCCGTTCGCCGGAAACCGTATTGCGTCATTCTTTTTGACGAGATCGAAAAGGCCCACCCCGACGTGTTTAACGCCTTGCTCCAGATCCTCGACGACGGCCGGCTCACGGATAGCCAGGGGCGGACGGTCAATTTTAAAAATACCATCGTCATCATGACCTCCAACATCGGCAGCCCCCTCCTGACCGAAAACATCTCCGCAACCGGCGAGATCGATGAAGGATTGAGACGCAAAGTCCTGGCCGAGTTGCGGCATCACTTCCGGCCCGAGTTCCTGAACCGCGTCGATGATGTCGTCCTGTTCAAAACGCTGACGCTCGACGAAATCAAAAAGATCGTTGACTTGCAGGTTGAATTGATTCGTCAACGATTGGCGGAGCGTCATATCGAACTCGAGCTGACCGAACCCGCCCGCGAACACATCGCCCGGGCCGGCTACGATCCCGTCTACGGCGCACGCCCCCTCAAACGATACCTCCAACGCCAGGTCGAAACCGGGCTCTCGCGACAAATCCTGGCCGGTGAAATCAAGGACCACGCCCGCGTCAAAATCGATTGCCGCAAAAGCGGCTTGATATTCCAGATTCAATAGCGACGCGGCCTCCGCAAATCGCCATCCTGTCGCATCGGCTGCATCGACGCCCAACACGTTCACCCAACGGACCACCCGGCCCAGGTTGGCCCCCCCTATTGCACGTTATTCACGCTTGACAGAGCCCGAGTGACTTGGGACTTTGCTGGCACGTTTTTTCTTCCGCCATGCCCTATGTCTGCCATGTCTGGGGTCATGGTGTAGGGACACGGCGTTCCGTGGTTGGCCACGCCACGGTTGAAACGCAAAGTTTGGTGGTTATCAAGTGAGGCGCATATTCAATTAGTGAAGTTATGAGGAAATCCAACTGGGAGACGATGCTTTCTTTGATGTACAGAGGCCTATTCTTGGCGAGTTTTCTGGTCGCCCTCGCGGATTGGGACCGCGCCAACGGCGGTCAAATGGCCAACGGGACAATCTTTTTTTCCGCAGTATTTGACCCAGGTCAGGAAAGCGATGTGTATTCGATTCGCCCCGATGGAACGACGCTGCAAAACCTGACCTCGGATTTCAACCAGCCGGCCCAGGATCCCGTGGTGTCACCCGACGGTAAACTCGTGGCTTTTGGCAGCCCTCATAACGGAAACCAGATCTGGGTGATGAACCTTGATGGATCCAACAAGCGCGCAATCCCCCTCGCCAGTGAACCCTATGGTCCGAGCCTGGGCGGCTGGCTCAACAACAGCACCCTTCTTTATTACTCGGGTCCCGGCCCCGGCATGGGTTTGCTGCGCCGCATCGATCTGGATGGATCGAATCCCTCCACACTCGTTCGCGGTCCATTGTCCGGAGACTTCGACCTAGGCATGGAAGCGTCTTTCTCATCGAGCGCCGGATGGATCGCTTTTGACGGTCAGGCGGGTTCCTGGTCACCCTCCTATGATATCTGGATCGCCCAAGCCGATGGATCTCAAGCCCGGTTGTTCTACGCCGATCCGGACGATGATACCATCGACCGCAATCCGGTCTGGTCGCGCGACGGCAAGACCCTCTATTGGAACCGAGGTGTCACGACCGGCTATCAACATCCCCTGGGATTGATCGTCCAAAAGTCGTTGGGATCCACCTCGGGCACCGCCTCGTTCGATGCCGTCGTTCGTCACTCCGACGGGCTGTCGGCCTATGTCACCGCATGTTCACCCGATGATACGACTTTACTTTTCATTCGGGATGGCAAGGCCCTGGTAAAATACGTGCTGGCGACGAAACAGGAGATCGTGATCAGCCAGGCATCAGCCATCGGATCCGCGGATTGGGCCGCTGCGGATACTGAAATCGATGAACAATCCTCCGTCCCCATCATCAATGCATTGTGGGCAACACAAGAGGTCTTCGTGGGAGGACAGGCCACCTTCCGAGTGTTCGCGGACGGCATGCCCGCCCCCACATTTCGCTGGCGTTTTAACGGTCAGGAATTGTCGGACTCGGATCGAATCCAAGGCGCCGCAACCTCGGTGATGATCCTCAGCAACGCGCAATTGAGCGATGTCGGCAGTTATACCGTAGTCGTCTCGAATTCTAAGGATTCGATTACCAGTGCGGCAACTGAATTAGTGGTCTCGGAAATGATCGCTCCGCAGATTACCCAGCAGCCCGCAAGCAAGGCTGTCCCTGCTGGAACCACCGCCCAGTTCGAGGTGTTGGTAACCGGCAGTGAACCTTTATCTTACCAGTGGTTTCAGAACGGTCTCCTCCTCGAGGGAGCCACCGCACGCGTTCTGGCCATCCCGGCGGTTCAGGCCTCGAATGTTGGAACCTATTCGGTCCAGGTCCGTAATGCCCGAGGTTCGGCAACCAGCCAGGGAGCGGAACTCAGTCTGGTGGATCCCGGATTTGCTCCCGAAGATCTGGAGGGAGCCAAAGCCCAAATTGTGGAGTCCCCCAACGAGCGGCAGACCTGGGATTTTACCGCGACAACCCGAACCCAGATCGGAGGAGATCACGCCGGCCAAGACGTGCCCTATACCTACGTGAAAACGGGACCCGATACGGCTCAAATGGAACTTCGCTACGATTACAATGGCGACCAGGAAATCGACGACCTCGAAATCGTGGATTTCCACTTTGTTTCGAAATCCTCCGGCACGTGGACCTACAAAATCGTCAATCCATTTAATCCATTGATGGTGTTTCACGCGGGATCGGGAACGTTTGTATTTGTGGCCCTGCCCGGCGTCATCCTGGCGGAGGCTCCGACAATCACCCTCCAACCCCAGTCCCAGAATGTGAAAGCAGGCGCTGCTGTGACCTTCACGGTCAAAGCAACCGGCGCCGAACCAATCCAGTATCAGTGGTTTTTCAACGGACAGCCGCTGGCCAATCAAACCGGAGCAACCCTGAAGCTGTCCAAGGTGACTTTGGCTCAAGCCGGGTCTTACGGGGTCGAAGTCCAGAACCAGGCAGCCAAAACAACCAGCGAGGCTGCCCTCCTCGCCATCATCAGCAAACCCTCCATCACAGGCCAACCCCAAAATCAAACCGTCGTCGCGGGCGGCGAGGCCGTCTTCGAAGTTCAGGGCGCTGGAGCGCCCGCGCCCACCTATCAATGGAAACGCAATGGCAAAGCGCTCAGCGGAACCGACCGAGTCCTGGGGGTCAACTCCCCTCAATTGAAGATTCTCAATGTCCAGACTGCGGATGCAGGCTCATACACCGTCACTCTCGTCAATAGCGCCGGGCAAGTCACCAGCAAAACGGCCAAGCTGACCATTGGCGTGCCCCCCGCCATCAAGACTCAGCCTGTGAATGCTGCCGTGATCAGCGGTAAAACTGCGTCGTTCAAGGTCTCCGCGTCGGGCACTGCCCCCCTCACCTATCAGTGGCAATTCAATGGTGTGAACCTCGTCAACAGCAAAACTATTACTGGAGCCACCGCCGCCACGCTGACCATGAAGGGCGCAACCGCATCGGCCGAAGGCGCCTACACCGTGATCGTCAGCAACCCCCTGGGCTCCATCGTCAGCACGCCTGCCTTTTTGGATATGGTCGTTCCGCCCGCCATTACCAGCCAACCTCCAAACCAGACGTTGATCGCGGGTGACACTGCTCGATTCGAAGTCACAGCCACAGGTGATCCCGCCCCAGGGTACCAATGGCTCAAGAACGGCAAGCCCTTGGTTGTTGACAACCGAATGGCCGGCGCAACAAGTCCCACGCTGACCATTGCTGGAGTGCAGGCCGCTGATGAGGGAACCTACAGCGTGGAGATTCGCAATACGGGCGGCGTGATCAAAAGCAAAACCGCCCAACTCAAAGTCGCAGCGCCTCCCGCAGTCGCCCAGCAACCCGTCGATCAGAACATCGCTGCAGGGAAAAAAGTCACCTTCTCAGTCAAAGCGACCGGCACTTCGCCACTCGCCTTCCAATGGTTTTTCAATGGAGAATCCCTGGTCAACAGCAAAACCCTCACCGGCGCCACCAGCGCGCAATTGACGATCACCTCCGCCAAATCAGACCACGAAGGGACCTATTATGTGGTCGTGAAAAATGCCGTGGGCGAAATCCAAAGCCAGGATTCCCACCTCCAGGTCTCGTCACCACCTGCCATTCTCTCCCCACCCCAAAATCAAACCTCCGAACCCGGTTCCTCAATCTATCTCGAAGTCGAAGCAGAAGGAACCGAACCCTTGGAATACCAATGGAAAAAGGACGGCAAAATCATCGAAGGAGCCACCGATTCATTCCTGTGGCTTGACGATGTGTCGGTGATCGACAACGGTAAATACTCGGTCACCATCAGGAATCCGGTTGGATCCGCGACCAGTGCGCCAGCGACCGTGACCGTGCGCGCGCAGGAATGGGCCCCCGATACGCTGGTCGGACAACAATGGAGCTTCATCAATGACCGGGATGGTTGGGAAACCATGATGCTGTTTGCGACCGAAAGCACCGCGGTCGATTCTGACATCGAAGAAACTCAGGTGGTCACCTATAGCTATCGGAAGAAGGGCCCGAATTCCGCGACCGCGACCATCACGACCCCCAGCAATCGAGTGAATGTCACGCTGACTTTTACCTCCCCTGACGAGGGCCAAATCTCCGGGACTGAAACCGCCGGAGGAGGAAGGGCCATATCGGGCTCGTTCGAAATTCGAGAGCGCAACGCCCAGTTTGCGCCCATCTCTCTCGCCGGAGCGAGCCTGGTGTTTATCGAGAATGAAGATGGTTGGGTCACCCATTTGGAATTCGAAGCCGGCAACAATCTCTACGCGTGGGATCAGGAGGAAAGCTTCACCGCCACATACACCTACCAAAAAACCGGCGATAACAGCGGCAAGGTCATCGCAACCATCCCTGGCCAAGGAAGGGCCAACGTGGATCTCTTCTTCTGCTGCGAAGAATCTGGAGCCTACAAAGGCACCGATCCCAAAGGCCGGCGAATATCTGGAAGGTTTGAGTACCAACCGTAGCTTACCGCCTTTCCGCAGCCAGCGCGGTTTCCTCCGTCGTAACGGGGACCTCAATCCTGGGAGGGAACTCAGCCAGCTGATGCTTCTGAATACCAGTCTCCTATGGAAGCATCCCTGACAGACATTGCTTGCAGGACTGACTCTGATGCCTACTATGCCCTCCAAGAAAGGCCCCAGCCTGGTCGACCTCGGTGAAGAATACGTCGCGATCCTGTGGAACAACGGAGAAGGCGCCGGCGTAGATTATCAAAAATACGACAAGAACACCCGCACGGTCTTATCGCAGACCTACCACTATACCATTTGGGATGAAATGTCCACGAGTTGGGCCGTCAACGGCGTGGTTTATTACACCAAGACAGAACGGGAGGTCGAGGTCGTAACGTCCTTGAAGAATCAGGATCCGCTGGATCCATCGGGTCCAAACTGCGTCACTGATTTCCATGTGACCGGCTACTGGTTGAAACCCAACGCCTCCGGAGACTGGATGCCCGAAAGCCGCAAAGGAACGGGGGACACCCCCTGGGCGATTACCTATAAAGTCACCGATTGGTGGCCATGATCCGACGCAGCCATGGGGACGTTCCTTAAAATCGATGGAATGTATGAGATCCCGCGAGAACCAAGGCTGCCGGATAAATCCGTGCTCCCGCCCGCAGAGTGACTCTCGCTTCGGAGCCCGCAACGATCGTACGCGCGCGGAATTCTCACCGCAGAGCGATTCAGCCAACAGGATCCCTCCGGTTTGATTCGTGTCCACGGGTGTGGATTCGCGGTTAGATTTTTTGCGGGTATCTTACGGGCGGATTTGGGATCAGGCACCCGGGTTGACAATCACATGCCCTGATTTATTTTATGACCGCGTCTTACCATGGACAAGTTCGAGTCCAACCATCCTGGATTCACGCTGATTGAGTTGCTGGTCGTGATCGCCGTCATGGCCATCCTGGCCGCTCTTCTTCTGCCGGGATTGGCACGAGCCCGGCAACTCGCCGATCGAACGGCCTGTCTATCTCAGTTGCGGCAGCAGGGGATCGGCTGGCGAGTCTTCCTGGACGACAACCAGGGCCATTTTCCCGACCGCCGCGATCTCAAGGAAAGCCTTCCAGGAGGTTACCGGCCCTGGACAACGTGGCCGACGAGCGATCCGCGCGCGGGTTGGGCGCCGATTGTCCTGAGCAACGAACTGGCCGTGGCAAAGGTTTGGAATTGCCCCTCGACCCGGCTATCCCGTTTTCCCGATACGCCGCAGGTTTGGCAAATCTCGAGTTCCCAATCGAACGCTTTGGTCGTGAACTACTGGATGTGGCGCTTTGATCGGATGGACGAACCGGTGGCCCGGGACAATTTCTGGGGCCGATCCGAGACCGATGCCGTGTCATCGCTGCGCGCAGCCAACAATCCCAATGCCGGCACCCCGGAGGGACCGTCGGACGTGGAATTGAGCGTGGATGTCTACTTTCCCGGGACCGTGTCCACTCTGCCGCCCGGACTGAGGGGACGCAGCGCGCACGCCGGCGGACGGAATCGTTTGATGTTAGACGGCCACGCCGGCTTTGTTCGGGATCTTCGACTCCGGCGCCTGTGACTCACAATAAGATTTTAAGCACGAGTTCCATTTGCGATTTCCCGGCCCGGCCCCATTCGCGTCGCCATTCATCGTGTCTAGCTTGGGTTATGGCCACCTCGTGATCCCAATAGCGCAGGCCCGAAGAAAATGACCCTAATTTGCCTTGATTGACTCAGGCTCCTCCAAGAGCTTCTTCACGAGTTCCGGGCCCTTTTCACCAAGAATTTCCACCGCGAGCTTATTGAATTCAGCATGAACAGCCGCCTTGAACTCCTCAGCCTTTTCCAGGCTGCCATCCATGCTCTTGGCTATGACCTCAAATTCTTTCTCCAGGACCGGCATCTCTTGCTCCAGCCTGTTAAAAAACCGGATAGCCAGATCTTGGTCAATACCCACCTCGTTGGCGAGTTTGGTCAGGCGTGTCTGCTCCCGCAGCCGCATCCGCTCTTTCTCCTCTTTTCTTTGCCGATCCGCGTGAGCCAGCTCTTCCTGCTGCTGCTCGATCTCCCGCAACCGGCCTCTCTTTTCCAAGCCGATATAATTGCGATCCCGCTCCATCACTCGCTCGCCAAATAAGACCGCTCTCAAATCCGCGGCGCTCATGCCCAACAAAGACTCCAATTCGCATTCCATGGCATGACTCATCTCGCCGCGCTGCCAGGTTCGTTCCTGCCATTCACGATGTCCGACGAGTTGCGTGTAATTCCGCGAGCGCTGGGCCTCGGCTTCCCGATCCAGCAACTGACGGCGGTAATTCCGGAAAACCCGAAACATGACAAGATCCCGAATGGTCTGCTCGGGGCAACCCACTGCGCGCAGGTTCGCGAGAAACTGCTTCAAGTCCTTTGTCTCGATCAAATCCCACCGGGTCGCAGGCTTCGCGCTCACCGATGAACCTTGAGGTATCCTTTGAGTCGGGCTCTCGGGGGATTCGCCAGCAGCCATGCGCAGGATCCGAACCATCGATTGCTCATAACGCTCATGAAGGTTCCACCACAGCACACCGGCCAGCACAACATGGATCAACACACAGATGGATAATAATCGTTTCATGGGCGGAACGTGGCAGCCGTGTTCTGAAGGGTGCTCACCAATGCGCTACGAAGAGCAGGCTGCGGAGTGTTTCCCAGCGCTGCACTGAGACGCATTTCCGCCTGGGACTGAAGCTCCTGAATCCGACGCCTTCGCTCCTCGGATCGAAGGGCGCCATCCTTCGCGGTTCTTTCCACGGCCACCCGGGCCTCATAGGCAATCCGGCCCGCTCGATCGCCAAGATCGGACGCGATTCCAGCGCGGTCTGCCGCTCGCCGCACATTCAGGTAGCCGAAGTCACTCACACATTCGTATTCGCGGGCTCGCTCGTTGCCAAAGAGCGCCCGAACCTCATCCATTGCAGTCGCGCGGTCCACGCTCAAATCCTGGTTGCCCGGCCGCAAATGCCTCTCCCGCAATTCCGCCAGGGCCTTGAATTCTTCCGGAGTGCAGTTCAGATACTGAACTTCCTCGCGGAGCCAGCCAACCTTCGGCGAGTGCCGCAACCGATACTCCTCGAGTTCGCTGGCAGAAAGCACCTGGGCCAGAAGCTTCAGCTTGTCGTCAAACAATTCGCGCGCAGGATCGAAATTCGGATGGTCGTTTTGGAACTTGGCTTTCTTGTCCTCACCCCCCCCCTCGATCAGAACCTGCAGAGCCGCCTGGCGTTTATCTTCCGGCAGAAATAGGAGTTCTTCCTCGGGGTCGTGCACCTGCAAGAACCAATCAGGTCACGAATGGTTCCTTCAGGACAACCCACCGCGCGCAAGTTGGCAATGTATCGGCGATAGTCGGTTGACTCTACCTGGCTCCAATGAAAACCGAATCGATTGCTTTGAATCGGCGCCGCCGAAGGCATGGCATTCGTCCCGACAGACGCTGCCGGCTGATTTCCTCCAGCCGGCGGACTCGCCCGCCGAGTGGATTCAAGTCGGACGACAAAGGCCGTATTGACGACGGTCAGAAGGACCACGGTCGAAGTCACGATTGCAGATTTGGTTTTTGCCCACGCCATAATATTCAACCAAGACAAGGCGATGCCACTGCTGGTGCCTGCTCCCTCGAGGATGGTCGCGGCCAACTGGGCTGCCATTCCAACCGGCGCGGCTGTCAACGCACAACTGCTCATCGCCATCGCCAGCGCGGACGAGAGACGAAGCCACAAAGAAGGTGTGCCGACAAAGCCAGCCCGCCAGCACCACGCCCGCCGGCAGTCTTCCAGCCTTGCGCGACAAATCAGTGAACACGGTCTGAACCACATCCTGAGCCAGGTGGCTGTCCCCGCCGACCCCCCGCGCCGCGACC
Source organism: Verrucomicrobiota bacterium (assembly GCA_022709905.1). Classification (GTDB taxonomy): domain Bacteria; phylum Verrucomicrobiota; class Verrucomicrobiia; order Limisphaerales; family UBA1319; genus JAKLHY01. The sequence goes on along the minus strand of JAKLHY010000021.1, from coordinate 27,604 downwards.
GAATACACCAAGTCGATGTGCCGGGAGACCAGCTTGCCAAAAGCCGCCTCGCAGCGTTGTTCCGCATAGGCGCGTAAGAGTGGTTCGTCCTCGCTCATTGTCTTTCACAGATAAAGAAGCCGCGGAATTCCAAATCCGACATGGTTTTTTAGTGAAAATAAGTGAAGATTAGTGGTTGAAAAACCCGGCGAATGCCTCCCCGCTCGGTGCAGCGGGCGCTTCCGCCTCGTCAGAGCTTCAGGAGGCGGGCGGTCTGGGCGACGTCTTTATCGCCGCGGCCGGAGAGATTCATGATGATCACCTGGTCGGGGCGCATTCGGGGGGCCTGCTGGATGACCTCGGCTGCCGCGTGGGCGGATTCGAGGGCGGGAATGATACCTTCGGAACGGGCGAGGCGCTGAAAAGCGGCCAGGGCCTGGTCATCGGTGGCGTAAGTGTAATCGACCCGACCTTGATCGCGCAGCCAGGCGTGCTCGGGACCGACAGCGGCGTAGTCGAGTCCGGCCGACACGCTGTGAGTGAGCTGGATCTGGCCCTGATCGTCCTGGAGCAGAAACGACCGGGTTCCCTGCAACACCCCGAGGGATCCGCCTTGGAAGCGCGCGGCATGTTTGTTGGGCTGGATGCCTTCCCCTCCCGCCTCGACTCCGATCATCCGGACCGAGGTGTCTTCGAGGAAGGGATAGAAAAGGCCGATGGCATTGGATCCGCCTCCGACACAGGCGATCAGCAGATCGGGCAAACGGCCGGTCTTCTCGAGGATTTGGCTTCGGGCCTCGTCGCCAATCACCCGCTGGAAATTGCGGACCATCATCGGATAAGGATGCGCGCCGTAAACGGTTCCCAGAATGTAGTGGGTGCTTCGGACGTTGGTCACCCAATCTCGCATGGCCTCGTTGATGGCTTCCTTGAGGGTTTTCTGTCCGGCCGTCACCGGGACCACTTCGGCCCCGAGCATTTTCATTCGATAAACATTCAAGGCCTGTCGCTCACAGTCGACCGCACCCATGTAAACGACGCACTGGAGTCCGAACATGGCGCTGACGGTGGCGGTGGCCACGCCGTGCTGGCCGGCCCCGGTTTCGGCAATAATCCGGTTCTTGCCCATTCGGCGGGCGAGAAGAATCTGGCCGATGGCATTGTTGATTTTGTGGGCGCCGGTATGGAGCAGATCTTCCCGTTTGAGATAGATGCGGGCGCCCCCCAATTCCCGGGTGAGGCGTTCGGCGTAATAGAGCGATGTGGGGCGGCCGCAAAACTCGCGCAGGTAATAATGGAACTCCTCCTGGAACCGCGGATCCTGGCGGGCGCGATCGTATTCCGTTTCGAGCTCTTGAAGGGGATGGACGAGGGTTTCGGGCACAAAACGCCCGCCATAAGGTCCAAAATGGCCTTCCCTGTCCGGCGCCGAAGTTAGAGCACTCACGGCATCAACCGGGCAGGAGCTCGCCGACCAGCTTTCGTTCTTCCTGGAGCTCCTGGATGGACGCCTGGATCTTGGACTGGCTGAATGGATTCAGGGTGAGTCCATGAACAATCTCCAGCTTATGTCCATTGCTGCGGACCGGGAACGACGAGATCAGCCCTTTCTCGACATCATAGCTGCCGTCGGAACAGAGGCAGAGGCTGTGCCAATCGTGGGCTGGCGTGGGCTGGAGGATGGAATGCACAGTATCCAGGATGGCATTGGCCGCGCTGGAAGCGCTCGAGGCGCCGCGCGCCTTGATAATAGCCGCGCCCCGTTGCTGGACCGTGGTCAGGAACTCGCCCTGCAACCAGGGATAATCGTTAATGACATCAGCGGCGGACCGGCCCTTGATGTGAGCGTTGAAAAAGTCCGGGTATTGAGTGGCCGAATGATTGCCCCAGATGGCCATCCGGGTCACCGCGCTGACCTCGACTCCCGCCTTGTGGGCCAGTTGGGACTTGGCGCGGTTTTCATCAAGCCGGGTCATCGCAAACCATCGGTTGGAGGGAATCTCCGGGGCGTTGCGCATGGCAATCAGACAGTTGGTATTGCAGGGATTGCCAACGACCAGGACTCGAACATCCGAAGCGGCATTCTTCTGAATAGCCTGGCCTTGTCCGATAAAGATCTTGCCATTAATCCCGAGCAGGTCTTTACGTTCCATGCCATGTTTCCGCGGTACACTGCCCACCAGCAGCGCCCAGTTCACCCCGCGAAAGCCTTCGTCCAGAGACGCCGTCAGGACCACTCCCTTGAGCAAAGGAAAAGCGCAGTCATCCAGTTCCATCGCCACGCCTTTCAGGGCAGGCAAGGCGGATTCAATCTCGATCAAATGCAGCACCACGGGCTGGTCGAGGCCAAACATCGCCCCGCCGGCAATGCGAAATACCAGGGCATACCCGATCTGACCAGCCGCGCCGGTCACCGCCACATGTATTGGAGTCTTACTCATATTTAAAATAAGTGAAAGAATATGCGGAGTTCGCGGACGGGAATCAAGTGGGAATGGCGTGAATTTGACATTTCTTTTCCCCGGGGCTGCCGGTAAAACAAGCCCCGTGAAAAAACCAGTTCCTGACAGCGTATCCGCGGGAGAAGGTCTCTGGCCTCATGGGTTTCTGTGGCTGACGGCTGCCGCCAGCGGGGCCGCGGTGATGATGATCGAGATTCTGGGGGCGCGAATGCTGGCGCCGTTTTTTGGGGCCTCGCACTTTGTCTGGACCGCCCAGATTGCCCTCACCCTGGCGGCGCTGGCGGCCGGATACTATGCCGGCGGGTTGTGGGCGGATCGCACGGCGCGGTTGGATGGTTTCTTCATTCTCATGGCGGCGGCGGCGGCCTGGCTCTGTCTCACGGTCTGGCTGACGGCTCCTTTGGCCTTCTGGGCTCTGCGTTTTCCGATGGCGGTGGGATCGTTTTTGACCTCAGCTCTGCTCTTCTTCTTTCCACTCGCCGTGCTGGCCATGACCACGCCGAGATTGTTGCGGATTGTGACAGTCCGGTTAGAGGGCGTGGGAGGCAACGCCGGCCGTTTAACCGCCCTGGGGACAATCGGCAGCTTTGTGGGCACCGGCATCATCGGGTATGTCATGGTACCCTGGGTGCCCAATTCGGTCTCGATGGTGATCACGGCGGGGATCGTGGCGCTGCCGCCGATACTCTTCTGTTTTATGGGCCGCGGGCGACGCCCGCAATCGGCGATCGCCGTCGGCCTTTTCGTGGCGGGGGCCTGTTTGATTGGAGCGGCCACCGCCAATTCGAAGCCCATTCTGACCTCGCGATGGCAAACGCTCTTTCAAACCGAGTCCTTCTTCGGCCGGCTCCAGGTCCTGCAGGATACCGAGAATACCCGCCGGCTGCTCCTCAACGATCTTCTGATTCAGAACACCTATGATCCCCAGGAAAAGAAGAGCATTTCGCTCTTTACCTACATGCTCCATGGTCTGGCCCGCGCCTACCATGCTGACATCCAGGATGTCCTGTGTATCGGCCTGGGCGTGGGGATCGTGCCCATGCAATTTGCCGGGGAAGGCGCCCGGGTGGATGTCGTCGAGATCAATCCCGCGGTCGTCCCGATCGCCAGGCAATACTTCGACTGCGACCCCTCCCGATTCCGGCTGCAAATTGACGACGCGCGACATTACCTGAATCGTGTCCAAGGTCAGTATGATGTGGTGATCCTGGATGCCTTTCTCGGAGACGCGCCGCCCTCGCATCTCATGACCCGGGAGGCGCTGGCGGCCATGCGGCGGGTTCTCCGTCCTAACGGCGTTCTGGTGGTCAACAGCTTCGGCGAGTTGCCCCCCCTGGGCGATTTCTTTCGGGATTCGCTGGGTAAAACATTGGAGAACGTCTTTGCTCAAGTCCGACTGCATGCCACTGGCAATGGCAACCTGTTTTTTGTGGCCAGCTGTCAACCCTCCTCCATGTCCGGATGGCGTCCGGCTTCCGAATCCATTCATCCCTATTGTCAGGACCAGGTTGAGGAGGCCTTCGGCTCGGAAAGATCGTATTACGCCGACAAGGGCATCGTGCTCTCGGATGATTTTAATCCGGTGGAGTTTTACGATGCCCGCTCCCGCGAGGATCTGCGCCGACGCCTGGTCCTGGGATCGCTGTAGTTTAGGTCTTCCGGTTTCAGTAAACGAGAGTCTTGACGCGGCTCGCGAATTCCTGCGCCCCGAGTTTGCCTTCGGCCTGTTGGTTCAAATCTCCTTTGCTGGCCTGGAGGACCATGCAGGTTGCCGCGGCCTCGGGACCGCGTCCGATGTGTTCAGGGCCAGGTTGGGGACGAGCGGTTTGGGATCCCTGAACCACCAACACCACGCGTTCATTGGGCGGCATCTGCCGAATGTGCGCCGCGTTGGTCAGGCAGTTTGCCAGGGCGCTTTTCAATCGTTCCACCTGCTGGGAATCATAGACATTACTGACGGCCCCCCCTCCGCCAATCGCGCCGCCAAAGCCTCCCCCGCCCATGCCGCTCATGCCACCCATGCCTCCCCCGTAACCGCCCATCATCATCCCACCCCCCATGACCACCCCTGTTCCGCGCTCGCCCATCATCATCCCTGGGCCCGGATCGGCATTGCTATACAACTCTCGTCGAGTCTGCTCCCAAGGGCTCTCGGGATCCACAGGCTTGGAAGGGGCGGTTTCGGGTGCAGTCCCTGATAGCGGAAAGGGCACATTCAGGAGAAAAATCGCCCCAAAGTCCTCCACATAGATCTCCTGCGGGCCCCGTTCACGCACGGGAGACAACGAAATGCCCATCGCCCGTTCAGCCAGGGCCGATCCTGCCTGTTTCTCGACTTCCTTCTCGAGGATCCGAGCCATAATACTGAGGTCTTCGCGCATCTGTGGGGCATTAAACTCCGGTATTGGATCTGTCCCCTGGGCGGTGTTGGTCGAGCCATATCGCGCATTCAAACCGTATCGAGCGGCCAAAACCGGATCCAGACTGTATCGTCTCGAGCTGGTCCGCGCTTGTTCCTCGGTCGAACCACAGGATCGAATGATCAGCGTTCGGTCCCCTTGGAAACTCCCGATTGCGGCGCGATTCACGATCTGGGCTAATCGTTGATGAAAGCCGGGTGAAGACTGCGGAAGGGCAGGGAGCGTTGGGGGCGCCGGAGGTCTCACCGCACCGGCAACCGTGTTGAGGCCCGAGGAAGGAGGGGCGCTGGATGGAACGGCGGCCGGTTGGACTGCAGCCGGTGGAGGCGGAACGGCCGCTGGGGGCGCAGGCTGTTCAGGGCCTTCCCCGGAATTAGCCGGTTCCGCTTCAGGCGCCTGAGGCGATGAAGACGGCGGAACCTGCTCCTGGGCGATCGCAAGAACGAGCATGCCCGATCCCAGGACCAGGGTTAAAAGCGACGACTTGAAGGTATTCATAGAAACCGTTTTCATAAGTTTTTTCTCCAGGTTTAATTCTGTTCTGTTTTTTCAGGGGACGTTGTATCGATCTGAAAAGCCGGGGATTGACTGGCCAACAACAACTGCCCGAGTTTGTGCCGAGTCAGACGAAATTCGCCATCCGCTTGAAGAGCGACGGTTTCGAGATCGCGGCGCAGCCAGGCGATATCGGCCTCATGCCGTTCTTCCATTTGCTGGCAGAGCTTGAGCGTGGCCTGTTGATCCTGGCTGCGGGTGTCCTGGATGGCTTGGGTCCACTGGGCGAGAACCCCCGAGACATCCTCCCGTGTGCCCTGCGCTGTGGCCTGCTGGACACGCATCATGTCCGCGTAAACCTGCTGCCTCCAGTCGGCCAGTTCGGTTCTCCATGCCTCGGTTAATTCCTTCTGGAGTTCCTGACGGATGAGCGGAGTCATCTCTTGAACGAGCGCCTGGCGCTGTCCCCAACGCCCTCCCATCACGCCCAGAGCCAATCCCAACCCAAAAAGTATAGACGCCGCCGCCGCCCATCGGATCATCGGGAGCGAGGTCCATGAGCGGCGTTTCGACTTGGGCAACACCCAGGTATCGAGACCTCCCATGGCTTGATGCCATTGTTCGACCTTCACCCTGCAATCCGGGCACGCTTCGAGATGCGCCTTGAGTGCTTCCCGATCGGCCCGGGGCAGTTCTTCGTAAAGAAAATCCATCCAGCGCTCTGTCGATGGGTGTGGTGTGTTCATAGGTGACTCCTCAAATTCATTGTGCGTTCAGGCCAGACTCCAGAGCAGCAGCGGATTCCCGTTTAGGAAGCGAGTTCTTTGAAGCAGAGCTCGTCTCGGGAGCCAATATGGAAAGCAGACCGGCCAGCCGGCTCAAAGCCTCAGCCATTCTCGACTTGACGGTTCCCTCGGGGATTTCCAGGACTTCCGCAATTTCGCGAAATTTCAGATTCTCGTAATGCCGCAACACCAAGACCAAGCGGTAGGGTTCTGGCAGCTGAGCCATGGCTTCCCGCACCAGGGCGGCCTGTTCATTGGCCTGCATTTGACAGTCAGGCCGGCCAATGGTGGTGGCAGGGATCGATTCATCCGCCTGCCCGGCCTCCGCATGATCCGCATTCTCGAGCGCCGACTCCCGACGGCGTGTCACACGCCGGAGTTCATCCCGGCAGAGATTGATCGCCACACGCCAAAGATAGGTGCTGAACTTCGCCTCCACCCGGTAAGTATCCCGGCGCAGAAATAATCGCAGAAAAACCTCCTGGGTAATGTCCTCGGCCCGGTGAACATCGCCCACCATTCGCAGACAAAGCCGCCAAATGACCTCCCGCCATCGGCCCACCAACAGGGCAAAGGCCGATTCGTCCTGGTGCGTTCGCACCCGCCACATGGCCTGCTCGTCTGTGGTCATCAACGGGAGAATGCCTTTCGGAAAGGGGATCTGCAAACGGTCTTTATCATCCTCATTATGAAGGATCACCGTGCGGTTGACCATGTCAAAATCCATTTCGATTGCCTTGTTGGTCCATCTAAAAAACAGGCTCGGGCACATCCATTAAACGTTGGCCGGCCTCCTTTGGTTCGCAATAATGTGAAATCCGCTGGCAGGGAAAGTGCTAGGCCCAGATGGCCCTGAAGAAATCGGCCTTGATGAGAATCTCATGCCGAATAAACTGGATAAATTGAAAAAACAAGGCACAGGCAGGCTCCTGGCGCTGCCAGTCATGCGAAAATGGATATGCGTTCTCCTGTTACGCTGCGTTTTCGTGTCGATGGGCATTGTTCTGCCGAGTAGTCCCGCCGCCGCGGCGGCGTCCACCATCCATCAGGCGCGTCAGGTTCTCAGCCTGAGCTCGCAAGAAGCGAGTGCTGGGCTTCCGGTAACACTCAAGGGTGTCGTGACCTGTTACGATACCGATTGGAACCTTTGCTTCCTTCAGGACTCGACGGCGGGGGTATATTTGTGGCGCGTGCTGCCTGAGATGGGGCTTTATGATGGCGCTTGGATCGAGGTGAAGGGGGTTAGCGGCACCGGACAATACTCACCGATCGTCGTGGTATCGAACGCGGTCGTCCTGGGCCAGCGCTCCAAGCCCGCCGCGCGCACGGTCGGCCTGCAGGACCTGAGCTCGGGCGGCCTGGACAGCCAATGGGTGGAGATCACGGGGGTGGTGCACGAGGACAGAACGTTCGCGGACCGATGGTCTCTTGACCTGTATTGCGGAGGTGAAAAGGTCGTGGCGTCGGTGTTAACCAACAAACCGACGAATCCCACTACTTACCGCGATGCCAAACTGAAGCTTCGAGGAGTCGCTGCCGCAATCGTCAATGATCGCAGTCAATTCACGGGTTATCAACTCATCGTGCCTTCCTTATCCGATGTCACCGTCATCCGTCCGCCGCCCGATGATCCGTTTGCGATGCCGGTGAGCGGAGGACGATCCTTGTTCGCATACTCGTCCCAATCCAGCTGGGAACATCAGGTCCACGTTCAAGGGGTCGTCACTCTTCATATTCCAGGGCAAGCGCTCTACTTGAGGGATTACAGCGGTGGATATCGGATCCAGACCTCCCGGACTGAGCCGCTCCAACCCAGAACCCGAGTGGATGTGGTTGGCTTTGCGAGTCGCAACCACGCTTCCCCCCAAATCACGGATGCCATCATCCGCGAACTGGGGATGGGGCGCTCGCTCACTCCCTACACGGCCGAATACACCCAAGCCACCAACGGATTGCTGGATTGCGAATACATCCAGATCGAGGCTGAACTGATCAACTCCCAACAATCGCGGGACGGCTACCATACCCTCTATCTTAAGGCGCATCAGGGTCTTTTTCAGGCCCACCTCCTGCCGCATCTCCCAGCCAATTCACCTCCACCCTGGACTCCAGGCAGTCTCCTCCAGCTCAGAGGCGTCTGTGAACTGTCCGCAGACCGGAATACCACCTCGCCCTTTTCCCTTTGGATTGGATCGCTCAGCGACATCGAGGTCCTCAAGCAACCCGCGGGCGCCTTCGGAAGACGCCTGGGAGTATTCCTGGGCGCCATCCTGGTGATTCTGCTGATTGTGCTCGGATGGATCCTGTTGTTAAGACGCCAGGTCGCAAGTCAGACAGCCACCCTTCGCCGCCGGGAAGCCATGCTCGAGGACCGCTATCGTGATCTGTTCGAAAACGCGCATGACATCATCTTCACTCATGACCTCGACGGACGCCTGACATCCATGAATCATGCCGGCGCCCTGGCGTTGGGATTACCCCAGGACAAGCTCCAAGGCCTATCGTTCTTCGATCTGATAACCTCCCCGGGGCGGCAGAAATACTGCAGCCACATCGATCCGCAGGTCTCCGACGATAACAGATTTTGCTCTGAACTCGAACTGAAAACCGACCGCCATAAACGGCTGATCTGGGAAGTCAATACCCGGATCGATTATCAGGACGGAAAACCGGTGGGCATCCGCGGCATCGCTCATGATGTCACCCAAAAACGGGAATCCCAGGAGGCCCTGCTTCATAGTGAAAGAGAGTTGCGCCATTCCCTGGAACAACAACAGCGTATCGCCCAGGACTTGCACGATGATATTATTCAATCCATTTACGCCATCGGGCTCGGACTGGAGAACTGCCGCCAGCGCCTGGGAGACGGCCTGGACGGCACGGAAAAGCGGCTGAAGCATTGCCTGAGCGAACTCAACCGCGTCATCCGCAAGGTGCGATCCTTTATCGGCGATATGAACGCCGATACCCCGAACGCTTCAGGATTTGTCACAGAAATGCATTCCTTGCTGCAACTCCTGGGCGAGGACGATCGTTCCAAGGTCGATCTCCAAATCGATCCCCTCGCCGTGGCCCGGTTAACCCCCCGGCAAATGCCCCAACTGCTCCAAATCACAAGGGAAAGCCTCAGCAACAGCCTTCGCCACTCCCATTCCACCCACATCCAGCTTTCCCTCCAGGCCAGCGATGGCCGGATCCGGCTCGAAATCCACGACAACGGCCTCGGTTTTGATCCCTCGATTGCCGTCCAAAAGGGCAATGGTTTGAGAAACATCACGGCCCGGGCTTGCCAACTCGGGGCAAACCTGAGTATTGAATCGCATCCGGGCGGCGGCACGCGCATCGCCCTCGAATTGCCCCCGAACAAGACACTTTATGCCTCAAACTGAGACAACTCCGATCCGCGTGGTCATCGTCGATGACCATGTCATCGTCCGCGTCGGTCTAAAAACCCTCCTCGAAGGCCATCCCAGAATCCAAATCGTTGGGGAAGCTGACACCGTCAAGTCCGCCATCGAAGAAAGCTTGCGCCTGAAGCCCGATCTCGTCCTGCTCGACGTGCGCCTCCCCGGGGGGGATGGCTTTGTCGCTTGCGAAAAAATCCAGAAGGAATGCCCCGAAACCCGCGTCCTGATCCTCACCTCTTTCGCCGACGATCAGACCGTTCTCAACGCCCTCGATGCCGGGGCGGACGGCTATCTGCTCAAGGAAATCGACAGCGATGCTCTCATCCAAGCCATCGAGAAGATCGCGGCAGGCCAATCGGTCCTCGATCCCGCTGTCACCCGCCGAGTTCTCTCCCGCATTCGACCCGGCGATGCCGCCACCGGAGCCGATCGCATCGCCCTGCTTTCCCACCAGGAACGACGCGTTCTGGCCTTGGTCGCCGAAGGTAAAACGAATAAGGAAATCGCTGTCGCCATGGAGTTAAGTGATAAGACTGTCAAAAATTATCTGAGCAATGCCCTGGATAAACTCCAGGTCTCCCGCCGTTCCCAGGCGGCCGCTTTCTACGCCCAATACGCCTCCCGCTTGCCCCAATCCCCTGTTATTTGATTTGTCCCGCCCTCCCAGGTTTCCATCTCATTATTTGACACTCACCCATTTCCTTCCCCCGTCCAACAGGCCCACCTAAAATAGGTCCATTTAGCGCCCTAAGATAGGCCCATAAAAAACTGCTCCACCTCAAACGGCATACCGCTGTTCCTATCTGCCTTTAAATTAGCCAAATACAAAAACGGTTCTTCTCGAGCTCTCGAAGTCCAGACAAGAGTCGTTTAAGTTTGGCGAACGCCTTGCTAAAAGCCGGTCGTGGCCGCTTGATTTCCGCCACAAGGATGTAACAACCATATGAAACTCGATTCGACACGAAGCCGGTTCAAGCTGCCACAGCGAGGATTCTCTCTGGTCGAAGCCATGATTGGCATGGGAATCATTGGCATTGTTTCCAGCGGTCTGTTTGCCAGTTTCTCGACGGGCTTTACCGTCATCCGACTGAGCCGTGAGGAAGCCCGGGCGACCCAGGTCATGATGGAGAAGCTCGAGGTCTTCCGGCTTTACTCCTGGAATCAGGTCACGAACCAGACCTTTGTCCCCAACGGCTTTGTCGCTCCCTTTGTCGCTGTCGGCGCCGATCCCGGATTTTACTACACCGGAACCGTTACCATCGCCAGCGCCCCCCTGGGAACCTCATACGACGAGGACTTGCGGCAAGTCACCGTCGACTTGGACTGGAACTCCAAGGGAATCCAGCGCCATCGGGAAGTCACCACCTACGTCTCGCGTTATGGAATCCAGAACTACACTTACTAGCGAGGCCACACCACGGATCGCTCCGCCGTTTTCCGGCCTCCGGCCAAGACGCCAGTCCGGCATGACGCTGGTCGAAGTCATGGTCGGCCTGGCCGTCGGCTCCCTGCTCATGGCGTCGATCATGACCCTGTTCTCCTTCAGCAGCCGGAGCATGGTCAGCCTGCTCAATTACGCCGAATTGGAGCGTCAGAGCCAGCACGCCCTCGATATCATGTCCCGCGACATCCGCTCGGTCCTGCGCCTGGTCGAGAATACCACCACCTCCTTGACCTTTGTGGACAACGATGGCACCTCCCTGCGCTATGCCTACAATCCCGAGGCCAAAACCCTGGTCCGCACCAAGGGGAATGCCTCGGAAATCCTGCTGGAAGGCTGCGATAGCCTCTCGTTCTCGATCTTCCAGCGCAACACGCAGCAGTCGACCTTCGACCAGTTTCCGGCCGGCTCGGCCTCCACCTGCAAGCTGCTGCAGTTAAACTGGCATTGCACCCGCAAGATCCTCGGATCGGTGATGAATACCGAGAGCATGCAGTCAGCCAAGATCGTCATTCGGACCCATTGATTTGTTATGAAGATCCTTCTTCGCCACCGTCGCCAGACTCAGGGATCCGCCCTGATGATCTCAGTCGTTATTACCGGCATCATCGGAGCGTCGGTCGTCGGTTACCTCGAGTTGGTGGGGCACCAGCAGAAAATGCTAACCCGGGCGCAATATTGGAATTTTGCCTTGCCGGCGGCTGAAGCCGGGATCGAGGACGCCCTGACGCATCTGCATTACTACGCCCATGGATCCAACGTGGTCGGGAACGGCTGGGAAGCCACAGACGCCTCGGGGCTCTATGGCAAATCCAACAGCCTGGGAACCAGTCGTTACTCGGTCACCTTAAAGGCCATAGGCAATGCCAAACCGGTCAGGATCGTCTCGGAAGGCTTCACCAAGCTTCCCCCAAACAACGTCGAAATCAAACGGACGATCGAGGTCCTGGCCAGCCGGTTCAGCCTTTTCCCCAAAGGCATGGTGGCCAAAGGCCAGATCGATATGAGCGGCAACGATGTCACCTCCGACAGCTTTGATTCGGAGGATCCCTTCTACAGCACAGGCGGACGATACGATGTCAATAAGGCCAAAGATAACGGGGATGTCGCCACCAACTCCGGCTTGGTGAATTCCCTGAATGTCGGGAATGCGGATATCTACGGGCATGTGGCAACAGGCCCGGGCGGCTCGGTGGCTGTGGGTCCCAACGGCGCGGTCGGCAATTTCGATTGGCACAAGTTCCATAACGGCATCCAGCCCGGCTGGTGCACCGATGACATGAATGTCAGTTTCCCGGATATTGATCCTCCCTATACGAGCGGTCCCGCGCCGACTAGCGCCGAGATCAGCGGGATCGACTACGAATATGTCCTGGGAAAAAACAGCTATTACATGAACCAGTTTTCTCTGGGCGCGAAGGAACTCATGCTGGTGACCAACAACGCCGTCTTATTTGTGAATGGCTCATTCAGCATGTCCGGCCAAAGCCAAATCATTATCGCCACCAACGCCAGCCTGAAGCTCTATGTCAACGGCCCGGCCGATGTCGGCGGCAATGGCATCGTGAACCAAAATGCCTATGCCACCAACTTTTTCTTCTTCGGCTGCACCAATAACACCAGCCTCAAACTCTCCGGCAACGCCGAATTTACAGGGGTAATCTATGCCCCCCAAGCGGAATTCACGCTGGGCGGGGGTGGAAATGATACATACGACTTCGTCGGCGCCAGCGTCAGCAAGACGGTCAAGATGAATGGCCACTACAAGTTTCATTATGACGAGGCCTTGGGCCGCTACGGCGCTACCAGCGAATACTTGATTACCTCGTGGCGCGAACTCTAGATCGATTGCCAAAACCAATTTCCGAATGGCGGCTGGAAGGTAATCAGCAACTTCGTTTTTCCGATCTAAGAAAATCCGTCCGATCCGTTTTCAATCCTGATAAAACGGAACAACACCGGCGTCTCCAAATCCCTGCATAAGACCGTAAGCCGATAGAGCCAATCGGCTCATTTCTGGCAGGACCAAAATAAATTCTTCCCGCGTTTCGTGGCTAGTATCGTCCTATTATCCTGCCAATAAACGTACTACAAATTATTTTCTTTCAAGTTTTCCATCGTTAACCCTCCGTTTGTCACAGTTGGCGATCGGTTTGCTTTGATCGTCTTGTGTCCATTTTTTGAGCACACTCACAGCGCTGCCTCTGTGTTATGAAATTGAATCTGACTTGGAACCATTTGAAGCTCCGACGGCGGGGATTCTCGTTAGTCGAATCCGTCATCGGGATGGGAGTTGTTGGCATCATTTCCAGCGGGCTGTTTGCCAGTTTTTCGCTTGGATTTACCGTCATCCGACTGAGCCGTGAGGAAGCCCGGGCGACCCAGGTCATGATGGAGAAGCTCGAGGTCTTCCGGCTTTACTCCTGGAATCAGGTCACGAACCAGACCTTTGTCCCCAACGGCTTTGTCGCTCCCTTTGTCGCTGTCGGCGCCGATCCCGGATTTTACTATACCGGAACCGTTACCATCGCCAGCGCCCCCCTGGGAACCTCATACGACGAGGACTTGCGGCAAGTCACCGTCGACTTGGACTGGAACTCCAAGGGAATCCAGCGCCATCGGGAAGTCACCACCTACGTCTCGCGTTATGGAATCCAGAACTACACTTACTAGCGAGGCCACACCTCGGATCGCTCCGCCGTTTTCCGGCCTCCGGCCAAGACGCCAGTCCGGCATGACGCTGGTCGAAGTCATGGTCGGCCTGGCCGTCGGCTCCCTGCTCATGGCGTCGATCATGACCCTGTTCTCCTTCAGCAGCCGGAGCATGGTCAGCCTGCTCAATTACGCCGAATTGGAGCGTCAGAGCCAGCACGCCCTCGATATCATGTCCCGCGACATCCGCTCGGTCCTGCGCCTGGTCGAGAATACCACCACCTCCTTGACCTTTGTGGACAACGATGGCACCTCCCTGCGCTATGCCTACAATCCCGAGGCCAAAACCCTGGTCCGCACCAAGGGGAATGCCTCGGAAATCCTGCTGGAAGGCTGCGATAGCCTCTCGTTCTCGATCTTCCAGCGCAACACGCAGCAGTCGACCTTCGACCAGTTTCCGGCCGGCTCGGCCTCCACCTGCAAGCTGCTGCAGTTAAACTGGCATTGCACCCGCAAGATCCTCGGATCGGTGATGAATACCGAGAGCATGCAGTCAGCCAAGATCGTCATTCGGACCCATTGATTTGTTATGAAGATCCTTCTTCGCCACCGTCGCCAGACTCAGGGATCCGCCCTGATGATCTCAGTCGTTATTACCGGCATCATCGGAGCGTCGGTCGTCGGTTACCTCGAGTTGGTGGGGCACCAGCAGAAAATGCTAACCCGGGCGCAATATTGGAATTTTGCCTTGCCGGCGGCTGAAGCCGGGATCGAGGACGCCCTGACGCATCTGCATTACTACGCCCATGGATCCAACGTGGTCGGGAACGGCTGGGAAGCCACAGACGCCTCGGGGCTCTATGGCAAGACCAACAGCCTGGGAACCAGTCGATACTCTGTAACCCTGTCGGCCTCGGGCAACATGAGACCGGTCACGATCATCTCGGAAGGCTTCACCAAGCTTCCCCCAAACAACGTCGAAATCAAACGGACGATCGAGGTCCTGGCCAACCGGTTCAGCCTTTTCCCCAAAGGCATGGTGGCCAAAGGCCAGATCGATATGAGCGGCAACGATGTCACCACCGACAGCTTTGACTCGGAGGATCCCTATTACAGCACTCACGGGAAATACGATGAAAAGAAGCGAAAGGACAATGGGGATGTGGCAACGAATTCCGGCCTCGTGAATTCCGTCAACGTTGGCAATGCGGATATCTACGGGCATGTGGCAACGGGCCCGGGCGGCTCGGTGGCTGTGGGTCCCAACGGCGCCGTGGGCAATTTCGATTGGCACAAGTTCCATAGCGGCATTCAACCCGGCTGGGTCTCCGATGACATGAATGTCAGCTTCCCCGATATTGACCCCCCCTATTCCTCGGGCACCACACCCGTCGGCAAGAAAATCGATGATGTCAACTATGAATACGTCCTGGGACGCGATAACTATTACTTAACCGAATTCAGTCTCAGCGGCAAAAAACAGGTCCTGGTCACGAATAATGCGGTGTTGTTCGTCAACGGATCCTTCAGCATGTCGGGTCAAAGCCAGATCATTATCGCCACCAACGCCAGCTTGAAGCTCTATGTCAATGGCCCCGCCGATGTCAGCGGCAACGGCATCCTGAACCAGAATGCCTATGCCACCAACTTCTTCTTCTTCGGCTGCACCAATAACACCAGCCTCAAACTCTCCGGCAACGCCGAATTTACAGGCGCGATCTACGCGCCCCAGGCCGACTTCACGCTGGGCGGGGGTGGAAACAACGACTACGACTTCGTCGGCGCCAGCGTCAGCAAGACCGTCAAAATGAACGGGCATTTCAAGTTCCATTATGACGAGGCCTTAGGCCGCTACGGCGCCACCAGCGAATATTTGATTACCTCGTGGCGCGAACTCTGAGCCGTTCCCGTCCTCCCATCTAATCCTGCCCGGCCGGATGCTTGTCGTCGCGCCGCGTAGCCTTTTTCATTGGCCACTGCAAAGATGGGATTTACGACATTGCCCAAAGGCGGTAATCTCATCCCGTAGCTGTAACACATCGAACGATTCAAAGACGAACTATGAAACGATTGATTTGCGTAATTCTCGCTCTGGGCATCGCCCTGACCTCGCATATTATCCTGGCGGCCGATGCCAAGACTCCCCCCATCAAAGTCCTGCTCCTGGGCGGGGACGACGTCAAGGGGGCGCACAACTGGTGGGACATGGCTGTGGGAACTCGCCAGGCCTTGATGGCCGCCGGAAAATTCGATGTCAAACTGTGCGAGGACACCGCGGTCCTGGAATCCGCCCAGGCCATTGGCAAGTACGATGTCATCTTTCTAACCCTGTTCAACGCCTCAACCCCCACCCTCTCCGAGCAGGCGAAGGAAAACCTCCTGAACTTCGTCAAGTCCGGCAAAGGCTTCGTGTTCTCTCACCTCGCCGCCGCCTCCTTCAAGGAATGGGCCGAATTCAAGAATCTCTGCGGCAGGGTTTGGGTGATGGGGACCTCTGGTCATGGCCCCCGCTCGAAGTTCAAGGTTGAGATCAAAGACAAGAGCCATCCGATCACCAAGGGCCTGGTGGACTTCGAAGCGGACGACGAGCTTTACGCCAAGCTTCAGGGTGATGCGCCCATCCAGGTCCTCCTCGAGGCCAACTCGGATTGGAGCAAGAAAACCGAGCCTTTGGCCTTTGTCAAATCTTACGGCCAGGGCCGCGTTTTCTACGAGGCCTTCGGCCATGATCTTACCGCCCTGGCCAATCCCATGGTTCAGAAACTGATCGCCCAAGGCTGCGAATGGGCCGCCACTGGCAAAATGGAATAGACCGGCACGACACTCCTGAGTGGATTAGACTACAGCGACCCTTCTGGGACGGATCAGCGCGGGTATGAGGCGGAGCCCCTGCCCGCAGTCAACGGCCGTTGGCCATAACGGGTGGATCGCGGAATTTATTCCGCCGTGCTGCGCCAGGCGGGTCCTTCCGACTCAGCCGCGCTCCCGAGTGCGGGCGTACAAAGAAAGCCGGGCAGGCCGAAGCCCGCCCGGCGATTCCTTCCTGAGAGGGGGTTCAGGAGGGTTGATAGAAATGAATCGTGCGCATGTATTGCGCGCGTTCAAAGGCGCTGGGATCGGGGCATTTCTTCTGGCTCAGACTGCCGAGCATTTGCTGCACCGATTCATATTCGTGCTGCTCCATCCAGTTGCGCATTTCCTTTTCCACGACCTTCATGTGGTCGATGCCCAGCTTGAAGAGCACCGAGCAGAGCATGGTGGCGCTGGCGCCGGCCATGATCATTTTGATCACGTCCTGCGCGTTGTGAATGCCGCTGGTCGCCGCCAACTGGGCGTTGATCCGTCCGTGCAACATAGCAATCCATCGTAGCGGCAGACGCCGCGCTTGCGGAGTGCTCCAGAGCACACTATGTTCGACCTCCAGCGTTTCGAGATCAATGTCCGGCTGATAGAACCGGTTGAAGAGCACTAGTCCGTTCGCGCCCGCGGAATCCAACTGCTTGGCCATGTTCGCCAGATTGCTGAAGAACGGGCTCAGTTTGACCGCCAGCGGCAGGGTGACCGCCTTTTTCACCGCCTGGACGATGTCCAAATAGGTCTTCTCGACCGTTGAACTCGTCAGTTCGGGATCTGTCGGAATGTAATAGATGTTCAGTTCCAGCGCGTCGGCGCCGGCCTGCTGTATCTGCTTCGCGTAATCAATCCAGCCCCCCATCGAACTGCCGTTCAGGCTGGCAATGATCGGAATGGAAACGGCCTTCTTCGTCTTGGCAATGTGCTCGAGATACTCCTCGGGGCCCAACTTGAATTCCTTGGGCTCGGGAAAATAGGATTGGGCTTCGGCAAAGCTTTCGGTGCCTTGAGTCAGCCGTTCATCCAGCTCGAGGGTGTCTTGACGCAATTGCTCTTCGAAGAGCGAATGCAGCACAATGGCCCCAGCGCCGGCCTCTTCCATCTTCTTCACATTGTCGAGATTCTGGGACAGGGGCGATGCGGATGGCACCAGAGGTGTCCGCAGCTTCAAACCGAGATATTGGGTTGTCAGATCCATGTTATTTTTCATTCATATTCAGGGTTTACACATCGGGACGGCCGGCCCCCTGTTCGGGAGCCGGCCTGGAAACGATTCCATCGCCTACGCGGTCGGCGAGGCCGTCGGCCCGCCCCCGTTGCCCGACAGCTTCCGCGCTGCCATATAGGAGTAAAGTTGCCACCGGGCGTTGGCATCCTGCTGCGCCTGCTCAAAGAAACGCCGCGCGTCTTCCGGTTTGCTCTTGGTCAGCATCTTGAATCGGTTCTCGGACATCAGGAAGTCTTGCACCTTAACCTTCGCCGCCTGAGAATCGAGCTGCAGCGGATTCTCGCCCGCAGCCGTGCGCCGAGGATCATACCGGTAGAGCAACCACTGACCTGACTCGACCGCCAGCTTCTGCTGACGCGCACCCGCCCCGCGATCCACCTCGATGCCGTGCGCAATGCAATGACTGTAGGCAATGATAATGGATACCCCAGGATAAGATTCCGCCTCGACAAAGGCCTTCAGCGTGTGCTCGTCCTTCGCCCCCATGGCGACACTGGCGACATACACGTTGCCATAACTCATGGCAATCAATCCCAGATCTTTTTTGCCCAACGGCTTTCCGCCAGCGGCAAACTTGGCAATCGCCCCGCGCGGGGTTGACTTCGACATCTGTCCGCCCGTGTTCGAATAGACTTCCGTGTCCAGGACCAACAGGTTGACATCGCGTCCGCTGGCCAGCACGTGGTCCAGACCGCCATATCCAATGTCGTAGGCCCAGCCGTCGCCGCCCAGGATCCAGACGCTGCGCCGCACCAGATTGTCGGACACAGCCAGCAGCATTTTCGCCTCGCTGGATGAATCGCCCTTGAGTTTCTCGCGCAGCGCGTTTACGCGCTCGCGTTGATCGTGGATTCCGGCCTCATCCCGTTGATCGGCCTGAATCAGGGCATTGACGAACTCGTCGCCCAGCTTCGGAGCCAGCCGTTTCAGCAGATCGCACGCAAACTGGCGTTGCGTGTCAATCGATACGCGGAATCCCAGCCCGAACTCAGCCGTATCCTCGAACAACGAGTTGTTCCAGGTGGGGCCGCGTCCGTCATTGTTCTTCGCGTAAGGCGTGGTCGGAAGGTTGCCGCCGTAAATGGAGCTGCATCCAGTCGCGTTGCCGATGACGGCCCGATCGCCAAACAACTGGGTCAGCAGCTTGACATAGGGCGTTTCCCCGCAGCCCGCGCAGGCCCCCGAGAATTCGAATAGCGGCCGCATGATCTGTTGCTGACGCAGCTGCGTGACCTTCAGCTTCCGCCGGTCATATTCCGGCAGGCCCAGGAAAAAGTTCCAGTTCTCGCGCTCGGTCAACCGCAACGGCGCCTGCGGCTTCATGTTGATCGCCTTGAGCTTGGCTTCGGTCTTGTTCTTGGCCGGACAGACCTCGACACACAGCACGCAACCGGTGCAATCCTCGGCCGCCACCTGCAAGGTATACTTCTGTCCCTTGAACTCGGGCGAGCGGGCGTCGGTGGACTTAAACGTGGCCGGCGCGCCGGCCAGATGCTTCGGATCGTAAACCTTCATCCGAATGGACGCGTGCGGGCAGATCACCACGCATTTGCCGCACTGAATGCAGGTCTTCTCATCCCAGACCGGGATCTCGAGCGCCAGGTTGCGCTTCTCATACTGGGCGGTCGCTGTCGGGAATGTGCCGTCCGGACTGAAGGCGCTGACCGGCAATTCCTCGCCTTCGCCGCCGTAAATCCGGCCCAAGGTATCCGCAATTTCCTTGGGCGCGTTCGACGTGAAGAAGGGAGGCAATTCCACCGTGCTCGTCGCCTTTTCAGGCAGCGGCACCTCGAACAGGTTGGCCAGGGTTTGATCCACCGCGGCGATGTTTTTCTGGACGATCTCCTCGCCCTTGCGCCCATAGGTCTTCTTGATGGTGTATTTGATCTGCTCGATGGCCTCCTCGCGGGGCAGCACGTTCGACAAGGCAAAGAAACAGGTCTGCATGATCGTGTTGATGCGGCCACCCATGCCGGTCGCCCTCGCCACGCTGATGGCGTCGATCACATAGAATCTCGCTTGTTTCTTGATCAGGTTCTCCTGGACCGGCCGCGGCAGCTGATCCCAGATCTCCTCCTTGCTGAACGGAGTGTTGAGCAAAAAGATTCCGCCCTTGACCAGCGGCTTCAACATGTCATACCGCTCGAGAAACACCGGCTGATGACAGGCAATGAAATTCGCCTTGTCCACCAGGTAAATGGAACGAATCGGCCGGGGCCCGAACCGCAGGTGCGAAATGGTGATTGCGCCCGCCTTCTTGGAGTCATACACAAAATAACCCTGGGCGTAGTTGTCCGTGTTTTCGCCAATGATCTTGATCGAGTTCTTGTTGGCGCCCACGGTGCCATCGGATCCCAGCCCGAAAAACATGCTGCGCTTCACGTCATCCGGCTCGGTCGAAAAGTCGGGATCGTAAGGCAGGCTGATCTGCGAAACGTCGTCCGAGATCCCCACGGTGAAGTGATTCTTCGGACTCGCGGCGGCCAGATTGTCAAAGATCGCCTTGACCATGGCCGGCGTGAATTCCTTCGAGGACAACCCGTAGCGTCCACCGTACACCCGGGGCATGGTCTTGAGCTGGCCCCAACCGTTGGCCAGACCTTCCGTTAACGCCGCGATCACATCCAGATAGAGCGGTTCGCCGTGGCTGCCCGGTTCCTTTGTACGATCCAATACCGCCAGAGACTTGACCGTGGCCGGAAGAACTTCCATGAACCGCTGAATGTCGAACGGCCGATAGAGCCGGACCTTGACCACCCCGACTTTCTCGCCCTGTTTTCGAAGAAAATCCACCGCTTCATGCGTGGTTTCGCAGGCCGATCCCATGATCACCACCACCCGCTCCGCATCCGGCGCCCCTTCATATTGGAAGAGCCGATATTGGCGGCCGGTGATCTGGGCGAACTTGTCCATGGTCTTCTGCGTGATGGCGGCCGCTTCCGCGTAGAACGGATTGCACGCCTCGCGCGCCTGGAAGAACACGTCGGGATTCTGCGCCGTCCCGCGCAACACCGGCCGATCCGGATTCATCGCCCGCTGACGATGCGCAACAACATGATCCTCGTTGATCATCTGGCGCATGATCTCCTCCGTCACCAACTCGATCTTCGACACCTCGTGCGAAGTGCGGAATCCATCGAAATAATGCAGGAACGGCACCCGCGATTCGAGGGTCGCCGCCTGGGCGATCAGCGCGAAATCCATCGCTTCCTGGACCGACGCCGAACTGAACAGGGCAAAACCGGTCGAACGCGCCGCCATCACGTCGCTGTGATCGCCGAAAATGGACAAGGCATGTGAAGCCAGGCAACGCGCCGAAATGTGAAACACGGTCGGCGTCAGTTCGCCCGCGATCTTGAACATGTTGGGAATCTTCAGGAGCAAACCCTGCGACGCTGTGAACGTGCAGGTCAATGCGCCGGTCTGCAACGCGCCATGCACCGTGCCCGCCGCTCCAGCTTCGCTCTGCATCTCCACCACCTGCGGCACCGTGCCCCAGAGGTTCTTGACACCTTCGGACGCCCATTGATCGCACCACTCGCCCATGTTGGACGAGGGCGTGATCGGATAGATGCCCATGACTTCATTGCATCGGTATGCCACATAGGCCACCGCTTCGTTGCCGTCGATTGTTATAAATTTCTTAGTTCCCATCGGATTGTTCCATTAGTTCATCCATTTGTTTCACGTATTCGAACACCTGCTGGGCCTCTTGCTCATCCAGTTTGCTGATGGCAAACCCAACATGCACAACCACATAATCGCCCACGCCCGCCTCCGGCACATAGGCGAGGTTCACATCCTTGACAATGCCGCCAAAACTCACTTGGCCCGTCCGCAATAACGCATCGTCATTCGTGACCTGTAAAATCTTTCCCGGTATCGCCAGGCACATCGCTCAATTCCCTTTCAAGACTCGACCCGCCGCCACCACCTGACCCAGCGCTATCCCCCCGTCGTTCGGAGGCACCCGCTGATGCCAATACACTCTCACCCCGTCGGACCGCAACCGTTCCACGGTGCGCTCCACCAAATAGGCGTTCTGAAAACAACCGCCGCTCAGAACCACCCGATCTTCACCCAACCGCCCCGCCACCGCGGCCACGACTTCCGCCAGTGTGTTGTGGAACCGCGCCGCCATCAATCCCGCCGACGTCCCGTGCCGCACATCTTCAAGAATCGCCCATATCATCGGCTCCCAATCCACCACAAACCGGGACCGGGCATCACCCGCCGCAGACAACCCGCCCAGGCTTATCGGCTCATGCCAACGGGCCGTTTCATTAGCCAAACTTACAGGATATAATGCTTTTGACCGGATTCCGTCCAGCGCAAATTCCAGTTCCATGGCCGCTTGCCCCTCGAATCGGCATTTCTGCCTCAAGCCAATCAACGCCGACACCCCGTCAAACAACCGCCCCACACTCGAGGTCCGCGGAGACCGAATCCGTTGTTCGAGCATCGACTTGAGCACCCCAAGTTCCTGATCGTCAAAGGCCTGAATCGGTTTGAACTCCCGCGAATTGAAGGCCGCCGACCCCAGCATTTCGTAGAGGATTCCCAAGGCGCTCCGACGCGGCTCCCGAATCGCCATCTCCCCCCCGGGCAACGCAAAAGGACGAAACCTCGCCGACCGAATGAACCCATCCTCCGTCACACTCAGGAATTCGCCTCCCCAGATTGTTCCATCCAAACCGTAACCCGTGCCGTCCCAGGCCACACCCAAGAGCGGCGGTTCGAGCTCGTTTTCGGCCATGCACGCGCACACATGAGCGTAATGATGCTGGACCGGAATGATCGGCAGGCCGCTTTGCTGGGCGCGGAGGGTCGAACGATAGTCGGGATGCGCGTCGCAGGCCACTCGAACCGGGCTGAGTTCATGCAACCGGGGCAGATCGATCACAGCCCGTTGAAACGCCTCGTCGGCCTCGACGCTCTCCAGATCTCCGATGTGCTGACTGACATACACATCTCTTCCCACCGAGGTCGCGACGGTGTTCTTCAGATGCGCGCCCACCGCCAGCAATGGCGGCAAATCCTCCCGAACACGAATCGGCAACGGGGCGTAACCCCGCGCCCGGCGCAACACCAACTCCCGATCCGCGACAAATCGCACGATTGAATCATCCACCGGCCGCGCCACCGGGCGATCGTGCGCCAGAAAATAATCGGCAATGCCCCGCAAACGCGTCAGCGCTTCCCCCTCGTCCACACACATCGGTTCATCCGAGAGATTGCCGCTGGTGGCGATGACTGGAAAATCCAACTCCGCCAGAAGTAAATGATGCAGGGGAGTATAGGGCAACATAATCCCCAAAAGAGGATTCCCGGGAGCGATCCCGGGCGAAAGCACGGATGGCCCGGGGCGCCGTCGCAATAACACGATGGGCGATTCCGGCCCCGTAAGGAGCGCGCGCTCCGCATCCGTGATGTCGCACACATCCTCCACCGCCTCCAGACTCGGCAGCATCAACGCAAACGGCTTTTCCTCGCGCTGCTTTCGCCGACGTAACATCCCCACCGCCTCGGTCTGGCGCGCGTCCACCAACAACTGAAATCCACCCAGGCCCTTTAAAGCAACCACCCGGCCCTCGCATACCGCCTTCGCCGCCTCCCGAAGGGCCCCGTCGCGCGATGCCAACACCTGGCCCTCCGCATTCCACAACTCGAGATGCGGACCACAAACCGGACAGGCATTCGGCTGGGCATGAAACCGGCGATTGGCCGGATCCTCATACTCGGCCTGACACGCGGGACATTGGGTGAATTTCCGCATCGTCGTGTTCACCCGATCGTAGGGCAGCGATTCCAAAATGCTGTAGCGCGGACCGCAATGCGTGCAGTTCGTAAACGGATAACGGAACCGGCGGTTGCGGGGATTAAAAATCTCCTGCCGACAGGCCGCGCAGGTCGCAATATCGGGCAGGATCCATGCCGTCTTCTCTCCGCCTTCGCTCGACCGGATCTCGAACGTGTCATATCCCCGGGCATCCAGGAGAACGCACTCGAGGCTCTGAATCGAGGATAGCGGCGGTCTCTCGACTGCCAGACGCTGACGAAACATTCCCAATCCCTCGGGCGAACCTTCCACTTCGATAAAAACGCCCTGGGCCGAGTTGTTCACCCAACCGTTGAGTCCAAGCTCCTTGGCCAGCCGATAGACAAAGGGACGAAAACCCACTCCCTGCACCACACCACGCAGAACATAGCGCTGGCGTTGCACCGTAACAGGGCAGTTGGAATTCGCTACAACGTTCAATTTCGCCCGCAGTGCAGACCCAACCCGAAATCATCTCCATCCAAAAGTCTTGTCCCAGGACAGGATTGCCTGAAGTCACGGACTCGGTCGAGGACGACGGTCTTGGCCTGCCATGCCACTGCCTTCATAAGACCGAACCTGACCGCCCGCCAACCGCCCGTTGTCCAATGGTGCACCTTTTTTGCAGCCCCCCGATTTCTACCAGGGCTTGCGCTCGTTCATGAACTTCACAATGGCCCGGCGCATGGCCAGCGCGTCAATGCTCCCCAGCTCACGATGAACGATCTTGCCGTCGGGATCGATCAACACCGTGAACGGCACTCCCCCCGGCCATTCCGTGTCGAATGCGTTCATCAACGAATTCCGATCGTTCGACGCAAAGATCAGATTCCGGCAGGAAGCCTGCCGTTTCTTCAAAAAGGCCTGAACATCCCCCATCTCATCCGGGCGATTGATCGAAACCGTCACCAACTCAAAATCCCGATGACGATACATCCGGTGGATCGTGACGAACTCGTCGAACTCCGCCACACACGGGGCGCACCAGGTGGCCCAGAAGGTCACCAGCCGGAATTTGCCCGATTCATTTTTGCGCAGGGCTTTCAGCGCCTCGATATCGGCCTGGTCGAGGCCGACCGGTTCCGCCGCTAATTTCGCCATGAACCCCGCCACGCCCCCCGCTTTGTCCGACCACTTCACCGAACAGCCCACCACCTTCGTCTGACTGACCACCGGTTGCTTTCCGGCCAGCAAGGCCTCGATCGCATCCCGGACATAATGGATTTTGACGTGCTGGATCCGCTCGGAATCGTCAATCGCGCCGGCATACCGCAATTTTCGGTCCGAATCGAAGACAAACACATGGGGCGTCGCGACCGGCCCGTAGGCCCGTGACACCTGCTCGTGATCGCCATCGTAAAGGTAAGGATAATTATATCCCCGTTCCTGCGCGCGCAGCTTCATTTCCTCAAAACTATCCCCCATGTCGCTCCAGCCCAATTCGTCCAATCGCACCGCCCCGGATGCATTCGGAGAGATCGCAACCAGCGAGACTCCGCGAGCCTCGTAATCGGTCACCAGTTTCTTGATCCGTTTTTCATAGTACTGCGCGGTTGGACAATGATTGCACGTAAAGACAACCACCAGCACCTTGGCCTTGGCGAAATCCCCCAAGGCCCACTGCCGCCCGTCCACTCCGGGCAGATTGAAATCAGGCGCCCTCGACCCCAGGGCAAGCGGCCTCGGCACAGACTCGGCAGCGTCGGATTGTATCCCCATCAGAACCCCAACCCACGCGGCGAAAAGAAACCGTTTCATCGACAGTCAGTCTCGCACGTCCGCGCCACACGAGCAAGCCAGCCGAAAACCGCACATAAGACGCTCCGAAAACATCGAACCGCGAATAAACACCAATAGACGCGAATACAAGCAGAGGGATCCGATGGGCTGAATCCCCGACAACCCATCGATGTGCCTAACACTGCAGGATCTTCGTATTCGGCCCGCCATGATTCGCGTTGATTGGCGTCCATTCGCGGTTAAGTTGTTTTTATTTGCGGTTCAGGGGCCAGCCGAAAACCAATGGAATGTCTGGGATTCAGCCCCTCGAATGACAAAATTCAACCCATCCACAAAGACCGATCACGCTGGTTTCATCTCACGGCGTCAACGAGAATTCGACCGTTCGTCCACTTCTCCAGCGCCGATTCACGAGGGCTTTTTCGGCAACGGAAAGACTTCCGCCAGTGCCATACTAAATCCTTGCGCGGGGAAGCCTGGATCGGTAATTTCCTAGAGATCTGAGCGCATCCGTAGCTCAATTGGATAGAGCATCTGACTACGGATCAGAAGGTTTCAGGTTCAACTCCTGACGGATGCGCCATTTCAAAGCGTCGGAATATCAAGGACTTACGCTCTTTGCGAGCGCTGCCTACAAAAGCCGGAAAAACGTGCTTGGCCAATTCTTGGCCAATTTTTGGGTCGTCGCTCGGCACTGTAATCTGAAGCGCCAATCGAGGCAGAGAAGAAGCTCCGCGATCTTGTCGTCCGAGCAGTCACGAATGGCGAGGCGGGCTGCCACCGTTCAAGTAGCGCTGAATTTCAGTTCGCGGAATCAGTACGCGCCGGAGGCCGGGAAGCTTCCGTAGCACCTTTCGCCGAACGAGTCGGCGGATTGTTTCTTCGCAAACCCCCAACTCGGTGGCACTGCCTTTTACGTCGAGAGTTTGGCATTCTGGAATTGTCGTCGCATTCATAACTTCACTTTCACAGGGCGACAGCATACTGTCACTCCCGCGCACCGCTTTTGACGAACGGTTCTATCCTGGGTTTCGGAATTCTTCCGCGTGGTGTCGTCTTGTGAATCCGCTTCGACTTGGCTCGGAGCTTGATTCTTGGTCAGGTCAAGCTGCTCTTCGATTTCGCTCTGGCGGCGGCAAAGCTGTTGGTAGTGTTCCTCTTTCTCGAACGGCACGCCGACTTTGGTTTCGAGTTCCTTGGTGCGCTTGTGGGTGTCCGCAATATCCGCCTCCAGCTTGGTCGCCCGCCCCTCGAAGCCTTGGACCGTGGCCTCCAGAGATCGAATGGTGCCGAGGGCGGTATCGGTCACCCGGGCGGCATAGCTGTTCTGTCCGCGCAGCACAAGGTCTGCTTCGCCGGCGAGATTGGTGCGGACGAATAGCTCGAACCCAGCAAACCGGCCGACACGCACTTCCTCGCCCACGCAGTTCTTCAACTTTTCGGCGCGACGGATGAGGAATTCACCGGCGATTCCACGGTTGGTCACCGTTTCACCGTCAAGGAAGATGCTGAATTTGTCGCCCGACGTGTCTTCGCGGGCTGAAATGTCCTGGCGAAGGTTGTCGAGCCGAGTCGTGAACGTCGCCGCATCGTCATGGGCATGGCGGAGATTGCTGCGAATCCGGTATTGTTCCTCGGCATGGGCCGAGCGAAGCCGGGTGAGCCGCATCAGTTCGGCATCAACCTGCGCCTTTTCAATGACCAACGGATTACCCGAGGCAATGGCTTTGACCTCGGCGTAGGTCAACGCCGCCGAGTCCAGGTCTTCGACCCGGCGGATGGTCATGTCGCCGGTCATGACCTGGGCGATGAACTTGGCCTTGGTCTCCAGCGTCTGCCACATATACGCGTCGAACGAGCCTTCGGTGACGTAGCGGAACACGCTGACCACGGGATTCTTGTTGCCCTGCCGCAGGATGCGTCTCTCACGCTGTTCAACGTCGGCCGGACGCCACGGGGCATCGAGATGGTGGAGGGCGATCAGCCGTTCTTGGACGTTGGTACCCGAGCCCATCTTCTGCGTGCTGCCGAAGAGCACGCGAACCTTTCCAGCGCGAACATCCTTGAACAGCGCCAGCTTCGATGCATCCGAATCGTAGCCCTGAATGAAGACAATCTCGCGCTCAGGGATGCCGCGGGCCTGGAGCTTATCCGCCATGTCACGATAAACAGAGAAACCTCGATCTTTCGGTGTCGAGAGATCGCAGTGGTGCAATGGGGCAGGTGCAATGGGGTCAGGTCCATATTATTGATTCCGCTGAAAAACCCTGGCGTGGCATGATACTCGCCAAGGGGTGATGGTCATTTACTTTTTCTGTTTGGTT
>JAKLHY010000209.1 GCA_022709905.1 Verrucomicrobiota bacterium | reverse complement strand
GCGGCCGAGCGCGCGCTCCCCACCCGCGTGGGGATGAACCGGCCATTCAATCCGCAGCCAACCGCGAATACGAGCGCTCCCCACCCGCGTGGGGATGAACCGGGCAGGGATTATCCTTAACAAAGACGGCAATCGCGCTCCCCACCCGCGTGGGGATGAACCGGAGCGCAGAACAACAGGCCGCGAAGGCCAGGAGCGCTCCCCACCCGCGTGGGGATGAACCGATCGGTTCGTCTGAAATTGTGCCGAATGACCAGCGCTCCCCACCCGCGTGGGGATGAACCGTGAGAATGGCCATTTTAAATAGTGCTGAACGCGCGCTCCCCACCCGCGTGGGGATGAACCGAGCGAGGCCGGGCGCTTCTCCCAGCACCGGGAGCGCTCCCCACCCGCGTGGGGATGAACCGGTCCGGGTCACTTACGAGGGCGAGGAGTTTGTGCGCTCCCCACCCGCGTGGGGATGAACCGCAGAACGGCTGGCGCCTGTTGCTCGTTTCCAGGCGCTCCCCACCCGCGTGGGGATGAACCGTGGTAGGGCGGCATTCCGACGCTCGCGTCCGCGCGCTCCCCATCCGCGTGGGGATGAACCGACACCTATTTCAACGGTCACAACCACTGTGGCCGCGCTCCCCACCCGCGTGGGGATGAACCGGCCATGGCCTCGACCGGGCCGTCCTGGGTGTCGCGCTCCCCACCCGCGTGGGGATGAAC
>JAKLHY010000208.1 GCA_022709905.1 Verrucomicrobiota bacterium | reverse complement strand
ACCGGCAAATGTCCCGACAAATCTGCGTTAGCCCTGTTGTTCCTGCTTCAGGGCACTTTCATGCATAGCCGCTGGTCGGAACTCCTTACAGAGTATTCTTCAATCTAACCGATTCTACACTAAAATGATGGGTCGTATTGCAGTAGATCTGGATACGAACGACGTCGGTATCTCTTACACTCGACAAGTCCCCTGCTTGGCTGAATTGCCAAGAAAACCATGCTGTATGTAATTCGTTGTCAACAAACTCGATTCGTTAATCACTCCGTTCGATTACAGTGGAATGGACTATGCTAGCTTAAAAAGGGAGTGTTAATCCGTTTTGCATAGTGACAACAATAATCCAAACAAAAGGTAATCCTATGAAATACATGAGGAGGATAGTTACAGGTGTGGTTATCTCGATTCTTACAGTCGTCTTGACCTCGAATGCAACGGTCATCAATTTTGATGATCTTACAGGTCAGGACAAACTTCCTATAGGCTATGCCGGTTTGGACTGGGATCCACAGTGGATGTACTATGATTCGGTACAGGATCCCTATAATCCCAGTTCACCGCCCACTCGCATATACACACACAACTATGGAGGTTGGATCAAATTCGGAGAGGAGGTCACCTTTAACGGTTCATGGATTGCCACTAGCCTGGATTTCCACGGAAAACCTTTTGGCTAAGCGAAACTTAAGCTCAGTGCGCATTGTGCTGTAGATTTTC
>JAKLHY010000207.1 GCA_022709905.1 Verrucomicrobiota bacterium | reverse complement strand
TGCCGCTCAAGCAGCCGCTTGAACGCGAGTTTTACGCTGAAATGTGCCGAGTTGAGCGCTGGAGTGTTCGCACCCTGCGAGAGCGCATTGGTAGCCAACTCTATTTGCGAACAGCGATTGCCAAAAAGCCGGAAGCAGTCGTACATGCGCAACTCGGACAACTGCGTTCCGATGGGCGAATGACACCGGACATGGTGTTTCGAGACCCATACATGCTGGACTTTCTTGGACTACCGGAAGGCTACAGCGAACGCGACGTGGAAGCTGCGATCTTGCGAGAAATGGAAAGCGTGCTTCTTGAATTGGGGAGCGGGTTCTGCTTTGTTGCTCGCCAGAAGCGCATGACCGTCGGCAAGGACGATTTCTACCTCGATCTCCTTTTCTATCATCGCCACCTGCGCCGCCTGGTGGCCGTCGAACTCAAGCTGGAATCCTTCCAGCCAAGCCACAAGGGGCAGATGGAGCTATACCTGCGCTGGCTGGACAAACATGAACGGGCTGTGGGTGAAGAGCCGCCTATCGGCCTGATCCTCTGCGCAAGTGCCGATGCTGAGCAAGTTGAACTTCTTCAACTGGATGAGGCATCCATCCGTGTTGCGGAATACTTGGTTGAGTTGCCGCCAATTGCCGTGCTGCGCGAGCGCCTGCATCGCGCAAGCGAACATGCCCGTGAGCGTGCCGTGCTGGCCGCGCCGGAAGAGGGTCAGGCATGAATACCG
>JAKLHY010000206.1 GCA_022709905.1 Verrucomicrobiota bacterium | reverse complement strand
CCCCGCGCTCGCGCGCGGGGCGACTTGACCGATGCCGATGCCTTCGTCGTCCCGACGACCGTTTCAATCCGCGCCCCGCGCTCGCGCGCGGGGCGACGGCGCAGCACGGGCGCGGCGGATTTCGTCGTCGCGGTTTCAATCCGCGCCCCGCGCTCGCGCGCGGGGCGACTGTCCAGGCTCAGCGGACGCACGGTGTCTGGGTTGTTTCAATCCGCGCCCCGCGCTCGCGCGCGGGGCGACCGAACATCCGCCGCCACGGAAACTTCTCGCTGCTGTTTCAATCCGCGCCCCGCGCTCGCGCGCGGGGCGACCACCGCGCACCTACATATTCCGCGAGATCGAGGTGGTTTCAATCCGCGCCCCGCGCTCGCGCGCGGGGCGACATCATGCAACTGAGCGTGCATGGCGCGGCGAACCCGTTTCAATCCGCGCCCCGCGCTCGCGCGCGGGGCGACAACGCGCTGGCGGGCACGTTTCAGGCCCGCGTCAAGTTTCAATCCGCGCCCCGCGCTCGCGCGCGGGGCGACAGTAGCCGCGCGCGGTGTTTGGGTTGGCGGGGATGTTTCAATCCGCGCCCCGCGCTCGCGCGCGGGGCGACCTCCCACAGCACGTGGTGAAAGGTCCGGCGCGGCTGTTTCAATCCGCGCCCCGCGCTCGCGCGCGGGGCGACCCACGCTCAGCGCGTCGGCCACGACTCGCGCGCAAGTTTCAATCCGCGCC
>JAKLHY010000205.1 GCA_022709905.1 Verrucomicrobiota bacterium | reverse complement strand
GTCTGACCAAGAGAGTTGTCGCCCCAGGCAACGACTTCAGCAGCCGCCTGCATTGACACTGTGAAGGTCGAAAGCAGCGCAGCAACTCTTAGAAATTGTAGGATGGAGCATCGTTCCCAGCGGATCGGGTGTTTCGAGTTCCTGATTTTTTCGTGCGAGTTCATTAGTTGATGTGTGTTTCACGATCAGTCATTTGACAAAAGCACCTGTCCAGGAGGCGGGCGAAGAAAGCCTGGATCAGGACTTTGGCTGTCCCCTCGATGTTGTCCGACCTCCACACGTCAGCATCGTGTGGATACCAGTAGGGGCGGCCCAGTTTCTCCAGGGCTTCGACTGCGGGCAGCGATTCCGAGTGATCCGCAGCTAGCATGACGCTCCAGTGTGAGGTGGCGAACACGCCCCTTTGTGTATCATTCCTACCAGTTTCCTGGTCCGAACGAACCATGACCTGATAGTACCAAAAAGAAAGTGCTGCGTGCGATGAAAATAATTTGAGACCGAACTAAGGAGGGCACGCTGGGAATGTGCATATCTGGTTCAAAGTAGAGAAAGTCGATAAACGGACTTGCCAATTGCTTGATATGGGCACTGTTGTTCAAGCGTGGCTTTAACTACGCGCCCTAATTTAGTCAAAAGCCTGCAAACGGCCTTCCGGCGCGGAGCGCCGTTCGACCATCACGAACTGGCGACGCTGGGAGGGTCGTCGGTTCTGGCGCATCATTA
>JAKLHY010000204.1 GCA_022709905.1 Verrucomicrobiota bacterium | reverse complement strand
ATAATCTTCGGTCAGATACTCGGGCCTGAAGTTCTTCTTAAACGGCAGGATGCCGAACCCGCCGTAACCGCATTTGTCCCGGAACTCCTGCATTTGGTTGGTTATTCCCTCGCGGGTCACAGTGGTGTTATTCCAGAACCAAAGCGGCCTGGGCCAAAATTTGACCGGAGGGTTATGAAATGTGTCCTTGCGAAAAACCTGTCCCGGGCATGGATTGGGATGCAGCCACAAGGTCGCCAGCAAGATCATCCAGGCATGAGATTTCATACATCTAACAAACAAGAGTCACCCTCGCCAGTAGCGCCCGGCAAACAAGTGCCCGCACAGCTTGTTTCAGAAACCGCCGCTCTATCCATTTGAGCTATGGGGGCGACTGCAGATCCAAGGGTAGTTAGAGATTGGATTTGGTGCAAATGGTCTTTGTTGGAGGGGGCGGACAGGCGGACAGCAGAATCCTGCGCCCCTACTTCCAGCGCCACCGCTATCTGCTCAAGCAGCTCTGCGCTTTGGCCCACGAAAGCCTGGCCGAATACCCGTGCAAAGATGGAATATGGAACCTCCTGCTGTCGGCTGCTGCAATGAGTGCGGGAACTTTCATGCACAGGCGCGTGCGGTGGGGGTGGCAAGGCCGCCGCTCCTGTCGGCTCAGGGTGATGCAACGCGATAAAAGCGGACGGGATAATTGCTGGCGAACGGATCCAGAAAGAAGAAGTTCGTTGTTGTGGCGGT
>JAKLHY010000203.1 GCA_022709905.1 Verrucomicrobiota bacterium | reverse complement strand
ACCAGGTTAGCGAGGACCTGGATCAACCGCTGGTCGTCGCCGAGCACCCGCGCCGGCAGGGCGGGATCGACGTCCAGCCCCAACCCCAGACCCTTGGCCCGCGCGGCGGGGGCGAACAGCCGCACGGCGATGTGCAGGGTGTCGCGGAGCGCGAAGGGCGCCCGCGCCAGGGTGACTTTGCCCGCTTCCAGCTTGGAGAAATCGAGGATGCTGTCGATGACTTTCACCAGATGCTCGGCCGACGTCATCAACATCCGCACCGGTTCGGCCTGGGCCGGCGGCAGGTCGGCGCGGGCCAACACCGAAATGAACCCCACCATGCCGTGCAGCGGGGTGCGGATTTCGTGGCTCATGTGGGCCAGGAACGCCGACTTGACCTGGCTGGCGGCCAGGGCCTGTTCGCGGGCGTGCGCCAACTCGGTGTTTTGGCGTTCCAGTTGTTCCAGCGCGGCCACCAGATCCGCAGTCGACTTCCGCACTCGACCGGTCAGGTCGTGGCGGGAGCGTTCCAGGGCGGTGTTGGTGGCCACCAGGTCTTGATTGACCCGGGCAAACGCGGCGATCAGGGCGTTGAAGGCGGCCGCCATGGCGCGCGCCTCGCGGACGCCCTGCTCCGGCGCCGGGGCGTAGCGCCGCGGGGTTTCGGGATCGGCCATGTGCGCGGCCAACTGCTGGAGCGGCCGGGCGATCCATCCCAACAGGGCCAGCAGGCCCACCCCCACCAGGGTCG
>JAKLHY010000202.1 GCA_022709905.1 Verrucomicrobiota bacterium | reverse complement strand
AGGGCGATTCTCCAGAAGGGGATGAATCTTCGCTATGCATCTATGCGCATTATAAAGGTCTATTGTTCGGGATTTCGCTTGTGTCCATTCGGATGGTGCCGAGGCGTTCACAAATCCCGTCCAACCTCACCGGTGACCGCAGGAGCGTCCTGAATCGAAGAGACGGGTCGAACTACCTCGCAAGGTCCCGCCCCTTCCTGTGGCAACCGGCAGCGTCGGTGGTGCTGAATCCTTCTGACTTCTTGATCGACGCTCGCCACCTAAAAACCCGTTTGCCTACTTTTTTGCCTACATTTGGCCCGGAAATCTGCCCTAAATACAATGCTCTTATTCTCAAGGATTTGCGGAAATCAATTTGTATAAGTATCTGTGGTGCAGATAACTATACGTAAATCAGAATCCAAGGAAAAGTGCCTACTCCCTACTATCCGAAGTCAGAAGCTCTATCCAATTGAGCTACGGACGCAGTACTATGATGCGGGACCCTACCCACGAATGGCGCGGCGGTAAAGCCGGAAGCTCGCGCCAGCATGCTGGCGGTCCTCCCTCGGGTTTGTGCTGCGGCCTATCGTAAAGCCCGCCGCCGCGTTGCTTCACGGCACGACCAGCGGCTCGCGCCAAAGATGACCATTCTGCGCGAGCAAATCCTCCGCCGCCGCCGGCCCCCACGTGCCCGCCGCGTAAAACTCTCGGCCGGATAACGGCTTCCCCTCCCAACCTTGGCGAATGCCGT
>JAKLHY010000201.1 GCA_022709905.1 Verrucomicrobiota bacterium | reverse complement strand
GTAATAGTTACCGGCTTTATAAAGCCGTTATCATCAAATTCCATTTTTTCAATGCATACTTCCCGGGAATTGCGGTCAGTCTGCCCCGCTGGACGGCGATGGTAGACAATATAGTAAGATTCCGTGCCGGGGATATTAATTACCGAGTGATGTCCGGCTCCTGTTGCTATCGGGGGATCCTGCTTAAGTATCTTGCCAATCTTGTTAAATGGTCCGAAAGGGGAATCGCCTATTGCATATGCTACACTGTAATCCGGACCTGTCCACCCTCCTTCCGACCACATAAAATAGTATTTGCCGTTACGTATGAACATAAAGGGACCCTCGACATACCCTTCAGGGGTAATTTCGCGGAACAGTGTTCCGTCAGCCATCGGCTCTACATCTTTCAGGTCATCCCTGAGTTTTACAATGTTGCAGTGCCGCCACCCGCCGTATATCAGATAAACCTGTCCGTCAGAATCTTCAAAAACAAACTGGTCAATGGGCTGGGCACCATTATGAAACTTGTCTATCAAAGGCTTGCCAAGGTAATCACTGTAAGGACCTTCCGGTCTGTCAGCAACTG
The DNA here is from genome assembly GCA_022709905.1 of Verrucomicrobiota bacterium. Classification (GTDB taxonomy): domain Bacteria; phylum Verrucomicrobiota; class Verrucomicrobiia; order Limisphaerales; family UBA1319; genus JAKLHY01. The sequence goes on along the minus strand of JAKLHY010000201.1, from coordinate 167 downwards.
CTACGCCAATTCCGCCAACCTCTTCATCACTTTGTATGTCATTTGCACCAAAGAACAGGAAATATCTGCCATTGCGGTGAATGACCGAAGGAGCCCACATTGCTTTTTCAGCCCATCTGACAGATCCGGTATCTATGATCCGCGGGTGCTTCTCCCAGTTTGTCAGA
>JAKLHY010000200.1 GCA_022709905.1 Verrucomicrobiota bacterium | reverse complement strand
CGGTGGCCTCGATGCTTTACCTGGACTATTCGCGCAAGCCGGGGCAATGGATCCCAAATCAATACGGCGGGCGAGAAAATTTGGAGGCCATCGAGTTCATCCGGCGGTTCAACTACTTGGTGCACACGGAGTTTCCCGGTGTGATGACCATCGCCGAAGAGTCCACCGCCTGGCCCCAGGTTACACGGCCACCGTATGTGGGCGGGCTGGGATTCACCTTCAAATGGAACATGGGTTGGATGCACGACACATTGGGCTATTTCAGCCGCGACCCCGTGCACCGGAAATACCACCAGAACGACCTGACGTTTGCGATGCTTTACCACCACCACGAGAACTTCATCCTGCCGCTTTCGCACGACGAGGTGGTGCACGGCAAGCGCTCGTTGCTGGGGCGAATGCCGGGGGACGATTGGCAGAAGTTTGCCAACCTCAGGGTGCTGCTGGGATATCAAGGGCTGTTTCCAGGGAAGAAACTGCTGTTCATGGGCGGGGAATTTGGGCAGCGCGCCGAGTGGGACGCCAACGCGGAGCTCGACTGGAGGCTGCTGGAGGCGGGGCCGTATCACCGCGGCCTGCAGCAGTTCATGGAGGACCTCAACAGGCTGTACCTGGCAGAGCCGGCGCTATGGAAGTCGGATTACGAACAGGACGGGTTCCGTTGGATTGACTGCTCGGACCACATGAACAGCGTGCTGTCGTTTCTGCGGCAGGACGCTGAGCATTTCCACGAGCTGG
>JAKLHY010000020.1 GCA_022709905.1 Verrucomicrobiota bacterium | reverse complement strand
TTCACCGGCAAATGTCCCGACAAATCTGCGTTAGCCCTGTTGTTCCTGCTTCAGGGCACTTTCATGCATAGCCGCTGATCTCTCTTTTGTTCCTTTGGAGCCGCGGGTATTCTGGGGGCGTGGCAGCGCCGGCCTTTATTGAACTGGGTGGAAAACGCCATGCGACCCGCATTCCGATCCTTTTCGAGGACCGGTCGGCGATCGTCGTCGATAAGCCGGCGGGCTGGATGTTGATCCCCTTTTCCTGGCAGGCCACACAACGCAACCTGCAGGCCGCGATCACGTCCTCGATTGCCGCGGGGGATTATTGGGCCCGATCCCGCAACTTGAAATTTTTGAGGGCCGCCCACCGGTTGGACGCCGACACCACGGGAATTCTGCTGCTGGCGAAGAGCCTGGGAGCGGTGGACGCCTACGGCGACTTGTTCGAATCACGCCAGATGTCCAAGAGATACCTGGCGGTTGTGGACAGCGTGCCGGCGCGCCAGGCCTGGAGTTGCCGGGCCAGACTGGGACCGGTCCCTGGACAGCCCGGACGCATGATGGTGGACCCCCGCCAAGGGAAAGAGGCTGAAACGGAGTTCCAGGTGTTGCAGGTCCGCGGATCGATGTCCTTGATCGAAGCCCGGCCTTTGACCGGCCGGACCCATCAGATCCGGCTCCATCTGCTGGAGGCCGGATGCCCAATTGTTGGCGACAGTCTTTATGGAACCCAAGCGCGCCATCCAAAGCCCGGACGATCTCGTCAGCTGGATCCATTTCCGCTGGGATTACGGGCCGTGAGCCTCGAGTATCGGGATCCTTTTCAGCGGAAACCGGTCTGCGTGCGCGCCCCGGCGAACGAGTTTTTGTCGGCCTTCGGCTTCGAGTCGGAGGATCCGCCTCAATCCCGGGGTTCGAGGGCGGGCTGAAAACCGTACTTGCGGGCCAGGGCTTGACAGGCCGGCAGCGGTTTGACGCCGGCGGTGGCGGTCGGGTGGCCGAGGGAAGAGGCCGCAACGCACGCCCCCGTGAGGAGGCAACGGGATAAATCCCAGTTTTCATGCAGACCCAGCAGAACTCCGGCGGCAAAGGCATCTCCCGCTCCCACGGTCCCCGCGAGCGCCTTCGCTGGCACCTTGAGGGCGGGTTGCCAGGCATCGTCGCCTTTCCGAGTGCGGGCGAAGCCGCCTTCGGGATAATGGATGACCACCAATTCTCGCACGCCCATTTGGAGCAAAGCTCCCGCGGCATGGCGAAGAGCGACCGGGTCCAGGTGGCCGTCTGGCTGGCGAATCTTAAAACCGGTTGCCCAGCCGGCTTCGAACTCGTTTAAGATACAGAAATCGGTGAATTTCAAGGCCGGGACAACAACCCGGGCAAACCGTTCGCTGTTTTCACTGATGACATCGACGCTGGTCTTCAGGCCGGCTTCCTGGGCTTGATGAAGCAAGGCGGCGGCGCGGGTGCCGCAACGCGGATCCGGTTGATCCAGGGCGTCCAGGAGCAGCAAGTAGCCCAGGTGAAATATCCGGGCTTTGGTTTTTTCGAAATCCAAATCCTGCGCCTTCCACAGGGCGTTGGCGCCGCGGAAATGAAAAAACGTACGCTGCCCGGTCTTTTGAACGGACATCACCTTGGTGAAAGCGGTCAGGGCATGCGCATGGGTTCGGAGACAACGCGTGTCGATTTTGTGTTGGCGGCAATCCTGGAGGATAGCCTCTCCCTCACGGTCCTGGCCGAGGAGACCGGCGCCGGTCAGCGGAAAATCGACTCCCAGGCGGGCCAAGTTCACGAGAACGTTGTACGGGGCGCCACCGGTGCCGGTCGATTGATCCAGGACATAACCCACCTGCTCGGGGGGAGGATAGGCATCGATGGTGATGACGCGATCAACGATCCAGTTGCCCCCAGCCAGCACGCCGCAACGCAAGGAAGTCCCATGGCTTCGGGCAATGGTCTTGAGTTTGGTGCTCATCTGCGGATCTTTCCAATGTCCTCCAATTTTTTAGGCAAAGGCGAGGACAAGGCAAGTCGTTTTTTCAGATCAGGCTTTTGCCCATGTAAACGCACCCGTCAACCTCGGAGCCGACGCGGATGAGTTCCCGGAAACCGAGCCTTTGGTAAAATCCCAGTGCCGGTGTGTTGACCACGCTCACTCCCAGGTGAACTCCCGGAGAACCGCGTTGTCGCAATTCGCTCATGATCTGTTCCATCATGCGCCGTCCGTAGCCCCGGCCCTGAGCGCGCTCGAGCAGATCGATATGCATGTGGGAGGGGTAGTCCTGGTAAGGTTCAGGACAGTAGTAGTCGGGGTGGTGATACCCATGGTAAACCTGCTGCGCGCGGGTCCATTGGCTTGGATCGCCTTGCGGCGCCGGAAATCGGGCGCACAGGGCCGGCCGCCATTCCGCCTCGTAGCGCGCGTAAAAGGAGCGCGAGTCGAAGGCCCCCAGCGCATAGCCGCAGACGCCTTGATCGTCCTCCAGGATCAGGCTGAGTCCCGGCTCGAAAACGAGGTAGGGTCCAACGTAGATCCGCCCCAACGCGTCCGGATCCTCCCGGTAAAACGGCTCCCCATCCCTGCCGGAATCACCGGTCTTGAGACAAACATAGTACGCGGCCGGCTTGTCGCCAGGCCGCGAGCCGCGGATGATGCATTCATTCATGTTCAATCAAAGTCACGAGGCCCGCGGATCCGGACGGGCGCGCGCCAGGTTCAGGGCGCCGTCCGGTTCCTGAACCAGCAGCTGCTGCAATCGCGCCACCAGCCCTCCGCGATACGTGCCCGAAAGATGAAAATCAGAATGATAACCGCCGTTCGGCATGCCTCCCTGAGACGCGCGCCTCAGAAAACCCTCCAGCAAGTCCAACTCTTCGCGCAGCTCCCAGACGCGGCGGCTCAGGGCATAAAACAGCGGGCGATGACACAGTCCTGTCAGTTGGACACAGAAATCCCGCAGCCGAACCATCTGTTGTCGAACAAGCCCGGCCTGGACACCCCATTCCGCCGGATTCCGGTCGAGCAGATACCGAATGTGCTCATAAAGCGCCTTGGCCTCCGAGCCCTCCGCATGCGGCAAGTAGAAACAATCACCCAAAAGGACCAAATCCTCCAGCTTGACGGGTTGCCCGACGGTCGCAAAACAGGGCCACCATTTCCGCATGGCACTCAGATAGGCCTTGCGAGAATCCCAGGAGCCTTCGCAACGGAGGAACTCGCCCAGGGTTTGAATCGGCACATAGTTCAAGACAAACTCGCTGTTGGGATTGATCAACAATCCGCTGACCTCGTCGCGCAATTCGGGCGGTCTTCCGGCGTAGGGCCCGCAGAAAAAGCGGCGCCCGTCGTAGTCATTGGCGTGAAGGTTGTCCCAGATCAATGGTTTCCGGCGCAAAACCGCCTGAATCGATCGGACATGAGCCGCGGTGATTTGCTCCGAGACAATTTCGGGCCCCGTCCAGAACACGTCAATCTCCGGCGATAACTCCCGACCCAGCGTGGACAGATACTCTTCCCCGCCCAATTTACGTTCGGCCATTCTTCCGCAGTAGGGCGTGGGACAAAAAAGAAACCGCGCCTCGGGGCAGCGATCACGGAACCAGAGCAACAGCGCGTTGGCGACGCGGCACTGGGCTGAGGCCAGGGATTCGCCACGGCCGCCGTTCTCCAAAGCCAAACCGTCTGGAATGTCATCAAAGAGCAGGGCAATATTCCCGCACCCCAGCCCCAGCATCTGTTCCAAGCGTCTCTTTAGACACTCGAACTCGGATGGATTCCCATATTCGATGTCCAATCCCGGGCTCAGCGCGTAGACAAAATGAAGCCGAAGCCGCCGGCAGGCTCGGATGAGCTCTCCAAGTGACTCCGCTTCGGACATCGAATACGGCTCTCGCCAGATCGCGCGCTGCTTCAGGTCATCCTTGGGGGCATAGAGATACGTGTTCAGGCCGGACTCGGTCATCCAATCGAACAACTCCAGGCGTTCGCGGGGTGACCAGGGCTGTCCATAGAATCCTTCGATGACACCCGCCAGAAATTCTCTCTGGGTTTGCATGTGCTGTTCAGTTGCTCATTTCAGCCGGGAGGGCGGAATCAACAATGCCGACAAGACCTGAGCGTAAATCCGGTGACCGAAGTCATTGGGATGATTAACGCCGTTGCCGGTGAGATCCCAGTCCTTTTTGCGTTGGAGCAGGACGTCCCAGAGGGACGTCATATCGGCCAGGACGATGCCGGGCTGGCAGAGAGCCCCCAGCGCGTCCCGATAAGGTCCAAACAGCTCGTGCCGCAGGAGGGTCCAATCCCTGTTGCCGAGCATGGTCGCGATCAGGATGAACTCGGTGTCGGGTTGGGCTTTGCGGACCGCGTCGATCATCCGGCGGATGTTGGCCTGATACTCACCCGCAGGCCGGCCTGAGGCGTCGTTCATGCCGAAGGCGAGGAGCACCAGATCCGGTCTGGTATCGGCCACCTGGTTAATCGTGGTTAAACCCCAGGCCGTGTCGGTGCCGCCCACCGCGAAGTTTGTCAAAGCAACGGAAACCCCGTATGCCCGCCGGAGGTTGAGCGTGAAAAGATCCTGGTAGGCCGGTTGAAACGGGGCCACGTTCGCCCAACCGGACGCATTGCAGCCGGTGGAAATGCTGTCGCCTAACAAGGCGATCCTGAGGGGTTGCCTGCGTTGGAGCATTCGGACCGTGCGCGGCAGCCGGTCGTCGGCATACGATGGCACCGGCCCCGGCCAGGAGTCCCGGCGATGGAGATAAGTGACCAGGATTTGCATGTCGTGGTATTCGTGTCCCGCCCCGAACAGGATTTCCCCCTGGCCGTCTCGATGGGTTAACGCGTAGCGCTGAGTTCCCGCGGGCCGACGAAGATCCCGCGGCAACTTGAAGGTGATCCGGGATCCGGGGGGCAGCAAAATTTCCCGTGCGCCCCGTTTCCAGATGTAGTCGCGGCCTTCTTCATAGGTCTTTTCGCCGGCGGAATCCCGCACCGACAGGATTCGAGTGGGTTCGAACAGGAGAGACGCCCGAGGCGGACTGCTGTCGTCCGGCCGGATAAACAAGACGCTTTCCCCTTCCATTGTCCGGGAGAGCCAAAAGGGTAGAAGGGTCTTCGTCGGATTGGCCCAAGCCGGGCTCCCTTCCGCGGCCGAAGCGCCGCAGACGTCCAAGCTGGCGGCGACCGTGATGCATCCGGCCGCCCCGGCGGCCTTGAGAAACGAGATGAGAGCGGAATTGGAGCGCATGCGATGCAGAATAAACCCATTGACTTCCTTTGACAACGCCAACGCCAGGCGGGGGGCAAGGCATTGACACCCGGGGGCGACAATGGTAGCGTGCGCGCCGATGAGTGGGGTTATGAGCTCGCTCTTGAATCAGCAAGTGCTTGTGCTCAACCGCCTATGGCAGGCGGTCAACGTGTGTTCTGCCCGACGGGCGTTGACACTCCTGTTCCAGGGCCATGCCCAGGTGGTCTTCAGCGCAAGCGACGGCACCTTTCAGACCTATTCCTTCCACGAATGGCAGGACTTTTCCCGGCGGGAATACGATCCCGAGGCGATCCGGACCGTCTCATTCCGCATCCGCATTCCCCGGGTCATCATGGTGCTGGTTTTCGATCGCCAGCCCAAGAAAGAGGTCAAGTTCACCCGTCACAACATCTTTGAACGCGATCAAAACACCTGCCAATACTGCGGCCGGATCTTCGATCGTTCCGAGCTGAACCTGGATCATGTGATCCCTCGCGATCAAGGCGGGCCGACCAGCTGGGAGAACATTGTCTGCTCCTGCATCGCCTGCAATACGCAGAAAGCCAATCGCACTCCCCAGGAAGCCGGGATGAAATTGGTTCGAAAACCCAAACGGCCTAAATGGCGGCCCTTCGTACAAATCAATCTTTCCCTGAACTACCACGACAGCTGGAAACACTTCGTCGACCTGGCGTATTGGAACGTGGAATTGGGCGAAGACCTCCGCTGAATCCTCGGCCCCATTCGCTCAGGCGTGAAGAACGCGATGCAGCGTTCGAAGCAATTCTTCAGCCCTATACGGCTTGGGCAGAAGATCGTTGACCCCCAAATTGGCCATTGTCTGGGCATCCCGCCGGGGTCCTTGCCCGCTTGATACGATAAACCGGGTATCCGGATTCAGCCGGCGAATGGCGCGAATGGACATTTCGCCGTCCATGCCGGGCATGGCGATGTCGGTGATCACGCACTGGATCTCCCCCGCGTGCCGGGCGTAAAGATCCACGGCGCGCGCCCCTTCTTCAGCCACAAGAACCCGATAGCCATGCTTGCGCAACGCATTGGCCACCACCTGCCGAATCGATTCTTCGTCGTCGATGACCAGGACCAGTTCGCCCTGGCCAAAGGGCACCTCATCATCGCACGATTCTTCCAGAGCCTTTCCCTCAGGATCATGCAGGGGAAAACAGATTTCAAAACGCGTGCCGGATCCCGGATGACTTTCCACTTTCAAGAATCCCTGGTGATCCCTCACGATCCCCAGCACTGTGGACAAGCCCAGGCCGGTGCCTTGATCGGGGCCTTTGGTTGTGAAAAAGGGTTCGAAAATCCGCGACAGCACCTCGGGCGGCATGCCCATACCGGTGTCGTTTACCGTCAGCCGGATGTGCGTCCCCACACGCGCCCCCTCGACCGACCGCGCATAACATTCATCCACCTCGGTCCGATCGGCCGAAATCATCAGCGTCCCTCCTTCCGGCATGGCGTCCCGGGCGTTGACACAAAGATTCATGAGCACCTGATGGAGCTGGGTCATGTTGCCCCAGACGCTGCCCAGCGACTCCGGAACCTCGACGGCAATCCGAATGTTCTTGGGAAAGGTTTCCCGAAAAATATTGACAGATTTCCTGATCAGCAATCCGACATCGACCGCCGCCCGATTCGTGGACGATCCCCGCGCAAAGGACAGCATCTGCTGGACGATCTCGGCGCCCCGTTGGGCGCTGGACTCGAGGGTCCTCAGCAATTGACGTCCTTCCTCGGAGACGCACTGGTCGTTCAGGAGGTTCAGGGACATCAGAATCGGCGAAAGGACGTTGTTAAGATCATGAGCGACTCCACCGGCCAGGGCGCCAATACTGTCCATGCGCTGGGCCCGGAGCAATTGCTCTTCGATCCGCTGCGCAAGTCCTGTTTCGCTGTTGATCACCAGAAAGGCGTCCGGATGGCCGGGCGGATTATTCACCAGAATCCACTTGCTGGTCCACCGCTGCATCCGACGGTTCCGATCCTGAATATGGAGTTCCTCCTGCCATTGTCCCTGCTCGAGCGTTTTTTGCCGGCAGATTTGCAGGGTGTTCTCCTGGGAAGTGGGGAGGAACTCCTGAAGTTCGCGATGCAGGACTTCGGGTCGTTTCCAGCCTGTCGCCTGTTCGGCGCGGAGATTCCAGCTTAAAACCTTCAAATCCAGACCCAGCACAAAAACGATGTCGGAGGTGTGCTGCAGCAGGCTCTGAAAACGAGCGTCCATCGTCGACGTCGTCTGGGTCCGGCGTTCTCCCCCCCCGCGATAATCCTGCTGTCCACTCAAGGCGGCGCGAATCGCGGATCCCAAGCGGGACAACTGATCTTTGCCTATGCAATCCACCGTCTCCAATCCAAAGGACTCCAGAAGCCCCTTGAATTCCCGCACTCCTGAAATCATCAACAAGGGCACCGAGGGGCATTTATGGCGTGCGATTTGCATGGCTTCCAGGGCCTTGTGGGTCGGCAGGTGAAAATCGGCCACAATAAGGCTCCAGGATTGATGGTCCAAAGCCGCCTCGAAGTCGGATCGGGCGGATACCGGAACCAAACGACAATCCATTCCCTCGGCGGCCAGGTAGGAACAAACCAGTTGCAAATCACTGCTATCGTCTTCGAGATAAAGGATATCAATAGTGTCCCGCATAGAAACAGCCTCCGGGGATCTGGTTCAGGAAACGCTTCGCCAACTCGCCCGGATTAACCGCGGCAGAAAACCGATTCTCGCGAGCCACCGCACGGGGATCCTGCCCATCAGAACGGCCCCACTGGCCAACCTTGCCTTGGGATTGCGCGCGGCGATCCGAACCCGAATGGGCTCATCATTGGAATCTCCCTTATCTCTGGATGCAGGAGTAACAGCCATAAAACGTCTTTCTCTCCCTGCTCTTTTACTTCAAGCTCATCATGACGGCTCTCAGCCTTCCTTGGCCACACCCGTCATTCATTCATTAATGAGTTCACCTTGTCCTATCGGCGTTCTCCGCGGTTTCTTTAGGTTTTTTTTCATATTCCCCGAGTCCCTCCCGCCCAGGGTGATCCTCAGGGGCGCAGCCCGCCTCCTCGGACGGGCGACACAGACTCTGAGCTTTTTTGTAACCGCGACAAAGCCGCGAACGTCAACTCGTTAAGACAAAGTAGAACGGATGTTGTGGGCACCAGAACAAATAATCAATTCGGATCCCGTGTTTTTCACTGGAGGACAGCGACGATATTTTTGGTCGCACTCATCTTATCGGGGTGCTCCACCTCGCACCATCGGCGTTCGGCCGACAAGGAAGTCTACCGCATCATTGAACAAGCCGAGAACCGCATCTTCGGGCGGACCAATGACTTCACTATAGACACCTCCTATTCGTCGCGCAAGCCTAAAGATATCACCGCCACCGAGTTGATTGACGACCGGTTGCAGACGAACCGGCGGCTCCTCACGCTCGAGGGCGCCCTCGAGCTGGCAGCCACCCGGAGCCGCACCTACCAGGCCGAAAAGGAACGGCTTTACCTGACGGCCCTTACCCTCACCGGGGCGCGATATCAGTTTACGCCGCAGTTTTTCGCCAACTCGCAGGCCCGCTATGCCCGCGACGCGGCGGGCGAACAGACCGGCACGGTCAATAGCCAGGTGGGCGTGGATCAGCTGGTTCGCAGCGGCGGACGTCTTGGTGTTTCGATGGCCAACGATATTTTGCGTTATTACACGGGCGATCCGCGCCGCTCGGTGATCTCCACCCTCTCGGTGAATTTGGTCCAGCCGTTGTTACGCGGTTTTGGCCGCAACAACGCCGCGGTGGAAAGCCTGACTCAGGCGGAACGCAATGTCGTCTATGCGGTGCGCAATTACAGCTTCTTCCAGGATGAATTCGCGCTCGAAATCGTCAGCGATTACTTCGCCTTACTCGCCCAAAAAGACACCATCCGGAATCGCTACACCAATTATCTGAACCTGGGGCTCTCGACGAAACGCCTCGAGGCTCGGGCCAAAGACCGGGAGGCGCTGGTCGATGTAGACCGGGCGCGCCAGGAGGAGCTGAGCTCCAAAAACACTTATGTCAACGCCCTGGCAAGCTATCGAACCAGCCTGGATCAGTTCAAAATCAAGTTGGGACTGACCCTGGGCGAGCAGATTCTGCTCGAGGACCAGGCGTTGAAAGATCTCGAACAGATTGGGATGATCGATGTAACTTTGGATCCGCAGGAAGCTTATAGCATCGCCGTGAAAAAGCAGTTAACTATCTTGAATGCCATCGATGCGTTCGAGGACAGCAAACGCAAGGTCCGGGTTGCGGCCGATCGTCTGAAAGCCGACTTGAACCTGATCGCCGACGCCTCCCTCGCCTCCGATGAACCCACGGATTATACGACCTTCGATCCGGATAAGATCCGGGCCGGCGTGGGACTCCAATTGGATCTCCCCCTGGACCGCCTCAATGAACGCAATGATTACCGGTCGACTCTGATTTCTTTCGAGTCCCAGTTGCGCAATCTGACTCTGACCCTGGATCAGCTCCGGGACAGCATCGCACGGGGGCTGCGGACCGTCGCCCAACGTCGGCAAAACTTCGAGATTCAGTCAAACGCGCTGGTCCTGGCCAACCGCCGAGTCGCCAGCACCGCCCTGCTTCTGGAGGCGGGGCGAGTGGAGGTGCGCGAGCTGCTGGATGCCATCGATTCACAAATCCAAGTCCAGAACCAGTTGACGGTGTCTCGTGTCGATTACCACTTGTCGCGGCTGCAACTGATGTTGGACATTGGAGCGTTGAACAAGGAGCTGCCCCAGTTTTGGCTGAAGGACCACCTGGCCGGTTTTATCCCCGGCGCCCGGCCGGCCGCCACGGAATTCGACGACAAGGTGTTAACTCCCGAAGAATACTTCAATAACTGATTATGAACACCCCGGCATCTTCTCCGCCCCCCAAAGCCAGTCGCTGGAAGAACCCCCTCTGGCTGGCTCTCGTCATTTTCGCCGTCCTGGCCTTTCTGGTCTATGGCATCAAGACTTCCGGACCCGCCCCCGAAGAAGCCGCTTTCTACGAGGTCAAACGCGGCGATTTCCTGATTTCCATCGTCGAAGGTGGCACTATCGAGGCCGTCAACGAGGTCAGCATCCGCAGCGAGGTGGAGGGAACCGCGCGGATTATCTATATCCTGCCGGAAGGATCCTACGTGAAAAAGGGCCAGCTGTTGGTGGAACTGGATTCTTCATCGGCGCGCGATGCGGTCAACCTGCAGCAAATCAACGTGGAAAAGGCCCAGTTTGCCCTCGTTCAATCCGAGCAACAACTCGACATCCAAAAGAGCCTGGTCGACAGCGAGATCAGCGCCGCCGAACTCAAGGTCGAATTTGCGCAGTCCGATCTCGACAAGTTCGTCAAAGGCGAAGCCCTCCAAACCCGGCGCGATGCCCAGATTGAAATCACCAACGTCATCGAACAGCTCCAACTGGCTGAGGAAACCCTTCGATGGACCGAGGAACTCTACAAACAGAACTACGAATCCAAGTCCAAACTCGATTCGGATCGGTTGTCGGTCTTTCAGAAGAAACTTCAGCTCGAGCAAAGAGAGAAAGCCCTTTGGATGATCGAAACCTTCGACGAACCGAAGAAAAAACGCGAGTTGGAGGCGACGCTCCAGGAGGCGAAGGATAATCTCGAACGCGTGAAACTCCAGGGCGAACGCAAATTGGCCCAATATAACGCGGATGTTCAAACCCAAAAAAGCACCCTGGAGCTCAACAAAAGCAAACTCGAACGCGACCAGAAAAACCTCAGCGCCACCAAGATCCTTGCCCCCCAGGACGGCCTCGTGGTCTATGCCGGAGGAGGCGACAACCGGTTCAGCAGCGAATCAATGATCGAGGAAGGCGCGGTGATCCGCAACCGGCAGGAAATCATCAAGCTGCCCGACACCAGCGAGATGAAGCTCAGGGTCAAAATCCACGAATCCCACATCAATCAAATCCAGGCGGGACAACCCGCGTTTATCGTGCTGGATTCGATGCCGGACCAGCGTTTCAGCGGGGAAGTGAAACGCGTGGCTCCCCTCCCGGACAGCCAGAGCCGCTGGGGCAATCCGAACCTCAAGGTGTATGCCACTGAAATTGTCATCACCAGCAAACTCCCCGACATCAAACCGGGCGTTTCCGCCCGCGCCGAGATTGTCATCACCAACCTCCAAAACGTCGTTACCGTGCCCATCCAAGCCGTCACCACGCGGAAGGGCAAACAAGTGGTGTTTCTCGCCAGCGCTCCGGAAAACCCCGTGCCCGTGACGATCGGCCAATACAACATCAAGTTCATCGAAATCGCCGAAGGTCTGAAAGAAGGCGATCGGGTGCTGCTTTCTCCACCTTTTGACTCGCAGGATAAAGATCTTGCGGGTTCCATCGTGACGACCAACGATGCGATACCGGCAGCATCGCCCCAAACCGCGGCCGAAGCCAATTCCCGCAACGACAACGGCCGTCCTCAGCCCGCCATAACCGGCGAAGAGGCCGAAAACAATCGTAATTCGGGAAGGGGAGCCGGAGTGCCCGGCGATTCGGAAATCAACCGGACCGGGCGCGGCGATCGCCTCCCGCAGTTCGGCCAGGAATCCGGCGTCGCGGAAGGACTCGATCGCTCCGCCAATCGCGAAACCCGTCAGCGCCCCAACGGCGCCCCAGGCATGCCCGGAGGCTTTAACCGCGAGGAATTCATCAAACAGTACGACACGAACGGAGACGGGCAGATCGATGAGACCGAACGCGCGGCCATCAAAGAGCGCTTTGGGGGACGCGACCGGCCTCGTCGCGGCTCCGTTACCAATGCCGCCCCCCTTAACGCCGCCCCGCCCACCCCCCAACGCAACCAACCGGATGAAAACCGCTGAAGCGATCATTCAACTCGAGGGCATCGAAAAACGTTACGTTCTCGGGGCGGAAGTCGTGGTGCAAGCCTTGCGGGGCGTGGATTTATCCATCCAACGCGGCAGTTACGTGGCCATCATGGGACCTTCCGGGTCGGGGAAATCGACGATGCTCAACATTCTGGGATGCCTGGATCGGCCGACCTCCGGTCGTTATCTCCTGGGCGGCATCGACGTGTCCTGCATGCCCGACGACGACTTGTCCGAAGCCCGCGGGCGGATGATTGGTTTTATTTTCCAGTCCTACAACCTGATCGCGCAGCTCACCGTGCTGGAGAATATCCAGGTGCCTCTGCTCTATCAGGGACACGACCTGGGAAGTTACCGCGAGCAATGCGAGAAACTGGCGGAAATGGTGGGTTTGAGCGACCGCCTGCATCACCGGCCCAACCAGCTTTCGGGCGGCCAGCAACAACGCGTGGCGGTCGCCCGGTCTCTGGTCAACGATCCTCTGATGATTCTGGCGGACGAACCGACCGGCAACCTGGACTCGCGCACCGGCCAGGAGGTCCTGGATTTGATTGACCATCTGAATGCGCAAGGAAAGACCATCGTGCTGGTCACTCACGACGATCGCGTCGCGAGCCGGGCGCACCGCGTGTTGCACATGCGCGATGGCTTGATCGATCGGGAGATCAACAATCCGCCTCGGTCCTCCAATGGCCGCGCTCCGGAATTCCAACCATGAGCCCTTTCAGCTTCCAGCTCGCCAGCATCATCCGGCTCGGCGTCAAGAGCCTGATGCTGCACAAGCTGCGCTCGGCCTTGACGATGCTCGGCATCATCTTTGGCGTTTGTTCCGTGATCGCCATGCTCGCCATCGGCGAAGGCGCGTCTTACGAAGCCCAAGAGGCCATCAAGAAACTGGGCAGCGACAACATTATTCTCCGCAGCATCAAACCGCCTGAAGACTCGAAACAGGCCGGCATCGGACGAGGAACCGCGTTGGATTACGGGCTCACGTATGCCGATGGCGCCCGCATCCAGTCCACCATCCCCGGCGTCTCACGGGTTCTGCCCGTGCGCATCGTGCGGGAAAATGTCCGTTTTGCTCAAAACAACGTGCCTTGCCAGATCCTGGGCACCCTCCCCTTTTATCGGAACATCGTCGGCTTGGACTTGGTGCGCGGACGTTTTCTGGCCGAAATCGACGATCTGGAACAAGACAACGTCTGTGTCCTGACGATCGGCCTGGCCCAACGGCTGTTTCCCTACCAGGATCCGCTTGAACACTCGATCCGCATCAACGAGTTCTATTACCGAGTGGTCGGTCTCGTGCGGGAAAGGAACATGCCCCAACAACGCACCCAGGCCGGCAAAATGGAAGGCGAACCCCTCGACAACAATGTCTACATCCCTCTCAGCACCGCGCGCTCGCGCTTCGGTGAAGTCCTGGTCCGCCGCACCGCCGGCAGCTTCGAGATGGAAAAGGTCGAGTTGCACCAGATCACGGTCCAGATGAGAGACACGGCAGCCGTCGAGACGGCCGATCCTCAAATCAAGGTCTTGCTCAGCCGATTCCACCCGAAAAACGACTACGAAGTCATCGTGCCGTTGCAGCTGTTGCGCCAGGCGGAACAAACCAAGAGGATTTTCAACATCGTGCTGGGCTCGATTGCGGCGATTTCTCTCCTGGTCGGCGGCATCGGCATCATGAATATCATGTTGGCCACAGTCACGGAGCGCACCCGGGAAATTGGAATTCGCCGCGCCTTGGGCGCCAAGCGCCGGGATATTACCATGCAGTTTCTGGTGGAGACTGTGGTTCTGGCCATTGGCGGCGGGCTCATTGGCGTGCTGGTGGGGATCCTGACGCCCGTGGTCGTTTCCCATTTGACCACGATGAAGACGATCGTGACCGTCTGGTCGGTCCTGCTCGCCTTCGGCATCTCGGGCGCCGTGGGAATCGTTTTCGGTCTGTATCCGGCCAAGGCAGCCGCCCTGCTGGATCCCATTGAAGCCTTGCGCCACGAATAGAACGCTCACAGCCTCCGCCGGATTCATCCGTAACGGATGTCCCGCGGATGGGGTGAACTTTTTTGGATTTAAAGCGGTCATGGTACCGGGTATACCATGATGCAGTGCCGTGGAAAGCGCTTCGCGTTTATCCACATCAAAAACCCAATAACAACCTGACCAAGGGAAAATCATGAAGACACAAGTCCTGATCGCCGCCGCGGTATTGTTTGCTGCTTCCGTCATGGCCGCCGATCCAAAAGAAGAAGTCAAAACCGCCGCCAAGAAACTCGCCGATGCCGGCGGTTACTCCTGGCATAGCGAGGTTGAAGCCGGCAGCGCTTCCCGAATGCGCCCCGGCCCCACCGACGGCAAAGTCGGCAAGGACGGCGTTGCCTTCCTGAAGATGACCCGCGGGGAAAACACGATCGAGGCCGTGGTTAAGGGAGAAAAAGGCGCCATCAAAACCGACGCCGGCTGGCAATCGCTCGCCGAAGCCACCGAAGCCAGCGGCGATCAACAAGGCAACCGCAGCCGCTGGATCGCTCGCACCTTGCAGAATTATCAAACCCCAGCCATCGAAGCCGCCAACCTTGCCGAGAAAGTCAAAGAACTGAAGAAGGACGGCGACGCCTTCGTCGGTGATCTGACCGAAGACGGTGTGAAGGCCCTGCTGACCCGCGGATTCCGAGGCGGAGCCAATGCCCCCGAACCGGCGAATCCCAAGGGCTCCGTCAAGTTTTGGATGAAAAACGGTGTCCTCGCCAAATACGAATACAAAGTCCAGGCGACCATGAACTGGAACAACAACGACATCACCATCGATCGGACGACCACGGTCGAAATCAAAGACGTCGGAACGACCAAGGTTGAAATCCCAGAGGAAGCCGCGAAAAAGCTGGCTTCCTAAACGTTCGCCAGAATCCAGGAATCTTATCCGAGTCGCGGCCGGCCTCATGCCGGCCGCTCGTGTTTTACCGGCCTGGCCCTCTCTGATTCCAAGGGTTTACGGCCCGATCTGGGCCGCGATATCTCCCGTAAAGGAAGGCACGATCAGAATCAGGTTCCCTTCCTGAAACCGGGCTTCAGCAGGTTCAAGCCAACGATCGCGGCGCGTTTCGAACCACCGGACCTGGCGGCTGCCCGACGGCCAATCCGCGATCGACACGATCTCCTCGCGCCGCTCCGGTGGTGGCTGACCGAGAGTGATCGTCTGGCGCCAGGAGGCCGCCGCATCAAAGAGCCAGAGCCATGCCCGGTCTTGGGTGCGGACGCCGGTCACGCAAAAAGCGTCCTTGTTCACCGTTGCCCGCAACGCCGTTAAGGCACCCGATGTCCATGGCACGTCACGTAAAAACCGGCTTAGCGGCCGATACAAGGGATACACATTCCGTTGATCGAGCCTTTCCCACCACCAGAACAGGGCTGATCCCGCCCCACCTGAAAGCGCCGAGGCCCACAGCGCGTGATGGACATCGTCCAATTCAGGCCGAATCCGTTGCTCCTCCGTCAGACGCCATTGATTGTCCGCAAGCCCAAATTCTCCCAGGTGCGAGGGTTTGTTTGGAGCGTGTTCCCGGAGAAAGCGGGTCCGCTCAAGCACGGCTTCCACTTCATGACCAAGCCGGTTGGTGTCCGCGGGACGCAGATAGAAATGAACATCGGCCAGGTCCAGTTTTGGATGGCGGCAATCCTTGGGCGACGGTCCCCAAGCGCTGGTCGTGCGCAAATGACGGTAAATATCCACCTGCTCCAAGTAGTCGCCGAGTTCCGAATAGAAACGGTCGGTCGGGAGTCCCGGATCCATCTCGTTGAAGTATTCCCAGGCAGCCACGTTCGGAGATGCGCCCCAGCGCGCCACCGCATGCCGCAGGAATATGCGGGCATCACGGATGGCCTGATCGTAAGCCGGACTTGCCGGATCCTTCAGCGATGGCATGTAGAGATCGCGGGTCAGCAAACAGAGCTGCAAATAAATCCCATGCCGCTCGGCCAGGGACACCAGTTCATCCAACATGAAACAATCAATCGGATTGAAAAAGCCGCGAATGGGCCGATTCATGGCCGCTTCCCACAATAATTCCGGTCCATCCGGCTTTTCCCGGAGGGAAACCTCGC
Source organism: Verrucomicrobiota bacterium (assembly GCA_022709905.1). Lineage (GTDB taxonomy): Bacteria > Verrucomicrobiota > Verrucomicrobiia > Limisphaerales > UBA1319 > JAKLHY01. Next base: position 87,917 of record JAKLHY010000020.1, on the reverse strand, counting down.
GAACCCACACCGCGCCTTCTCCCTCGCGCTGAAACCGCAGGCCGGACATCCAAAAATCTCCCGATCCCGTCGTAAATTCGTGGCGAAGAGCGCCCCATGTTTCGGGATCCGTGGGGGTCCAACGCTCGGATCGTGTCCCGTTGATTTCCGTTCTCACCGCCGTGTTGGAGGCCGCCTGCAAAACGGCTGTCAGCACATACCGCGTGCCGGGTCGCAACGCCACCCTATGGGACGGATCCACATCCAGCATCGTCTTGTCTTTCGGAAACTGGACGCATCGGCCGGTGCGACCGTCCGGTCCCGGCCTCTCCACAAAGGGCGGGTGCCAGTTCCACGATCGTCCCCAGGCGCTTTTTCGGGCCTCGATCGCCATCGCCCAGTCCTCGCAACAGGTCCAGATCCTCAGGTAATTCGCCCCGTTCTCCGAAAGACGGCTGAAGATCTCTTCTGCTTTGGTCAGACTTACGTGCTGATTGTCGCCAATAAAGGCCAGGTTCTGGCCCAGGGCAAAAAAGGGTTCTCCGGTCGTGAATTCCATGAACCTCGAATTGCCCTGACTCACGCGAATAAATCCCCGAGCCGGGGAAAGAACGCATTTCCAACGAAGTGGCGCCGAGGTCTGTCGTCCGGAACGGTCGGTCACCACGGCCACCGCCTCATAGGCCCCCGCCTCGACCGGCGTATACCGTGCTTCCCAGCCTGGATTGCCCAGCGGATAAAACCAGTCGCGTTCCCGATTGCCATCACGGATTCTGCGGCGCTCATACCGCTGCGCGAAATAGGCAGGCACCCGCTGCGTCCGCCCCGAGGGCAAGATCACCTCCAGGTCAACCGTCACCTCATCCGGATCCCATGGGTTCGCATAATCCCGAAGACCCGAAAGTTGAAAAGAGATCGGTTGATACCGCGGAACCGATTTGTCCCTCTCCACGCTCGTCAGAGACAAAGACAGCGCCCCCCCCGATGCCGGCGAGCCCCGAAGCAGTCCGGAATGACTGAGAACAAGGAGTACGCCCACGAAAGCTTTTGACACGGCGGACAGTTGGTTTAGCATAGGTTCAAAATCCATTGACGCATTTAATCGCTATGAAATTCGGCATCAATTCGCTCCTGTTTACCTCGCCTTTCACCACCCAACATACCCGTTTGTTTAAGCAGTTCAAACAATGGGGATTCGATGCGGTGGAGATCGCTTTCGAAGATCCCTCGCTGATCGATGCCCCCAAAGTCAGGGCCGCGTTGGACCGCGCCGAACTGGCCTGTTGCGCGATCTGCGGTATCTTCGGCCCCGATCGCGACCTGCGAGGCGACAAGCAACAGCAGAAGAACTGCCTCCAGTACCTGGCCGCCACCGTGGACGCCGCCGTGATCCTGGGAGCCCCCGTCATCATTGGCCCGGTCTACTCGGCTGTCGGACGCGCCAATGCCTATTCCCCTCAGGAACGAAAAGCCCAATGGAAAACCGTGGCAAACAACCTCAAACAAGCCTGCGCATACGCCGAACCCAAAGGCATCGCCTTCGCCGTGGAACCCCTGAACCGCTTTGAAACCGATTTCATCAATACCTGCGAGCAGGTCATGCAAATGATCCGCGACGTGGATAGCTCCGCCCTCAAGGTCCACCTCGACACCTTCCACATGAACATCGAGGAAAAGGACTCCGCCGCCGCCATCCTCCGGGCAGGAAAACACCTGGCTCACTTCCACGCCTGCGGCTGCGATCGAGGGGTGCCCGGCGATGATCATATCGCCTGGCCCGACATCGCCCGCGCCCTCAAGAAAATCAAGTATGACGGCGCCGTCGTCATCGAATCGTTCTCCCAGGAAATCGAAGTCATTGCCAAAGCCGCTGCCATCTGGCGCAAACTGGCCCCCAGCCAGAAAGAGCTGGCCGTCCGAGGCCTCAAATTCCTGAAAAAGACCCTGGGCTAGTGTCGTGTTTGCACACACCACACTAGAGTTCGAGTTCTTGACCTGCCAGACATTTTGCCAGCAGATCAAGGGTTTCACCCGTTGTTGTTCCCGTGCGAAGACCCCAAAGCGGCGTCGGGCTTTTTCGCCTCGATGGAGCGAAAAAAACTGGAGTGACATCCGATGCCCCATCCGCCCTTTCACGACGGCCGGTCTTGCTTGAATCCCGCGGGGCGCATACTGTCTCGGGAAATGAAGTTCTCTTGCATCTTCGCGCGGATCGCGGTGGGTCTCAGCCTGTTGTGGCTCAGCGGGGCAATCCAGGCCGCCGCCCCCGCCCAAGCACGATCTCCTTCCCGATGGGAACGGGATATTCAAGCCTTTGAGCGCCAAGACCAGATCCAGCCGCCTCCTCCGCACGCCGTGTTATTCCTCGGCAGTTCCAGCATCCGGCTCTGGACGAATCTTGCCCAGGACTTCCCCAAGATTTCCGTCATCAACCGCGGCTTCGGGGGATCCTACATCAGCGATTCCGTTCATTACTTCCATCGCATTGTCCTCCCCTATCGCCCGCGATTGATTGTCTTTTATGCCGGCACCAACGATATCAACGATGGCAAGTCCCCCGAACAGGTCCTCGTCGACTTCCAAGAGCTGGTCGCACTCATGAAAGCCCATCTTCCCCAAGCCCGGCTGGCTTTTATCGCCATGGCTCCGAATCCCGCCCGATGGGCGAAAATCGATCAGTTCCGAGCCGCCAATCGCCTGATTCGAAACTATACCCGGCGAGACAACCGCCTCGTCTACGTGGACGTGCATTCGGCTATGCTCGATCGACGCGGGAAACCGCTGGCCGACATCTTTGTCAAGGACCAACTGCACATGAACGGCAAGGGCTACGAAATCTGGCGGCAGGTCGTCGGCCGGCAACTTAATCTCTTCGAGGATCCTCGCAACACCCCCCGCCTCAAGGGCGCCCAAGTGTTGTCCCTCGGCTTTTGACTCACAATAGACAGGGGTATGCCAAAAATCACTTCGGTTTTGGCGGAAGCGCCACCGGACCAACTTCGTTTTTAGGTCATCGAGGTCAACCTTTGACCAAGGATTTGTCGCTTTTGCGATAAACGGTTCCCTGAAAGAGGGCAATGCGAGCCCCGGTCGCGTCGGTGATATCCACAGTGTAGGTCGCTAGCTTGGCATGTAACGACACTTCCTTGGCCTCCGCCCGCAAAACACCCGCGGTTGCCGCCTTGAGAAAGGATATGCTCGCGTTAATTGCCATCGCCGGCACCCCGTGGGAATTCGAGGCGACCGCAAACGCAAAGTCCGCCAGGGTGAAGATCGCTCCCCCATGAACGGTCTTCAGCCCGTTTAAGTGCTGAGGCTGGATTTCCATGCGGCAAACCGCATGTCCCGGCTGAATCTCAACGATCTCAATCCCGGCCAGTTTGGCAAACTGGTCTTCCGCAAAGAGCCGTTTCACCTGTTCCATCCCCGAACTATAATCAATTCGCATTCTCTCTCTCAAGCGGCGAATCTGCTCCGAGAACCGCGAATAGAAAAAACTTAACCGCTAATGGACGCTAATTAACGCGAATCAAGCAGGGCAAAAAGCGATCCACGTTATCTCGCGTCACGAGTTGGAACGGTATCAAAATCTGTTTTTCGTATGGTCCTTTTCGCGCAATCTTGACGGCCAGTTCAACGGCGGTCCCCCCTTGGCCGCGGGCGTCCTGAAACACCGTGGCATCCAAACGGCCCTGTTTGACCGCCTGAAGGGCGTCCGCGATCGCATCGACGCTGGCCACCAAAACCTGATCCTTCATTTTGGCCTGTTCCAAGGCAATGACAGCCCCCATGCCCATTTCGTCGTTCTGAGCAAACACCGCGTTGATTTTGCCCCCGAACGACTGAATCCAATTCTCCATCAGCGTGACCGCCTTGACCCGGTCCCATTCGGCCGTTTGATCCGCCAGGAGCTTCAGGTCAGGATATCGCTTCATCACGTCGTGAGCGCCCTGGTCCCGCTTCAGTTGGGCCGCCTGTCCCATAAAGCCGTGCATCATCAGCAGATTGCCTTTCCCCTGGAGACGACCGGCCAAATACTCGAGGGCAATTTGACCGGACTCCTCGTCGCGCGATCCCACAAAAGCTGTGGGCTCGCTTCGAGTCTCGGAGTTCACATTGATGATCGGAATGCCGGCCGCGACGGCCTTGTCCACCGCCGGTGAACTGGCCTCGACCTCGCAGGGATTGAGAATGATCACGTCCACCCGTTGGTTAATGAAACTCTCGACCTGTTGAATCTGCCGCTCGGCGCTGCGCTGGGCATCGTTGACGATGAGCCTGACCTTCAGATCCTCGGCCTTGGCTCGCATGGCGCGATCCAGCATCACGATGAATTCCGAGGACAGGTTCAGCAATGACACCCCGATCACCATCGGCTTGGATTCCGCCGATGTCGGCGGGGTGGGTCCGGGCGATGTCGAGCGACCGCATCCGCCAACAGCCATCATGCCGGCCAGGAAAATTGCGAGCACAACCAAGTTGGCGCCCGCTTGTCCCATCCACGCCTCGATCTTTCTCATAACCCCGATCTTAACGGTCCGAGGCGCGCCCAAGCAAGAGACGAAGCGATCACAACCAGATTTCGATTCGAATGGGCAAAGGATAACCGCCGGCCGCCAGTCGCTCGACTCCGCGGTTGGGCCAACCCTTCATTTGACCGACCTCTCTGACTTCTGTATCCCTTGCACCAGAAGCCTGTTGCTCCACACACTGACTTCCCAGGGGCGCATCTGCCCCACAGTCGCATCACCGCTCTGCCGTAGCACAATGCGGTACTGCAAAACGTCACCGTGGTTGAGTGCCCCACCGATCTGGCTTGTAATCGTAGAATTGTTGATCGACATCACGTGGGCTTTCTGCGCCTTGCCGGGAGACCACTCAACCTGACCGTTGCGGTACAGGGTGGGCGTGAACTCCGTCCAGACATCCGGAAAAGGAAACGTCTGAAAGCCTCTAACGACAACGTTGGGTGCGCCGTCGTTGCCGTAGACCTGGAATAGCACCATGCGGTAATGGTCCCTCACCAACTGCTGCTTAATTTCGTCTTTCAGCATGCCCGCGCGCCAGAGTTCCGAAAGTAGGTAGGCACTCCGGTCCTTGAAAGCCTGAACGCTCGTCCGACAAAATTCGTCCAGCAGACCGTCCTGCTCAGCCGCATATGTGTCCAGTTCAAGCAGGGCCGTTGGACCTGCGTCGGTCCGGCTCAGAATCGCCGCTCCCTCGGATTCCATTTTTTTTCGACTCTGGTCCTGCGGCGTTGCACCCGTCGCATCGAGCAGCAGACAACCAAAGAACAACGATAGGACCGTTTTCATGAGCACAGGGGGCTTGCCGCGGAATTCATCCCAAGCCCGCACAAGGGTCGGCCAGAATTCGTCGATCCGTTCGGCGTAATCTTTCGTCATAGTTCCTTTCCTGCCCAGCGCCTTATGCTGATGGAACAACTCGCCGCTGCAGTGTGTGCAGCGCACCTGAATGCCAGCTGCGTGGTAACGTGATGGGCCGACGCCCTTCATGAATCCTTTAACTCCTTCTTTGAGTGCCTTACCTAGTTTGTTCATAAACGCGATGCCTAAAGCTCCGGTTCACCGACCGCAGCCGAGGTGAAACGATAGGTCATGCCCCGAACGAACGTCGTTGATCTTCAAGGGCAGTCGGCCCGTCAACAGCCGGGAGCTCACCGCGATCCACTGCATCAATGCGCTCTTCCGCCTCCGCAGCCCATTGTTCCTGTAGCTCCAGAACGCCTGGTGACTGAAGGCCATCCCAGAGCCAATCCAGCAACTCTGCCCGCTCGCCCGCCGACAGCTCCATCCCGCTTTCCTGAGCCTTAGCCAGTCTCATGCCTGAATATCCCAGTTCCCCCCGCACACCGTCAAGGGCCAGCATGCGGGTGCCCGGATCGAACGGCGGACTATTCACATATAACATAAATTTTGTTTTGAGCCTGCTGCCTTATTGGGGGCTTTCCGTATCATGCCGCCGGGCTGAGGCGATGCAAAGCAGGCCAACGCCAGCCAAAGCGGCCAAAGGTACAATCGTCTTCAGATGAAAGACGAGCCCCCCACGCGCAGTAACCGTCACCGGAACGCCCTGTGAGGTGGTCCCGGCCTGTGGAGGTTGTCGCGGCCTAGTAGTGACCAACCCCGGCCCCATGAGCTGAAGGCCGATGCCGGCAAGCGCCACGCACAGCAACAGGACTGCCCCTGAGATCTTGAGCTTCGAAGTTTTCATACTTTCTTGTACAGACACCGCCTCGGTTCACTTTTGTATATCCAACCGTTGCACACTGGGTTTCCCGACCCGGCTATTCGCATACGCGATTGCTCATGGAATGAGCGATAACTGGAATTTGGCCACGGATTGTTTTGGCCTTTTGGGAATGCGAGGATGAGGTATATTGGCCGGACTGAGAGCGGCTGAAGGCCGACGATTGCGCTTGTGAACCGGGATTCGCACCAACGCGGAATTGATTATCTGAGGATATCAATAACCGATCGCTGCAACGAACGTTGCCTGTATTGCATGCCCGAAGGATTTCGGGAATGGCGATCGCGTTCGGCAATTCTTTCCTACGAGGAGATCCTGGAGGTAGTTCGAGTCGCAACGGGCCTCGAGTTTCGCCGGTTCCGGGTGACAGGCGGCGAGCCGCTGGTGCGCAAGGACGTCGGGGAATTCCTGTCCCGGTTATGTCGTCTGCCGGGCGTTGATAATGTCGGGCTGTCCACCAACGGCGCGCGATTGGCCCCGATGGCAAGGGTGATCGCCAACAGCGGGGTGCGAAGTGTCAATGTGAGCCTGGACGCGATCGACGAACGCCTGTATGAACGGATCACTGGCGGGCGGTTGCGCGATGTCCTCGATGGGTTGAAGGCCATTCGCGCCGCCGGAATCCAACAGGTGAAACTCAACTGCGTGCTGATGCGGGGCATCAATGAATCTCAGATCTGGCCGCTGATCGAGTATGCCGCCGAGCATCAGTGCCCGTTGCGTTTCATCGAGTTGATGCCGGTCAGCCTGACGCAGAAGCTCAATGACAGCAACTTTTTCCCCATCCGTGAAGTCCGGGAAGCGATCCTGGAGCGCACTCCGATGGAACCCGATCGGACCCGGCATGGATGCGGTCCCGCCGTGTATTATCGACTCCCCCTATACCAAGCCACGGTGGGGTTCATTGGCGCGATGACAAATCCGCATTTCTGCGATGGCTGCAACAAGATGCGTTTGACGGCGGACGGCAAGATCCGACCCTGCCTCGGATGTCACCGGGAGGTGGATCTCATGACTAGTCTGCGTCCCTGGCTCGATGTCGATCGTCTGCGTGACGCGATGGTGACGGCGATCCGGCAGAAACCCAAAGATCATCTCTTTCATAAGTCCTACGAAGCCCAACGCGCCATGACTGCCATTGGAGGATGAAAATCTTGTTTTTTGCCCAGCTCCGCGAGGTCAGCGGATTTTCCGAGTTGGAACTCCGCCTGAGCGACCCTGTGTCGGCCCGAGAACTTTGGGAACGGTTGCAGCAAATGTTGCCGAGACTCAGGGAGATCAAGGTCCCGCTCCAAGTCGCCTGCAATCAGGAGCTGGTCGGCTGGGAAACGCGGTTGAATCCGCAAGACGAGGTGGCGTTTCTGCCGCCGGTCTCAGGAGGATGACCATGCAGGTCAGGGTGCTGCTCACCGGCGAATCGATTGCCGCCACGCCATGGCCCCTCCCGTCCGCTGTGCGCGGGACGGCAGGCGCCTGGGTCGAATTCCGCGGCATCGTGCGAGGACAGGAGCAGGGACACGACATCCCGGGATTGTTTTATGAGGCCTATGCGCCGATGGCCGAAAAGCTGATCCGGCAAATCGCGGAGGAAATCGGCCGCCAAAACGGCTGTCTGGCCTTGTGCATTATTCACCGTTTGGGCTGGATTCCCGTTGGTGAGACCGCCGTCTATGTTGGCGTGGCGGCCCCCCATCGACGGGAGGCGTTTTCGGCGGTGATCGCGTTCATGGACCGTTTGAAGGAGATCGTGCCGATCTGGAAATTAGGAGCGAGCGAGCCTTCCTGACGGATGTTTTTCCTGTGCACCAGCGCGCGCATCCTTTTAAATCCCTGATTCAGAATCCATGAGCCAGCAGTGGGCGGCCGCGTTTCCGGAGGGGCTGCTTGATTCAATGTTGGCTCGATGACTGCTGCATCTATGGCTATGAGAAGACTCAAAGAAGGGCAAGGCGCTTTGGCGAACAAGGGAATTGCTGTGGGCAGGTGGCTCATGATCATCGGGCTCTTGTGGAGCTCGCTCTCGATCCCCGCGGGCTCGATTTTGCGGGAGGTGTGGGAAGGCATCCCCGGGACTGCGATCAGCGATCTGACGAGTTCTCCGAATTATCCTCTCAAACCGAGCTCGACCAATCTCATCACGGACTTTTTTGAAGGCCCGGTGGACGCCCTCGAGAACTACGGCCAGCGGATCCACGGTTTTGTGGTTCCGCCAGTGACCGGGGATTACACTTTTTGGATTGCGAGCGATGACAATGGAGAGTTGTGGTTGAGCCTGGACGAGAATCCGGCCAACCAGAAGCTGATTGCCACGGTGAACTCGTGGACAGCCTCGCGGGAGTGGGAGAAGGAGTCGAACCAGAAATCGTCGCCGGTGCGTTTGCAGTCGGGCCGGTATTATTACATTGCCGCATTGCAGAAAGAGGGGGGAGGGGGGGACAATCTGGCGGTGCGCTGGCTTCGCCCGGACGGGGTGGACGAGGGGCCGATTCCCGCCACTCACCTGTTGCCTTTTGGGGTGACGATGACCCCGCCAGTCATCGCCCAACAACCTGCGGATACTTCGGTGGTCGAAGGGGGCAGCGCCGAGTTTCTGGTGCGGGCTGGCAATGTGAGCCCGCTGACGTATCAATGGCAGCGGAATGGAGTGGATCTGCCGGGGGCATCCTCCTCGAGTCTGAGCTATGGTCCGGTGTCTCTTCAGGATAACGGAGCCCGATTCAGCGTGCGACTAAGCAACAGCCTGGGCGCCACCAACTCCGATCCGGCGATTCTCACGGTGCTTCCGGATCAGGTCCGGCCGCTGCTTGTTCAGGCTCAAAACATGGGAGCCACCACGGTGCGGCTCAGTTACAGCGAACCTGTGGCGGCGCCGGGCGCGACGAATCGGGCCAATTACGCGTTGAACCAGGGGGCGGGGATCCTCAGTGTGGCCTGGGGGCCGGACCCATCGACGGTGGAGTTGACCACCACGACTTTGGCTTTTGGGGTGCCCTATTTACTCACGGTCAATCATGTGACCGACCGCGCCGCGGCGGCGAATGTGATCCTGCCGGGCTCTCAAATCGGATTCACGCCTTACGAATACACACCGGCCGATGTGGGAACACCGGGTATCCCAGGTCAGACCGTCTATGTTCCCGGGGGCTATGATGTCACCGGGGCGGGATCGGATATCGGGGGCACCACGGATCAGTTTCATTTCGGATGGGAAGAGCGAACGGGAGATTTTGATCTGCAGGTTCGGGTGGCCCGCGTGAGCGTATCGGATCCCTATGTGCATGCGGGTTTGATGGCCCGGGAAAGCCTGGATCCGAGCTCTCCTTTTGGGGCGGTATTTGCCTCGTCGGTTCAGCTCGGTTGTTTCTTCGAATCGCGAGCCAGTTTGAGGGCAAATTCCGAGACCCAGGCCCCGGCGGGCGGGTTTCCGGTGAACTATCCCCAGACGTGGTTGCGTTTGCGAAGGACGGGGCAGACCCTGGCCGGTTTTGCGAGCTTGGACGGGCAGACGTGGACCCAGCTCGGGGCGCGAGTCTTCACCGGTTTGCCGGCCAGGCTTTACTTTGGATTTGCGGTGACCAGTGACAACGCGGCACGCTCGGCGACCGCCAGTTTCCGGGATCTGGGTTTGACCGTCAGCAAGACCGTGGGCGCGCCGCGGCTGGCGCGGGAGCCGCTCGGCCCCTCGAGCCGAACCACCGGCATGATCATCAGCGAGATCATGTACCATCCGTCTTCCCGAAAGGATGGACGCAATCTTGAGTTTGTGGAGCTCTGCAATGCCCGGTCGATTTTTGAGGACCTGAGCGGGTGGCGTCTCAGCGGCGATGTCGAGTTCGAGTTTCCCGCGGGATTCCAGTTGGAGGCGGGAGAATTCGTTGTGGTCGCGGCTTCTCCTGCGGACATTCGGGAGGTGTATGGCATCACGAATGTCGTGGGACCTTTGCGAGGTTCTCTGCCGAACGACGAAGGTCGAATCCGGCTGAGAAACAATTTAGGCGCCATTCGGCTGGAAGTGAACTATGGCACTCGAGCGCCCTGGCCGGTCATGGCGGATGGTGGGGGGCACTCGCTGGTTTTGGGGCGGCCGAGTTATGGCGAGGACGATCCGCGCGCCTGGGGGGCCAGCACCCTGATCGGCGGTTCGCCGGGCGAGTTGGACGCGATCATGCCGGATTCACTCGGCGGGGTGGTGATCAACGAATTTCTGGCTCACACGGACGATCCCGAGTTTGATTTCATCGAACTGTACAACCACTCGGCGACGGAAGCGGATCTCTCGGGTTGTGTGTTGACGGATGATCCGTCGATGAACCGTTATTCAATACCCGCGGGCACTCGTTTGCCGGCTGGAGGATGGATGGCGTTCAATCAACAACAATTGGGGTTTGCTTTGAACTCAGGGGGTGAAACGATTTACCTAATCCATTCCAACGGGAGCCGGGTTTTGGACGCGATCCATTTTGACGCCCAGGAAAATGGGGTTTCTTCGGGGCGATCGCCGGACGGCGCCGAAACGGTTCGCCGGCTCACCCATTCCACGCCCGGTCAAGCCAATGCCCGGTGGCGATCTGAGGACATCGTCATCAACGAGATCATGTACCACCCGATCTCGGACGATGATGCCGATGAGTATGTGGAGCTGCATAACCGGGGCGGATCGCCGGTGGATTTGGCCGGATGGCGGTTCGTGGACGGCATTGATTTCGCGATACCGGGGCCGGCGATTTTAGCTCCCGGGGGATACCTGGTGATTGCTCGGGATGCCGAACGGCTCCGGTCGAAGTATGCGCAACTTCAGGCAGGCAATCTTGTGGGGAATTACGGGGGGAGTTTGCGCGATAGCGGCGAACGCATCGCCCTGGCCATGCCGGAGCCGGTCTTCAGCACCAACCGCCTGGGGGATATCGAGACCAACCTGAACTATGTGGTGGTTGCGGAGGTCAGTTATCGCGACGGAGGACGCTGGGGCCAATGGGCGGATGGCGGTGGATCCAGCCTGGAGTTGATCGATCCCGCGGCCGATCTGTTGCAGCCGGCCAATTGGGCTGACAGCGATGAGACTCAAAAGGCGCCTTGGACAGAAGCGACATTCACGGGTCGGTTGGATAATGGCCAGAGCGGTTATTCGGCCAACCGCCTTCATATTCTGATGCAGGGGGCGGGCGAGTGTTTGGTGGATGATATCGAAATTTTCCGGGTCGATAGCACCAATGTGCTGGCCAACGGCGGATTTGAAGCCGGTCCGACCGGCTGGACCCTCCAAGGCAACCACAGCCAGTCTGCTGTGGTCGACTCGGGAGCCGCCACCGGTCTACGCTGCCTGCGCGTGCGCGGACTGGGCGATGGTGACACCGGCATCAACAGCATCCGCGCCCCCTTGGGCGCAGTCTTGAACTCGGGCGTCACCGCAACCATCCGGGCAAAGGTCCGCTGGCTGACCGGCTGGCCCGAAGTGCTGTTCCGCACCCGGGGGAACTGGATCGAAATGTCGGCGCGCATGACCTTGCCATCAAACCTGGGCACACCGGGTCTGCCAAATAGCCGGAGGATCAACAACGCCGGCCCCGCCATCTACGAGGTCAATCATACCCCCGCTCTGCCGCGGGCGAACGAATCGGTGGTGATCACCTGCCGGGCCTCGGATTCCGATGGCATCGGCCAACTCGTGGTCCAACACCGCCTGGATCCGAATGCGGCCTTGACGACTGTGATGATGCGTGACGACGGCTCAGGGGGAGATCTGGTCGGCGGCGATGGCCTGTATTCGGCCACGATTCCAGGACGGCCTGGAGGCAGTCTGGTGGCCTTCCGCATCCAGGCGACCGATCAAGCCTCATCGCCGGGCACCACCTTGTTTCCCGCCGATGCCCCAGTCCGCGAGTGCTTGATCCGATGGGAGGATCCCGCGCCGTTTGGGACGTTCGCCCATTATCATCTCTGGAGCACGCGGGCGACCGAAAACGCGCGGAACAACGCCCTGAACAACACCTATCGCGATGCGACACTGGTTTACAATCATTCCCGGGTCCTTTACAACGTGGGTTTCCGGGACAAGGGCAGCCCTTACCACGGCGGCTCCGGCGATTTCGCCGTGGAAGTGCCCAAGGATAATCTCCTGCTTGGCGCCCGGGACCGGGTGTTTGCGAGCACGGGCAACGGCGGCAGCGAGGAAACCGGGTTGCGAGGACAGGTATCAGCCTGGATCGGGCAACAGATGGAGATCCCCTACCTGCACAGCCATTATCTGAGACTTTTTCGAAATGGCAACCAGCACCGGAACATTTCGGAAGATCTCGAACAGCCCAATAACGATTACGCGGAACGCTGGTTTCCGGAGGATGGCGAGGGCGATCTCTACAAGATCGCCGTCTGGTTTGAGTTCCAGGATAACAACTCCACTTTTGGATCGGTCGGGGCCACCTTGCAGAGTTTCACCACCACGACCGGCCTCAAACTCGCCCGGTACCGATGGAATTGGCAGCGGCGCCCGAATGACGGCACCGCCAATAACTTCACCAACATCTTCGACCTCGTGACCGCGGCCAACGATGCCACCACGAACTATGTCTCTCGTTTGCTCAATCTGGCCGATATCGAACAGTGGATGCGAGTCCACGCCTTCAACCGCGTGCTGGGGAACTGGGATGCCTGGACCTACAACGTCGGTCAAAACATGTACGCGTTCAAGCAACCGGGAGCTCGCTGGCACCTCATGCCCTGGGACATTGACTTCGTGCTGGGCATCGGGGATGGGGCGTCGGCGGGTCTTTCGGGCGGACAAGATCCGGTCGGCAATCGCATGTACGACAACACGGCCTTCCGCCGCATGCTTTGGCGGGCCTACCAGGACGCGGTGGCCGGACCGATGCTGCCGGAACGATTCACTCCGCAGGTCTCGTCGCGTCGCTCGATCCTTCTGAAGAACAACGTCACCGGCCTGAGCAATCCCAACGGCATCGCCACTTACCTGAACCAGCGGCGCACCTACATCATGAATCAGATCAAGGCCAACGATGCGGCGGCCTTTGCAATCACCAGCAACAACGGAGCCAATTTCACCTCGACCACGCCCACGGTTGTTCTCGAGGGCACCGCCCCCTTTGCTGTGGCCGATCTTGAGGTCAACGGAACGCCGTATCCGCACGCGTGGCTGACCTATACCACGTTCCGGCTCCAGGTCCCGCTGACCGAAGTCACCAACGTGCTGGTGCTTCGGGGCCGCGATCGCCGAGGCGATATTCTGGCCTCGGCCACCGACACCATTACCGTGGTCTACCGCGGGGCCATTCAGCAGCCGGAGGATTACGTGGTGTTGAACGAGATCCACTACAATTCCCTTGAGCCCAACGCCTCATTTGTCGAGCTCTACAACCGTTCCACGAGCACGCCGTTTGATCTGACAGGTTTCCGCCTGAAAGGTCTGGATTATGTGTTCGGGGAGGGCGCGGTGCTGCCGGCCGGCGGTTTTCTGATGTTGGCCAAAGACCGGGCCGGTTTCCAGGCCGCATACGGATCGACGATCCCTGTGTTCGCGGAATTTCCGGGTTCCTTGGATAACAACGGCGAGCACCTCGAGCTCATCCAACCTGGTGTTCCTCCCGAACCCGACATTCGAGTATCCGACGTCCAGTATGGCAGCCGGCCGCCCTGGCCCACCAACGCCGCCGGGCAAGGAGCCTCCCTGCAGTTAATCGATCCTGCCCAGGACCCGTATCGCGCGGGCAACTGGACGGCTTTGGGGACAAATGACGCGAACCGAGTCACGCCCGGCCGAGCTAATCCCGTCCGGCAATCCCTCCCGGCCTTCCCGTTGGTGTGGATCAACGAGGTCCTGCCAGGCAACCTGACCAGCGCCCTGGATAACGCCGGCGAACGGGAACCGTGGATCGAGCTCTACAATTCAGGCGCTGATACCATCGATCTCTCCGCGTATTACCTCACGGACGATTACACCGCGCTCACCCAGTGGCAGTTCCCGGTCGGAACACGGATCAGCCCGGGCGAGCACCTGTTGATTTGGGCTGACGGCGAAACGCAGGAATCCACGGCATCGGCCATTCACACCAATTTCCGGCTGCATCCCACCAGGGGATCCGTCGCCCTTGTGCGTTACCAGGGGACACCCGTCCAGGCGGCAGTCATGGACTATTTGGATTATGTCCTGCCGGTTCCGGATCGGAGTTACGGTTCCTATCCCGATGGCGAACCGCGACAACGGCGCTCCTTCTACACCTCGACGCCGCGCGCTCCCAATAATCCCGCGTATCCGGAGATTCAAGTCACCTTGAACGAATTTCTGGCGGGCAACACCCGCGTTTTGGTCGATCCCGCGGATGGCGATTACGAGGACTGGATCGAGCTCTACAACGCCGGCACCAACAGCCTGGACCTATCCCGGTTCACGCTGACCGACAATCTGACCAACGCCAACCTGTTCGTCTTTCCCGCAGGCACGGTGATTCATCCGAAAGGATACCTCCTGATCTGGGCGGACGAGGAGATGGATCAAACCACCACGAATGGCGATGTCCATGCCAATTTCAAGCTCGCTCAGACCGGTGAACAGCTGGGATTGTTCAGTCCGGAAGGGGTGTTGATTGATGGTTTTGCCTTTGGCCCGCAAACCAACAACGTGAGCATGGGCCGTTATCCGGATGGTGCCGAACTGCCTTTGCTTTTTCTTGAAAGCCCGACGCCGCGCGCCCCCAACCTCATTGCGGGAGGCAACCGGCCGCCGGTCCTCGCGCCGGTGCCCGACCAGAGCGTCGCGGAGCTCACCGAGCTCAGTTTTATCCTGACAGCAACGGACCCCGACCCCGATCAAGAACTGACCTTCGGACTGGGGACCGACGCGCCGCAAGGCGCGGATTTAAATCCTGAAACCGGCCGGTTTACTTGGATTCCTTCAGAGCTCCAAGGCCCCGATGCCTTCACATTTACCGTGCAAGTGACGGACAATGGAACCCCCGCGCGCATCGCATTCCAGCGGGTCACGGTGACGGTTTCCGAAGTCAACCAGCCTCCTCGGATGACTGAGATCCCGGATCAAACTGTCGATGAAGGCTCGTTATTGAGCCTGACCGCTAGTGCCACAGATCCGGATCATCCCGCGAATGATCTGAGATTCAGCCTCGAACCCGGAGCCCCCACTGGCGCCGAACTGGATCCAATTACTGGCGCGTTTGCTTGGATACCGACCGAAGACCAGGGAGGTCGGATCCACCAGATCTTGATTCGCGCCACGGATAATGGATCCCCGCCCTTGAGTCAGACCACCGCCTTTACGGTCCAGGTCAACAAGGTCAATAATCCGCCGGTCTTCGACCTGATCCAGGCGCAAACCGCTGACGAATTGCAGCCCTGGTCGCTGACCGTTTCCGCGATCGATCCGGACACGCCCCCCAGCGTAATGCATTACAGCCTCGATTTGGCGCCGCCCGGCGCGGTCATCGACTCCCTCACGGGATTGATCCGCTGGACACCCCAGGAAGCGCAGGGACCTACCAACGCTATCTTTGTCGTGCGCGCCACCGAGTCCGATCCCCCCTATTTAAGCGCATCGGCGACCTTCAGTGTAAATGTCCTGGAATCCAACCAACCCCCATCCCTGGCCTCCATCCCCGATCAGGTCCTTCGAGAAGGAGACATCCTGGTGGTGTCCCTGAGCGCAACCGACCCCGATCTGCCAGCCCAAAAACTGAGCTTCTCCCTGGATCCCGGATCCCCCGCCGGGGTCTCGGTCAATCCCGACACCGGGCTGCTGAGTTGGAACATCGACGGGGACCAGGGCGCCAGCACCAACATCATTCGCGTGCGAGTGACCGATGATGGTCCCGGCAACCTCAGCGCCAGCCAATCGTTCGCCGTCGTGATCGGGATTCAACCGCACGTCGTCATCAACGAAATCATGCACCACCCGCCCACCGTTAACAGCGAGTACATCGAGCTGTTCAATAACTCATCCCGGACCGCAATGGACCTCGATGATTTGCAGTTGAAAGGGCGAGCGCTGGATTACACGTTTTCTGCCGGCACACGACTGCTCCCCGGGCAGTATGCGGTGATTGTCAGAAATCGGGCCGCTTTCGCGGCAGCCTACACGAACCAGGCAACGGTTCTGGGAGAATATTCGGGGCAACTGGGATCAACAGGAGACTGGCTCCGCCTGATCCATATCGGGAGCGGCGCCGAAAGCCTGTGGGACGAAGTCCAGTATGAAAACAGCCTTCCCTGGCCTGCCGCCGCCAATGGCCAGGGCGGATCCTTGCAGCTCATCGATCCTGCCCAGGATAATCGGCGTGTGGGCAATTGGGCGGCCATCGCCAGCCAGGGGGCCTCTTTATCCCGCTCCGTGATCGTCATGACGAACAACTGGCGCTACAATTCCACCGGCGCAGATTTGGGCTCCGCCTGGCGAGAGTCCGCTTATGAGGATTCCACATGGCCCAGTGGCCAGGCCCTTTTTTACCGGGAAAATGCGGCCCTCCCCGCTCCTGGCTTGACTCCTCTGGATCTCGGGCCCACCACATACTATTTCCGGACACGGTTTTTATGGACCGGCACGCCCTTGGGAGTCACTCTCACCCTGCAGACTGCCCTCGATGATGGGGCGGTCTACTACCTAAACGGACGGGAGTTCTTCCGCCTGGGGATCAACGCGGACACCACCGTGACCTATGACACCTTTGCCGATCGCACGGTGGGGGATGCGTCGATGGAAGGTCCCTTTATTTTGTCAAGCGATGCCCTGCGCGAAGGAGAAAACGTCGTGGCAGTGGAAGTGCATCAGATCAACGCGGGCAGCAGCGACGTGGTGTTTGGCCTGTCGCTTCAGGCCGAAGGCACCCTTGCGCCCTTCACTCCGGGGCAGCCGAATTCCGTGCGCTCAACGCTCCCGCCCTTCCCAGACCTGTGGTTGAACGAGGTCCAGTCTGTGAATGCCTCGGGGATCATCGACCGGAACGGCGAGCAGGAGCCTTGGGTGGAGCTATTCCACGGAGGCGCCCTGTCCACCGCCCTGGACGGCTATTTCCTCAGCGACAACTTCGCAGATCTCACACGTTGGGCATTCCCACTAGGCGCTGGAATAGCAGGCAATACCCACTTCGTTGTGTGGGCGGACGGTGAACCTCAGGAAACCACGCCCCAGGAATGGCATGCCGGATTCCGGCTGGCGGCTGGCGGCGGTTCGGTGGCCTTGTGTCGTCTACAGAATGGCCAGCCTGCGGTGGTGGATTACCTGCATTATCCCGCCATGACCGAGGATCAGGCCTTCGGCTCGGTTCCCGATGGCCAAGCCCAGCAGAGACAAATCCTGCCGATACCGACCCCGGGCGCCCCCAATCAATTTCTCACCCCGCCCGTCATCGAGGAAGTCTTCCTTACGAATGACGGTCTATTGGGATTGACCTGGACCAGTCTCGTTGGCGCCCGATATCGGGTGGAAAAAGCGAGTGAGATTCCTTCGGAGGCCTGGACGACGCTGGCGGAGCTGGTGGCCACCGGGGATCGCACCTCCTTTGTGGATCGAGGCTCGGCGGGGGCGGCTGTGCGATTTTATCGGATCGCGCTGTTAACGCAGCCCTAATAGCTTGATTGGAAACAGCGCCTCTCGGAATTTTCAAACAGGCTCCAAGATTTTTTTCCGGAGCATGTTCAGGGCTTGTTGAGAGACCATCAGTTTGAAGGACTCGCGGTCCAAGGGATTGAATTGACGAACGATCCGGGTTTCGTCCCGAGAAGCCAGGGCGATAAAGACTGTGCCCACCGGTTTGGCCGCGCTCCCGCCGGCCGGACCTGCAATGCCGGTGACGGCCAGGGCAAAATCGCTGCCCGCGTGTTGACGCGCGCCCTCGGCCATCGCCCTCGCAACCGCCTCGCTCACCGCGCCATGAGCTCGAATTATCTCGTCGGGCACTCCCAGGAATTGGGTTTTGGCCGTGTTACTGTAAGTCACAAAACCCGCCAGCAAAACCTGGGACGCCCCCGGGACATTGGTGATTCGATGGGCGATCAATCCGCCCGTGCAGGATTCGGCCAGGGAAAGGGTTTGTCTCTTCTCGGTCAGCATTCGGACAACCTCCGACTCCAACAAAACCTCGCCCACCCCGTAGATGGCGTCACCGAGCTCCCGTCGGATGATGGCTTCGGCTTCACCGACTACCTCCTGGGCTCTAACCCCCCGGCCGATCAACCGGAGATCAACCTGCCCGATCCGAGCGCAATACCCCAGTTCCAGTCCCTCGGAGACCAGACCGGTCAAGACTGGCCCAATTTTTTCTTCAATTGACGACTCGCCAAGGCCCGTTGTGCGCAGGATCCGAGCGAAAAAAGGCTGGTTCAGAACAAATTTTTGTTTCACCCACGGCAGCACTTGTTCTTGAAACATCGGGTGCAGTTCGCGGGGCGGACCCGGCAGCAGGATCAGCAGACTGGCCCGGCCGTCCTTCCGGTAGGGATTCGGCTGACATTCCATGGCCAGTCCCGGCGCCGTTCCGTAATGGTTGGTCAGCACGCGGGCTCCTTCGGGAACCATGGCTTGGACCCGGGTACTCGGAGGCAGGGCGCGCTGGCGATCCTGATAAAAGGATGAGATCCGATCGAGAATGGACTCGTCGAGGGCCAGCTTTTTTCCCAGCAAGGCGGCGATCAATTCGCGGGTGAGATCATCGGACGTCGGACCCAAGCCGCCGGTGATCAAAATAAGATCGGCGCGTCCGAGGGCCTCGCGGGCGGCCTCCTGGATGGAGGGTCCGTCGTCGGCCACGGTGAGTTGGCGTGTCACGAGATATCCGGCCTGGAACAGCTCGCGGGCCAGCCATTGATGATGCGTGTTCAGGGTGCTGCCCAACATCAACTCGGTTCCGGTATTGATAATCTCAATGTTCAAAGCAGCCCGAGCATACTCGCCAAGCCGACAAGCGCAATCTCCCGCTGTCAGTCCCCACTTGCCAAAGAGGCCCGGGCCTGCCTACGTTGTTGGATTGGTCAGAGCCATGCCAACTGTTTTTATCAAAACCTACGGCTGCCAGATGAACGAACGGGATTCCGAGTCGGTCGCAGCCCAATTGGCGGCCAAGGGATATGTCCTGGCGGCCAGCGAACGCGAAGCCGACATCGTCCTTCTCAACACGTGCAGCGTCCGGGATGCCGCCGAACAAAAGGCCTTCAACAAAATGAAGACCCTCATGCACGAGGCGCGCCGGCAACATCCCTCGCGGATTCTGGGTTTCCTGGGCTGCATGGCCCAGGCCCGCGGCCAGGCGTTAATTGATCGGTTGCCGGATGTTGATCTTGTCCTTGGCACACAAAAATTTCACCGCGTGGGAGAATGCCTGGACGATCTCCTGGCAGGCCGACGCGACCAAATCTGCGATATCGCCGAGGAACCCGGGAGCGAGGCGGCGCCGAGCATGCATTTGACAGGGCGGAACGGTTCTCCCGCAGTCACCGCCTTTGTCAGCATCATGCAGGGGTGCAATCAACGCTGCACCTTCTGCATTGTCCCCGCCACGCGCGGACCGGAACGCAACCGAACCATCCCCGACATTGTGGACGAATGCCGGCGGTTGGTCACCCACGGGATTCGGGAAGTCACGCTGCTGGGTCAAATCGTCACCAGTTACGCCCGGCGCGAAATGACCGAGCGCAACGGTTGTTCGCCCTTTGTTCAGTTGCTTGAGGCCGTCCATGAGGTCGAGGGCCTTGAACGCATCCGATTCACCGCGCCTCACCCCAAAGGTTATGGGGACGATCTCGTCGAGGCCTACGGACGGCTTTCGAAGCTGTGCGAACATGCTCATATTCCCGTTCAGAGCGGGAGCAACCGGATTCTGAAATTGATGCACCGCGGATACACCATCGACCGTTTTCTCGGCCTGATCGAGAAGCTGAGGCGCATCCGCCCCAATATCGGGATCAGCACCGATCTGATTGTGGGATTCCCAGGGGAGACGGAGGCGGATTTTGAGGAATCTCTGGCGTTGGCCAAGGCGGCAAAGTTCGATAACGCCTTCATGTACAAGTATTCTCCGCGCCAGGGCACCCCGGCGGCCGATAGGACTGATCAAGTGCCCCAGCCGCTCAAGGAAGAACGTCTCGCCCGATTGCTCCAAACAGTAAACGAGATCGCTCAACAGAAATACCAAAATCTGGTCGGACAGCGCCTGCAAATTCTGGTGGAAGGTCCCAGCCGGCGAAATCCGGCCCGGCTCGAAGGCCGAACCCGCTGTAATAAGATCATGGTGATCGAAGGCCATGAAGATTGCCGGGGACGGCTTTTGGACGCCCAAGTCATCCGGGCCGGGTCATTCACCCTCTATGGCGATCCCCGGTCCATCCATCTGGAAGATGACAGAAAGACTTGAGCCCAAAGGGAGCCTCGGATACAACCTCTCCTGTTCATGTCGAATCTAGGTCTTTTATCGGTCGTTTTAGGTTTAGGGGTCAGTGTGCCGCAACTCTACGCGCTGGCAAATCCCGGGGGTTTTGCGCGGCTGGCCCGGCAGTTCCCCCGCTCGCTGGGATGGGGGTACGTGTTGATGGCCTTGGGCACCGCGGGATTTTTGTATAATTTGAGCCTCGAGTCGGTGGCCGATTTTGCGCCCTACAAACGATGGATGTACCTCGGCTTTGCCGCGGTCGGCATCCTGAGTTGCCTTTATGTCAGGGATTTCCTTGCCGTTCGCGGACTGGCGATCGTGCTGTTGCTCCTGGCCAAGTTGATGGTGGATACCGCCCATTGGGCGGACAGTCTCTGGCGCCTGGTTATCGTTGTCTGGGCTTATGCGCTGGTCCTCGCCGGGATCTGGCTCACGGTCTCGCCCTGGCGTATGCGCGATCTCATCAACTGGGCTGTGGCCACCGATAACCGAACTCGGATCCTGGCTGTTTGCCGGCTCGTCTTCGGCCTGTTCGTCGCGCTGCTGGGGTTCACTGTTTTCTAATTGCACCCCGATTTTCGGTCGAACCGGGAGAGAAGGTGGAGGAATGCGTATCCTGGTCATGCGTGGCGGAGCCGTCGGAGATTTCGTCCTGACGCTGCCCGTCTTCAGAGCCCTGCGAACTCGGTTCCCGAATGCGGGCATTGAAATCCTGGGCTATCCGCATATCGCCCAGCTGGCCTCGCCCTGGGTTGACGGCATCCGATCCATCGAGGATCCAGGTCTTGCCCCGTTTTTTGTCCCCAACGGAGAACTTCCCCTCCCTTGGATCCAATACTTCCAGGCCTTTGACGTCATCCTCTCCTACCTTCACGATCCCGAATCCGTCCTGAGAAGCAATCTCGAACGCCGGTGTTTGGCCCGGATTGTGATCGGCTCTCATCGGCCGGATGAAAACGGGAAATCCCACCCCTGCGAATGCTTGCTCGAACCCTTGCGGGATCTCCATATTCACAATGCCGACCCAGTTCCCCGTCTGAAGATCCAACAAGAACCGGCTGCTCTCCCCGAATTGGCGATTCATCCTGGAAGCGGAAGCCAACGCAAGAATTGGCCCTGGCAGAATTGGCTGGAACTGATTTCCAGGCTATTGAAAAACTCCAGGGGCCGTCTCCTGCTGGTCGGGGGCGAGGCGGAATCGGACCGATGGCAGGAATTGCAGGGCGTCCTCGATCCTAACCGCTGCGACGTTTTCTTTCAGCGGCCTTTGGTCGATCTGGCCACCCGCCTGGCCCAATCCCGATTTTTCATCGGCCATGATTCAGGGATCACACATTTGGCGGCTGCTGTGGGATTGAACGGGCTGGTCCTCTGGGGCCCCTCCAACCCAACAGTCTGGCGCCCGCGTTCCCATCGAATGCATCTGCTGACTTTTTCAGGAGGACTACACCAATTGCCTGTGGAGGATGTATGGGAGGCTTTAACCCAGCATTACCCTCCCCTCGAGCCGGCACAATGATGGTCGAACAGGAGCCGGCCCCGGCTCAAACCCTGAGAACATCACGAAAGAAAAGAAACCAATCCCTGCCCGTATCCGTCATAACAAACAAAAACGTTGCCAGATTTGACGCAACTATGGCTTGATGGTGGTATGGAACTAGCTTCATTAGGGGCATGCCGGCCGATTATGACCGGAAAGCCGAATGAAGATGAATGTGCGGCCGTGCTTCGTTATGAATCGGTTGCGAATGCAGGTTGATTATTCGGGGCGGGTGCAGGGTGTCGGCTTCCGGTATACTGTCAAGTCACTGGCTCCGGGATTTGAAATTACCGGGACCATCTGTAATCTGCCGGATGGTCGTGTCGAACTTGTGGCCGAAGGAACCCGAGACGAACTCGAGGCTTTTCACCAGGCCATACTCGATTCGGGTCTGGGTGGTTTGATACGAGACACCCAGGTAAACTGGAGTGAAGCGCGGGGTGGTTTCCGCGGATTCATGATTATTGGATAAGTTGTTGTTTTACAATGAAATACGCAATCATCGCCGACATTCATGCCAACTTGGAGGCTTTAAACGTGGTATTGGAAGATGCCCGGCAGCAACAGGTCACCCACCACGCTTGTCTGGGCGACGTCGTCGGCTACAACGCCAATCCCAAGGAATGCCTCGACATCATTCGAGAAATGAACATGCCTTGCGTGATGGGCAATCATGATGAGTATTGTTCAGCGGACCTGGAGTTGGAGGGTTTTAATCCGCACGCGGCGGAGGCGGTGAACTGGACGCGCCAGCAACTGAGCGCGGAGGATCGCGGATGGTTGCGCAATTTGAAATACCAACGGTTGGCGGCGAATTTTACGATGGTTCATGCAACTTTAGATGCGCCGAAACGTTGGGGATATGTATTCGACAAGCTTGCGGCGGCGGCCAGTTTTACGTATCAAAACACTCCGATCTGTTTTTTTGGGCATACCCACGTGCCGGTCGCATTCATACGGGACTCGGTTGTTCGCGGGGGGACTTACTCCAAGTTTAAGATCGAGCCGGGACGCAAATATTTCGTGAATGTGGGAAGCGTCGGCCAGTCGCGGGATGGCGTTCCCAAGGCGACCTATGTCGTTTATGATGTCGACGAAGGATCGGTGGAGCTGCGTCGTCTGGATTACGATATGGCCACGACCCAGGCGAAGATCCGGGCGGCGGGTTTGCCCGAGCGCCTGGCTGAACGCCTTACGCATGGGAAATAAGCGGAGGATTCTGGCCATAGGTCGCGACGATGCCTCGACATGAATCCCAACGGGATTACGGGTGCAGCAACACGAAATGGCGAGGACAGCGAGCCGCGAAACATCCTGATTCTCAAGCCCAGCTCGCTGGGAGACGTCATTCAAGCCCTGCCGGTTCTGCGGTTGTTGAGACGACGATACCCGGCCAGCCGGATTTATTGGTGGCTGTTGTCGGATCTGGCCCCCTTGCTCGAGCGGGATCCCGATCTCAGCGGCCTAATCCTGTTTGATCGAAAGGGCTGGCGTCATTTGGCTTCTTGGGGGCCGATGATCCGGAGTTTCCGGCAGATTCGGCGGCAGGAGTTTGACTGGGTTATCGATCTTCAGAGCCTTCTACGGAGCGCTTTGCTGGCCTGGATATCTCGGGCAAAACTCACGATCGGGCTGGATGATCCTCGAGAAGGAGCCGGAACCTTCTATGACATGAGAGTGCCTCGCGGGTCGTTCCACGTCCATGCCGTCGATTGGTATCTCGAAGTGCTGCGCAAATTGCAGGTGCCCGTCGACAGGGACTTTGACTGGATTCCTGTGCATTCGGCGGCCCGGGAAATCGTTCGCCGCTTGGGTCAACCGGAAAAAGGCGACTGGATCGTCCTGAATCCGGGGGCACGGTGGACCAACAAACGATGGCCGGCGGAGTATTACGCGCAGTTGGCGGGTTTGTTGTCTTCGGAGAAACCCGCTCCCCGTTTTGTCATCCTGGGTGGAACCGGAGATCAGGAACTGGGCGACCAGATTGCCCGGGCCAATCCGGGACGTTGCCTCGATTTAACCGGCCGCACGACCCTGCCCGAAATGGTGGAATGGATCCGGTTTTCGCGCCTGATGGTCACCAACGACACCGGCCCGATGCACGTGGCCGCCGCCCTGGGCAAACCCGTCGTCGCCTTGTTCGGCCCCACCGAACCCCATCGGACCGGTCCGTACGGCCAGTTCGATCATGTCCTTCAGCATCCTCTGGCCTGCCGGCCCTGTATGAAGGCCTCGTGTCACTACGAGAAAAACCAGGAATGCCTCAGAGGGATTAAGCCCGAGCGAGTGGCCCGCGCGGTCCAGGACCACTGGCGCGGAGATGCCGCTTGTCAATCGCGGGCCATGCCATAAACTGACTCTATGAAACTTTGTCGGCTCCTTTCGGTCCTGCTATCGGTCTGGAGTTATTGCGCCTCAGCCCAGGTTAGCGTCGAGTTGGTTTTGGACCAGGAACAGTACCTGCCCAACGAAACGCTGATTGTCGGCGTCCGGATAACCAATCTCTCCGGCCAGACACTGAAGTTCGGGGACACCAGCGATTGGCTGCAATTCAGCGTTGAGGCCCGCGACCAGAACTTCGTCGTCTCCAAAGACCAGGAACCCGCCACCGAGGGGGAGTTCATCCTGGAATCCTCCAAGGTCGCCACTCGAAACGTCGATATCGCACCTTACTTCAATCTCAGCCGTGTGGGGCGCTATCGCGTCACTGCCACCGTCAAGATTAACCAGTGGAATCAGGCCATCGTCAGCCAGCCCAAGGCCTTTGACATCATCAGTGGCGTGCGGCTGTGGGAACAGGCGTTCGGAGTGCCGGGCACTGAGGTTGGGGGGGGGCAGCCCGAGTTTCGCAAGTACATCCTTCAAAAGGCCACTTACCTCAAACAGCTGCGCCTCTATGTCCGCGTCACCGATATGACCGAGGTGAAAACCTTCCGGGTTTTTCCTATCGAAAAAGTCCTTTCCTTCAGCAAACCGGAGGCGTTCGTCGATAAAAACAGCAATCTCCATCTCCTGAACCAGGTGGGGCCGCGTTCCTTCATTTATTGCGTTGTGGGGACCGAAGGACAGTTATTGGTTCGACAACGGCATGACTACACCCAAATCAGCCGACCCATTTTAAAGGTGGATCCCAGCGGCACCGTCCGAGTCATTGGAGGCGCTCGGCGCCTCGCTGTAGACGACGTTCCTTTCATGGCGATGCCACAAACCAATGCCCTGGAATCGACTGTTGCCACCAACAGTCCGCCCCCCTCATCCTCATCCGATGCCGCAACCAAGAAGGATAAAAAAACCCGGCAAAAGAAAAAGTAATCCCTCCGCCCCGCAATACCCCATCCGCGATCTTCTCAATCAGGGCGGACAGCCAAGGAGGTGCTGAATCAAGGCCTCGAAATCGCACGTCGCCACCGCGCAGTACTTGTCGCCGCCCCCGTAATAAACAAACAAGGTCCCGTTCCTCAGGACTGTTCCACAAGGGAAACAGACACCCCGATAGAAACCTTCCACTTCGTAATCCATTTCCGGCTGCATCAGCCAGTCCGGTGTCCGGTGAAGGACAATTCCCGGATCCTCCAGATCCAGAAGCAACCCTCCCAAGCGATAAAACTTGTCCGGACCCACCGCATGATAAAGCGTGAACCATCCGTGCGGGGTCTTGATCGGAGGGGTGTTCACCCCAAGCTTGAAGGCCTCCCAAGGATATTTGTTTCTAATCAACAACCGGCTCGGCGCGGCAGGAAATCCCATGAGATCGTCCGAAAACTGGATCCAGGCACAGGCATGCTCGGTGCCATAGGCCGCGCCCACCCACTCCAACGGACGATGGATCAGCACAAACTTGCCGTTAACCTTTTCCGGAAACAATACCGCATCCCGGTCGTCCAGAAGCGGATCGGTTAACCACCCGGCCCGAATCCATTCCTTGAAATCCTGAGTCATGACCAACCCGGTCAACGTCGCATTCCGCCGAAGATAACCCGGAAATTCCTCCGGACAGTCCGGAACGATGTATTTCTGACGCACGTCCGGAATCCAGAACTGACCGAACGGATAATGCCGGCACGCGTAGGTGATGTAATACCAATCCCCAATTTTGATCATCCGCGGATCCTGAATCGTCGCCCCGTCAAATCCCTCCACACTGGGCCCCAGAACCGGCCGGCTCGATACCCGCTCGAAATGATAGCCATCCCGACTCCGCGCAAGACCGAAATAACACTTGTAGTCCGGATGCGATTCCGCAGAACGATAAAGCATCAGGATTTCTCCCGTCCGATCCTCATACCAAGCCGCCGGATTGAACACAGCCAAATCCTCCCAGGGCTGATCCGGATTTGGCGACAAAATCGGGTTCCCGGAGAAACGCGTCAATTTCATGCGCCCACTTTTGCCGTTATCCTGCAGAAGTCAAATCCATATCAATAATAGAGTCATTGTGTCTCATTAATCCAAAACAGTTCTTGCGGAGATATGTGACGTTATGTCTCTATATTGGAGATTTGGCCTGGGAGTTTAAATTATATAAATTATTCATTATTAGTTATATATATAATTTTATTTCTTGTGGCATGGGATGAGCTTAGGCATAGATTCAGCTATTAAAGAAAGGAAAAACTATGGAACTATCGAATCGATATTTAGAGAATTCGGCAGGTTGGTCTGCCTTCGATCAACTGGATTCCTTGCGTAGAGAGATGAACCGATTCTTTGAATCGCCGATCGAGGCGATGCCGCGGACGTTGGAGTTTTTCAACGGCTGGGTTCCCGTAGTGGATCTGCTTGAGGACCCGGAAAAGTTCACGGTGAGGGTCGAACTTCCCGGCATGGATAAGGATAAGATCGATATCTGTCTCCACGAGGGAGCGTTGACGATATCGGGCGAGAGGCGGATTGCAAACGAGGATAAGGAAGTGCGCTTATACCGGTCTGAGCGGGCCTATGGCAGGTTCCATCGGGTCCTGTCGCTACCGAAGGCTGTCGAGGGTGACAAGGTGAAGGCCAGCTACAAGGACGGGATTCTGGAGGTGACTCTGCCGAAGGTGGAAGAAGTCAAGCCGCGTCAGATTGAGATCAACGCGAGTTGAGGAGCGCATTTGGGAGGGCAACCTCGAGCCAATGAAAACTCAAGCAAAGGAAAGAGACCATGAACACGATTAGCAGAACAGAAAAACCGCAGGCCGGGACCGAAACCGAACGAACATTCATGACGCCGGGCGTGGATATTATTGAAACCAAGGACAACTACCTGTTGAAGGCGGACATGCCCGGGGTGGAGAAGACGGGGGTGGAGGTTCTATTGGATAAAAACGAGTTGATCATTGTGGGACGAAGGCCGGCCGGGGCGGCCGCCGGGAACTATGTGTATCGCGAGTCTCGTTCCCGGGATTACCGCCGGGTATTTGAATTGGATCCGGCGATTGATGCGACCCGAATTTCCGCCCAGGTGGAACAGGGAGTGTTGACTCTGGTCCTGCCCAAGGCGGAACATTTGAAGCCGAAGAAGATTGCGGTGACCGGCTGACCCCCCGGGCCTTGCGCGTGGCTGGCAGGAGCGCTAAATTGGGATGAAATCCCCCAACCAAAGGAGCTGCCATGCCAGCCACCAAACTTAAAAAATACCTTGACGAAAATCAGATCAAGTACGTCAGCATCATTCACTCTCCGGCTTACACGGCGCAGGAGGTCGCTCAGAGCGCCCATTTGCCCGGACGCGAAATGGCCAAGACGGTTATCGTGAAGATCGACGGTCAGATGGCCATGGTTGTCCTGCCGGCCACCCGCAAGGTTGTCCTGCAGGAGTTGCGAGAGATGGTGGGCGCTGACACCGTGAGGCTTGCGAGCGAGGACGAATTCAAGGCCGCGTTTCCCGACTGTGATACGGGCGCGATGCCGCCTTTTGGCAATTTGTATGGGATGGAGGTTTATGTGGCCCCCAGCTTGGCGGAGGACGAAGAGATTGCCTTCAACGCCGGCAGCCATTCGGAATTGATCAAACTGGCTTATAAGGATTTTGAGCGACTGGTCAAGCCCCGTGTGTTGAGTTTCTCCACCTGAGGATGTCCGGCAGGCTTGTCTCGACCGGCGGCACGGACTATACTGAAAGGCGACGCATCGCCATGAAGAAGAAAGCCAAGTCCTCGCGCCCCTCTCCCCCCTCCATCCGACCGGGCTACAGCCCATCGCCCATCAGGATTACCATTCCTGTGGACCAGGAGGCGATCATTCAATACGGGGACAAACAATGGAGAATCAGCCAGGGGCGGCTGAGAACCCTGTCTGAAAGGAGCTCTGGACGTTCTTCCCTGAGCCCCCGTGGTTAGCAATTCATTGCCGCAATCGCCTTTTTGCGCGGCCGAGGTTGTCTCGCTCAGCTGAGATGAGGAAGCTGATTCTGAAGAATGCCCTGTCGCCGGGAGACATCGTCCTGCTGACGGCGGCGGTCCGGGATCTGCATCGTTGTTATCCCGGTCGGTTTCTGACCGATGTCCGCACCTCGTGCGCGGAACTTTGGATGCACAATCCCTACCTCACACCTCTCCGGGAAACCGATCCGGAGGTCGAGGTCATTCCGTGCGAATATCCGTTGATTCATCAAAGCAACCATGCGCCGTACCATTGTATTCATGGCTTTATCGATTTTTTGAACGCGCGTCTCGGCCTGCAAATTCGGCCGACGGCCTTTAAAGGCGATCTGCATCTTTCGGCCCAGGAAAAGGCCTGGATCTCCCAAGTCCACGAGCTGACCGGCGCTGAGGTGCCGTTCTGGATCATCGTTGCGGGAGGCAAATACGATGTCACCATCAAGTGGTGGGATCGCGAACGTTATCAAAAAGTCGTGGATCATTTTCGCGATCGAGTTCTGTTCGTCCAGGTGGGGAGCCTTGGACATCATCATCCCCGATTGAACGGGGTGGTAGATCTGCGGGGACGGACGGACATGCGCCAGCTGGTCCGGCTGGTTTATCACGCGCAGGGGGTGATCTGTCCCGTGACAGGCTTGATGCATCTGGCGGCGGCGGTGGAAGTCAAGGATCCGTCTTGGCGTCATCGCCCCTGTGTCGTGGTGGCGGGCGGACGGGAACCGGTCCACTGGGAGGCCTATCCGCATCATCAGTTCATCCATACGCTGGGAACACTTTCCTGTTGTCGCGACGGAGGATGCTGGCGATCGCGAACGGTTCCGCTCGGGGATGGCGACTCTCGCGATGGCCGCCAACAACTCTGTGCCGACGTGGTCAACGGACTGCCGCAATGCATGCACATGATTACAGCGGAAGAAGTCATCCGCCGCGTTGAATTCTATGACCAGGGCGGACGTTTGCGAAGGCTGACTTCGGCGGAGCAAGCAGCCGGCGGCCGGGCCGTCCGGTTGACTCGGGACAATCCCTTCGATGAATTGCGCCTGTCTCCTCCCAGCGCGGGTTTGGCGACAGCGGACTTCTTGAAGACCCTGCCGCCATATCCGGCAAAATACCGGGGACGCGGTCTTCTGGTGTGCGGCGGTTCCGGCGTTACGACGCTCGGGATTCTGGCTCTCGTCCGAAAGCTCCGCAGGCTTGGATCGGTCTCGCCGGTCGAATTCTGGCATTTGGGTTTGGGGGCGTCTGATGCGCGCTCGGACGCGCAGCTGAAGGCTCTCGGCGTGCGGTGCCTCGACGCCCGTGTAATTCGTCGTTTGCATCCGGCACGACGGCTGCGCGAACAGGAGCTGAGGGCCTACGCGCTTGTCCATTCTCGGTTCCGCGAAATTATCTTGTTGAGCCCGGATCAGAGCCCGAGAACAAATCCCGAATGCCTGTTTTCAGAGGTCGCCTATCGTCAGTGTGGCGCGGTCTTCCCTCGCTTATCCATTTCGCCTGCCCATGGCCTCCGCTGGCGCTGGAATGGCGTCGACAGCCGAATGGAGCCCATTCCCGACATCCGGCGAGGGTGGATTGACAAGAAACGCGTCTGGAAAGCGCTTCAGCTTCATCTCTGGCTGCATGAGCATTCGGATTTCTTTCATCGCCGCCTGGGCGGCAGCCACGGAATGGCGCTTTTCGCCTTCAAAAAGGTCGAGCAACCTTTTCGATTGATCGGATAGAGGCGCGGCTTGGCTAGAGTTTTCTGTCGGGTTCGGAAACCAGATCACGAGGAGGCTTGCGGGATGGATCGTTTCCTGGCCGGGCGGGATCCTTGCCCGCATCAGCGGTGCTGTCCACTTGCTGAGCCATCTGCGCCAGGTAATCCGCCAAAATGCTCTTGGTTTCTTCGAGGGCGATGTCCACCAGCGGTTCCTTGCCGGCATCCTCCGGATCCTCGTTTCGGGCCAGATAACGCAAGTCGTGCCGGTTGGTCGCCAAATTGGACGTGGGCTCAGGCAAGCCGGCCATGTCAGCCAAGGCAAGCGTGATTTCCCAATTCGTCTGGGTGTTGGAAGGGCGGCTGGCTCGTGCTTTCTTGCGGGCCTCAACCCGACGCTCGGCTTCCTCTTTCTCTTGGATCCTCTGCTCTTCGTTCAGGGAGACCACCGGATTTTCGATCTTCTTCTTCAATTCCGCAATGTCCTCGATGAGCCAGCGGTATTCCTGCTCCGCAGCCACCCGTTTGGCCGACTTCTCGGAAAGGACCGGAAGAAACGGTTTGATCCGGTTGAGGGGTTTAAAGGGCACCGGCTCGATCTTGTCGTGAGGCATCGGATTATCGAGCTCGGATTCGCCAATTTTCGCGACGTTATTGAGCGAAGGCAGATGGATGTCGGGCACCACTCCCTTCAACTGTGTTGATGATCCAGCCGGCAGGTAGAACTTCCGAATGGTCAGCTTCAGCGCGCCCGGATCCTCCTGCACCGGTAGGCCCGCCTGGGCCATCATCGGGGCCAGGGACAAAACCGATTGGACCGTGCCTTTGCCAAAAGTCGATTGCTCACCCACGATTAACGCGCGCTGATAGTCCTGGAGGGCCCCGGCTAGAATCTCCGAAGCTGACGCGCTCAAGCGGCTCGTCAATACGACCAATGGACCTTCGTATTGGATGGCGGGATCCGTGTCGGTTTCAACTCGGACC
Source organism: Verrucomicrobiota bacterium (assembly GCA_022709905.1). Classification (GTDB taxonomy): domain Bacteria; phylum Verrucomicrobiota; class Verrucomicrobiia; order Limisphaerales; family UBA1319; genus JAKLHY01. The sequence goes on along the minus strand of JAKLHY010000020.1, from coordinate 56,702 downwards.
TGGCCATTCGAATTTTTGGTTTGAACCACCGGGCCCTTATGGATGAAGAGCCCTGTGACTCCAACCGCCTCCTCTAGCGAGCCTCCCCCGTTTCGCCGCAAGTCGAGGACAATGCCTTCAACCTTCTCTTTCTTGAGTTTCTCAATGAGCTTGGACACGTCCGCGGTCGCGCTCTTATGACCGTCTTCTCTGGCCCGATCGAGATCCGCGTAGAACGACGGGAGATCGATGATCCCCACCCGTCGATGAACGCCTCCCACAGGAACTGTCGTCAGGATGGCCCGGGCTTCCTGATCCTTGAGGCTGACCTCGGCTCGAACCAGGCTGATTTTCTTGCGCACAGAGCTGTCCACGGCATCGGCGGGAATGATGGTCAGATGCACGGTCGTGCCCTTGGTGCCCCGGATCATCTCAACAGCCTGCGGCAAGGGCATGTCGATGATGTCCACTTCTTCTTTCCCTTCCTGGGCCACCGCAACAATGCGATCGCCCACCTTGATCAAACCACTCAAAGCCGCCGGACCGCCCGGCACCAAATCGAGCACTTTGCAGTAGCCGTCTTCCGATCGCAGGGTCGCGCCGATCCCGAACAACGACAGCTTCATGTGAATCGAAAAATCCTGCATTTGACGACGGCCCATGTAGTCGGAGTGAGGATCAAACACGTGGGCCAATGAAGTCAGGAAGATCTCGAAAACCTGATCGCGATCAAATTTCTTCATCGTTTGCAGAGATCTTTCATAGCGGCGCTTCAAGGTATCAACGATTTCTTCGGGCTTCTTCTTGCTCAGTTTCTCCTGAAGATACTCGTAACGGAGATGCTGACGCCACAACTGCCTGGCTTCCTCAATGTCAGCGGGACGCGACGCCTTTTCCCGGTCCATCGAGTAAATTGACGGATCGGCAAATTCGAATTTCTCCTTGGCCAGCAACTCGCGGGCATATTCAGCCCGCTGAGAGAGGCGTTCAAGATACCGAGCAAATATCCGATGCGCCGGACTTGTGTCCCCCACCTTCAGGATGAGGTCGTCCAACGTCAAACGGTAGGAGGCGAACTCCTCCAGATCGCCCTTCAAGAAGATCATCCGGCTGGGATCCAGAGACTTGAAGTATTGGTCGAAGAACTTCTCAGACATGTCATCGTCAAAGCGCCCCCCTTGATAAACGGAGTTTTCCAGCACCAAGGCCGTCAACCGTGCAATCGCGGCCTCGGCCCGATCTGCCGACAACGCTCCTTCGGCCGGACCGGTTCTGTCCGCCATTACCACCAGCGAGATCATCCACCCCGCCAGCACCACCCCTGTGCGTATCAAGTTTTTCACTGATTATTGCCTAGCAGTTATTATGCCGAGGTCCTCGGCCGTCTCATCGACTCACTGATTATTGTCTCACGGGTTCAGTTGCGTGGCAACTGCGCAATGGGACGCTTACATAATAAGGCTAACTTATTCTTATCCAAGGATTTGAGCTGAGAAAAACTCGGTCGGGGTAATCTGGGCCTTCTGACGGCATGATGAACTGGAGCCAACGACTGGACTTGAACCAGCGACCCGCGCTTTACGAAAGCGCTGCTCTACCGACTGAGCTACGTTGGCCCCCGAAAGGTGGCAAACATTATGGGAACTGAACGAGCCGGCGCAAGCTCTTTCCACACATCGGTCCGCTGTCCCAGCCCCGACGCGTCCAATCCATCCCTTGCATCGGCCTGGAGAAACGGATTCGAATTGGCCGCGCTTTTGGGTCACCCGATCAGATCGCGCTTTACCTGCCGGTACGCCGGAAATATAGTGAGTTTCGAATCCAAATCTGGGCGAAAAGAACATCTGAAATTCAGCATCTGCCACTTGAGACGAAGAGCCTGTTTGAAAATTTCGAGATCCGCAGGAAGTATTCTGGCCATTCTGTTCTGGTCGTCCTGGATGATTTGGGGGCAACGCGCCCCCAATTTCCGGGTGTTTAAGGCTGCGGACGGACTGTATGACTCGATGGCCACGGCCATCACTGTCAGTTCGAACGGCAATGTCTGGATCCGACACGGCAGCGCCCCGCAAATGACTCGGTTTGACGGTTATGGGTTCATGCGGATTCCGGCGCCTGAAGGGTTGGGCCGGATTTATGAGGACGCAACGGGAACACTCTGGGCAGGGTATCCCGAAGGCCTGCAGCAATACGAAAACGGTCAATGGCTGAAACATCCCATCCCGGAAGTTGCCTCTCAGTTCCGCACCAATCTCCTGGGGAGAATCCGGTCGGCGCCGTTGCACACCGGCGTCGGGAACCCGATTGTGTTGCTGCTCAATGATCGAGTCCTGGGTTTTGATCGAATCCGAAAACGGGCCTCGGTTCTATTGCGATCGTCCGAGACCGGTATCGGCGCGTTTCTGGATCTGGCCAGTGCTCGCGATGGAGGCCTCTGGATTGCCGGCGATTCCGGCTTGATCAAAATGGATCGTACCCTGCGGGGAACCAACATGGAACCCCTCTTCGAGCAATATCGGATCCCGGAAAACATCCCGGTCCGCGGATTAACCCACCCGGTGGAAGATGAAGACGGCGGGATTGCGGCGGTCGGCAACTCGACGCAATCGACCGCGCGAGTTGCGCTCCATTTCGATCCAGCAACCCACCAACCCAGCCTGATCGCCCAGGGACGCGTCCGGCGCTGCTGGCGGGGACCGGATTCGGCGTTTTGGGTGGACTCGCTCAACGCCTTGTTTCGGCTGGAAGGAACAAATCTCAATCGTGTGGAAACCGAGGGAACCCTTGCGGGTCAGTTCCATGACTTGGCGGTCGAGACGAAAGGGGTGTTTTGGCTGGCGACTTCCGAAGGCTTGGTCCGCCACGCTCCGTTGTTATGGCTTCAAACCGAGGATGCGACTCTCGGTGACGCGCCCATCTATGACCTTCTGGAAACCCCGTGGGGCGATCTCTGGGGCGTCAGCGCCCAGAATCTCCTGCTACGACGAGAGACTTCTTGGACTTCCTATCCGCTGCCCGATGACATTGAGGTGTTGTCTCCCCCCGCGGGCGGCTTGTTTCTCAGTTTCGAAGGACGCATTGGACTGTGTCTGAGCGATCGTTTCCTGCTCCTGGATCCGCGCACGGGTCAGTTTGCATCCATTCCCCCGCCTAGCGATGGAACCATGCGGTTGCTGGGCTATTACCGCCGCAACCTCTGCTGCGTTCAGATCGTCACCGAGGAGCCCAATCCATCGGTCTATAGGCTGGCCCTCTTTAATGGCCGGCGCTTTTCCTCGTTTCCAGAGCCTCCGCCATCCGTTCGATTGGGATCAGAATTGAATTTCTTGCGCGTCACCGCCAACGGAGATCTTTGGCTCGGCGGTTCGGCAGGCGTCGCCCGTTTCCGCGAGGATCGCTGGCAATATTTCACCTCCGAACCGGATGCGCCCGACAACGCCACGGGCCTCCTCGAAACCCGTCAGGGAACATTATGGATCAGCACTCGAAACCGGATTCACGAGTTTAACGGCAAGGCATGGTCTGTCCAAAGATCGGGTTTCGACCGAATCAATGCCATGAGAATGGACAGTGAGGGCGCCGTCTGGGTGGGGTCGGGCACGGGATTATTACGGTTCCGCCATGACTCCTGGATCATGCACGGTCCGGAGGAAGGACTGCCCAGTGAAGCGGTCTACGCCCTGGCCTTCGACAGAAAAGGCCGGTTCTGGACCGGGACAGCCCGCGGGCTGAGCCGATTTTATCCCGATGCCGATACCGTCGCACCCCAAATTCAAGTCCAGGCCGAGCAAGACCTGGATAATCTCGAGGATGCGGCTGCCCTGTCCTTCCAGTTCTCGGGCCGCGACCGATGGGAATTCACGGTCTCCGATCGTCTGGTCTACGCTTATCGGTTGGATGGTCAGGCCTGGAGCCCTTATCGATCGGTCCCCGCGGCCACCCTCGTCAACCTCACCGCGGGCCATCATCGTTTTGAAGCCAAAGTCATGGATCGCAACTGGAATGAGTGCGCCACACCTGCCCTCCTGGAATTCACCGTGCGATTGCCTTGGTATCGGGAACGGCGGCTCATCGCCATCTCCATCATCGGCCTGCTCTTGATTTTGAGCCTGGCGGGATTTGCGGTGAACCGCCATATCCGGCTCATTCGCAGCTACGCCGCGGTGGAACTGATCGTCCGGCAACGCACGCATGAATTGGAGCAGGCCCAGCAAGCCCTTTTACACAGCCAGAAAATGCGCGCCCTCGGGACTCTCGCCGCTGGAATTGCCCACGATTTCAACAGCATCCTGTCCATCATCAAAGGCTCCGCTCAAATCATCGAGGCCAACCCCGATGACCACGACAAAATCCGGACTCGGATCGATCGCATCAAGACCAGCGTCGAACAAGGCAGCACCATTGTCAAAGCCCTCCTCGGGTATGGACGCGAGGCCAAACAGGAACTGGCCCCGTGTGAGTTGAACACCATTGTGGAACAAACCCTGAAACTGATGGACGATCGGATCTCGGAAACGACTCGGGTCCAGTTCGAACCGGCGATGGATTTGCCCCTCATTGTTCTCGCCAAAGACCTGCTTCAACAGATGCTGCTCAACATCCTGATTAACGCTTCCGAAGCCATGGCAGGACAGGGGGACATCTCGGTCAAAACTTTCATCCTGGAGAGCCTGCCCAGCGGCTTGGTTCTGGCGCCCGCCCATGCGGTGCGGCATGTCGCCGTTTCCGTGCAAGACCATGGCTGCGGCATCCCCCAGGAGGTCATGACCCGGATTTTTGAACCTTTCTTCACCACCAAAGCCATGTCCGCCCGCCGCGGAACGGGCCTCGGACTGTCCATGGTCTTTGAATTTGCCAAGGATCAAGGCTGCGGACTGAAGGTCGATTCCCAGATCGGCGAAGGCAGCACCTTTACCTTGATCATTCCCGTGCGCGAATAGACCGGACGCCTTCCTTCTTCAGCAATATGAATGGAGCATCTTCACCTGGAAGATACGCAATCACAGCCTTGTTTTTTCTGGCCACGATTCTATCGGCGCACGGGGCAGAACCCACAGACCGTGTTTCCTGGTTCACCAACTTCAACCAACCCATCCCCGGACAGTCCGTTGCCATCGATTTTGTCGCGATCCCCGGAGGGCAAATCGAAATCGGAAGCCCCCTGGGCGAACCCGGGCGCGAACCGCATGAGGCCTGTCCCAGAATAATCCAGGTCAAGCCCTTTTGGCTTGGCAAATACGAGGTCACCTGGCGCCAATACCTTCCCTTCATGTCAGTCGAGCCTTCTCAAATGACTAACAAACAGCCCTCCTACCGCGCGTGGGTCGACCAAGATGGCATATCCCATCCATCGGTTAACTACGCCATCATGGACCGCACTCACGGCCATCAACATTATCCCGTCACCGGCGTGGGTTGGATCGCCGCCTCCGAATACTGCCGATGGTTGCGCAAGAAAACGGGCCGTCCGTTTCGTCTCCCCTCAGAAGAGGAATGGGAATACGCCTGTCGAGCCGGATCCACAAACGCCTATTTCTGGGGCAATGACACGGCTAGAATCTCGGATTACGGATGGTTCCTGGGCAACTCCGCCGACGTGGATTCGGCCGAAACACCCCATCCCGTTGGATTGCTGAAACCCAATCGTTTCGGACTGTTCGACATGGCCGGCAATATGGCCGAATGGTGCGGCAAAACTTCCCCGGATTCACCGGCGGTTCTTCGCGGCGGCGCTTTTTGCTCTCCGCCATCCTGCCTTCGCTCAGCTGCCCGTTGGATCGAGCATCCGGACTGGGACAGCCTCGATCCTGAAATCCCGCGCAGCCCCTGGTGGCTGACGGTCGATTTCGCAGGCTTTAGAATTGCCCTCGACGCCGAGGCCCCTTGAATGGACTGCCGCAGCTGGGCTCATTCATTACTAAGGGTCAGGTCATTTATCAATTCTAAGGGTCAGGTCATTTATCAATTATCCGTACAGAGGGACAGGTCAATTATTGAAGGGCACATAAGCTCCTTTCACATCCGTTTCTTTGTCTCCGCAATCAAGGATGAATCATAACGTTTACCGACTACACGGCAACTCGATCCTTGAACAAAGGTTGTACATCCAAAGTGCAATAGTCATGCTGTGGGATTGATGCAAACTTGGGGCCACACGAAGAGGCGAATCCACTTCGCCATGCGGAGAATGGGCGTCTCAGCGGGTGTAAACAATGCAGCACGATCGCATGAAACCAAGAAAGCAAAGACGATATGAAAGATCGAAACATGGTACAAGAGACAATGATGGATCAGAACCGGAAGGGAACTCAACGAAGCCTGCAGAAAACATTCATCCTACTGTTGGCTTTGGGGGGGATTTTGTGCGCGCCAGCGGCTTTGGGTGCCCCAATTGTAAGCCAGACGCAACATATTCGACTGGGCTTTGACGCCAGTTTTCCCTTCTCAGACAGCCGCGGCGACAGTTTTGACGGCTGCCCATTCGTGCCTCCCGGCCTGCCGGCGGGTGTGAGTTACAGCCTCGGCATCTCTGGGATGGGCAACATCCATTTCGATGCCGGGGTTGATATGACCTTCCATTACGACAAAGCCGACGTGGTGGCGGGCGGTGTCCTGCCCTTGAACGTCACCTACTCACCCGTGGCAGGAGGAGGCCCGAACATCAGCATCAACATCCCAACAACCATCACGGTTGAAGGATGCATTATAGAGTGCTTTCTGCCAGACATCTGCGGCTCGGTTTTGATTCCGTGCCACTTCGAAGCCGGCCCCAAGAACTTTGTAGCCCCCCTTACGGGCAATACGCCGATCGAGGTTCCGGTGGAAAGTTGTGCCGTCAGCCTCAACATCGCGGGGGTGATCGATGTGGGCACGGCCACCGTGGAAGGCTCGATCACACTCTCTCCCATGCCGGTGGGGGGGCTGGGGATCGGAGGCGCCATTTCGGCCTTCGGCGTCCAGTCCGGACCGGCCACGGCTCCATTGATCCCGCTCTTGCAGTGGGACACGGCCGGACAGACGGTGAGCGCAAATCTTACTTTAACTGATCCGCTTCCCGGCGCTGCAAATGTGGAGGTGGCCTTCGGTCCCATCGTTCACTGGGTTGCGACCTCGGCGGACCTTCGCTTAAAAATTGTCCTGGGCAGTGTTTTTCACGATCTGGGGATCAGTGATCCGTCGGATATCGTACTCTTCTCCGGCAACCTCGGTCCGGTTTTCTCGGCCGTTGGGCTGGACACCCAGGTCAGCGCTGCAGTCACTGATGCTGTGGGATTCGATCCAGGCTTCGGTGCGGCCATTGCGGCAGGCAACCTCCCAGTGCCTCTCACCTCGCCGGAGATTCAGGAGATTGACTCTTCAACGACGCCAGTCTTTGGCGCGATTCAGTTCACTCTGAACACTGATGTCACGCCTCCCATCTCGTCTGCAATCAAGCAGCCTGCCTCGACACCATTCGGCTGGAATAACACAGATGTCTCCGTGTCGATCTCGGCAATGGATCCGGGCGGTTCGGGGGTGAAGAGCATTACCTACAGTGCCGCGGGGGCTCACCCGATTGCCGATACCACGGTGAACGCCGCCGCAGTCGCGTTCGGGATCACGAGTCCTGGAATCACCACGGTCACCTTCTTTGCCATCGACAATGCTGGCAACGTTGAAGGACCGAACACGATTACGGTGCGAATTGACAAGCTTCCGCCCACCCTCGTCATCGTTCAGCCGGCGCCGACCACTTATACGCATTCGGAGACGTTGGTCCTCGATTACAGTGTCAGTGACACGGGCGGCTCTGGCGTTGATACGTTCGAGGCGTTGATCGATGGTTCCGGTCTTCTAGCGGGCCACGGCCTGCCGAGCGGACAGTCCATCGATCTTCTCACCGAACTGGCGCTCGGGACGCATACATTCACCGTGAACGCGGTGGACAAGGCAGGCAACAACGCCAGCAGTTCAGTCACATTCGAGATCATCGTCACGCCCGAGAGTGTCAAACAGGACGTGGATCACTTTCTGGCGGCTGGGAAGGTCAAGCATGCCGGCCTTGCCAATTCGCTCCTCGCCAAATTGAACGCGGCGGCGAGCGCATACGCGAACGGCAACTGCAATACGGCGGCGAACATCTACTCGGCCTTCATTGCTGAAGTCCAGGCCCAAACCGGGACCGGCATCGATGCCACCGCAGCCGCCATTCTGATTGCCGACGCCCAGTACCTCATCAATCATTGTCCGTTATAGTCCAGGGAAGGCGCGAGTGGGACCGCGGGGCAAGAGGACGGGCGCCAAACTCAGGAACCGGCAATAGGAGATTGACCAGCTGACTTGTGCCAAGACCAATTGAATGTCAGCGGCGGGCGACTCCCGCCGCTGACCTTTTGCGTTCACTCTTGCCAGATTCCGAGTCCTACTTCGGTCACTCAGTCTCCCCCTCAAAGCCCCAGCCGTATTGTGGCGGCGGGCGATTCCGAAACCATGTTCATAAGCTCCCCTTCCATACTTGTCGCCTCTTTTCCCAATCGATTCTACGCGTGCGTCACAGCACGCTTGAACCCTTTCTTACCCTTGGAAGGGTCTGCATGTTGGCTCACTCCAATAATGAACATTGAGATCGGGAAAGAGGTTATAACGCTCCTCCCGCAGGTGCAAAGCGGTTTCGTCTATGACGCCAGACTGGATTTGGTTATGTAGGCTCTGGAAGGCATTCAGATGATCGATAACCCTTTGCCGGGCGTAGTTCGCCGTAGTTCGGTGATAGAGCATAAAGGCCCAGTCACTGCTCTGGGCCAGGAGAAGTTCGCGGCCAGCTTGTTGCAGGGCTCGATTCTGAAGGCTGTCTGAGTTGAATGGCGGCGGTTCTTTTTCGTTTTGGCTGCGGTTGCGGGAGGTGGTGTTGCCGGAAGTCATGCCGCGGGAACCCTTTTTTTGATTCGGAGTGACGGATGCCGCCCGGGGTCCAGGCAGCCGGGAGACGAGTTCCATCATCCGTCGTTGTGCCGAACGCAAACCGGGTTGAAGCCAGGCATTGGTTTCATTGAGCCAGACCTTCCAATAACCTCCTTCACCCCAACTGGAGGCAGCGGGAGCGGCTGCCTGCAGACGGGGGTGTTGCGCCAGGTAATCCGTCGGGGTGATCATTTGGATTTCCTGTCCCGGAGAGTTCAAGCCTCGGACCAGGCAATCCAGAAATCCAACGCCTTCATACCACCAATGGCCAAAGAGTTCGGCATCGAAAGGGGCCATGATCAGTGGAGGAAGGTCACGGTTTCCGCTGGTCTCCGCGGCCTGGAATCTCAGCAAATCCAGGAAATGCGAGGCGTGTTGAGAAACCCTCGCCGACGCCGCTGTCGGATCATAAGGCTGTTTGTCCACGCCCGGGCCGGTGATGCGATGGTATTTGACCCCGGTCGGTGTGCGCCGTTCCGCGAGAGGCAAGTACGGTTTCAAATAATCCAGATCCAGATCAAAACCAATGTCACGGTAGTAATCTCGATAAGCGTGATCGCCGGGATAGCCCGCTTGCCGGCTCCAGACTTGGCGCGCGACGGCCGGCTCACGGCCAAAGGCGGCCCATCCGGCTGGGGTGAGAACGGGAGCGAATAAGCCTTGATATGGCTTGGGCATCGCGCCAAGCAAGCCCTCCGACTCCAGGACCAACCATCGATGTCCGTGGTGCGCCAGCAGAGGTTCCATATCGGGAACATAAGCGCACTCCGGCAACCAGAAGCCGTTGGGATGCCGTCCATAGACTTTCCAATGCTGATCCAGAGCGACCGAGACCTGGGCGTGCCAGGCCGGGGAGTCTTGAGTCAGGAAGGGAAGAATGGGATGGGTGCCAGCGCAGGTGATTAGTTCCAAGAGTCCGCGCTCCTGAAACTCCATCCAAGCGGCCGTCAGATCTGTGCGATACTCCAGGTAAGTGGCCCGGAGCGATTCAAACCGCTGGCGATACAGAATGGCAAGAGGATGAAACCGCGGTTCGAAGTGAGTTCTGTGGATTTCCCGACCGGCCAGTTCGATTCGTTCGTCCAGATAACGCAGGCATCGTTTGCGGAGCAAGCCATCCTGCAACATGGCGTTGAGGGTAGGGGAAAGGGATAGAGTCAGACGGGCTTGCACGCGATCTCTGGCCCAGCCCTGACACAACTGCACCAACGGCAGGTAGGCATCAAGAACGGCCTCGTACAACCAGTATTCCTCGAGAAAACGATCATGCTCGGGGTGCCGCACGAACGGCAGGTGGGCATGCAAAACCAAGGCAAGATATGCAGTCATCGCCCCCTGTTCATTCTCGGACAGGCATTCAATTTTATCGACCTCGAGGCCTGGATTAACGGCATGCCTTAACCCGGTTTGACCTCCTGGGTGGCGAGTTTGCCAAACCGATGGGCGATGGCCAGGGCCGGATCCAGAGGCACATCCACGGGCACAACATCGGCCGGGATGGAGATGATGGGTTTGGGAGCGATTGATTTGCCGGCAAACCGCGGCAACCATTGGCGTTGAGCCTCAAGCATCTCGATCGTCATCTCACGCACCTCATCGAGCGTGCAAACAGCCGAGGTGAGTGGATCCATGGCGATGGCCTGCACCGCGTATTCGGGATCGCCGGTGAATGCGGCTTCCACCGCCAGGCTTTGCACGCTGATATTGGATTGATTCAGGGCGGCGCACTGCGGGGGCAGCGCTCCAACGTGGAGGGGATGCAATCCCAGCCGATCGACATAGACCGGCACCTCGACGCAACAGCCGGCGGGGAGATTACAGATGTAACCATCATTTCGTACATTGCCATTCAGCCTGAACGGCGCGCCGGTTTCCGCAGCCTCAAGAATGTAGGAGCAGTATTCCACACTCCGGCGCCCCACTTTGGGGCTTTCCAGGGTCAGGTAGTCTGTCTTCTCGTATTTCTTGGCAATCATGTCGCAGTATTGGTAGTACGCCCCCGTTTCCCCGCCGAAGGAAGGCTGGTCGCAATACCGTTTCAGCGAACGTTCATGGCTCCGAAACCATGGGACATACTCCGAGAGGTGTCCGGTGCTTTCCGTCATAAAATAGCCGAAATGCCGCATCACCTCGCAGCGCACCTTCTCGGTGGTGTAGTATTCGGGTTTCTCGCAATTCGAGCGCAGGATGGGATACAGATCCCGGCCATCGCGGCGATCCCGCAACGTCAAAAACCATCCCATGTGGTTAATGCCGGCGCAGAGATAATCGATCTGGTCCTTCGGCACGTCCACATAACGACTGATCAAGTCGAGCGTGGTTTGGACGCCATGACATAATCCGATGAATTGGATCTTTGACGCAGCCCGGCCCAGCGCCATACAATTCGCCGCCATCGGATTGGCGTAATTCAACAACAAAGCCCGGGGACAGAGCTCCTCCATTTCGCGAACGATGTCGATCAAGACCGGAATCGTTCGCATGCCCCGAAAGACTCCACCCGGCCCGAGGCTGTCGGCGACGCACTGATCCACCCCGTATTTCATGGGAATCTCGTAGTCCTTCCGAAAAGCCTCGATCCCGCCCACCTGGATCATGATGATCACGTAGTCCGCATCCTTAAGGGCCTCCCGTCGGTCCAGAGTCGACCAAACCCTGGCCTGGAGTTTGTTTTCGGCAATCATGCGCCTGACAAAAGCCTCCATTTTGTCCAGCTTGGGACGGGTAATGCTCATGAGACAAATCTCGCTGGCATTCAACGCCGATGTGGCCAGAAAATCGTTGATTAGGGTTTTGCAGAAAATCAGGCTGCCCGCTCCAAGCATGGCAATTTTTGGCATAAAAACTCCTCTGGTTTCAGGGTGGAATGGCCCGCTTTCAACCAACGCTGTTCCAACACCACACGCCCCGCAATAGGCCAACCATTCCCGGACCATGCATCCTTGCCGAATCGGGCTGGACAACACGGCTCGCCGAGGACATCACCCCCCGCCGGGCGGCTTCTGTGGCCAGGGAAAAACGCACGCCGAATCATAACGGGCTTCAGCCCGGCATCCTAAAGGACCACCCGGTCCCAAGTCAAACGCTGTCGCGAATTGCCTTAAACATAGCGAGCAGATTCTCCACGGGAGTGAGTGCCTGCACGTTGTGGACGGTGTTAAATACGAAACCGCCTCCACGGTTGAAGATGGCGATCCGATCCCGCACTTCGCGATACACTTCGTCGGCCGTGCCGAAACACAGCGTCCTCTGGGTGTCGACTCCGCCCCCCCAAAATACAAGGTCCCGTCCAAACTCTGATTTCAGGCGGACGGCGCCCATGCCCGCCGCCGAACACTGAACAGGATTCAAAATGTCAAATCCCGATTCAATAAAGTCCGGAATCAAATCCCAGACTCCGCCGCAACTGTGGATAAACGTTTTCCAGGAGGTTCGGCGATGGATAACCTCGTTGATGGTCTTATGGAACGGTTGGTAAAGCTCTTTGTAAGCCTTCCGGGAAATGAAAGATCCGCGTTGGGTGCCAAAATCGGTGCCCGTCACGTAACCGACCTGGACCGAGTCTCCGACCGCCTGAATCAGACGTTCGAGGTTCTTCAGTGCAATCTGGCATTGGCCCTCGAAGACCTTCAGCACATAATCGCGGCGCGTCACAGTCGAGACATACCATTCTTCAATGTCCCGAATTCCGCACGTGTGCTTGCGCCAAGTGGCCGGCACAAGGGCGATGTCGCCAAAACCGGTCCCGGGCACCATGAGGACCGCTCCCTTCCGCCGATGTTCCGCCTGTCGCGCTTGGTTAACATAATGCTGGACTTGTTCCTCGCTCAGGGATCCAAAATCCTCCAGATTATCGGCTGGATCCAACCGGCTTTCGTCCAAGGGCGGCTGGCGGGGGATGGCATCAAAGAAGAACCCCCCTTTGGGCATCCGTCCGCTGGGCGGCACCGAAAGATCCCCTTCCGGGTGCATCAGCCAGTTGCCCTCGGCATCCTCGGTAAAGTTGAACTGGCCCGGCACCATCACCTCGATGCCATCATGCAAGGTCAAAGGTTTCCAGTCCTTGTTTTCAAAACCAAACATGGTCGAGTTAGAACCTACATTGACCACATCCACCCCCAACGCGTCCGCCAAGGCGTCGTCCACTTCCCCTAGCATCTGGTAAGGCTCAATCACCTTCACCCGATACTCTGTCTCTCCCAAGACCGCCCGACGCAGACGGCTCAAGGCAAACACGGATATGCCGGTCACTGGCGTGGCGCCCAAATCAAGACAGACACGATCCGGTTGTTCGTGCCTGAGGGTGGTCCGCAGCCGTTCAAGCGAGGTCACATTCATAAAATGAATAGTCTGGATTCGATTTAATGCCAGTAGACCGGAAATGGTCTCTTCTGAAAATAGTAAAAAGGCCAAACCAAGGCGTTAGCTTCCCTCCTGGATCTTTGACGGAGCTTCAAAACAGAGAATTTGTCGCACAATTTATCTCAGCGGATTCACTCGTAACGCGCGTAAACTATAGAGATCCGCCTTCACCCCCTTCAATCGCCTCGCCCCATCCTTCCTCCTCGGACCAAACCGCTCCCGCAGGCTCACGAAGACTTCCTTCACAAAATTCCGCGTCCCCAATACCGCCCCATCCGCAAAATACCTCACCCGCAATCTCAGATAGTCCCTCAAAGGTAACCGCCCCTTCTCCTCCACCACCTTCATCACCTCCTCCCGCGTAAACCCTTTCCTTATCGGCCTTCCTTCCTCCGTCAACCCTTCCGTCTCCTCCCCCTGCCCATACACCCATACCCGATACTCCTTCAACGCTTCCTCCACGCTCATCTCCCGCCCACTCGCCGCCCGCATCGCCAACTCGATTCCCAATCGCGCCGCTTTCCCTCCCCCCATCGCTGCCCCATACCCGCTCCACCGATACTCCCCCGGATCCTCCACCAACCCCGCCCGCACCGGATTCAAATCAATATACCCAGCCATCGTCGCCATCACATCTCCCGCCCCCTCCACCAGCACACTCCGAAACCGCTCCTCCCATAATGTCCCCTTCCGCCCTTTCCTCCGGTTATACCACTGCGTAAACCGTTGCTTGAGCAACTTCATAAACCCGCTCACATCCCACATCCGCTCCAACACCCGCGCCTTCAACACCTCCGCCGCCTCCTCCTGCCCCCGTTCCCGAAACCATCCCAACTGCTGCCCGATCGTCCCGGCACTGTTCATCCCACTTAACCCCCTCAACCGCTTCACCAACTCTTCATCCGTCATCTTCTCCTTCGGCTTCTCCGGCACTTCCAACAAAATATGGAAATGATTGGACATGATACAGTAAGTAATGATCCGAATCCCGCAAAACCGCTCATACTCCCGCATCAACCTCACAAATTGTTCCTTCTCTTCCTCCCCCAGCACATACTGCCGGTCCACCACTCGGGATAAACAATGATAATAGGCCACCGGAAAGGACGGCGGCGCTTTCAACCTCGGCTTCCTCATACCCACCCATCCCACCATAACCCCCTCCCGAAAACAAGCTCTTTTTATCTAATGACCTGTCCCTTTATTTGTTTTCAAGAACCGGTCAGCGGTTCAGGAACGTCGAAGTCAGTGAATTCTGTTTTAACAGACTTTTAACAGACTTTACTGCGCCAGCAGATCCCCGGAAAACCAAGTTGCTTGAGGACCGTGCGAAGCGCGTAGCAATGATGTCTCCGCCGCCCTCTCCAGTGGAGCTTGGCTGGATGACTGCTTATCACAATGCTGAAGCTGAATTGGAGAAGACGATTATCTCACACAAGGATCCGATCAATGATCCTGAAGATCGCCGAGCGCATGACGAAGGCCTTAATCGTCTACGAAGGGCAGACGCTGATTTAGCCAAAGAATTGGGCCGAGAGCGCTACGCCGAGTATAAACGGGTCACGAAAAGTGGCTATCTTGAACTCAATGAACTCAAGCAGCAGCTCAATTTGTCGCAGGCCCATTATGATGAACTCGTGAGACTACACGTTGAAGTCCAACAACAGGTAGGAAGCCTTAGGAGCGGCCCTGGAGCAAAAGAGAGAGCACAGCGATATCTCGATGCGATCGTATCGATTATTGGAGAGGAGAACTTGCATAAATACCCCACGCTCTTTGAAGGGCTATTGCATTACGAATTATTCAGGAAGATGCCGCCCTGAGCGGGCGTGTGAGGTGTTCCTACTGCCAAGAGATCTTATCGTTTGCGAATGGATGGCTAGCGAGCAGGAATTACGGAACGAAAGGAATTGACGAGTCCGAGGGTTCTGTCGACTTTGGACGGATGATTGAGCCCACTTTCCTCGGAACGCGTGTTTGCCGATTCGCTTCTCAGTGTTCGAGTTCGCATAGTAGTTTTGCCACGGCATGGTTGCTGGTCCTGATGACGGGGATTGTCTTGGGTGAGAACTGGCCGGCCTGGCGGGGGATTCGTGGGGATGGCATTAGTGAAGAATCCGAAGTTCCGCTGGATTGGAGCACCAATCGGAATGTATGCTGGCGGATTCCGCTGCCTGATGCGGGGAACTCAACTCCAGTGGTCTGGGGAAACCGGGTTTTTGTCACGCAGTCGGTTTCAGAGGGAAACCGTCGAACCCTGATGTGTTTTAATCGGCGCGACGGCCAACTCCTTTGGCAGGCCGGCACGACTTGGACTGAGAAAGAATCAGGCGGCAGTTCGAATCCCCCCTGCACACCATCACCGGTCACGGATGGGCAGCGGGTGATTGCGTGGTTTGGATCGGCTGGGATTTTTTGCTACGACTTTGAGGGGCATGAATTATGGCGGCGGGATCTGGGGCGGCAATCACATCCCTGGGGCTATGCCTCGTCGCCCGTTCTGCATGACGAGCTTTGTCTGCTGAATTTCGGCCCGGGTTCGAGGAGTTTCCTGATTGCCTTGGACAAGCGAACAGGCAGAACGGTCTGGCAAAATGACCTGCCAACGATCGGGGCCGATGCCAAGTGGGAAGACTTTGGCGGGGATCCGAAAGAATGGGAGAAGCTGGGTTCGCCGAAGATGCCAGAAGTATCGGGTTCCTGCGCAACGCCGGTGGTTGTTCGGACGGAAGGGCGCGATGAAGTGATTGTCGGCATCCCGCTTCGGATGCTGGCTTTCGGGCGCAAGGATGGCGCTTGGCTTTGGAGTTGCGAAGGGCCGAACACAGGGATTTACGGATCGCCGTTTGTTGGAGACGGCTTGGTGGCTCTTATGGGCAGCGGCCTCCGCAATACTGCCATGGTCGTTCGGCCGGGAGGACGAGGCGATGTGACGTCCACGCACCGTCTGTGGCATCAGTTGCCCTCCAACACCAAGGCTTGCATTGGTTCGGGGATTATTTATCGCGATCACATTTACCTGGTGACGATGACCGGTTTTGCCCAGTGCCTGAAACTGAAGACCGGAGAAACCGTGTGGGAACAGCGTTTGTCGACCGGCGAGGGAAGAAGCGGGTCGTGGTCTTCACCGGTCCTCGGGGCGGAACGACTGTATGTCTCCAATCAAAATGCCGATGTGTTTGTCTTGCGGGCCGCGCCGACTTGCGAGATCCTGGCGACCAACTCGATCGGTGGCGAGCCCATGAATGCCTCTCTCGCCATTGCTGATAACGCCATTTTCCTGCGGACCGCTCGAAACCTCTGGTGCATCGCCGAACCCGGGCAATCGACCAAGGATTGAGGTTGCGCGTCAGGCCGATCGACCTCAAACCGCAGATCAAACAACTTAATTGCCAATGGACGCCATCAAACACCAATAAAGGCAGGTTCAATACGAAGGCATGAATCGATGGAATGTTTGGCGCTGAGCCAGCGCAGACGCCTGACGGCCCGCCTCCCCTGCCACCAATCCAGGCACTCGCGCCCGAGGCCAAAATCGACATCAATATCGTCCAAGGTAAATTATCCTTCGAGGGCAAGGAACTGGAGGCCAACATGGAAAACGTTGCGCGCATGTTCCGCGATCGAATGGGAATCAATGTCGTGATGTCGCCCGGAACCACAAGGATGCGGGTTGGCGATCTCAAGCTAAGTTCCGCCACGTTGAGTGAAGCCCTGCAGGCGCTATCGGTCTGATTGCTTACTTGACAAACCCGCGGCACGAAATTGCAGAGACCGCCTTCACGGAAATTGCTTCAGCGGGGCAGGTTTCCCGGCAACGATCCCCCGAGGCGGCTGGCAATCGCAATATCGATTATATCAGCGACGACGAATTATTCGCCCTTTTTCCTGGCCGGGCGGCAGCCCTGATAGGATCTCCCGACAGCCAGCCGTTCATATTTTTGGACAAACCGCAACAGGAGAAAAACCCCTGATCTCTTGAGAGCCTCTTGAGAGCCTTAGCGAGATCAGCCTTCAGCCGCGTTTCCGGGCCTGCACCTCTTTCTTGATGGCCTGGATGTGCCCGCGGCCGAGGGCTTTGACTTCGCAGCCGAGCTCAAAGTAGGCGCGGATAGCGTCGTCGGAGAGGATGCCAAAGCAGTCGACCACGGCGATGGGGCCTCCCGCCCATTGGACGATGTCTTTGGGCGAGAGTTTGAGATACTGGGCGTGAGGCACGGCGAAGATGATGGCCTCGATTCCTTTGGCGGCATGGGCCAGGTCTTTTTCGACTTTGATCTTATTCAATTCTTCCTGGTTGCGGAAAAAGCGTTTCCAGGACTGGCCCGGAGCCGGGTAGACTTCCTGGGTTTCGAGTTCGTACCAGTGATCGACGTAGGGATCGTGGACCCGCATATCGGCCCCCATCTCGGTCAATTTGCGGACGACCATTTCGCTGCCGCTGTAGCGGGTGTCGCCGACGTCCTGGCGATAGCTGGCGCCGCAGATCAGGACTTCCGCGCCGGCGATATAGCGGCCCATATTCCGCAGGGCGTCGCGGGTGAGTCCGGCCACATGGAGCGCCCGGGTGTCATTGATGTCAATGGCGATGGGGGTGATTTTGAAGACGGAATCGCCATCTTCGAATCCCAGGATGTGGCGATAAGCCCAATAACCGAGCCCGCCGTCCTTGGGGAGGCAATAGCCGCCGATGCCGGGGCCCGGAAAGATCATGTTGTTGTGGGTGGGGCGCATGCGGATCGCGTTGATGACCTTGATTAAGTCCACGCCGTTTCGTTCCGCGAAAAGGCTCCATTCATTCAGATAAGCCAAAATGGTGGCCCGGTAGGAATTCTCGACGATCTTGGTGGTTTCGGATTCGATGGGCCGATCCATGACTGTCAAAGGATATTCTTTGGTGTTGAGCACTTCGTGCAGGAACTTTTCGACACGGGCGCGGGCCGGTGGATTGCAGCCGGCGCAGACCCGCCAAAAATCGCGGATGGACGAGACGTAGTGTTTTCCGGGCATCACCCGCTCGAAGCTGTGGGCCAGCAGGGGGTCCGAGGTGAGGCCACGTTTGGCAAAGGCCTTTTGCAGGATCGGATAGGCCACGAACTCGGTGGTTCCGGGGGCCACGGTCGTTTCGATGAGGACGAGGCATTCGGGTTGGATCTTGTCTCCGATGGTGCGCATGGTGGCCTCGAGCGCGGCCATATCGGCCTCGCCGGTCTTCATGTTGCCAAGGCTCCGCTTGAGATAATCGCACTGCACGTCCACCACCACACAGTCGGCGAGCGCCAGGCAATCGCTGTTGTACGTCGCCACGAGGGTCTTTTTCTTTTTCACACAGCGGCTGATCAGCTGATCCACTTCCGGGTCTTCGGCTTTGACCGGCGACTCGCCTCGATTGAGCAGGGGGATCTTCCAGTAACTGCGAGAACTTGGCCGCTGACACCCGATCACGAACTTGCTCGGTTTTCCCTTTTTATTCACCGTGTCGGCGATAATGGCCGCCATGACCGCGCCGACAAATCCAACGCCCATGACCACCACGATCTCGAGCCCTTTGGCCCTAGCTTCCCGCGTGAGCCGCTCCATGCGCTGCAACTCCGCAGCGTATTCTTCCGGTTGCGGGATGGGAAATTTTTCACCCGATGGGCTTGCCGATTGCTGGATGTGATTTTTTTCGTGTGACATGAATGGGGCTCCTTGCAGTTGTAGGATGAAAGGTTAATGCAAATTAATTCTTCGCGTCCGGGCTGAACGAAACAATAACGAGACAGAACGCGCAGTCAAACCGAATTCCAGAGCCCTAGACCGCGCATAAGATGCTCCGAAAAACTCGAACGGCGAATTGACGCCATATGCGGGTTTCGACCCGTCGGATCCCCCTTCGGCGGCTCTGGCCCCCCCCCGGCCATAAGCCGCTGTAACTTTTTGTTCGATTCGGGCTCAGTCAGAAGAAAAGTCGAACAGCTTATGACCCTTGAAAATTCGATTCGTATTTTGGCCGGCGTCCTGGTGTTGACCAGTGTGGCCCTGGCGCACTGGGTGAGTGAATGGTGGTTGTTGCTGGCGGTCTTCGTGGGCTGCAACCTGGTGCAATCCGCCTTCACGGGTTTTTGCCCCGCCGAGAATATTCTGCGCAAACTGGGAGTTGGCAACAAGGGCGGAAGCTGCTGTCGTTCCTGAGATTTTCCTGTTGTGGGCTTGGCAGCAACTCCAGGAATCCGATATCCTGGCGCCATCGGCCGACAACATGAAGATTATCACCGACAGCCGCTGTTTGGATTACGTCAGCCCTGGACATGCCGAGGCTCCCCAGCGCGTATCCGCTTGTCTTGAAAAGCTTCGTTCTCAAGGGTCTCTGCCCATCGAATGGGGAGCCCCTGTGCTTCCGAACCGCCGTCAATTATTGAGAGGGCATTCGGCCACGCAGTTGCAGCGCCTGGGTGTGGCCGAGGACTTTGATGAAGACACTCCGGCGTTGCCCCGAATTTCTACGCATGCGCGCCGGTCGGTCGGGGGCATGCTGGCCGCGCTGCAATCCGCGCTAACGGGGGAAACCGCCTTTAGTCTGATGCGTCCGCCCGGCCATCACGCCACTCCCGATCAGTCGATGGGGTTCTGTTATTTGAACAATGTGGCTTTGGGCGTCCTGGAGGCGGCGCAGGTCAAGAGCCGGAGGATCGCCGTGCTGGACTTTGACGCGCACCACGGAAACGGAACCGAGGCGATTTTGCACGGCCATCCGCAGTGCTGGCTATTCTCCATCCATCAGCATCCCGCCTATCCGGGAACCGGTCTTCATCATCGCGGCAACTGCCGCAACTACCCCATGAAACCGGGCACACCACGCGAGGAATACCGAGTGGCCCTGGCGGGAATCATCGAGGACATCCGGGCGCTCAAGCCGGATTTTCTGGCGGTCTCGGCGGGTTTCGATGCCTACCGAGGCGATCCCCAGGCCGAGCAGTGCCTCGAGATCGACGATTATCATTGGCTGGGAGGCCTGATCCGTGAGTTGCGGGTGCCCACCTTCCATGCCCTTGAGGGCGGTTACAGCGCGGAACTGCCCGAACTGGTCTTAGCCTACCTGACGGGGTTGGCCGGGCGTTGATCAGCCCTGGATGAAAGCCCCGTAAGCCTCGGGAGTGAGGAGTTTCTCAAGCTCCTGCGGATCCGAAAGCCGAAGTTGGAAGAACCAGCCGGAGCCGTAGGGTTCGGTGTTGACCAAGCCGGGACTGGACCCCAAGCTGGAGTTCACCGCGACAACCTCTCCGCTCATCGGAGCATACACATCGCTGGCTGTCTTCACGGATTCCACCACAGCACAGGCTTCGCCTGCCTTAACCTTGCGTCCGACGGTGGGCAATTCCACAAACACAATGTCGGTGAGTTCTTTCTGGGCATGGTCAGAAATGCCGACAATCACTTGGTTTCCATCTACCCGCACCCATTCATGGGATCGGGCGTAACGCAGGTCTTTGGGTATATTCGACGTCATAGTTTTCGAAAAGCTGGCAGTTTAACGAATCGTGGGTGGGGAGCAAGTCCAGGTTCAAGGCTTTCGGCCATAAAGCGGTTTCGCGACCACCTCAGCGGGATAAAGACGGCCCCGAATGTCAATGGCCAAAAGGCATCCGGGCTGGCAGTGATCCGGCGGCACATAAGCCATTCCAATCCCGACATTCAAGGTGGGACTGGCTGTCCCGCTGGTGACGATGCCGATGGGTGGAGCGACTTCTGGGCTCCGGCCGGAGTGGATCGGATAATGGGCCCTGGGCGGGGGCGCCTTGCCGGTCATTCGAAAGGCAACGCAACCCTTGCTTGTGCCCTCCGCGCTCTGCCGGGCCAGCACCTCGCGACCCGTGAAATCCGGCTTGTGCAAAGCCACAAACCGTCCCAGACCCGCCTCGATCGGAGTGGTCTGCTCGTCCAACTCGTGGCCATAGAGCGGATAACAGGCCTCCAGGCGCAGCGTATCGCGGGCCCCAAGCCCGGCAGGTTGCAGCCCAAAGGCATGTCCCACACCGGAAACCCGTTCCCAGATTGCCATCGTTTCGGCCGCCGGAGACAACACCTCAAAGCCGTCTTCTCCCGTGTATCCAGTGCGGGAGATCCAGACTTCCGTGGTGTCTGCCCGGAAGCGTCCGATCTGGTTTTTTCGCATCAGCGAGGGCCGTTCCGGACCCGTCGCGCCGGGTGTTTTTTCCGGAAAACAGCGATCAATAAACTCCAACACACGGGGACCTTGGATTGCCACGGCTCCCCAATCCGAGGACTCGTTCCTTAACTGCATCGAACCTGGATTTGCCGAGAGGGCCGGGTGTTGCCGCATCCAGTCAAAATCGGCCTCGATCCGCGAGGCATTCACAATCAGCAGGTAATCCTCCGGCCCGATGAGGAAGACATAGAGATCGTCCACAACCCCGCCCGT
Source organism: Verrucomicrobiota bacterium (assembly GCA_022709905.1). Lineage (GTDB taxonomy): Bacteria > Verrucomicrobiota > Verrucomicrobiia > Limisphaerales > UBA1319 > JAKLHY01. Next base: position 34,999 of record JAKLHY010000020.1, on the reverse strand, counting down.
CTCGCGGCACATCAGCGTGTATTGCCCCTTGCCCACCTCCAACTTGGCGGTGTCGTTGGTCAGCATCCGGTTGAGACAGGCTTGGGCTCCCGGGCCGTTGACCCGGATCTGGCCCATGTGGGAGATATCAAACAATCCCGCCCCACGACGGACCGCAAGGTGTTCATCCACAATCCCACTGTATTGAACCGGCATTTCCCAGCCGCCGAACTCGATCAACTTTGCCCCGGCGCGAGCATGGACCGAATATAAAGGTGTGCGTTTCACAATTGAATGGGCGATCTCTGGTTCATCAACCCTCCAAAGCCTACAAGGGCGCCTGGGGGGGGGCAAGTCTTTCATGAGCCCTCAGAGTGTGGCTTGCGCTTTTGCCGACTTTGGTTATTTTCTGGCCATGCCGATTTACGAGTTTCATTGCCAGGAATGCGAAAACGACAGCGAAATCCTGGTTCGTTCCAGCCGCTGGAAGGGGATCCCTTGTCCTCATTGCGGCTCCAAGAAGTTGATGAAAAAACTGTCTGTTTTCGCCACCGCGGAAAGTCAATCCGAAACCCTCCATCCGTGCGGAAAGAATCCGCAAACCTGCGGCTGCAGTCATAATGGAACCTGCGGCCTGGGATAGCGGGCTTACGTTTATTCGCAAGCGGCCCTCTTGGGCGCGCAGTTTCCAGGGATCCAAAAGGCCAAGAGCTCCAGCCCGCTGGGGTGGGGCGGTGCTCCCGCCAAAATCGGAAGTTTTTTGCACAAACCCTAAATCATGGATTTGCGGACAATGCCGATGACGGCGGCCAGCAATTGCTGTCGAGTTTCAAGAACTTCACCCATGGCGCTGATTTCGCGAATCAAACCCTGGTTGCGATAATGCTCGACAGCGGGCATGGTTTGCCCGTGATAGGCGCGCAACCGCGCTCGGACGGTTTCCGGATCATCGTCATCGCGCCGGTCCAACGGAGCTCCATCCAGGTCGCAAACATTTTCCACCTTCGGCGGGCGGTAAATCACGTGGTAAGGAGCCTGGCATTTCCGACAGATCCGGCGCCCGCCCACACGTTCTACGATGATATCATCGGGAACAGTCAGCAGAATCACTCCATCCAGGTGACGCCTCAGGTCCGACATGATTTCATCCAAGGCCCGGACTTGGGGGAGGGTCCGGGGAAAACCGTCGAGGATGAATCCGCGCATGGTGTCGGGGCGGGACAAGCGCTGCCGGACCATGGCCTCGGTGATATCGTCCGGGACCAGCTCGCCTTGGTCCAGGTAAGATTTGGCGATATTGCCGAGCTCGGACTGCCGGCGGAGGTTTTCGCGGAACAGATTGCCGGTCGCGATGTGAGGCAGCTTGAGTTCGGCGGCCAGAAAGGATGCATGCGTGCCTTTGCCGGTTCCAGGGCCTCCGATGATGGCCAGATCCAGACTGCTTTGCCGGCCCAGAACCGAGACCGGCACAGGACCGGCCGTTACGGTTTCAATGAATTCCTTGTCTTCCGGCCGCAGCAACAAAGATTGGCCTTGTCGCAGGGAATCCAAGATCTCTTGCAGAGCGAGACTCACCACCTCAACCGCGGGCTCCGCGTTGAGAACGCTCAGACGCTGGGTTTCCGTGTAATACTGCAGCACCGGAGCTGTGTTCCGACGAAAGACGCGCAACCGGTTCCGCAGGATCTCCGGGGCGTCGTCCACGCGCCGGGGCAGGCGATGCGTCGCCCGTTCAAAGATGGCTTTCTCGGTGGCATAGAGGAAAAAGACAGCGTCCAGATGCCGTCCGCATTCCTGGAACAAGGTGTCCAGGAACTTGGCCTGGTATAGAGTGCTTGGAAAACCGTCGAGGAGCAGTCCCACCTCCGGGGGCGTCTTTCGCACGGCTTCCTCGATCATCGCGTTGATCACCTCGTCCGGCACCAGCTCGCCCCGTTCCATGTACTTTTTAGCCAGCAAACCAAGGGCGGTCATCTGGTCGCGATTGTCCCGAAGCACCCGCCCGGTCGACAGGTGACGAAGAGACGACCCCCCGGTCAAAAGCCCAGCTTGGGTGCTTTTGCCCGCGCACGTCGGCCCTATGAAAGCGATGTTCATGCTCGAATACCCTGGGTGAGCGATAATCCAGTTAGCCCGCCCGGCTCTGGGGCGGCCCTCCGGTTTGCCCAAACCGCCCGGACATTAAGGTCCCGATCGGGATCATGGCAATGGAAAAACCGGGGAGCTTACGAGGCATGCGTGTCAATCGCTTTCTCGAGTTCCGTCCAGAAGGCATAACGGTATTCGGGGGTGATAATCACCGCTTTGAGCCAGCCTCGACGACGATGAATCACCAGGGTTCGATGTGACGGCCGCCACGTGTTTTCCCAATGCTCGGCCCAGCCCTGCGGACGCTTGGAGATGGTTTCAATGTCGGCCAGCCGGATGCGCCTCACACAAAGTCCGAACCACAACACCCTTACATGATCGCGTCCGATGCGGTAGTCCAGCCTCGTGCGAAACCAGGCCAGAAGAAAGAGCAGAACGACAGCGCCGGTCCCGAGCAGCCAGGGATTCACGGTTTACGCGAGGGTTCTGGGATAAAAATCTTCTTGCCGGAGCGCAGGTCCGAGGCTCGCTTGATGTTGTTGGCGTTCATGACCTGTTCCACGGTGATCCGCCCCTTGATTCCCTTGGCCTTGAACTCCTTGTTAAAGTCGCTGACGATGGACGAGAGGGTGTCGCCGGACTGCACCTCATATTCGTAGCCGGGTTGGTTGGGGTCGAACGAAGGCGCGGAGGATCTGGCCGAGGTGGAGGAGGACGGCAGCACGACCGGAGGGGCCTTGGCCAGTTTTTCGAATTGATCCAAAATCAGTCGTTTGTCAGCTTCGCGCTTTTCGTTGAGTTCCTGAAGCTTCTTTTCCAAGGATCGCAAGTCATCGTGGCTGACCGCGTCGTTCGGTTTGCGGGCGATCTCGGTCCGCAGGTTTTGGATCTCCTCGCTGACCTGGGCGGTCCTTTTCTGCAACACCATCTGTGCGGCTTGGAGTTGTTCCACAGCCGATTCGAGCCGCCGAAGTCGCTCGTCCAGTTCCTGGCGCGCCGCAATCGCCTCGGCGTCCTGTCCCAGGACACACAGAGGGCCTTGCAGAATTCCCACCACCAACAGCAACGACATTCCCAAGATCTTCATCATCCGAAAAATAAGTAGGGATTCGCGGTCGCGCAAGTGCGGAGTGAGAACGAGGGAGAATTCCCGGATGGACCTGGGGCGGGATTTCGCCTAAAGAGGTGGGGTGACCGTTCTGGAAGTCATCCAACGCAGCACCGATTATCTGGTTCGGAAAGGGATCGAGTCTCCCCGCCTCCAAGCCGAACTGATGCTGGCGGAACAGCTGCGGCTGCCTCGATTGCAGCTCTATCTGAATCATGATCGCGAGCTGCGGGAAGATCAGTTGACGGTGTTGAGGGAATGGATCAAGCGCCGGGGAGGGCACGAGCCCCTGCAGTACATTCTCGGCCATGTCAACTTTTGCGGAGTCGAATTGGAGGTCAGTTCCAACGTATTGATTCCTCGGCCGGAAACCGAAGTGTTGGCCGAGCATGCCTGGCAATTCCTCGAAGCCCGCGAGCCGCTTCACCCTTCAGGAGCGATCATCCTGGACTTCGCAACGGGCAGCGGTTGCCTGGCCATCGCCTTGGCCTGCCGCATTCCCACAGCCCGAATTCTGGCAGTCGATTTGTCCTGGCCGGCGCTAGTTCTAGCCAGGCACAACGCTCAGCGGCACCAAGTGGCCGACCGGATCCAGTTTTGGCAGGGCAACAGCCTGGCCGCTTTGTCCCCCATGGCATGGCTGGATTTGGTCGTCTCCAATCCCCCCTATATTCCAACCTCCGACCTGGCGATTCTTCAACCCGAGGTTAGGGATTACGAACCCCGTCTTGCCTTGGATGGCGGGCCGGACGGCTTGGCGTTCTTTCGGAGTCTGGCTCGGGAAGCCGCCTTGTGTCTACGGACCGGCGGGCGCCTCCTGGCTGAGTTTGGAGATGGACAGGAGGCCCTGCTGCCCTCAGTCTTCTCTCCTCCGCTATGGCGCGTGGAAGCAATCCGAAACGATAACGCCAACAAACCTCGAATCCTCGTTGCGGTGCGGGAGTGATTCAACTAAGATCCGCCCTCCATGGATAGTTTCATTATTACCGGGGGACGACCCCTGGAAGGGGAAGTCACTGTGGGGGGGGCCAAGAACGCGGCCCTGCCCATTCTGGCGGCGACCTTGCTGACCTCCGAACCCTGCGTGATTCGCCGTGTTCCCAACCTGAGCGATATCAAATTCATGGCCATGATTCTCGAGTCGCTCGGGGCGGAGGTTCAATTTGACGGGGCCACCATCACCGTCCGGGCCAAGACCCTCCGGGGAGTGGGTGATTATGATCTCATTCGCAAGATGCGCGGTTCGATCTGCATCCTGGGTCCATTGCTAGCCCGCCTGCACGAAGCCTGTGTTTCAATGCCCGGGGGATGCATCATCGGGGCGCGTCCCATCGACCTGCATTTGAAAGGGCTTCGGGCTTTGGGCGCATCTGTTATGATCGAGGGCGGCTATGTGCGGGCTGAGTGCTCCCAGTTGGTTGGATCGGAGGTTTTTCTGGGCGGCCGATGTGGTCCCACGGTGCTGGGAACAGCCAATGTGCTCATGGCGGCTGTGCTGGCCGACGGCATCACTATTATCGAGAGTGCCGCTTGCGAACCTGAGCTCACCGACCTGGCCCATTTTCTGAGTTCCATGGGGGCCAAAATCTCGGGCATCGGCAGTCCCACCCTGACCATTACCGGAGTTCGGGAGCTGCATGGCACCGAATACGAAGTGATTCCGGATCGGATTGAGACGGCGACCTACGCCATCGCTGCCGCTGCGACAGGAGGGGAGGTCACTATTCGGGGCGCCAATCCGAATCATCTGCACGCCGTGATCGATAAGCTCAAGGAGGCCAATGTGCGGGTGGAGCGTCGCGGCGTCGCCTTGACGGTCCGCCGGCCCGATCCGTTGCGCTCGGTCGATGTCACCACCCAGCCGTATGCGGGATTCCCCACGGACGTGCAGGCCCAAATGATGGTGCTCATGACCCTGACTCCGGGCATCAGCATCATCACCGAGCGGATTTTTGAATCCCGGTTCATGCACGTGGGCGAGCTGGCGCGTTTGGGGGCCGACATTGCCCTGGAAGGTCCCAGCGCCATTGTCAAGGGAGGTAAATCGCTGTCGGGCGCTCCGGTCATGGCCAGCGATCTGCGAGCCTCGGCCGCCCTGGTGTTGGCGGGCCTCGTGGCCGGCGGCCAAACCCAAGTCAATCGCATCTACCATCTGGACCGGGGTTACGAAAGCATGGATCTCAAGCTTCAGCGGTTGGGAGCGCGCATTGAGCGCGTCCCGGGAACCTAATCAGACCTCCACACTCTCGGTCGGGCCCGGGCGCAAAACCCGGATCCGGGGGTGCCGCGACTTGAGTGTGTCCTCAAACCAGCTGATGGAATCCGGCTCCCCATGCGCCAGCAGGATGGTTTGCGGGGAAACGGCCTGGACGAACTCCATCAAGTCCTCGCGGTTGGCGTGGGCTGTCAGGTCGAAACTCTCCAATTCACAATGGCGCGTCAGCTCCGGAACTTGCCGGCTGAACGCAAAAGGCTCGCCCGGCCTCGAGATTCGCAGCCGGCCGCCGGGCGTCTCGGGATCGGTGTAGCCAACAAAGAAAATGGCGTGCCGTTCCTCGCCGGCCAGACGCGCCCCCAAATCATGCGCCGCGGTGTTCTCTGTCATCATCCCCGCTGTGATCACAAAAATACTGGCTTCGGGAACGGACTGGGATTCCAGGCGGCCCCGTTCCAAAACGGACAGTTCCAGGGCTTCGGTCAACACCAGATTCGTGTGCTGGCGATGCGTGCGGTGAGCCTCCAAATCGTAAATCTCGGTGAAAACGCGTCCCAAACCTCCCACATAGATCGGCTGTTTGCGCAGACGGCCCGAACGCATCAGCAGGGCCAGCAACGCCAGGATCTCCTGCGTTCGCCCCAGCGCGAACGCCGGGATCAGCACCGAACCTTTCCGGCCCAGCACCCGATCCAGGCCCTCGACCAAACGATCCACCTCCGCCTCCCGGCTGAAGCCGGACGGTATCTCCCGATTGCCCCGCGTGGTTTCCATGAGCAATACGTCCGCCCTGACGTCTTCGAATCGGGCCTTCTTCAAAATCGTCTGGTCATGGAAACATACGTCTCCCGTATAAAACAGCGTCTGATCGCGACTGCGCACCATCACGCCAGCCGATCCCAGGGCGTGTCCCGCATCGTGAAATTCCAGCGTGGGTGATACCCCGCCCGCCCGGCTCCGATGAAAAGCCGCCCATTCCACCTCCCGATTGTAGCGAAAACCCTGGAATCGCGCCGCCAATTCGTCCACTTCGTCGTGTGAAAACAGCGGATACTCGCTGATGCCCAGTTCCTCCCGCTGCCGGGTCATCACGTTTACCGAGTTGTGGAGCACTCGTTCCACCAGAAAGTAGCTCGGCTCGGTCATCAGCACATGCGCCTTCGGGAAATGGCGCATGGCCACCGGCAAGGAACCGCAGTGATCATGATGACAGTGCGAAATGACCAGCGCCTCGATCTCGTGACCGGCGGGCAGCTCATACCGCGGCAATCCCTTGCGTCCCTCCTGTTTCGGATGAATGCCCGTATCGAGGAGGAGATGGCGCCCGTCCATCTCCACCCACCAGGCGCTGGCTCCGATGCCGGAGCCAGAATTCAGATTCGTAATCCTCACCGGTCCATCCTAAGTCCCCGCCGGAATCCCTGCACCTCCAAAGTGAAGCCGGGATTCGTCCCGCGACCCCCCCGCCGCCCAACGCCGGGCTTGTCTTCCTGGCATGCGTCCGCCACCCTCCCGACATGACCAATCTCTCTCTGCTGGCCGCCGCGCGGCAGTATTTGCGCGATTTTAATGTGCTTCGGGAAACCCGCAGGGAGTATTGGGGCATCCAGATCGTCAATCTGCTCGATTGCACCATTTACTTCGCCCTGCTCAATATCGCCTCGGTATTCCTATCGGACGACCTTGGTATGAGCGACGAGCATGCGGGTTATTCGATCTCTTTGTTTACCACCGCAACCACGATCCTGTTGTTCTTCTCGGGGACCGTCACCGATTGGCTGGGGATTCGACGTTCCACGTATGTCGCCATGCTGGCGCAGGGAGCGCTGCGGCTGGGACTCGTCGTTGTCGGTTTGGCGCCGTCGATTCCCCACCGCGGCTGGCTGGCGACCGGATTGCTGTTTCTGATGGCCCCGTTCATGGCCATGATCCAGACCGTGTTTCAGTCGGCCAACCAACGATTCACCACGGTCCGTTCGCGAAGCGCCGGCTTCAGCCTTTGGTACCTGTTCATGAATATCGGCGCCGCCGCCGGCGGATTCCTGATCGATATCATCCGGAAATTGCTGGACTTGCCGAATGCGCATGTATTCACCGCCGGCGTGGGCCTGGCCGCCCTCTGCTGTTGGGTCACCTTCTGGATGATTCGCCGGGAGGACCAGTTGCGGGGCGACACCGCCGCTGGGGAGAATCACGCGACTGAAACGGTGATCCGGAAAAATCCCCTCCAGATTGCCCGGGCCGTGGTGCGGGAGCCGGCTCTCTGGAGGCTGTTGGTCCTGGTGACCTTCATCCTCGGCGCGCGCGCGATCTTTTCCTATCTCTACCTCCTTTTTCCCAAGTACTGGCTTCGCACCATCGGCGAAGGCGCCGCCATAGGCACGCTTCAGGCCATCAATCCCATCCTCATCGTTCTCGGTGTGATTGTTTTTATTCCTCTCATGAATCGTTTCAACTTGTTTTCAATGCTGGTTTACGGTTCGCTCATTTCGGCACTCTCCTTGGTTTTCCTGGCCGTGCCCTGGCAATGGTTCTCGGCCGATATCGGCCAGGCCCACTATCTGATGTCGATCGTCTGCCTGGCCGTCCTTTCGATCGGAGAGGTGGTTTGGTCCCCCAAGCTGTATGAGTATACCGCGGCCATCGCCCCGCCAGGACAGGAGGGGACGTATCTGGGCCTTTCCATGGTTCCCTGGTTTCTTGCCAAAACCCTCGTAAGCGCTATTTCCGGACACCTCCTCGCGCGCTGGTGCCCGGAAGGGATTGCGGAACGCATGATCCGGGGGGAAGTGCGCTTTTGGGATTCGCCAGCCGCCATGTGGCTCCTGCTCGCCGCTTCGGCGATGCTGGGATGCCTCCTCGCCCTGGCGCTGCGTCCGTGGTTTACCCGGGGATTGAATAAAAATTGAAAAAAGCTTGACGGAACGCAGAATTTTCTTACCGTAGACGCGTTTATAAAGCTGAGGCGCATGTATCAATTTGAAGAAGGAGTGAAGGCGGTTTTGCTGCGGGGCGTTTCCGTGGCTTCACGGGCTTCGAAAGATACAGGATCGCGCAGCAGGAGGAAGTATGGCCAGTGGCAAGGTCAAATGGTTCGATAACAAAAAAGGGTTCGGATTCATCACCCCCGAGTCTGGGAATCAGGACATTTTTGTCCACCACACCTCAATCCTGGGGCAAGGGTACAAAACTCTAAATGACGGAGATATGGTGACTTTTGAGGTGATCGAGAGCGCCAAAGGATTGAAGGCGCAAAACGTTCAACGAGCCGGCGCCCAGCTGTCCTAAGCAAGCATCGGCGGAGGGTCGTTGCAGTCACTCCGTTCCCCTGAGGCATCCGGAATGGAATTGAGTCGCAATCTGCCGGCGGGAGGGCTTTATGTACACGTGCCGTTCTGCGCCCGGTGGTGTGATTACTGCGCCTTCTATTCCGTCATCGCCCAGCCCGATCGTCTCGAACGTTACGTGCGCGCCCTGATCATCGAACTCGAGGAAATCGAGCGCGATTTTCAGCCGCAAACCCTCTACTTTGGCGGCGGAACGCCAACGCTGCTCGATCTGGAGCAATGGCGAAGAATTGCGACCGCTTTGCGGCGGAGGGGATTTGACCGTGTGAATGAATGGACCGTCGAGGGAAACCCTCGCACCCTTGATTCCGATAAAGTCTCTCTGCTCCGAGAACTGGGGATCAACCGCTTTTCACTCGGCATTCAATCCCTCGACGACACCTTGTTGCAGCGATTGGGCCGGTCCCATTCCAGAAACGATGCCCTGGCGGCCTGCGCCCTGCTGCGAAATGCCGGGTTCAAAAACCTGAATATCGATCTGATGTTCGCGATTCCCGGACAAACCCTCGCCCAATGGGAAACCACCTTGCGCGAAACGCTTGCCCTGGAACCCGAACACCTGTCCTGTTACGAGGTCACTTACGAGGAGGATACTCCCCTGTATGAACAGCTCCAGGCCGGCCGCTTCAGCGTCGATGAAGACCTCGCCTGTGACATGTACGATCTTTTGGTTGACCTGGCCGAACAGGCTGGCTTCAGGCGTTATGAGATCTCTAATTTTGCCCGCCATGATTTACAGGGGTTGGATGAGTTTCCCCGCTGGTCCTGCCAGCATAACATCAACTATTGGCGCGGAGGCCCCTACTGCGGGCTGGGACCCAGCGCGGCCAGCTACCTCCACGGCATCCGCTGGAAGAACTGGTCGGACGTCGATCGGTATTGCGCTTGCCTCGAAAACCACCAGCGACCGGAGGAGGAACGCGAGGAACTCAGCCCGCTCGGCCGCGCAGGCGAATTGGCGGCCTTCGGATTGAGGATGACCGCAGGCTGGCCCTACGCCCTGTTCCTCCAAATCACCGGTTACGATCTGCGCCGGGAATGGGCCGCAACCCTTGAGGATTTGATAAAACATGAATTGGCCTTCGATGAACCCGATCGCTTGCGCCTGACCGCCCGAGGACTCCGCTGCGCCGATTGGGTGGCCCAGCAGTTTCTTCTTTGAATCACGCCCATTAAAGTAAAGGCGATGGTCAATACAAATGACCTGTCCCTTTGTTAGACGAACACATCGCTTTTTATCTCATTTTTATCTCACTATTGACATTTGGACATTCTGGATGTGTAATGTCCAAAAATGTCCAATAGAGATGAATAAAGAGTATATGGGACGGGGTGCATGCAATTGACCGTTCGAAATGTTGCCGAGCTCTTGAATGTATCGGAGAAGAGCATTTATCGGTGGATCAACGAGGGCGGGTTGCCTGCGTATCGGATCAGCGGACAGTATCGTTTTAATCGGGCGGAGTTATTGGAATGGGCGACGCGGAACCGGGTGAACGTGCCGCCGCAGGTTTTGAGTGAACCGGTCAAGGAGAGCGATCCCTTGCCGGATTTGGCTGAGGCGTTGCAGGCGGGGGGAATATTCTATCGGATTGGCGGTAGGGACAAGGAATCGGTTTTGAGGAGTGTGGTGGAGGTCTTGCGAGTCCCGGATGAGGTGGATCGCGAGTTTTTATTGCAGGTGTTATTAGCTCGCGAGGCGTTGGAATCGACCGGGATCGGAGACGGGGTGGCGGTGCCGCATACGCGCAATCCGATTGTTTTGCATGTGCCCAAGCCCATGGTGACATTATGTTTTCTGGAGAATCCGATTGAATTTGGGGCCTTGGACGGCAAACCGGTTCATGTCTTGTTCACGCTGATCAGTCCGACGGTGCGCGCGCATTTGCATTTGTTATCACGGCTGGTGTTTGCGTTGCGCGATTCGGAGTTCAAGAGTTGGATACAACGGGAAGGGAGCCGGGAGGTGATATTGGAGGTGCTGCGCAGGGTGAGTCAGGGAATGAAGAAGCCGGGAGGGGAAGGATCGACGGGGGGGGTGGAATGAGCTGGTTGTTTGCGGGTTTGGGTTGCTGGGTATTGGGCGGCCTGTTTTCGGTGGGATTGTCTCGTCGGCCGCGATGGGTTTGTTGGGTCTCTTCGGTTTCGGTGGTCACAGGGGCGGTTTTGGCGGCGATTCCGGTGGTAGGAGTCTTGATGGGCGGGCCGGTTCTGCAATGGAGGCATGGCGGATCATTGCCGATGGGGGAGTTGGCGCTGCGATTGGATGCGCTTGCGGCTTGGTTTATGGTTCCGTTGCTGTTGGTTTCGGCCATGGCGGCTGTTTATGGAGCCGAGTATTTAAAGTCGTCTGATCGTTATTGTGTGGGCGGGGCCGGTTTCTTTTTCAGCCTGCTTGTGGCCAGCATGGTGGGGGTTATTCTGGCGGCCGACGCGGTTTTATTTCTGATCGCCTGGGAGATCATGTCGGTCTCGTCCTTTTTTCTGGTAACTTTTGAGGATGATCGGGAGTCGGTGTGCGACGCGGGTTGGATTTACCTGGTGGCGACGCATTTGGGGACCGGTTTTTTGCTGGCATTCTTTGTTTTAATGGGGAGGGAGACGGGGACCCTGGACATGCAGCGTTGGGCCGAGTTGGGGGTGGGGGATCCGCGTATGGCTGGGGTGTTGTTTTTACTGGCGGTGGTCGGATTTGGAACCAAGGCGGGATTCATGCCATTTCACATTTGGCTGCCGGAGGCGCATCCGGCGGCCCCCAGTCATGTGTCGGCTTTGATGTCCGGGGTGATGATCAAGACTGGCATTTACGGTTTGGTGAGGATGATGGGGGTGTTGGGGGAGCCGGCGTTGTGGTGGGGGTGGACGCTGGTGGGGGTGGGTTTGCTGTCGGGCGTGGGCGGAGTGTTGTTTGCGCTGGCGCAGCATGATTTAAAGCGTTTGCTGGCGTATAGCAGTGTGGAGAACGTCGGATTAATCACGATGGGGCTTGGATTTGGTCTGCTGGGGATTGCCTCGGGGAATCCTGTGCTGGGGGTGTTGGGTTTTAGCGGCGCGCTGGCCCATGTGGCGAATCACGCTTTGTTTAAAGGGCTGCTGTTTCTTGGGGCGGGCAGTGTGGTTCATGCGACGGGGACTCGTTTTCTGGATGAGCTGGGTGGATTGGGCAAGCGGATGCCCTGGACGGCGGCGGTCTTTGTTATTGGGGCAGCCTCGATATGCGGATTGCCGCCCTTGAACGGTTTTCTGAGCGAGCTGCTCCTGTTATTGGGTGCGTTTCGCGCGGTCATGGCGGAGCCGATCGGTGTGGTTGCGGCGGGAATTTTGGCTGTGGGCAGCCTGGCTCTGATCAGCGGTTTGTCCGCAGCCACCTTTACGAAGGCTTTTGGCGGGATTTTTCTGGGGGAACCCCGCCAACCGCTTCCCCATCCGGCCCATGAATCGGCGGGGGCCATGCGGTGGCCCATGGGCTTGCTGGCGGCGGGCTGCATGGCGATTGGGGGAATGCCTTTCCTGATGCTGGCGCCGCTGGACCGGGTGCTTGGATCGCTGAGCGCACCGATCGAACAAGGCGGCATCTCGATGGTGTTTGAGGGGTGGGGCCAGTGGCTGACCCTATCGGCCTTGCTGTTATGGGGATTGGCGGGCCTTTTGGCTGTGGCCCGTCGGGGGTTGTTGGCGAGCAAGCCCGTTACGGAGGCGTTGACCTGGGATTGCGGTTATGCCCGACCGACAGCGCGGATGCAATACACCGCGTCATCCTTTGTTCAGCCGTTAACCGACCTGTTCCATCCGCTGTTGCGGGCTCGCGCCCAATTGGAGCGGCCTGAGGGACTGTTTCCCCGCCGGGCGGCGGTGGCGACCGAGACTCCGGACTTGGCGCATGCGGAGCTGTATAAACCGGTGGGGGAACGATTGGTGGCGCACCTGGGGCGGTTGCGATGGATGCAGCAAGGCAAGGTTCAGGTTTATGTGCTGTATGTCGCATTGACGATGCTGATTCTCTTGTTATGGAAGCTGCATTAGATCCGATTGTTCGTTGGATGCCGCCGGTTCTGGCATTGGGATTGTCGCCCTTGATGCTGGGGATTATCCATCGAACCAAGGCCCTGTTTGGAGGCCGTCGGGGAGCTCCTCTGTTCCAGGTCTATTATGATCTGTGGAAGCTGGTTCACAAGGGGGCGGTTTACAGTCGCACGACGAGCTGGTTATTCCGAGCGGGCCCGATCATTGGGTTGGCGGCGGTTTTGCTTTGCCTGTTCGTTGTGCCCATGGGGGGGGTGCCGGCGCCGGTGGCGTTCACGGGCGATCTGATTCTGTTGGTGGGCCTGCTGGGCCTGATGCGGTTTGTGACCGTCTTGGCCGCGCTGGATACCGGATCGAGTTTTGAGGGGATGGGAGCCAGTCGGGAGGTGCAATTTGCCGCTCTGGCCGAGCCCGCTCTGTTGCTGATCCTGGCGGGCCTGGCCCGGTTGACCCATCATCTTTCACTGAGCGAAATATTCGATGGGCTCACGGCAGCGCATTGGTCGCAATTAGGGCCCGCGCTGGCCTTGATGATGATCGCCCTGATGGTGGTTGTGCTGGCGGAGAATTGCCGCATTCCAGTGGATGATCCGGCCACTCATCTGGAGCTGACGATGATTCACGAGGTCATGGTGCTGGATCACGGCGGCCCCGACTTCGCATTTATCCAGTATGGCGCGGCCCTCAAGCTATGGGTATTGGGGATTTTGAGTGTGAACCTTTTGCTGCCGGCATTTCCGGTGAATCCGTGGCTGGGTTTGTTGGCGGGATTGGGCGGATTATTTGGGGTGGCGGTGCTGGTGGGGGTGGTCGAGTCGACCATGGCGCGGTTGAGGATGTTGGTGGTGCCGCAACTGCTGATCGGGGCCGGGGCGCTGGCGGCCGTGGCATTGATCTTCTTGCTGAAATGAATATTGAGTTGCTCCTCGTGTTGATTGTGCTCACGAACCTGCGGCTTCTGGCCTCCGGCCGGCTGGGAGCGGCAATTCGCACGGTGGCCTTGCAGGGTGTTTTGCTGGCCGCGCTTCCTTTGATGGCGCATGAGCCGGGGCATTTTTGGCGGGCGGGCGCGCTGGCGTTGGGAACCATGGCGTTAAAAGGGATCGTGTTTCCCTGGCTGCTGTTTCGGGCCTTGCGCGAAGCCGACGTGGAGCGCGAGGTGAATCCCTACGTCGGTTATTTCACCTCGTTGCTGGCGGGGGTATTGGGACTGGCCGTGGCGTTGCGGCTGAGCGCGCGCCTGCCCGGATTGCCTACGACCGCATCGCCGCTCTTGGTGCCTGTGGCGGTCTTTTCCATTTTAGCCGGTCTTTTGTTGATCGTGGGGCGTCGTCGTGCGGTCAGTCAGGTGCTGGGTTTTCTTGTTTTGGAAAACGGTGTCTACACGTTTGGAGTTGGGGTGATGCGGGAGGTGTCCCTGCTCGTTGAGGTCGCGGTTCTGCTCGATGTTCTCGTGGCCGTGTTTGTCATGGGAATTGCCCTTTTCCACATCAACCGCGAGTTCGATCACATCGATGCTGACCGCCTGTCGTCGTTGAAGGACTAGATCATGATTGCCGCGCTTGTTTTTATTCCCGCGCTTGCCGGATTGGCCGCCTTTTTTCTGCGTCCGCCAGCCGTTCGGCGCGGCTTGCTGGTGGGGACGGCCTTGGCGCATTCGATCCTGGTCGTCTGGGCGTGGGCACACCGGCCGGTCCTAGCTCCTGACGCCTGGTGGGGACTGGATGCCGCCGGGTTGTTGTTTCTCAGCATCACCAGTTTGTTGTTTCTGATTGCGGCGGTCTACGGTTGGGGATTCCTCCAGCAGGAAGCCAAGCCCTCCCCTGCTTCCTTGAAAGAGGACTTCTTATTTACCAATGCTCCGGAGGCCGTCTTCATTGGCTGTCTGTTGCTCTTTTTGTCGGCGATGACTCTGGTGACCGTCTGCCGTCATCTGGGGCTTTTGTGGGTGGCGATCGAGGCCACGACGCTTGCGAGCGCGCGGTTGATCTATTTCCATCGTCATCCGCGTTCGCTGGAGGCGACCTGGAAGTACTTGCTGGTCTGTTCTGTGGGCCTGGCCCTAGCGTTGCTGGGGAATTTCTTTTTGGGTGTGGCAGCGTTGACGGCGGGGCCGGAACGGCATTCGGTCGGTCTGGAGATCACCCCATTGTTGTCGCACGCCGCGAGTCTGCAGATCCCGTGGCTGAAGGCGAGCTTCATCCTGATCCTGGTGGGGTACGGCACCAAGATGGGATTGGCTCCGATGCACACCTGGCTGCCGGATGCGCACAGCGAATCGCCCTCGCTGGTGTCGGCCTTGCTTTCGGGGGCGGTGCTGAACTGCGCGTTTTTGGGCGTCCTTCGATTTTACCAGATCTGTGTTGCGGCTGGGCAGGCGGCGTTTGCCCAGGATCTGCTGGTTTTGCTGGGGATCGTTTCGATGGGGGTGGCGGCGGTTTTCATTTTGGGGCAGACTGATTACAAGCGACTGCTGGCGTATTCCAGCGTCGAGCACATGGGGATCCTGGCGCTGGGCGTGGGGCTGGGAGGGATCGGGACATATGGCTCGGTCTTTCACGCGTTGAACCACAGCCTGGCCAAAGGCATGTTGTTCCTGGTGGCGGGCAATTTTCTGACGGTGTATCACTCCAAAAATATCCCCCAAGTGCGCGGAGTCATCCGTCGGCTGCCGCTCTCGGGCTGGCTGTGGGTCGCCGGATTTTTGGCCCTGACAGGGACCCCTCCCTTTGGGCCGTTTTTCAGCGAATTCACGATTTTGCGTGCCGCGTTCGAGCAGCGCCGGGAAGGGGTGGCGATCCTTTATTTGAGCCTGCTGGCTTTGATCTTCATCGGGATGGCCACGGCGTTTCTGAGGATGGCCCAGCGCGCGCCCGATTCGGATCCGCAGGCCGGCATCGAACGTCTGCCGTGGTGCCGCCAGTACCCTCCGGCCTTATTGGGAACCCTGGTTCTGGCTTTGGGCGTGTATTTACCGGCTTCATTGCGATCGTTCCTTCATGAAGTGGCGGCATTGCTGGGAGGTGCTTGATGTCGACACAGAAACCATTGATTCTTCACAACGCCCAATGCAGCCGGAGAAACGATATCCCCCGGCTGGCGCTATCGGAGTTTCGCACCCGTATCCTTGCGGGAACGACGGCAGGCATGCGAATGGCGGCATTGTTCGGGGAGGGGCCGGGCGGGGGGCGCCCGGTGATCCTGCATGTGTTGCTGGCCGATGATCAGGCGGGATCTCTGGAATGGTTGGCCACGGAGGTCGAGGGTGGATATCCCTCGCTGACCCCGGATTGCGCGCAGGCGCACTGGTTTGAGCGCGAGTTGGCGGAACAGTGGGCGATCAAACCTGAAGGTCACCCCTGGCTTAAACCGTTGAGATTCCATCGGGCCTACCGGGACAAACCGGATGTCTGGGGTCGCAAGGGCGAGAAACCTCCGGAACCGTCTGTCGCGAATTTCTTTGGGATGGAAGGCCGGGAGGCGCATGAAGTGGCGGTTGGCCCCGTGCACGCGGGCATTATTGAGCCGGGTCATTTCCGTTTTCAATGCCATGGGGAACAGGTGTTTCATCTGGAGATCTCCTTGGGCTACCAGCATCGCGGGGTGGAACGGGCCCTAATAGGCGGGCCCGGCCGCCGGACGCTTTTCCTCATGGAGACCGCGGCCGGGGATACCACCATCGGTCATGCCACGGCTTATTGCCAGGCGGCGGAAGCCTTGTCCGGGTGTCGCGTCCCGGCGCGCGCGCAGGTGCTGCGGGCGATTGCCCTGGAACTCGAACGTTTGGCGAACCACACCGGAGATCTTGGCGCTTTGGCGGGAGATGTCGGTTATCTCCCGACCGCTTCCTATTGCGGCCGGATCCGGGGCGATTTCCTCAACATGACCGCGCTGCTGTGCGGGAGCCGATTTGGCAGGGGATGGATCCGCCCCGGCGGCATCAGTTTCAATGTCGATGCCGATCGCGTTCGACAGTTGGAGGAACGCCTGATTCAGGCTCGCCGCGATGTGACGAGCGCGGTCACTCTGCTCTGGGACACGTCCTCAGTCCGTGCCCGTTTTGAAAACGCAGGCGTCCTGCCGGCCGCCCTTTGCCAGCAACTCGGACTCGTGGGAGTTGCGGCTCGCGCCTCGGGCATCGAGCGGGATGTTCGCCGCGAGTTTCCCTTCGGCTTGTATCGCTTCGCGCAGATTCCCGTGTCCACCTATCCGACCGGCAATGTTTACGCCCGCGCCTACGTGCGATGGCTCGAGATCCAGCGATCCTTGACCTTCATCCAGGAACAGCTGCGAACGATCCCGGCCGGATCGGTCGAGACCCGCCCGGGCCCCTTCAAACCCGACGCGGCGGTGGTATCTATGACGGAGGGCTGGCGAGGGGAGATCTGCCACGTGGCCATCACAGACAGCCAGGGCCGGATTGCCTGTTACAAGATTGTGGATCCGTCCTTCCACAATTGGATGGGATTGGCGATGGCCTTGCGCGATCAACAGATCTCGGATTTTCCGCTCTGCAACAAGAGTTTCAACCTGTCCTATTGCGGCCATGATCTCTGAAGTGCCCGTTCTGAATGTCTTGCTCGCTCGTTGGCATCAGGGCCACCGGACGATTGCCTATCCCAAGGGAACGCCCGTATTACCCGACCGTTTGCGCGGCCGGCCTGTGCTCGGCCCCAGCCCGTGTCCCGCGGATTGCCAGGCCTGCGTGGAGGTCTGCCCCACCGATGCTATTGAGCTGAAAAATGGCCGCCCACGGATTGACCTCAACCGATGCCTGTTTTGCCCGGAATGCGAACGGGCATGTCCCAAGGCCACCCTCCGGTTTACGCCCGAACACCGTCTGGCCGCGTCCAGCCGCGATGCCCTGGTGGTGGACGGTGGGGAATACATCCTCGCCAAGACCCTTGATCGCAAAATCCGGAGGATTTATGGCCGTTCTCTCAAGCTGCGGCAGGTCAGCGCTGGCGGCTGCAACGCCTGCGAAGCCGACGTGAATGTGCTGACCACCGTCGTGTTCGATCTCGGGCGTTTCGGCATTCAATTCGTCGCTTCCCCACGGCACGCGGACGGTCTATTGATTACCGGGCCTGTGACCGAAAACATGCGCCTGGCTTTGATCAAGACCTACGAAGCCGTGCCCCCCCCGCGCGTGGTCATCGCCGTGGGCGCCTGTGCCCTGTCGGGCGGACCTTTCCGGGATCATCCCGAGGTCCATAACGGCGCCGGCGGGCTTCTGCCGATTGACCTTTACATCCCCGGTTGTCCACCGCATCCGCTGACCATCCTCGATGGGATGCTCCGTCTGTTGGGCCGGATCGAAAAGGACGGTTAATAACCTCGTTGATCATAGTGTTGGGCTCCATGGGCAATTATTGGTCTTAAAAGATTTGTGATCAATAAGTTATGGCTTAGATATTTCCTGTGAATAACCCGTGAATGAGACGGGGGCAAATCAGGTTTGCCAGGCATGGCTGTTTCTGAGCATGCTCTGAGACGATGAATGCGGATGGATTGGATACGGCGACGGCGGTTGTGGAGGCGGGGCGGCCCAAGCGAAGGCGCGGGGTGGAGGTCCTTCGAGCGCCTCGTTTGGACCGGTTGCCACCGCACGCGTTGGAGGCTGAGCAAGGAGTGCTCGGGTGCATCCTGTTATCGCCGGGGGAGAACCTGGGGCTTTGCCTGGAGAAGCTGAAGGGGGCGGCGGCGGTTTTCTACGATTTGCGGCATCAGACCGTTTTTGAGGTTCTGCTCGAGATGTATGAGCAGAAGGTGGCGATTGACCTGATCACGCTGCAGCAACGGTTGAAGGACAAAAGCCAGCTGGAGGCGGTCGGAGGATTGGCGTATTTGTCCTCGTTGCAGGATGCGGTGCCTTCGGCGGCGAACATGGCCTATTACCTGGACATCGTCCGGGAAAAGTATCTGCTTCGGAAAATGATCCAGACGTGCACGAGCGTCATTGGCAGGGTCTACGAGCATGAGGGAGAGGTCGAGAGCCTGTTGGACGAGGTGGAGCGGGATGTATTACGCATCAACGAGGAACGGGTCGAGACGCAGTCGATGACCATCAAGGAACTGGTTCACAAGGCGATCAACATCATTGAGGATTTTCATCAGCGCAAGGGGGCGTTGACGGGGTTGGGCACGGGATTCACGGATTTGGACAAGTTAACGAGCGGTTTGCACCAGGGGGAGATGATCGTGATTGCGGCGCGTCCCAGCATGGGCAAGACCTCGCTGGCGATGAACATTGCGGAGCATGTGGCGGTGGACTTGAGGCTGCCGGTGGGGGTGTTCAGCCTGGAAATGACGGCGGAATCGCTGGTGTTACGCATGTTATGTTCCCGGGCGCGGGTGAATTTGAGGGACATTCGAGAGGGATTTCTGGCGGAGCGGGATTTTCCGAGGCTGACGGCATCGGCGGGCAAGCTGGCCAATGCGCCTTTGTTTATTGATGACACGCCGGGATTATCGATTCTGCAGTTGCGGGCGCGGGGACGGCGGATGATGCAGCAGTATGGGGTGAAGCTGTTTGTGATTGACTACCTCCAATTGCTCCATTCTACTTCCCGCAGAGCGGAAAATCGGCAGCAGGAAATTGCAGACATCTCCAATGGCATAAAGGCCCTGGCCAAGGAGCTGCAAGTTCCCGTAATCGTTTTGAGCCAGCTGAATCGCGAGGTCGAAAAAGAGAAGAACCGCAAACCGCGCCTGTCCGACCTGCGCGAGTCTGGCGCGATCGAACAGGATGCTGACCTGGTGGGTCTGTTGTATAAAGCCTCCAGCGGCGATGAAGACGAGGGCAGCCCGTCGGAGGAGACAGACGCAGTGGCGGTCAGCCTGCTCATCGCGAAACAACGGAACGGACCGACCGGCGAGGTGAACCTGACTTTTTTGAAGGGTTATACCCGGTTCGAGAGCGCCGCCAAGGTCAGCGCCGATGATGTGCCTATGGAGAACTGAGTGGAATGAAATTAAATTACCGTCGCTACGCGATTCTGCTGGCCCTGCTCCTGTGGGGCGCTGGATACTCACTCCCCGCTCAGATTGCCTCTCTAACTCCTCCCTCCATCCGGAAGATCGAAATCAAGCACGTCGGGCCCCCCGCGGCCAGCGACGATCTGATCCGCGCCAATATTCGCATCAAACCCGGGGATCCTTATACCCGGACATCGATCGACGACGACGTCCGCACCCTTTACAATACCGGCAATTTCTACAACATCCGGGTCGGCGAAGAGCCTGTGGCGCCCGACGGCGTCAATCTCACGTTCGTCGTCCAAGGTAAACCCGTCCTCAGCCAGATCCAGTTTACGGGCAACAAGAAATTCAGCCGATCCAAACTCCAAAAAAAGCTGACCTCCAAGGTGGGCGAGCCCTTGGATGAAAGAAAACTCTTCACAGACACCCAGGAAATCAAAGACCGGTACCAAAAAGCCGGTCATCAGAAAACTCAGGTCAAATACTCGCTGAACATTGACGAAAACGCCGGACGCGGCACGGTCATTTTCGAGATCGAGGAAAGCCCAAGGGTCAAGATCGACGAAGTCATCTTTGAAGGCGCCCAGGCTTTCACCCAGAAAAAATTGCGCAAGGTGATCAAGACCCGCGATCGGTGGATGTTCTCCTGGCTGACCGGCAGCGGCGTCCTCAAGGACGAGCAATTCGAGGACGACAAGGATAAACTGGCCACCTTCTACCGTAACGAGGGGTACGTCGATTTCGAAATCCAGGATGTCAAGTTTGAGCAAAAAGACGCCAAGTGGATGGTGATTCACATCCATGTGAGGGAAGGCCGCCAATACCACGTGGGTTCGGTTACGTTCCAGGGGAACAGCCTGTTCAACGCCGAGGAGATCCGGCAGTGGATCGTCAATAACCGGCAATGGATCGACGACACCAAGCGCAACAAGAAGGAAAATCGTCGTGGATTGCGCCTGACCGACGGCCGCATTTTCACGCCCACCGGCCTGACCAAGGACCTCGAGGCCATTCAGGATTTTTACGGATCCCGGGGCTATATCGACGCCCGGATCCAGGCCGTAAAAAGCCCCAATGTGGAAAAGGGCGCCATCGACTTGGTCTACAAGATCGAGGAGAAGGAAAAGTCCTACATCGAGAAGATCGAGATCAAGGGCAACGAGAAGACCAAGGATCGCGTAATCCGCCGGGAGCTGGCGGTGGCTCCAGGGGAATTGTTCGACATGGTCAAGGTCAAGTTGAGCGAACGGCGCCTCGAGAACTTGAACTATTTCGAGAAGGTCGATGCCCAACCCGAACCCACCGATCCGCCCATCGAGAATCGGAAAAACCTGGTGGTCGGCGTCGAGGAAAAGAACACCGGTCATTTTACCGTGGGCGCTGGTTTCAGTTCCATGGACAATCTGGTGGGTTACGTGGAACTCAGCCAGGGCAACTTCGACTTGTTTAATCCGCCCTATTTCAGCGGCGGCGGCCAGAAGCTGCGGTTGCGGGTCCAGATTGGAACCGAGCGCCAGGATTACATTTTGTCTTTCATCGAACCGTGGTTGTTTGGCCGTAAACTCGCCCTCGGAGTCGATCTTTTCCACCGGGAATACAATTATCTCAGCGATTATTTTGATGAGACGCACACCGGCGGCAAGGTGGGTTTGACGCGCGCCCTGGGGACCGAAAACCTCATCGGCAACATCAGCTATACGATCGAGAACGTCGGCATTGTGGATGTCGAAGACGACGCCCCGCAGCAAATCATGGACGAAAAGGGCCACTACCTGGTTTCGAAGGTGGGGGCTTCCATTGCCTATGACACGCGCAACAAGCCCTTGCTTGCCGATCGCGGACAGCGGACCGAGCTCCAAGGCGAAGTGGCGCCGGGCGCTCTGGGCAGCGAGGTCGATTTCTACAAACTGGAGCTGCGATCCGCCTGGTATTTCCGAGGTTTTGCCGACGGTCACATCCTCGAAGTCATCGGACGGGTGGGAGTGACCGACAGTTTCGGAGACTCCGATTACACCCCCATTTTCGAGCGTTACTTCCTGGGCGGCCAGAGCAATTTGCGCGGCTTCGATTACCGGGAAGCCGGCGCGGATGACACCTTTGACGCCGATACCGAGGAGCCGTTGGGGGGCCATTCCTATTGGTATGGCTCTCTGGAATACAGCGTGCCGATCATCGACCGGTTGCGGTTCGCCTTGTTCTACGACATCGGTAACGTTTACTGGGATCCCTATGATTTCAACATGGGCGATTACCGGGACAACGTCGGCGCGGGCATCCGGCTCAACCTGCCCATCGGACCGTTGCGCTTCGACTACGGTATCCCGATCAGCACTGGAGAATATGACGATAGCAGCGGCCAGTTCCATTTTGGCGTGGGATTCGATCGCAACTTTTAATAGAACCATCAACCTATTCATGAAAACCGTAGCTGTAAAATGGCTGGTCATCGGCATGACTTGCTGCCTGGGAATCCTTTCGGCTCAGGCCCAAACCAAAGTCGGGATCATCAATCTCAAGAAGGCCTTCGATGGTTACTGGAAGACCAAGAACGCCGATGTCCTCCTCAAGGAACGAGCGGGCGAGTTCGAAAAGCAACACAAGGAAATCGTCGAGAACTACCAGAAGGCCAACGAAGAGTACAAGAAACTTCTCGATAGCGCCAATGATCAGGCGGTCTCGACGGAGGAACGCGACCGACGCAAGAAAACTGCCGAGGGCAAGCTGCGCGATATCCAGGGCATCGAACAACAACTGCGCCAGTTCGATACCACGGCCCGGTCCACCCTCGAAGAACAGCAACGCCGGATGCGGGATTCCATCCTCGCCGAGATTCAGGATGAAGTGAAAAAGAAAGCCAAGACCGCCGGCTTCAGCCTGGTGATCGATACTGCCGCCGAAACCGTCAATCGAACCCCCTTCGTGGTTTATAACGGCGGTGAAAATGATATCACCGACGAAATCCTGACGATCCTGAATGCCACCGCGCCGGCTGCTTTGCCCCAGGCGGGCGGGACCTCCCCGGGCATCGCCACTCCTGATGCCGCGGAAAAGGCCAGGAAAGATCGAGACAAGAAATAGCGCCTTGCCGGCAAACGGCAAAGGGCACCGAGATTTGGCGAGACTTGGTTCTGGAAGGTCCCGGCCGTGATTCTCGCGAATGGGTGGCGCCGCGAACGGGGTCGTATTTGCGTCCATGACCTCTCAACTGTGGTTCTTGTGAGCCCCAAACCAATACCGCTCTTTCCTGTTCCTGAGGAATAGGAGGATTGAGGTTTACAGCAACAGTCTGTTCCTCGCATCGAACCATGATCCGTTTTGCGGATGTTTTCGCGATTGCCGCCGCCTACGGTTTGGGGTGTTTTTCAGCCGGCTATTACCTGGTCCGCTGGCGGACGGGATCGGATATCCGCGCTCGAGGCAGCGGAGCCACCGGGGCGAAGAACGTGGGCCGGTTGCTGGGATTCTGGGGATTTGCCGCGACATTCCTGATCGATTCTGCCAAAGGCGCTCTGGCGGTTGGGTTGGGCCGCTGGTTGGGGGTGCCGCCGGGGGTGCTGATGATCGTGGTTCTTGCGGTTGTGATCGGGCACGCCTGGCCAGTGCAACTTGGATTTCGGGGGGGCAAGGGCATCGCGACCGCGTTAGGGGCCATGGCTGCCCATACTCCCTGGGCCTTGGTGGGGATTGGCGCCGTTGTGGCCATCACTTACTGGATGGGGAGGCGTTTTGTTCTGAGCGGGATCATCGCTTTTTTCCTGCTGTCCTTTATGCTGATGGTGTGGCCAGGGGAAATCATCTCCGGACTGGGTTGCCTGGTGTTGGCCTGTCTGCTGGCCTTGACCCACCGGCGGAACCTCCGCCAAGAACTCACTGGACTTGAGCCGGAGGGTGGACTAAAAAAGAAAGGAAGTGATCCCCAAACAAGCGATGAAGCCCACAGAACGACTGACCTTTAAGTTCGCCGCTGAGGCTCGGGAATTTGAGCAGATACACCGACTGAATTATCGCACCTTCGTCGAGGAAATACCTCAGCACGAACGTAATCCCGATGGAATGCTGGTGGACAAGTTTCACCCGGAGAACCTGTATGCCATCTGTTTGGATGGGGACCGGTTGGTCGGCATGGTGGCCGGGCGCGCGCAACGGCCTTTCTCCCTGGACGGAAAACTGACGAACCTGGATGCCTACCTGCCGGCCGGCTCGCGTCCCTGCGAAATCCGGCTGCTTGCGGTCGAGCCCGCGTATCGGCGGGGCGCGGTGTTTTGGGGGTTGGTGCGGATGATTGGGAACCGGTTCCGGGAACAAGGATGTAACTTGGCCGTCATTTCCGGGACGGTTCGTCAGCTCAAGCTCTATCAGCACATGGGATTTGTGCCCTTTGGCCCGTTGGTGGGCACCGAAGCCGCACCATACCAACCGATGTATCTGACCCTCGATCGATTCAACGAAACCACTCAGAGTTTATCCGAATCCCCGGCCGACTCCGCTGAAGACCGGATCAACCTGCTCCCCGGTCCGGTGGCCATGCATCCGCAAGTCAGGGAGGCGTTCGCTCAAGGCGCCTTTTCCCATCGATCCGGCGCGTTCGCCCACCTGCTGGATTCGACACGTCAGGCCCTGTGCCAGTTGGTCGGGGCCCCTCAAATGGAGATCCTTGTCGGTTCCGGCAGCCTGGCCAATGATGTGGTGGCTGGCCAGATCTCCCGGCTCCGCGCCCCCGGCGTTATTTTGGCCAATGGCGAATTTGGCGAGCGGCTGATTGACCACGCCCGGCGATTCAGACTCGCATTCGAGGCCCTTCGCCAATCCTGGGGGCGGCCGTTCAATCCGGAAGCCATCCGGCAGTGTGTCGATCACCATCCCGAAGCGCGGTGGCTCTGGCTGGTTCATTGCGAGACATCCACCGGCACGATCAACGACCTCGATCTCGCCCGGTCGATCGGCTCTGAAAAAGGCCTCAAGATCTGCGCCGACTGCATCAGTTCCATTGGCACTTTTCCTGTCAGTCTCCATGGGGTTTATCTGGCCTCAGGCGCCAGCGGCAAGGGACTCGCATCCTACCCCGGGCTCTCCTTTGTTTGGTATGACCATCCGGTGTCGCCCGATCCCGAAGGGCTCCCGCGTTATCTTGACCTCGGATTTTGTGCCAGCCAGCACGGCATCCCGTTTACCCATTCCTCCAACCTTCTGGAGGCGCTCTACACCGCGGTCCGGCGCGTGGATTGGCCTGAGAAATTCCAGCGCGTCCGCGAGTGGTCAGCCTGGCTCCGGGAAGAACTGCGCCGGCTGGGATTCACCCTGATCGGTGAGGATCGGCAGGTATCGCCGGCCGTGATCACCGTGGCGTTGCCGGAGGGCGTTTCGTCGCGTGCCCTCGGGTGGCGGCTTCATCGGGCCGGATTCCTGGTCAGTTACCGCAGCGATTATCTTCTCGAGAGGAATTGGATCCAGATCTGCCTGATGGGCGAATGCGACCGCCCGGGCCTGGCTCGTTTGCTCGATTACCTTGGCCGTGGCGAGATCCCGCGCAACAACAAAATGCCAACTCCGGAACAGATATCGACCTCGCCGCAAACGGGCCTGGCGGTGAAAGCCTGAGGATCGCGGAACCGGAGGTGGCGACCGAGGCCGTCGACATTCAACTGTTCCCCTTTATGAACATGCGTTATTTGCGTTATCCGGCCATGCGCGGTTTGTGCGTGGGCCTTCTCATCCTGTTGCTCGGCGGTTTGCGGGCTGACGCCGCCTCAAACGTGAAGGCCTGGGAGGAGGACATCGTCCTGCCCACTTACCTGGCCGGGGAACCCGAGCCAAACCCGATGTTTTACTTCGGCCGGGCCTCCCAAGGGGCCGAGGGCCGGGTGTATCCCTATCCTTTATACGATACGCTGACCGGCCGGAAGGCCGACAAAACCTACAAGATCGTTTGGCTGGAGAATGATTACGTCCGGATTGGCATTCTGCCGGAGATCGGCGGCAGGATTTTTGAGGGGGTCGACAAAAGCAACGGATACCATTTCTTTTATCGGCAGCACGTGATCAAACCGGCTCTGATCGGTTTGATTGGCGCCTGGATTTCGGGCGGCGTGGAATGGAACATCCCCCATCATCACCGCGCCACCACCTTCATTCCCGTTCAGCATCGGATTGATAAAAACCCCGATGGCAGCAAGACCGTCTGGGTGGGGGAACTGGAGTTGCGTCATCGGATGCGCTGGGCGGTCGGCTACACGCTCTGGCCGGGAAAATCCTACCTGACCGCTTCATTGCGGATTTTGAATCGCACGCCTGTGGTCAATACCCTGCTTTGTTTTGCGAATGTGGCCGTCCATGTGAATGAGGATTACCAGGTCATTTTTCCTCCCGGCACCCAGTATGTGACCCACCATCATAAACGGGAGTTCACCACCTGGCCCATCGCCACCACGCGCTACGGCGGCTACGACTTCAGCCGCGGCGTCGATGTCAGCTGGTTCAAAAATCACCTGGCCGCAAACTCGATGTTCGCCTGGAATTACGAAGACGATTTCCTCGCCGGCTACGATCACGGCAAGGACGCCGGCCTCATGAGCGTTGCCAATCATCACATAGTTCCCGGCAAGAAACTCTGGACCTGGGGCAGCGGCCCCCGGGGGCGCATGTGGGACAAGATTCTGACCGACGAGGACGGCCCCTATATCGAGCTGATGGTCGGGGCGTATTCCGACAATCAGCCCGATTACAGCTGGCTGCAGCCGTTCGAGGTCAAGTCGTTCGACATGCACTGGTATCCTTTCCGCGGAATCGGAGGGGTCAAGAACGCCAACCTCGAGGCCGCCGTGAATCTTGAGATCTCGACCCACGGCCAGGCCACCGTCGGATTCGCCACGACCGCGGCCCATCGATCGGCCCGAGTCCAACTCAAGGCCACCAGCCAGACCCTCCTCGATCAGAAAATCTCGATCGATCCAGGAAAGCCCTTTCTGAAGACTTTAACCCTCCCCGCAGGAATAAAAGACCACGAGGTTTCTGCCGCGTTGTTCGTGGACAATAAGGAACTCATCGCCTACACGCCCGTGCCGCTCAAATCCGAACCGATGCCGGACCCCGTCAAGCCGCCGCCCGCACCGGCCGATATCAAGACCACCGAGGAACTCTACCTCGCCGGTCTTCGCATCGAACAATTTCATAATCCATCCCTCGATCCCGATCCGTATTGGGAGGAAGCCTTGAAACGCGATCCCGGTGATGTTCGCGTGAACACCGCGATGGGCATTCACTCCCTCAAGCGCGCGAGATATGCGGAGGCTGAGAAACTGTTTCGGAAGGCGCTCGAACGATTGACCGATCGATACACCACCCCCAAGGACGCCGAGCCTCAATATTACCTCGGGCTGGCCTTGCGCGCCCAGGGCAAGCACACCGAGGCCTTCAAGACACTCTATCAGGCCACGTGGAACGCCGCCTGGCGCGCCCCCGCCTATTTTGCGCTGGCAGAACTGGCGAGTGCCAAAGCCGACTGGGATCAGGCCCTCGATTGCGTGGACCGTTCCCTCGAGGCCAACCAGCTCAACGTCCGCGCCCTCACCCTGAAAGCCGCTCTGTTGCGGCATCGAAAACAACAGACGCTCGCCCTACCGATCCTCGACCTCGCCGAACAAAAATCCGATCCTCTGGATGCGCGGATTTTGGCTGAGCGCTGGCTGTTGAGCCGCAGTCCAAAAACGGCTCGCGCGATGGTCTCCCTGTTCCAGGCTCATCCGCATACCGCCCTCGAAACCGCCGCCGAATACCTCAGCGCAGGTCTCTGGCAGGATGGAATCAACGTCCTCAATCAGCTCATCGCGTCCGGTTCCGATCCGGCCCGGATCTCGCCCCTGGCCTATTATTATCTCGGCTATATGACGCATCAATCCGGAAGGGAATCCCAGGCGATCGATTATTATCACCTGGCTGCGGCGCAGTCGCCTCGATACACCTTTCCGTTCCAGTCGGAAATCATCGAGGTCTTGCATCACGCCATGCGTGTTCAGCCTCGCGATGCCCGGGCGCCCTATTATCTGGGCAACCTCCTGTTCGATTGGCAACCCGAGGAGGCGATCCGGCTTTGGGAACAATCCGCGTCCCTCGATGCCACTTTCCCCATTGTCCATCGTAACCTCGCCATCGCCTATTCCCATCAGAAAACCGGCAATGCCCTCGACAAAGCCATCGCCAGCCTCGAAAAAGCCGTCTCCCTGGCCGAGAAATATCCGATCCATTTCTTCGAACTCGATCAGCTTTACGAAGCCGCCGGGACGGCGCCCGAGAAACGGCTGGCGTTGCTCGAACAGAATCCCGAAACGGTCGCCCAGCGCGATGACGCGTTGTCCCGCGCCATCGCCCTCAAAGTCGTCCTGGGCAAGTTCGACGAAGCCATCCGCCTGATGACCGGACGCCAGTTCGAAGTCTGGGAAGGCGGATCGCTCAGCGTGGCCGAATATTGGACCGACGCCCATCTCTTGCGCGGCCATCAACGACTGAAAGCGGGGAATCCCCGGGAAGCTCTCGCCGATTATCAGTCGGCTAAAACCATTCCCGACAACCTTCCCTCCGAGCGCAGAGACAGTTTCGGACGCCTGCCTGAGGTCGCTTACTGGAGCGGGATGGCATGGGAAGCCCAGGGCGATCAGGAGAAGGCGCGCCAATCCTGGCAGGAGGCCGCCAACGCCAAAACCAACGAAGATACCCAGCCCTATTACCAGGCCTTGGCCTGGCAAAAACTGGGCAATCCCGAAAAAGCGACTCCCTTGCTCAAGGGCCTCGTGGATTCCGGAATCCGAAGGGCCGAGAAAGGCGCCACAATCGATTTCTTCGCCTCCTTCGGCGAACAGCAATCCCAACGCAGCCGACTGGCCAATGCCCATTATCTGTCCGGCCTGGGACACCTCGGCCTCGGAGAAAAAGACCAAGCCCTCCAGGCCTTCGCTCGAGCCCTCGAAGCCAGCCCCGATCACCTCGGCGCCCGCGCCCTCCGCGCCCAGATCGCCGCAAAATAACATTCGAACAAGCCAAGGGCGGGTCGAGAACCGGGATGAACCGAGAGCCGTCCGGCACTTGCGCTGGCGGGTCGCGTGGGAGGAGGTGGTGCGGGCGGCGGAAGCGGCGCGTGGCCGGAGCTGGGCCGAACTGCTGGAGGCCCATGGGGACTGGGGTCGAGACGGGGCGATGTATTATGCCGTGCGGCACGGGGGTCACCGGCTGGCAGAGGTGGTGGCGCAAATGCAGACGGTGAAATATCCAGCGGCGGCCCAAGCCATCAAGCGGTTTGGTTTAGCCCTGGAGAACGATGCGGTCCGGCGGCGATTTGTGGCGGATTTGAAACGGCAATTATCAAATATATAGACTCGAACCCATTGTTTTTGTGAGGTGCTGTCTCAGGGTTGTGGATTCCGCGGTTCCATCTGGCTGGCGATTCTCTCCAAGAACCTGAGCTGCAGCTCCTGATGTTCCCGGTAGCTCGCCAACTGCGTTGGCGTGAGCACGCTCTCCAGCGCCTGGAGTCTTCGATCAATAAACCGGCGCTCAGCCTCGGCTGGATTCGCCGGCTCGGGGTCGTCAGCCACGGCTTGACTCTGCTGATAAGCCTGATCATAGAGGACGCCGAAGACCCGTTCCTGTTGGTCTTCTGTGAGGGCGAGGGTGCGCTGCATCTGCAATAGTTCGCCGTTGGCCGCCAAATGCGCTGAAGTCAGCCGCTCCTCCTCCTTAAACGCAGCGTAGGCGATTAGTTGCTCAGGCGATAGTAGGGCCAAGATCTGAGACTCCGAGTCGCGATTGCCCTGGCGGAAGGAGGCGAACTTCTCTTGATCAAGTTTTCCGACAAGCACCCCCTTCGCTGCTTCGACCATCACTTGCGCCTTGCGTGTGAGGATTTCCTGGATTGCTTGGGTCTGATATGGAGACAGGCTGAGCCGCTCCTCCATCCGGGCGACCTGGCGGCGGGACATCTGCTCCAAGCCCCCTTGCATCAGTTCGGCCATAGGAGCGGCCATTCTCTGACTTGTTTCCGAACCTCGGGCGGCTTGTTGTTCAAGCTCGGTCCGCAACTGCGCGGTTTCGGCCTCGGCGCGGAGGGCTTCGGCCGCTTTGGCTCGCAGTCTGGGGAGCTCACGCCGGGCGGCCGTCATCTGCTCGCGCAGACGTGTCAGTTCGGCTTGATCCACTTGCACCGGCTGCAAACGGACAATTTCTTCCCGGAGTACAGGTAGGGCGGACGTTTCCGATCGCAGCTGTTCAATCTCAGCCCGGGCCCGGACTAGCTGATGGTGCTCCCAGATCAAAATACCGGAGGCAATGACCGCCGCACTACCCATGGCGCAGAGAGCCAGACGAGGAGTTTTCATAGATGAAGTATTGGATAAATTAACCACTATCTGAGCGGGCAGAGCTCCACACCCCCGATGCCGGGGGAGTCTCTGGGCGGGGCTCTTCGTCTTCCGGCACCCAGCTTGCCGACGCAGTTCCGATTGCTTTCACCATCCCTACTTCAAGAAGGCATCAGAAAAGTAACGCCCAGCAGAGTGAATATCTGGCTTCGATCGTCATGCCGCACCTCTTCCGAGGCCCCTTACCGTTTCGTCAGGGGCCATTCCCCCGCAGGTACAGGTTAGCCTGTGGGGGGACGAAGATGCCCATTGACACCATCCGCTGACCAAGCAAGAGTCGGGCTAGGTTAGCAGGCAATCGTTCAAGCCGGCATGCAAAACTCAACTCCAGAAACTCGTTACTCAGTGGAAGCCCAGTTCAGGACCACCCATTGGAGCGCGGTCTTTCGGGCGGGGCAAGGGGAAAGAAAGGAGGCCGCTGCTGCTCTGAACGAATTGTGCCAGGTCTATTGGTATCCGCTTTATGCGTTTGCCCGTCGCCAGGGTCAGACGCCGAATGAAGCCGAGGATCTGACTCAGGGATTTTTCGCGCATTTGCTGAACGGGAACTTCTTGGCCGGGGCCGATCAGGAAAAGGGACGGTTTCGAGCGTTCCTGCTCACTGCCTTCAGGCGATTCTCGGCTAACGAGTGGAACCGTCAGCACATGCAGAAACGAGGCGGATATCGACCAACCGTTCCGCTGGACGCCGCATGGGCTGAGTCGCGCTATGGCGCGGAACCGGTCCAAGGCTTTTCTCCGGATGTGCTGTATGAGCGGCAGTGGGCGGAGACGCTGCTCGACGAAGTGATGCGCCGTCTTCAAGCCGAGTATCTTGAGTCGGGGCGAGCCCGCCTTTTCGAGCGCCTGGAGGCCTGCCTCAGTCAGGATGAAACCGCTTGTCGATATACCGATATTGCCCTCGAACTGGGCCTAACCGAAGCCGCCGTGAAGATGGCCATGCAGCGACTGCGAGCTCGTTATCGCGCCCTCTTGCGCGAAGAGATCGCCAAGACCGTAGGCTCAACGGACGATGTGGAATTGGAACTTCGGCACCTGTTCAGCGTGTTCCGGAGCTGAAACCCGTTACTTTCCGCTGGTTTTCCTGAAGCAAGGATTAATGCAAAATGCTGAGCAACCGACGGTCACACTGGATCCTGCCGGTCGATGCCCAGTGTGCGGCTGCCAGTTGGCGCCCCATGTGCCGCTGTCTCGCTGCCCACGCTGCCTCCTCTGGCAAGGCTTGAGGGCCAACCCAAGCGGAGACCAGGTCGATAGCACCGCTTCCACGGTCGGGTCCTTCACCATCCCGGCGCTTCCGGAGCCGGGAGAAAGCTTTGGCCATTACGAGATCAGCCGCCTGTTGGGGCACGGCGGCATGGGAGCGGTGTTCGAAGCGGAAGATCTGGATTCAGGCCGGCGCGTTGCCCTCAAGGTGCTCGGGCATCAGCTCGACTCACCGGAGGCGCGCAGCCGATTCTTGCGCGAAGGTCGCCTCGCCGCTTCGGTAAATCACCCAAACAGCGTCTATGTTTTCGGAACTGAAGATATCGCTGGTATCCCGGTCATCGCTATGGAATTGGTGGCTGGAGGCACGCTACAAGATCGCATCTCCAGCCACGGCCCGATGCTGGCACCGGAAGCCGTTGACGGCGTGCTTCAGATCATCGCGGGTCTCGAGGCCGCGCAGCGTATGGGCGTCCTGCACCGCGACATCAAACCCTCGAACTGCTTTGTGGAGGCGAATGGCACGGTCAAGATCGGCGACTTCGGTCTCTCGATCTCTACCCTCGTTCGCGCCGAACCCGCCATCACGGCGACGGGCACCTTTCTGGGCACACCCGCCTTTTCCTCCCCGGAACAATTGCGAGGCGACGAACTCACCGTGCGATCGGACATTTACTCGGTGGGGGTAACACTCTACTACCTGCTGACAGGGCATCATCCCTTTGAGGCTTCGGATATGGTGCGGCTGCTGGCGACCGTGCTGGAACGACGCGCGGAATCGCCCGCCAAGTGGCAGCCCGGTTTGTCCAACGGCCTGTGTCAGGTGGTGCTGCGTTGTCTCGAGAAGGATCCCAAGAGGAGGTTTCGAAACTACCCCGAACTTCGAAATGCGCTCCTACCCTATGCGTCCGCAGCGCCCACGCCCGCGACGCTAAGCCTGCGTTTCCTGGCGGGCTTTCTGGACAGCCTGGTGCTGATCCTGCCGCTGCTCATCATCGATATGTTCCTTCGGGGACCGGGCCAGCCTGCCCAACTGACCATCAACAAACTGCTGCTGATTAACTCCTGCCGCGTGGTTCTCTTGCTGATTTACTATGGTTTGCTCGAAGGCCTATGGGGAGCTTCGGTAGGGAAGTTCATCTGCGGACTGAGGGTGGCCCAGCTGGACCGAACCGTGCCCGGCGTGCCTCGCGCATTGCTACGGGCCTTCGTCTTCAACGCGGTTCCCGTGACAGTATGGCTGCTGGGCAACTTGATCGGCCAGGCTTGGCTGTCCGGCGTGTCGCGCGATCGCTGGAACACGGCTTTCAGCGTTCTTACCAGTTCAATTTGGATCCTCATGTTCGTGACGGCCCGCGCACGTAACGGTTTCGCCGGCTTGCACGACCTTGCCAGCGGGAGCCGGGTGATCACCAAGGCGGCGTATCAGCCCCGTCCGGTGCTGTCGCTCGCCAATGAGTCCCTGCCGAATGCGGCGACGCTGCCAGAGATCGGCCCTTATCACGTGCTGGTCCAACTCGACAGCAAGGACACCGCCGAGCTCCTGCTGGGCTTCGATCCTCGCCTCCTGCGTCAAGTCTGGATTCGAAAGCTTCCCACCAATGTGGCTCCCATTGCCTTGCACTTTCGCCAACTGGGTCGCTCTGGCCGAATCCGCTGGCTAGCAGGCCGGCGCACGGTTACGGAAGCCTGGGATGCTTATGAGGCCGTGCCAGGCCAACCTCTGTCCGCGCTGATCCAAGAGCCGCAGGAGTGGAGCGACATCCGGTTCTGGTTATTGGATCTCGCCGAAGAACTCGACGCCGCCACGCAAGACGGCACGCTCCCAGCAACCTTGAAACTGGACCACATTTGGATCACTGCCGACGGACGCGCCAAGCTCATCGACTTCCCGGTGCCGGGCACTGTCAGTCCACAGCCTGGTGCACCTCAGCCAGCCGAGTTCTGCGCCCCCACGCCCCACGCCTTTCTCCGGCAGGTGGCCCTGTCCGCACTGGAGGGTCGTGCGGTCCAGCCCTGCGGCACCGAGGTGTCTACCGTCAAGATTCCCCTGGCGCTCCATGCCGGCCGGTTCCTGGAGGCGCTGCAGACCGGAGCCAATCTGAAAGAGAGCATTGCCGAACTTCGCTCGTTGCTGAGCCTGCCCGCACAGGTTTCGCGCGTTCGCCGAGCCGCCTTGCTGGCTGGAGCAATGACCGTTCCGGTGCTCATCGGCCTGGTGGGAGGTTTTATCGAAAAGGGTAGCTTACAGGAACTTGCCGAGAGGGCCGCGCTCCGCTGGTATCTCACTCAATACCAAGAGATGGAAACACGGATTAAGTCAAGCGATCCAGATTTTCGAACGGACATCGAGGCACTCGAAACCTACATTGCCGGCCGATTTGCCCCCCTCGTCACCAACGCAGTTCGATGGGAGAACATTGGCAAGGGAAAATCTCTGGCCGATTCTCTCCGTGCGCACGCCGAGCCGATCATCATTCAAAGACACACACCCTCACTCGAGGAGTTCGCCGAAGCCTCGATCAGAATGAAGCGCATCTTCCCGAAGCCGACGGGCGTTGCGGCACGCGAGCCTCTGGGGTACAAGGCGCTGCCGTTCGCCGCCTCGGTGATTGGCTACACTATTGCGGCGGGTTTTGTAGTCCTCCCATGTCTGATCTGCTCGCTACTTTTTCGCGGCGGCGCACTGGTCAAACTGCTCGGCATCGTCTTTGTTCATCGAACCGGAAGAGTCGCCTCGAGGTGGCGCGTGACGGCGCGAAACATTGTGGCGTGGGTCCCCTTTCTGCTCCAGCCGATTGGTGTCGTCTTGCTTGCATCCCAACTCGGAACACTGGGCGCCCTGCTTCTAATTAGCGGCCTATGCGCCGCCCTGGCGCTGAGTTCCATCCTTCTGCCGAAACGCGGCTTGGCCGATCGTGTGGCCGGAACGTGGCTCGTGCCGCGCTGAGAGTCCTTGGAAGAGACTCTGGCCATGGCGAGGCCCTTGCGAATTTTCGTGGCGGGTGGGTGGTATCATGTGACCAACCAAGGTCATCGGCGGTCGGATCTGTATCGGACCGACACGGAGCGACAGCGATTTCTGGGATTGGTGGCGCAATTGCCCGAGCGATTTGGAAAAGTCAATGGGGGAAAAGTCAAGGAAAAGTCAATGCGGTCAAAGCCATATTATTTAAGAAAAGTCAATGGGGTCAAAGCCATATTATTTATATATCATCAGTGGGCACATTGGTCTTCAGGGGTGTTTTTCTCCCCGCTCCTGCCCCAGCCTTCGCCGTATGTTTTCCACAAACCGCAACTTGGCCGTGTCCTTCGCAAGCTCCGTGCCGCCTGCGCCGCTGCTCCATATTTCATCCCTCCAGCCAACCGCACAATCTGCCACTAACCCAGAAACCGCCGATTGCCCGCGTCGGTTCGGCAGATCGCCTCGGGCCGGTTTCCCTGGCTCGTGACATGATACCCCCCACCGGCCACAAGAATTCTTAACGGTGTTGCCATTTATCTAACTCGCTCTTTGTTGACCTGTCTGTCGATAATATGGTTTTGACCCCATTGCCTTTCTCATGCAGTGCCGTTGCGGCGATGCATCTCCTCTTTGAAGGCCTCGGTTTTCATTTCCTGACGGCGAGCTTGTAAGAGGGAGTGA
>JAKLHY010000002.1 GCA_022709905.1 Verrucomicrobiota bacterium | reverse complement strand
AAACCAAACAGAAAAAGTAAATGACCATCACCCCTTGGCGAGTATCATGCCACGCCAGGGTTTTTCAGCGGAATCAATGATATGGACCTGACCCTGTTGCCTTTTCGGGTAATCGTCGACGTCCACAAACCGTTGCTCGAGGTTTGTGTACTTCGTTGACGGTATGATTTTTGTTTGGCACATTGGGATGCGAACCTGATAGGGCATTAGATCTAAATAGTTTCTTGTCAGAAAGTTAGAAGAGAAGTTTGGTGGTTAGCATCACTCACGCCAGGCGGGAAAATTGGGTTTGAAAAAAGGCCTTTTCGGCTCAAGGTTGACCCTGGCTAGCCTGAATGACGTCATGCCGGAACGGTTGCCCATTTACGATATCGAACAGGACATCGTCGATCTCCTTCCGACGAGTCGCCGGCTCATCCTGCAGGCGCCCACGGGCTCGGGAAAATCGACCCAGGTGCCCCAAATGCTCCTGGACCATGGTCTGCTCGGTGAAGGCCAAGTGATCATTCTGCAACCGCGTCGGTTGGCGACCCGATTGCTGGCTGCCCGAGTGGCTCGGGAACGCCGGACGGAGCTGGGAGGCGAAGTCGGTTACCAGATCCGCTTTGACCACGTCGCCGGCCCCGAAACCCGGATCAAGTACGTCACGGAAGGGATTCTGCTGCGTCAGATGATCCAGGATCCGGCCCTGCGTGGCGTGCAAACCCTGATTTTTGACGAGTTCCACGAACGTCATCTTTATGGCGACATCACCCTGGCGCGGGCGTTGGACCTTCAGGAAAAGGAACGGCCGGACCTGAACATTGTGCTGATGTCGGCCACGCTGCAAGCCGGGCTTCTGGAACGTTATCTGGATCCTTGCCTGGTATTGAGTTCGACGGGACGGGTTTTTCCGGTGACCATCGAACACGCCGCCCGCCGAACGGATCCCCGCAACTCTCCAATCTGGGAGGAGGCGGCCGACGCGTTTGCGGCCTATGTCCGCGCCGGGGAAACCGGGGATGTCCTGGTATTCATGCCTGGAGGGTTTGAGATTCAGCAGACCCTCCAGGAAATTCGGCATCGTGCGGAATCCAAAGGTTACGTATTGCTTCCGTTGCACGGGGAGTTGACGCCGAAGGATCAGGACGCGGCTGTGGCTCAATACGAACAGCCCAAGGTGGTGGTCGCGACCAACGTGGCCGAAACCTCGCTGACGATCGATGGCATCCGGTTGGTGATCGACAGCGGCCTGGCGCGGATCCCTCGTTACGATCCGCATCGG
Source organism: Verrucomicrobiota bacterium (assembly GCA_022709905.1). Taxonomy (GTDB): domain Bacteria; phylum Verrucomicrobiota; class Verrucomicrobiia; order Limisphaerales; family UBA1319; genus JAKLHY01. The sequence continues at coordinate 326,767 of JAKLHY010000002.1, read as the reverse complement.
GGCATCAACACCTTGTTGATTGAGAAGATCAGCCAGGCCTCGGCCGATCAGCGGGCCGGACGGGCGGGCCGCACGGCGCCCGGTCGTTGCATCCGGCTTTGGACCCTACAAGAACACCAGGAACGCCCGGCTCATGAACTGCCGGAGATCAAGCGGCTGGATCTGGCCGAAGTTGTCCTGACCTTAAAAGCGGGGGGTGTTGAGAGCCTGCGGGACTTTCGCTGGCTGGAGCCTCCCCCGCCGCAAAGCCTGCAGGATGCGGAGGTCCTGTTATCGGATCTGGGCGCCTTGGATCATCAGGGCCGGATCACCGCGCTGGGACGTTCGATGCTGGCCTTTCCGGTGCATCCGCGTTACGCGCGCATGCTGCTTGCGGCCCGAGATTATGGATGCGTCTACCAGGCGGCGCTGGTTGCCGCGTTGACTCAGGGGCGCGATCTGCTGCTGCGAAATCCCGGACGCGAGGTAGTCTCTCTCCGTGAAGACCTGCTGGGACACGAGGCGGAATCGGACTTCTGGTGGCTGGTGCGGGCCTGGAATTACGCGATGAAAAACGAGTTCCGACTGGACGCATGCCGGCGCCTGGGCATTCACGCCCAAACCGCCCGGCAGATCGGTCCGTTGCATCGGCAATTTCTCGAGATCGCGGAAAAGGAGGGACTCGACACCACACGAACGGCCCCCCCGGACGAGGCCTTGCGGAAATGCATCCTGACGGGCTTTTCGGACCGGCTGGCTCGAAGGCTGGACGCGGGAACCTTGCGGTGTGAACTCGTGCATCATCGCCGGGGCCACCTGGCCCGCGACAGCGCCGTCCAAAACGCCCCTTTCTTCGTCGCCTCGGAGATTCGCGAAATCGAAGGAAGCGACAAGTCGGTCAACACGCTGCTTTCCGTGGCCACAGCCATTGAACCCGACTGGTTGACGGAGTTTTTTCCTGAAGACATCGAGAAAACCACCCGTGTCTATTACGACTCGGTCAGCCGCAGGGTCAATGCCGAGGAACAAGTCAAATTCCGTGATCTGGTTCTGTCTGTTAAGCGCGTGGATCCGCCTCCGGCTGGCGAAGCGGCGAACATTTTGGCGCAGGAAGTGATTGAGGGTCGGTTAATTTTGAAGAAATGGGATCACGCGGCCGAGCAATGGATCGTCCGTCTGAATTGCCTTCATCGCTGGTGCCCGGAACTCGAGCTTCCCCCCATCACGGATGAAGATCGGCATCACTTGATCGAACAGATCTGCCACGGGACATCCTCCTACAAGGAGATCAAGGATCGTGACATTAAGCCCATCCTGGCCTCGTGGCTTTCGCCGCATCAACAGAAGTCGCTCGACCAATACGCGCCGGAACGCCTCCGATTACCCAATGGCAAATCTCCGAAACTCACTTACGAACCGAACGGGCATCCTTACCTGGCCTTGCGGATCCAGGAACTCTACGATCTTCCCGCCACGCCTCGGATTGCCATGAATCGCATCCCTGTGGTGGTGCACATCTTGGCGCCGAGCATGCGGCCGGTCCAGATCACCCAGGACTTGGCCGGTTTCTGGCGCGAACACTACCCAAGGATCAAGTCGGAGTTGCAGCGCAAGTATCCCAAACACGAATGGCGCTAAAGAAAAGGGATTGAATAAGAGCCGGCCAGCGTGGTCAAATGACGCATGAGCCACTGCGAGAAATGCTTATGAGACATTTGAAGATCAAGACGCGTTTATGGACGTTCCTCGGTTTTCTGGCCGCGCTGCTGATTGTTGTGAGTTTGTTTGGATTCAAGGGCATGTTGGACGCCCAGCGCGATTTGCTGGCGATGTACGAAAACAACGTGGAACAGCTTGGACTGCTGAAAAAAGTCTCCGATTTGTACGCCATCAATCTGGTGGAGACCTCGTTTAAGACGACGGCGGGAATCCTTGACTGGAGCGACGCCAGAAACAAGGTGGAGACCACCCATAAAGAGATCGACTTGACCTGGAAGGAATACATGCAAGGACAGCTCAACCAGGTTGAGAGCACGACTCTGGGCGAGCTGCGAGTTCACCTGGACCGCGCCACAAGCATGATCACCAACCTGATCACGGTGCTCGAACACGAGGACAAGGCGAGACTCGAGACCTTTGGATCGAGCCAGCTCTTCCCGGCCATTGATCCGATCGTCGATCGGGTCAACAAACTCGCCTCCGAACAACTCACTGAAGCCCGGGACAGAGTGGATCGCACCCGGAACCGATTCTTGTTAATGCAATCGGCGCCGGCGATGATTGTATTGATTGGATTAACCCTCACGGGTTTGGCGGGGTATTTCCTGATTCTCGCCATCAACGATCCCTTGCAGGAGACGATTCAAGCCATGGAAAGGTTGCGGAAAGGAGACTTCACTCGCCGCCTGGAGATCAAGCGCCAGGACGAGTTTGGATTGCTGGCGGAAGGACTGAATCGAATGAGCGAGGACCTGGCCCATCTGGTGGGACAGGTCCAGCGATCGGGTCTGCAGGTCGGCAGTTCCGTGACCCAGGCCTCGGCTATCGCGAAACAGCAGCAGACGACTGCCAGCGAAATCGCGGCCACGACGGCAGAAATCGGAGCGACCTCAAACGAGATCTCGGCCACCTCGAAGGAACTTCTGCGGACCATGGGCGAGGTATCGGCCACCGCGGAACAAACCGCCCAGGAGGCGGGCGCGGGCCAGGCCGGCCTCAACCGAATGGAGGCGAACATGTGCCAGATCATGGAGGCGGCCGGCTCGATCTCCGGCAAGCTCGCCGTTCTGAATGAGAAGGCGGGGCATATCACCCAGGTCGTCACCACCATCACCAAAGTGGCCGATCAGACCAACCTGCTCTCCCTGAATGCCGCGATCGAGGCGGAAAAGGCCGGTGAATACGGACGCGGCTTTGCGGTGGTGGCAACCGAAATCCGCCGCCTGTCCGATCAAACCGCGGTGGCCACCTACGACATCGAACAGATCGTCAAAGAGATCCAATCGGCGGTTTCGGCGGGGGTGATGGGAATGGACAAGTTCTCGGAGGAAGTCCGGCGCGGCGTCGAGGAGGTCCGGTTGGTGAGCGCGCACCAGGCGCGAATCATCCAGCAAGTTCAAGCTCTCAAGCCGGGATTCGAATCCGTTAACGATGGGATGCAGTCCCAAACCACGGGGGCTCAACAAATCAGTGAAGCCTTGTCCCAGCTCAGCGATTCCACCCGTCAGACGGTGGAATCCATGCGGCTGCTGCAACAAACCATCGACCAGCTTAATGAGGCTTCCCGCGGCCTTCAAAATGGCGTTGCGCGGTTTAAGCTGCAATCCTGAAGCCGATGTTGTTCCTCACCTTTCAGCTCAATCAGGACACCTATGCCCTGGCCGCCGATGCGGTCGTGGAGATGCTCCCCGCGGTTGAACTGAAGGAAATCCCGCTGGCGCCCGGGGGGACGGCCGGCCTGATGAATTACCGGGGGCAACCGGTGCCCGTGATTGACCTGAGCCAGCTGAACTTGGGACGCCCCGCCCGCACCCGCTACAGCACCCGGATTATCATCGTTCGATATCGGTCCCATCACTGTCTGGGTTTGCGTGCGGAAAAAGTCCTGGACACAGTCCGCGGCTCCACAAGCGAATTCCGGGAGCCGGGATTGAGATCCGAGGAAACGCCCAGCCTGGGGCCGGTTTTGGAAAGGGACGGGCGTTTCATTCAATGGATTCAGATCGATCAACTGCTCTCTGAACAGGTGCGATCCGCGCTGTTTCCGGCGGCGGCAGGAAAGGACTAATGCCGCTGTCGCGCATCCAACAACTCCTCGAAGAAAAGACGGGACTGGATCTGGCCAGCCTCGGCCACCAGGCCCTGGAACACGCCATTCGCGATCGAATGCGCCAATCGGGCTGCTCCAACCGGGAGGACTATTGGCAACGGCTGCGCGGTTGCCCGACCGAGCAACAGGAATTGGTGGAATGCCTGAGGGTTCCCGAGACCTGGTTCTTTCGGGATGCCCCCGCATTTGCCACCCTGATCGAATGGATCAAGAAGATCTGGCTCCCGCAGCATCCTCGGGATCCTTTGCGTCTGTTGAGCGCCGCCTGTTCCACCGGCGAGGAACCTTATTCCATGGCCATCGCCCTGCTCGAGGCCGGCATTTCGCCGGATCGATTTCATGTGGACGCCTGGGATATCAGCCACCAGGCCCTCGCCAAAGCTGAACGGGCTTTTTACGGCCGCAATTCCTTCCGCCCCAACTCCCGCACCCGGCCGGGTCCGTTCTTATGTTCGGAATCAAACGGTTATTCGGTTTGTCCATCGGTTCGGAACCAGGTGCGTTTTCGACAGGCGAACCTGCTTTCCGCCCCGGAACCGGTGATGACTCCGGTCTACGTCGCGGTGTTCTGCCGGAATGTGATGATTTATTTCACTCCGCGCGCGCGGGAAAAAGTTCTGGCTAATCTCACCTCCCTGGTTTTTCCGGCGGGGCTATTGTTTGTCGGGCCGGCGGAGACGGGGCTTCTACGTCAACACCCTTTTCAGCCTTGGGGCGCGCTCAAGGCATTTGCCTTTCAACGGACTAACCACTCTTTGGGTGTGGATCGCAATCTTCGCACAGCGGCTCCTGGTCTCCGGGAAAAGGCGGTGAAGGTTTCCGACTTCGGGTACAATCGAGCCCGCAAAGACAGGCCTTTGGATTCTTCTCAAACGAGTAATCACTGCCATGAATCGAGATCGGCGGCGCCCTTCATTTCGACCGCCGATCCCAAGAACACACCTGTGATCGAAACAGAATTCGGGACTTCCCTGGCAAAGGCCGAGTCCCTGGCAAACAGCGGGCGTCTTCACGAGGCAGCCCGGCTCTGTGAACGGCTTCTCCAGGCGGAGACTCCGCAAGCCGCCAGCTATCACCTGTTCGGCTTAATCCAGGAAGCCCTGGGGCGAAAAGACACAGCCGAGGATTACCATCGCAAAGCCCTTTTTCTGGATCCTCATCATCCGGGCGCTTTGCGGCACCTGGCCTTGATCCGGGAACAACAGGGAGATCTTGTTTCGGCCCGCCGGCTCCGCCAGCGCGCCCAACGCGCCTGTGCGTCCACAGAACTTCAGACCACCGTATGAGCCCAGACCGCCTGACTTCATCGGACACGGATTGCTGGAACCGGATCGGGAATCGTGGGAACCGTTCCTGCCCGGACTTGCCGCGGCACATTCACTGCCGAAATTGCCCTGTTTTTTCACAGGCGGCGCGCAGGTTGTTGGATCGCGAGCCGCCATCCGATTATGCCAAAACTTGGACCCTGCATTACGGGCAACCCCCCGATGCCCGCGGGGACCAAATCCAATCGGCCGTGTTGTTTCGTCTGGCCGATGAATGGCTGGGTATCACGCCCATGGTGCTCCTGGAAGTCTGCGATTCCTGTCCGATTCACATTCTGCCTCATCAGCGCCAGAAGATTCTCCGAGGCGTGGTCAACCACCGGGGAATCCTGGTGATTTGCGTGTCCCTGGAGGGATTACTCGACATCAAGCCCCAGCCGTGCATCGCTCCAGCGGGGCCATCCCCGGAACGATTGCTGCTGCTCAAAGCGCCGGGAGGAACCTTGGCGGCGCCCGTGCAGGAAGTGGCGGGCATCCATCGCTTTTTCCTCGATGAAACTCAGCCTCCGCCCTCCACCTTGTCGCGGGCTCGTATTTCCTACACTCAAGCCTTGGTGACCTGGCGCCATCACCGGGTGGCTCTGCTCAAACCCGAGCCTCTCTTGGACGAACTCAACCGTTGCCTCGCATGAGCGATTCCCCTGCCAATGATGCCAGCCGGATGTCCATGCTCGAGCTTTTCCGAATGGAAACGGAAAATCAATGCTCAGCCCTTACGGAAGGCCTGCTGGCCATCGAGCTTCATCCTCAGGACCCAGATCGGTTGGCCGCCCTGATGCGCGCCGCCCATTCGTTGAAAGGGGCCGCCCGGATTCTTGGATTGTCCGATCCCGCCCGGGTTGCGCATGCCATGGAGAACGGCTTCGTCAACGCGCAAAAGGGCGAGATTAGGCTTCAGCACGACCACGTGGACCTCCTGCTGAAAGGCGTGGACTATCTTCAGCGAGTCGCGCGCCTCTCGGAGAACGAACTCATGGCGTGGGACGATGGCCGACAGGCCGAGACCAATGCCTTGATCGAAGCCCTGAATCACCTGAGAACCGTTGGAGAAGCGCCCGGTAAATCGCTTGTTTCGGAGGGCCGAGTGATACGAGGCCCTGAAGTTGAAAACATCGAACCTCATCGTCAACTCCGGGTGAAAACGGAGCATTGGAATCGCGTGCTCGCCCTGGCTGGCGACACGGTGGTCGCCGCCAGGCAGCTGCGTCGGATCGTCGAGGAACTGCAACGTCTCAAAAAACGTCAGGGATTCCTAGTCAAAACCCTGGAGGAGTTGCATGCCGGCGGCGCGAGCCAGGCAGGGACGCCCGATCCCATTGATCCCCTGAAGACCGCTCGCCTGCGCGCCATGGAAAACCTCGCGCAAACCTCCCGCAGCATTGAGGCCCTGGAAGTCCATTGCCATCGAACCACACTGCTGGCCCATCGGCTCTATCAGGAGGCGCATGCCAGCCGCATGCGTCCTTTCTCGGACGGGATCGGCGGATTCCCCAGGATGATCCGCGATCTGGCGCGCGGCCTGGAAAAGGAAATTCAACTGGAGATTCAGGGAGAAAACACCCCAATCGACCGGGACATTCTCGACCAGTTGGAAGCTCCTTTGACGCATTTGCTTCGTAATGCGGCCGATCATGGCATCGAAAAACCTGCCGAACGCCTGAACAACGGCAAATCGACCGAAGGCCGCGTTCGGATCGAAGCCCATCACCAGGCCGGCCAATTATGGATCACCGTCGAGGACGATGGACGGGGCATTGACTGGGAGCAGCTTCGACAAGCCATTGTGGAGCGGCGACTGGCCACCCAGGAAACCGCGGATCGTCTGAACGAAAAGGAACTGCTTGATTTTCTATTCCTGCCCGGATTCAGTCTGCGATCCACAGTGACGGAAATCTCGGGGCGGGGGGTCGGATTGGATGTCGTCCAGACCATGTTGCGCAGTGTGCGGGGTTCGTTGCATGCCAGTTCCGTGCCAGGAAAAGGCACGCGCTTCATTCTCCAAGTGCCGCAGACACTCTCCCTGACCCGGGCGCTTCTGGTTCGGATTGCCGGCGAGTCTTTTGCATTCCCGCTGGGCCAGATCGAACACGTGTTGCGATTGGATCCCGCTCTGATCCAATATGCCGAGGGACGGCCGCATTTTTCCTGGAATACCAGATCCATAGGACTCATGCAGGCCAGCCAAGTTCTCGATTTACCGTCATCGGCGCCCGCTGCCGGGCTCTGGCCAGTCCTCATTCTCAGTGCCGGACCCGACCTATATTACGGGCTCCTGGTCGATGAATTGATCGGCGAACAGGAATTGGTGGTGCAACCGCTGGATCCCCGCCTGGGCAAGGTGAGAAACATCAGCGCCGGATCGATCATGGAAAACGGGGCTCCCGTGCTCATCGCAGACCTGGAGGATTGGCTGCGCTCGATCGAAACCCTGGTCAGCCACGGACGGCTGGATCCTTTGTGCAATCAGGGCCGGCCACATGCCGGTTTTCGCCGCAAGCGCGTCTTGATTGTCGACGATTCACTGACGGTGAGGGAGTTGGAGCGTAAGATCATTGAAACCAAGGGCTACGAAGCGCAGGTGGCTGTGGATGGCATGGACGGTTGGAACACGGTGCGATCCTCTCCTTTTGACCTGGTCATCACCGATGTGGACATGCCTCGGCTGGACGGTGTGGAACTGGTCCGATTGATCAAACAACATCCCGAGCTTGGCAAAACGCCGGTGATGATCGTCTCCTACAAGGATCGCGAGGAAGATCGCAAACGGGGTTTGGAGGCCGGCGCCGATTACTACCTGACGAAAGGCGCGTTTCAGGAGGAAGCCCTTCTGGAAGCCGTGTCGGATCTGATTGGCGACCCGGAAACCGACGCGGAAGAGCCATGAGAATCGCCATCGTCAACGATCTGCCCCTGGCCGTGTTGTCGATTCAACGGGCGCTGGCGCGAACACCGGAACATGAAGTGATCTGGGTTGCGTCCGACGGAGCGCAGGCCGTCGAGCACAGCGCCAGGAATCGCCCCGATCTAATCCTGATGGATCTGGTGATGCCGGTCATGAACGGGGTCGAGGCCACTCGCCAGATCATGACCCGCTGTCCTTGCGCAATCCTGATTGTCACCGTCAGTGTCGAAGAACACTTGGCCCTGGTTTTTGAGGCCATGGGCGCGGGGGCTTTGGATGCGGTCAACACCCCTGGCGGCGGCACCGAAGGCGGGGAGGAAGCCGCTCCTTTGCTCGCCAAGATACGAACATTGGCCCGGCTGATCGAGCCTGTGGAGAGTTGTCCGGATCATGCATACCCGGAGGATCTCCAAGCAACCCGGAGGCAACCGCGGGTCACATTGATTGCTCTGGGGGCATCAGCCGGGGGACCGGGAGCGCTGGCTCAGATTGTGCGAGATCTTCCGGAAAACCTGCCCGCCGGGTTGGTCATCGTCCAGCATGTCGACCCCCAATTCGCGCCTGGGCTGGCAACCTGGCTGCAAGATCAATGCAGATGGAAGGTCCGTTTGGCCGAAGAAGGAGATCAAGTCCAGCCGGGCATCGTGCTACTGGCCGGGCAAGACCGCCATCTGGTGCTGACTCCAGGCCAACGACTGACATTCAATCTCGAACCGCTTCAGTGCCCCTATCGTCCTTGTATCGATGTGTTTTTTGAGAGCGTCACCCGCCATTGGAAAGGAAAGGCCATTGGGATTCTGCTCACGGGCATGGGCCGGGATGGCGCCCGGGGTCTGAAAATGCTCCGTGACGCAGGCCATCGGACCCTGGTCCAAAACCGGGAGACCAGCGCGGTCTTTGGGATGCCCAAGGCCGCCATTGAAATCGATGCGGCGGACGAGGTGCTGCCTCTAGGGGAAATCGCCATGCGAATTCGTTACCTTTTGTCTGGCAAAAACTTCCCACAGCGGTAATTCTGTGCATCGAATGATCAAGATCTATCCCCTGCCCGACACGGGAGATTCACATCCCGTCATGGTGTTGCTGGTAGACGATCAAGCCCTGGTGGCCGAAGCCGTCCGTCGGGCTCTGACTACCCAGCCCGGCATCGATTTTCATTACTGCCCGGATCCTTCGAGCGCAATCAAACTGGCGGAGCAACTGAAGCCAACCGTGATCCTCCAGGACCTTGTGATGCCCCAGATTGATGGCCTGGAACTGGTTCGCCAGTATCGATCCAATCCTTCGACCCGGGAGATTCCTGTGATCGTCCTTTCGACCAAAGAAGATCCCCATGTCAAGAGCCAGGCATTTGCCTTTGGCGCCAACGATTACCTGGTGAAACTCCCCGATCAGATCGAACTGATTGCCCGAGTGCGCTATCATTCCAAGGCGCACTGGAACCAGTTGCAGCGGGATGAGGCTTATCGGGCTTTGAGGGAAAGCCAGCAACAATTGCTCGAGAGCAACACAACCCTGATCTCTCTCAACCAAAAACTGGAAGAAGCCACCCGGGCCAAATCGCAGTTCCTGGCCAATATGAGCCACGAGATCCGGAATCCCATGAATGGGATCATCGGGATGACTGCGGTCCTGATAGACACCGAACTCACCCGCGAACAACGGGACATCGTCGAGACCATCCGCGTCAGCGGCGATGCGTTGCTGACCATCATTAATGACATTTTGGACTTCTCGAAGATTGAATCGGGCAAGCTCGACCTGGAGTCACATCCCTTCGAGCTCCGCACGTGCCTGGAGGAAGCTTTGGATCTGCTCGGGCCAAAGGCCGCCAGCAAGAACCTCGACCTTGCCTATATTCTCGACGATTCCCTCCCCTTTGCGGTCGTTGGGGATGTCACCCGGCTCCGTCAGATTCTGGTCAACCTCGTCAGCAATGCGGTCAAGTTCACCGATCGTGGTCAGGTCATGCTTGAAGTTAAACCGGCGGATCCCCAGCCCGTTGCCGCAACGCCAACCGATGAATCCGTAAAACTCCCGCACTCGATTTTTCTTCATTTCACGGTGAGTGACACCGGAATTGGCATCCCGAGAGAGAAGCAGGACCGGCTGTTCAAGTCCTTTAGCCAGGTCGACAGTTCCACCACTCGTCAATACGGCGGGACGGGTCTTGGCTTGGCCATCTGCAAACGGCTGACCGAACTGATGGGAGGCCGGATCTGGGTGGAGAGCGATTACGGCAAGGGGGCGGCCTTTCACTTTGTCATCCCGTTTGAAACAGATCCACATTACACCCCTGCCCAACGCCTGACTTCACCCCTCCAATTCACTGGCAAACGCGTCCTGATTGTGGAGGACAACGCCACCAACTGCCAAATCCTCGCGCATCAAGCCAGTTCCTGGGGATTGATCCCGCATCCTGTGCGAAACCGGGCTGAAGCCCTCGAAGCGCTCAACGGAAAGCAACATTTTGATCTCGCCATCCTCGATCACCAACTGCCCGGAGAAGATGTGCTCAGTCTGGCGACCCTCTTCCGTGAAAAGGCCGAACTGCAACCCACATCCCTCATCCTGCTGACCGCGTTGCGGCTGCGGCCCGGCGACGAACGGATCGCGAAAACCGGCATTTCCTTTTTCATCTATAAACCGATTCGGCTGACCCAGATGTTCGACACGCTGTATCGGGCGATCACCGGCCATGCCCGGCAGGAAAAGAAGCCCCCGACGGCGCCGTCTTTTGACAAGACGCTGGGCTTGAGACACCCCTTGAAGATCCTGGTGGCTGACGATAATCCGGTCAATCAGAAGGTGGGCGTCAGCCTCCTGCAGAAACTCGGCTACAAGCCTGATCTGGTCTCCAACGGCCTCGAGGTCCTGGCCGCCCTTGAAAAACAACATTACGATCTGCTGTTCCTGGATGTTCAGATGCCCGAGATGGATGGCTACGAAGCCGCCCGTCAGATCCGCCAGCGATGGCGTGACACGCAACGTCCCATCGTCATCGCCATGACCGGCGGCGCCTTGAGCGGGGACCGCGAGAAATGCCTGGCCTCCGGCATGGATGACTATCTGGCCAAACCCCTCCGGGTCTTCGAGCTTCAGGAAATCCTGCGTCGTTGGAGTCATCTTAAGAGCGAAGGGAAACGCCCCCCGGGATCCGTCTCTCCGCACTCCGCCACGTCCGCCGTTCATATTCTCAATCCCAGCGTCATCAGCGAACTAAGAAGCCTGAAAGATGAAAAGGGAAATCTGGTGATTAAAGACATGATCGCTGAATTCCAGGTCAACGCGCCCAAACAGGTCTCACAGATCAACCTGTCGGTTCGTACGCCTCGCAAGCTGGCTCAAGCGGCGTATGCGCTCAAGTGTCTCTGCCTCAACCTGGGCGCCGATAGCATGGCGGAAGTCTGCAGCAGCCTGGAACAGGCGGCAGAATCCGACCAGCGCAACACCCTGGCTCTCCTCCTGCCCCAATTGGAGGAGTCCCTCAATGCGACTCGCAGCGAGTTGCTGAGGGTCCAGGACGATCTGACTTGACCCGGTGCGGGAAATCGTCCGGCTGATCCTCTCAAACCGGCGGGAAATGAACCTCCACCGGGCATTCAGCGCTCAAGGTGACGGGTTCATCGAGGATCTCCTGAACGGCGGGCCGGGGTTTGGCTCGATCTACACGGCTTGTCATAAAAAAACGCCGGGAGCATTCTCCCGGCGTTCGCGATGTTAAATCGTTTTGTATCGGCCGCGGGACCGACTACTTCTTCGCCTTCTTGGCGGCGGCTTCCTCGATGGCGGCATGCGCCCCGGCAAGACGCGCCACCGGCACGCGGAACGGCGAGCAACTCACGTAAGTCAATCCGAGGCGATGGCAGAACTTCACCGATTCCGGATCGCCACCGTGTTCGCCGCAGATGCCCAGTTTGATGTCGGGCCGGGTCTTGCGGCCTTTTTCAACGGCAATCTGCATGAGCTGTCCAACGCCGGTCTGATCGACCGAGGCGAAGACATTTTTCTTCACGATCTCGAATTCCTGATACCGCGGCAGGAACGATCCGGAATCGTCGCGGCTCATGCCCAGCGTGGTCTGGGTCAGGTCGTTGGTGCCGAAACTGAAGAACTGCGCGGTCTCGGCCACCTCGTCGGCGGTTAAAGCGCCGCGCGGAATTTCGATCATAGTTCCCACCATGTAATTCAGCTTGACCTTCTTTTCCTTCATGACTTCCTGGGCCACGCGATGGACCACATCGACTTGCAGATCGAGCTCCTTCTTGAAGCCGACCAGGGGGATCATGATCTCGGGTTTGACTTTGATACCCGACTTTTGGACCTCGGCGGCGGCTTCGAACACGGCCCGGGCTTGCATCTCCGAAATTTCCGGATAGATGATGCCCAAACGGCAGCCGCGGAAGCCCAGCATGGGATTAAACTCATGCAACTCCGCGACGCGCGCCATGATCTTCTCGACAGAGATGCCCAGTTTCTTGGATAGATCCAGCTGCTGTTCCTTGGTGTGCGGCAGGAACTCGTGCAGGGGCGGATCGAGGAACCGGATGGTCGCCGGCAATCCTTTCAATTCCTTGAAAATCCCGGCGAAATCCTCGCGTTGATAAGGCAGCAGCTTGGCGAGGGCCTTCTTGCGGTCATCGGTATTGTCGGCCAGAATCATCTCGCGCATGGCATCGATGCGGTTGCCTTCGAAGAACATGTGCTCGGTGCGGCACAATCCGATGCCGGTGGCGCCAAAGGCGACGGCGTTGGCGGTCTGGGCCGGCGTATCGGCGTTGGTGCGAACCTGCAGGCGCGACACTGCTTTGCACCAGTCCATCAGCTTCTTGAAATACTGGTAGGTCTGGCTCTTTTTCGGATCGAGCGATTTCTCGACCAGCACCTGCACCACTTCGGAGGCGGCCGTCTTGACTTGGCCGGCATAGACCTCGCCCGAGGTGCCGTCGATGGACAGGTAATCCCCTTCCTTGAAGGTCTGATCGCCCACAGACAGAAGGCGTTTGTCGTAATCGATTTGAAGAGCCGAGGCCCCGCAAACGCAGACTTTGCCCATCTGACGGGCGACCAATGCGGCATGCGAACTGACGCCGCCCCGGGCGGTCAAGATTCCCACGGCCGCAATCATCCCGCGCAGATCCTCCGGAGAGGTTTCCAGACGGACCAACAGGACGTTTTCGCCCTTGTGGGCGGCCTCAACCGCGCGTTCCGCGTTGAAATAGATCTTGCCGCTGGCCGCACCCGGTCCGGCCGGCAAACCCTTGGCGATGTTTTTGGCGTTTTTCAGCGCCTGCCGATCGAAGATGGGAGCCAGCACCTGGTCCAGTTGGTCGGCGGGCACGCGCTTGATGGCGGTCTGCCAGTCGATCAATTTTTCCTTTTCCATTTCCACGGCGAATCTCAGCGCGGCCAGACCGGTCCGCTTGCCATTGCGTGTCTGCAGCATGAAGACTTCCCCGTTCTCAATCGTAAACTCGAAGTCCTGCACATCACGGAAATGGTGCTCCAGAATGCCGCGGATCTCCTCGAGTTCCTTGTAGGCATGCGGCATCACGTCGTGCAGCTTGGCCACCGGCATGGGCGTGCGAATGCCCGCCACCACGTCTTCGCCCTGCGCGTTGAGCAGGAATTCACCGTAGAACACTCTCTCGCCCGAGGCCGGATCGCGAGTGAAGGCCACGCCTGAACCGGAACCCTCACCCATGTTGCCATACACCATGGCCTGGACATTGACGGCGGTGCCCCATTCATGCGGAATGCCGTATTTGCGCCGATAAACAATGGCCCGGTCATTCATCCAGGAACCAAAGACGGCTCCCACCGCGCCCTGCAATTGCTTCCAGGGATCAGCCGGAAACTCCTTGCCAGTCCGCTCCTTGATCAAGGCCTTGAAGCGCTTCACCAATTCCTTGAGGGCCGCCCCGTCCAATTCGGTATCCATCACGTGTTCCTTGCCGGGGAACAACTCACTCTTGAGCTCTTCAATGACAGTTTCAAAAGGCTCGTGCTCCTCGCCCGCCCGCTTTTGCACGCCCATGACCACGTCGCCATACATCTGCACAAATCGGCGATAACAATCCCAGGCAAAACGCTCGTTGTTGCTGGCCTTGGCGAGAGCTTCCACCGTCACGTCGTTCAAACCCAGGTTCAAAATAGTATCCATCATGCCGGGCATGGAGTCTCGCGCGCCGGAGCGCACCGAAACCAGCAACGGCTTTTCCTTGTCGCCAAATTTCTTGCCCAGAATCTTTTCGATGAAACCGATCCCCGCCTGGATCTGGGGTTGCATATCCTTGGGATAAGTCCGTTTGTTATCGTAATAGTAGGTGCAAACCTCGGTTGTGATCGTGAATCCCGGAGGCACGGGCAATCCGATGCGCGTCATCTCGGCAAGATTCGCGCCTTTGCCGCCGAGGAGGGCCTTCATTTTGCCGTCTCCATCAGCCTTCTTGTTTCCAAACAAATATACGTACTTGGGCGTCTTTGATGCTTTGGCCATAAAATAATCTCGTTAACCAGTTTCGTGAAAATTTCGAAAAACAGACGGGCACTCTAACAAAGGCCGGGGGGGTGTCAACGGTTGAATTCGGAAAAACCGCGCGTCGGCGTCTTGCGTTGCGCGAAATAGCTATTTAACTGGCCACCAGTGTATTAAGTTGGATGGCGCCGGACTACCGCGCCAGATCGAGGCCTCCGGGCGGATGCCAGAGTTCAGCCGCCTGTTCCGCTTCGCGGATTTGAGTCTGGGACAGGTTCTTTCGCAAGCGTTTAGCGGCGGAATTTGCTTCCGCATCCTCCTGTCGCGCAGCCAGTAAGAACCACTGGAAAGCCAGGACGAGGTTCTTTTCGACACCGCGCCCCTTTTCCAGAGCCAAGCCGTATTGGAACTGGGCTTCGGCTAATCCTTGCTGGGCTGCCTTTCCAAACCAGGAGGTCGCCTGGATGGGATCGGCCTGGATTCCTCTGCCTTCGAGAAGACAGATGCCCAGATTATGTTGGGCTTCAGCGTAATTTTGTTCTGCTGCGCGGCGAAACCACTGGACCGCCTCATCGGCCTGGGGATGGACTCCCTGGCCGTTCAGGTAACAAACACCGAGGTTGTGTTGGGCCTTGGGAAATCCTTGGACGGCCGCCTTGCGAAACCATTCAAACGCCTCGCGCGGATCTTTCTTAATCGCCAAGCCGGTAAAATGGAACCAGCCCAGCTTGGTCTGAGCCTCCGGCAGGCCTTGATTGGCCGCCAGAGTCAACCAGCGGACGGCTTCGCCATAATCCCGAGAGACACCGGTGGCATCGATATAACAAGCGGCGAGGTTGTTCTGGGCGACGGCATCGTTTTGGGCCGCGGCCTTGCGAAACCAGGCGACAGCTTGCTGGCCGTCCCTGGTGACTCCGCGCCCTTGCAGGTAACACATGCCGAGGTTGGATTGAGCCACGGCCTCGCCTTGTTCGGCGGCAGACCGAAGCCAGCGAACGGCCAATCCGTCGTTAGGGGACACCCCGCGACCCGCCAGGTAGCATTGGCCCAGATAACTTTGGGCCGCGGCATTTCCCTGTTCGGCCGCCCGACGGAACCATTGAACCGCCTCAACCAGGTTTGGGGCAACCCCCTTTCCCTCGAGGTAACACTCGCCCAAGCGCATCTGGCCCTCCGCCAGATTCTGTTCGGCAGCCTTGCGAAACCAACGAACAGCCTCGGCCGGGTCTTGGGAGACTCCCCGGCCATGATGATAGCAGGCGCCCAAGTTGGCCTGAGCCGGCGCATAGCCCTGTTCGGCCGCCCGCCGGAACCACGTCGCGGCCGCGGACTCATTCCGGTTGGTGCCCTGCCCTTCGAACAAGCAGACAGCCAGGTTGTGCTGAGCCTTGGGCAAGGCCTGATCCGCCGCGCGTTGATACCATTTCACGGCTTCAACCGGATTTGTGGCGAGTCCTTTTCCGTTGAACCAACACCAACCCAGACGGGACTGCGCATCGGCGTAACCTTGGGCTGCCGCCTGTCGAAAATACTCAACCGCCCGGTCATAATCCCCTTGCTCGGCGCATTTCACTCCCAGTTCAGTCTGGATTTTCGGATCGGTTTGAAGCGCCGCAGCCGCGGCGGAATCGCTCACAGAACGATCCGCCGCCGCCGGGCCGCTCTGCCCCTGTCCTAAACCATTCGAAACCGAAACCACAAGAAGGAAAATACCGAGCCAAAAAACCTCCGGTTTGAGGACACAATAATCCGTGGTGCTCATGGAAATCTTCTATGCCCGAAGACTCGGCGGATCAAGCCTCCACTCCTCGCAAGAACGGATCCGGCTGACGGATCTCAGCCACCAACCGGTCTGCCGGATCATCCCATGCCTCAAGCCTGCGGATGGGCCACCACCTGATCGACGCTCCGAGCCTCGGAGAGTCCCTCCATCAAATACTCATGAATATGACGACCGGCGGTCTTCCCATCGCCCATGGCAAGAATCACGGTGGCTGCGCCACGCACAATATCGCCCCCCGCAAAAACACCCGGCAGGCTGGTCATGCCCCGGGCGTCCACTTCGATGTTCCCCCACTTGTTGAGTTTAAGATCCGGGCAGGTTGCGGTCAGCAAAGGATTGGCTCGCGTGCCAATGGCCACCACCACCACGTTGCAGGGAATGAGATACTCCGATCCGGGCACGGGCAAAGGACGGCGACGGCCGGAGGCGTCGGGCTCTCCCAATTCCATGCGAACGCACTTCAAACCGGTCACCCAACGATGTTCGTTGCCGATCACTTCCACAGGAGCCACCTGCAAATCAAATCGAATGCCTTCCTCCTCCGCATGATGGATTTCCTCGGCCCGAGCCGGCATCTCCTGCTTCCCGCGGCGATAGACGATAATGGCCTCGTCGGCGCCCAGGCGTTTGGCGGTGCGAACCGCGTCCATCGCGACATTGCCGCCCCCGATGACCGCGACCTGTTTGCCTTTCAGAACCGGCGTGGTGGCCTGCTGTCCGTAAGCCGCCATCAGGTTCACCCGGGTCAAATACTCATTGGCCGAATACACGCCCTTGAGATGCTCCCCGGGGATATCCATGAACAGCGGAAGGCCCGCCCCGTTCGCAATGAAAACGGCGTCAAATTTCTCTCTTAACTGGGGAATCGTATAAGTTTTTCCAATCACCACATTGCACTTGATTTTCACCCCGTGCTGACGCAAACGATCCACTTCCATGCGGACGATCTCCTTCGGCAGGCGAAACTCGGGTATGCCGTAAACCAGAACGCCCCCCGGTTTATGCAGGGCCTCATAAACCGTCACCGCATGACCGTGTTTGACCAACTCGCCCGCCGCGGTCAGTCCGGCCGGTCCGGAACCGATCACCGCCACCTTCTTCCCCGACGACATCGCAGGCTCCGAAGGTTCCTGGGCGGCATGATGCGCGGCCCAATCGGCCACAAAACGCTCCAGATACCCCACCGCAACGGGCTCCCCCTTTTTGCCGCGGACACACAGGATTTCGCATTGGGTTTCCTGCGGACAAACCCGGCCGGTAATGGCGGGCAGCGCGTTGTCGCTCAGCAGGCTCTTTGCGGCGCCCCGCAAATCTCCTCGCGCCAAAAGGTCCACAAACCTCGGAATGTCCACCTTCACCGGGCAGCCTTCGATGCACCGGGCGTCCTTGCAGTCCAGGCACCGCTGAGCCTCCAAAACGGCAAATTGTTCGGATAATCCCAGGTTGACCTCCTTAAAATTCCGGGTGCGCGCCCGGGCGTCCTGCGCCGGCATCTTCTGGCGCCGAATCTTGATGCGCTGGCTGAGACTGGGTTTCGAGGCCCGGAGGGAAGGGCTGGCCGCTTGGATTTCTTGAGTCTTCATGATCTTGTGTCCGCCTAAATTCCAACCCGGCAGGGGCCCTCGTGTGCGCTCAGGGCCGCCTGTTCCTCGGTTCGATAGGTGGTCAGGCGATCGCGCAACATATCAAAATCGACCAGGTGTCCGTCAAATTCCGGACCGTCCACACAGGCAAACTTGGTTTCGGATCCCACCGTGACGCGGCATCCTCCGCACATGCCGGTGCCGTCCACCATGATGGGATTCAGGGACACAATCGTGTGAATGGCTTTTGGCCGGGTCAGGTTGGCCACATTCTGCATCATAGGCACCGGGCCCACTGCGTACACGGCATCAATCGGCTGCGCGTTCATCAGATCCCGAAGGGCATCGGTCACAAAACCCCTGCGACCCTGGCTGCCATCGTCCGTGCAGACAATCACCTCCCCTTGCTGGCGCAATTCATTCTCAAAGATCACCCATTCCCGGGAACGTCCCCCAATGATGCTCGTCACTCGCACTCCCCGTCGCTGCAATCCCTGGGCGATCGGATAAACCACGGCCGTCCCCACTCCGCCCCCCACGCACACCGCATGCCCGGATGCAATCAGCTCGGTGGGTCGTCCAAGCGGTCCGGCAATATCCGCGATCGAATCGCCGACGTTTAACGCCACCAGTTCGCGGGTGCTCCGGCCCAGGGCCTGAATGACCAGGGTGATGGTGCCCCGCGCCGGATCACTGTCGGCAATCGTCAGCGGGATGCGTTCGGCGTTTTCCGCGCCGCGCAGGATAACAAACTGCCCCGGTTGACGCACCTCGGCAATTCGGGCAGCCCTGACGACCATCCGCGTAACGTTGGGGCTCAAAACCTGACGTTCCACAATCTGATGCGATAATTCATCCATAGCATTTCTTGGCTTCTCAAGTGGACCTGGAAGGGGTTTTGCCCCGACCCAAGTACCAAGGGGCATTTTACTATACCCTCCCTCCCCGGGGGTCAAGAGAGCGTAGATATTAGATTTATCCCGAAAATAAGGGGTCTGAATAAGCAGCGGTATTGCTCGCCGGTCGAGAAGCGGCTCGAAGGCCCCCTGTTTTTTTTCTGTCAATTGGCTCGTGACCTGCTGCAAATTAAGCCGAGCGCCTTGATTGCCGGACAAATTTGACCCTCAGGCGCGGGGTGGGAAGGTGCGATGTCAATGAACCTGCGACATATACAACTGGGAGGAGTGGGAATGGCTTTGCTGTTATTCCTGCTGTCGGCGAAGGCCGAATTTGTCTTGGTAGACGGCTTTGAAACCCAGCAGGCGGGATCGCTGCACGGCCAACATGGCTGGATCGGCGACGGGATCTCGGTCGGCGAGGAACCCGACAATCCCAACAACCAGGTCTTGACGGCGGCCGGCGCAGACAGCGAGGCCTTCGTTCCGTTGCGCCTGAGCCCGGCCAACGTCTCCACCCTTTTCTTTCGTCTCCGAGTCGAGGTGGACAATGCCCTTGCCATCATGCCGGTGCTCAACTGGACCCTGGGTTTGAGCAGCGCCACAGTTTCGAATCTGCCATCGGTTGTCGATGTCGACCTGCCCTTGTCGCAGAATCGCAACGCGGACAACTATTATCCCAAGCGTATCCAGACCCGCGATGGGATTAATCCCATTCCGTTGTCGGACTTATATCCCATGATCTGGTATGGCGTCTGGATCGTCGCCAATCCCCAGAGCAACACCTTTCAGATCTACCTGGAAGGAGGACAATTTGCCCTGCCCACCCGGCAGCTGGATATTTCGGGCAAGGCGGATTTCTCCCTGCCGACAGGCGCCAGGATGAGCGATCTGCAGCAGTTCCATGTGCGCACCGGCTTCGATCACGCCGCTCCGATCTATGTGGATGATCTTTACCTCGACCTGAACGGCCAGAACCTGACCAAACCTCCGCCCGCGCCCGTTTTTCCGCGGTTGGAAGATCTGCAACCCAAACCGGGAACACGCTTTCATCCGGCCGCCAGCGGCTTGAGCTTTACCCTATCCACCGCTCCCACCAATCAGATCAACCCCACCAATATCACCGTGGTGCTGAATGAGGTGAATGTGTCGTCGCAACTGGTCATCGGAGGAGTTCCCAGCCGTCGAACGGTTCGTCTGGCCACGCTGGAAAGCAATCGTTTCTACGAGGGGACCATCATCGCGCGGGACAATCGGGGCCGCCAAAGCGTTTTTCCTCTTGTCTTCGATACGTTTGTCACCAGCCAGGTGATCCAGTGGGAAGGCGAGCACTACGATTTCCAGGGCGGGCAATTCCTGAATCAACCCGATTTGACCGCCGAACCGGGGCCGAACTCTTATCTCGACCAGGTGGGAATCGAAGGCGTCGATCTGGTCAGCATCCCGGCCTCGCGGGAGCACGTCTTTCGTCCCGGGGATCGCCAGGGCACTCGAGTCAGTCTCGACCCGCCGCGTGCGGAGTATGAAGCGGCGGGCCTGGATGAAATCGAGGTGGGCCCGTTCGAATACGGTGAGTGGTTGAGCTACACCCACACGTTTCCCACCAATTACTACCAGATCTACGCCCGCGTGTCCGGCACGCCGGGCCTTCCAGTGTCGGCCCAATTGCACCTGGTCACCGCCCCGTCCAACACCAATAGTCCATCCTTGCGTCCCCTGGGTTTGTTCGAAACGATTGATCTGGATTCCACCAATTATTTTTACACGGCATTGGCCGACGGCCTCGGGCGCCCGATTGCCGTGCGGCTGGAGGGCACCCAAACGCTTCGATTGACCTCGCGCGCCGTGGGATACCGTTTAAATTACCTCGTCTTTGTGCCTTCGGAATCGGCGACGCCGCGCACGCCTTTTCTCAGCTCTGTTTTTCCGCGTCCCGGAGCGACCGGCATCATGCCAGACACCGAGATCGAAGTGGTGATCACGGACCGGGACACCCAGGTCGATACCAACCGGATCCACATGCGATTCGACGCCCGCGACGTCACCTCTTCCCTCGGCATCCATCGCTCGGCCAACACAACCACGGTGAAATACCAGCCGCCCAATTATCTCTCCCTCGGGAGCAACCATCGAATTATCTTCTCCTACGGCGATAACGGCACTCCCCCCTTCGTCGAGACCAACCTCTGGCAGTTTGGCGTGGTCGCCAGCCTGCTCCGAATCCCGCCCAGTTTTGCGTTGCCCGAGGGATCCGGCCGTTCCTCAGGATTCACAATCCGAGCCTTGCAGGCCCCCGCCGATCCCCTGCTCCCGGACACCCTCCAACGCACCGAATACCAGCTGGCCGGATTCCTGACTCAAAACGGCAAGCCGGTCACCGCCGATACCCATAGCCTGATCACGACGCCGGTCGTCGATTTCGCGCTCCCCACCAATCTGGTCAGCCAGCCTGTGGAAAACGGTTTTTTCGCAAACGACTTCCTTTGGACCGGCATGACCAATCACAATAAGAACCTCGCGGCCGAAACCATTGCCTACCTGGCGTTGCAGCGCGGGACTTACCGATTCGGGATACGCGCTGAGGACAGCTTCCGGCTGACAGCCGGTCCGGTGCCCCACGACATCACCATGACGGTCGCCTACTTTGATGGTTCCCGATCCATCTCGGAAAGCCAGTTTGATTTCCTGGTGGAAACCAATGGAGTTTACCCCTTCCGACTCTCCTGGTCACAGGCGTCCGGAAAGGGACAGCTCGAGTTTTACTCCATCGATCGGCGGACTTATGCGCGCACGCTGCTGAACAGCGCCGGAGGCACCCGGCCTGTGATGGCCTATCGGTTTGTCACGGGCCTCACCAACCCGGTCTACATCTCGGAACACCCCACCAACACCATCCGGGCCGTCAAAAAACAAGCCACGTTCCAGGTCACGACCATCAACACGGCCCCCTACTGGGTCACACCCTTCTACCAGTGGCAAAGCAATCAGATCGACATTGCCGGAGCGAACCATCCCGTCTATTCCACGCCTCCGCTGGCCATGGAAGACAACGGCAATCAATATCGATGCGTGGTCACAGTCCCCGGCTACCGTCCCCTGTTCAGCACCGAAGCGGACCTGACCGTGATCAACGACACCAATCCCCCCGTCATTGTCCGCGTGGAAGGCAGCCGGCGATTTAATCGGGTAACCGTCGGTTTCTCGGAGAAACTCAATCCCGCAAGCGCCAATCTCCCGGCCAACTATCGTTTCGCCGAAGGCCTGGCCGTTCAAAGCGCCATGCTCGATGCGACGGGCACCAACGTCATCCTCACCACCTCGCTCCAGCAGGAAAACACCCCTTACACGCTCATCGTGGATGGCGTTCAGGATGTCTGGGGGCTTGCGATCCTGCCCAACACCACGGCTCGTTTTACGTCGTTTGTCCTCGCAAACGGTTTTCTGACGCGTGAGATTTACGAGGACATCCGGGGAACCGCCGTCTACAACCTGACCAATTCCCCCCGGTTTCTGAATGAGGAATTTGATCGGATGGCGGGGATTATGCAATTCGAGACGCCGCTCAATGACGGGGTGTTTTACGGTCAGAAGGTTTCAGGTTACGTGACGGCCCCGGAAAACGGAAACACTGTCTTTTATATTGCGGCCAATAATGGCGCCGAACTTTGGTTAAGCATCGATGGCCAGGAAACCAACAAGGCCCTGATTGCGCGTGTCGATATCGGGACCCGGCCTCAGGAATGGACAAATTCCTTCTTCCAGGCCTCGGGCGCCATTTCCCTTCTGGCGGGACAGGTTTATTACATGGAGGCCCTTCACATGGCGGGTTACACCAACGACCATCTCGAAGTCAGCTGGGTCCTGCCCAGCCAGGCGGGCCGCCCCAATCCTCCCGTCATTATTCCCGGCGATTTCCTGTCGACCTACGTCAATCCCGATCTTGCGGACGTTGTGATCACCTTGCAGCCAACCAATGTAACCGTGCCGGAATCTCGGACAGCGAAATTTGCCGTGGCCGCCACGGGGAGCTCCGCGCTGGGCACGAACCTTTTGCTCTACCAATGGTACGGAAACGGGCAACCAATACCGGGCGCAACCGCCGCCGATTACACAACACCGCCCGTGAAGAAATCGGATGATCAATCGCGATTCCAGTGCCTGATCTCGGTGCCGGGCAAATCGTTGTTCAGCGACGAGGCGGTTCTGACCGTGACTGAAGCCGTGGATTTGCCGCCTTTGTTCATCGAGCGCCGCGGCCAGGAAGCTGTCGTAGGCTGGATCTCGACCGCCACCAACCTCGTCCTCGAAGCCAATACGAACCTTCTTCTGTCGCCCTGGTGGGTTGCGCCCGAGCCGATCGCGCGCGACGCCGAGACGAATTTCATTGTCGCACCCATGGTGGAGGACCGCTTCTTCCGGTTGCGGTCCCCTTGAGAATTCGCGGGGAATTCCCGCTCATCGATCAGCCTGACCGCTTGCATGCCCGTATTTCATCTCATACCGGCTGATGTGCTGGAGGTGGTTGCCCCAGACGCTCCCTCGGGGACCCGTGAAGAGACGTCCGCGCCAATATGGCCGGCACCCAACGTCCTGTTCACAGCATGGCACGCACTCTGGCATGCGGTCCACCCCCAGGTCCAGCTCTGGGAACACAACCATGCCACGGGCCGAAATGGGCACTATCCCGATCGTGGCATTCGATTGCAGCGGTTTGGCTCCCTAACCTCCGCAGGCCCTTTCCCTTGCCTGCCCGCCGCGACACCTCCCGGATGGCTTTTCGTTTCACCCGCCGATCTCGGTTCCAGTCCTGACACATCCGAAATCATGCGGATCAACGGTCCGATCTCCCACGGTGCTCCCTTTTGCGACAGTCGGACGACTCCTGTTTCTCGTTCTGATCCCCCCTCTGTTCCTGCCTATGCTTGGGGAACAAAACAGATGATTGAGGACTATTTACGGGGAACTCCTGTTTCTCCAAACCATTGGCGACAGTCCAAGGAGTTCTGCATCATCGAACGGATCGCCCGGCCTAATGGCCTCAGAGGCAAAAGTCTCATCCCGGATCCAAACGCTCCGAATCGATTTTGCCTCAGGCTCACGGACCACGCCTGCCTGGGGGCCTACGCCAGTATGCCCCTCAAAGAAGCCAGTTACCGGGAGGGTTTTGACCTGCTGCCAGCCACTGAGGGGCTCGCCTTCCGCATGGGAGGAGGCGGTCATGTCGTCAGGATGAGCCGTCACTCCCCCGATCGATTGGATGCCTGGCTTCCGTTGAGCCAGCCCGTCTCGGGAACTCGGGCCAAATGGCTGCTGTTGTCGCCCGCTATTTTCCCCCGCGCGTCCTCCAGTCAAAATAAATCGGATCGGCCACATCCGGGCGGCTGGTTGCCGACTTGGGTGGATCCGGACTCCGGCCAGGTTTTATTGCGCCGGGGAAAGACAGAGCGAGGCTCCAAAAGCAGAGAGGAATGGCGCCGAAGAATCCGGGAGCTGCCTTTTTTGGACTGTCGTCTGATGGGGGCGGCGGTTCGTCCGCTGATATCGATCGGGGGCTGGAGTGAGCGCAAACACCTCCGGATCGATGATCCAAAGGCCCAGCCGGGCCCGCGAACCGTTTGGACGGCTGTGCCGGCCGGCTCGGTCTATTACTTTGAAGGTCCGGACGCTCCGTGGCTGGGCCAAGCCCTCGCCTGGCACGGGCAAGAGCAGGAATCGCCCCAGGAAATCCTCCATCGGCGCAGCACGCTGCTGGGCGAGCAGGGCTTTGGACTGGGCGTGTGCGGCCCCTGGTAACAGGCGGCTTCCCGATCAACAAAACAACCGCCGGAAAAGAACCTGTTCCCTATCCATCGTCACCGGTTGCCAAATTCCAAACACCTGTGCAAACCAACCCGGGATGTTTTTTAATCGGGGATTCGACATTCCGGCTCTTTTGTGTTAGGGGTGATTTGAACTCATGAAAACGACGTTTCGACCCTCGGTCATCATGGATTGCTCTTCTTTCGAGACTGCCGGTTTTGGCGCCATAAACCGGCGCGCGTTCCTCCGGCGATCGATCGCCTTGACAGGGGGTTGCGCACTGATCCTGCGGGCAACAGCGGCCGAGGATGCATCCAACCGGCTTAAACCTCTCGGGCGAGCGCAAGGAATTCATCCGGGGCGTGTCGTCTGGACCTTCGATCCGGAGGTGACCGATTGGAAAGGCCCGGGAGACGGCCACTGGTGGGAAGGGCAACGCGTGAAACAAAAACGCGTGGACGCCATGATGGCCCGCGCGGTCTGTGAGCTCACGGGCGAAACAACGGTGGCCGGGGCGTGGTCCAGGTTGTTTCGTCACTTGAACCAGGCGCGCGGCAAGGGGGATGCCGGTTATCGAGCGGGTGAGAAGATTGTCATCAAACCGAACTGGGTCGGACTGATTTATCTCGAGGGTCACGTCAACAACGACACCTACACGTTTAATCGGCGGCACGATTACATGAACACCGCGCCCCAGATGATCCTGGCGGTGCTCAGCCAGCTGACCGGCGTCGGGGTGCGCCCGGCCGATATCACGGTCTGCGACACCCTTGCCAGCTTGATTCACGAATACCATGGTCTTCTTCATTCGGGGTTCTCCGAGGTCCGTTACGAGGATCACGGCGGCAAGTTCGGGCGAATCAAGGTCAGTTCTTCGAGTACGCCATTGCACTGGAGCAGCCGGCCTCAAGGCAAGGCCCAGGACCATCTCCCCACCAGTTTTGCCGAAGCCGATTACCTCATTAACTTTGCCAACCTCAAGGCTCACACCGCCGGGGGCGTGACGCTCTGCGCCAAAAATCATTATGGTTCTCTGGTGCGATGGCCTGTCGAGGAAGGTTACTACGACATCCATCCGAACTGTTTCTCCACAAAGACCGCGATCTATCGGCCGCTGGTGGACCTCATGGGTCACGCTGATCTCGGCGGAAAGACAGTGCTCTATCTCGTCGACGGTCTGTTCTCCGGTGTGCATCCTCGCGATCCAGTTCCGCAACGCATGCAGTCGCCGCCTTTTAACGGCCAGTGGCCCTGCAGTCTCCTGGCCTCCCAGGATCCTGTCGCCATTGATTCGGTTGGCTTCGATCTGCTCTGGTCGGAGGGAACAAGTTTTGCCCGCAAAGGCGGTGTCGACGATTATCTCCATGAGGCCGCCCTGGCGAATGATCCGCCATCAGGGACGTTCTACGACCCGAACCACGCGACCGCCACAAAACGGCTCGCTAGCCTCGGCGTCCACGAACACTGGAACAATCCCCAGGAAAGAAAATACTCCCGTAATCTCGGTCTCGACCCAGGCATCGAACTGATCGAAGCCAGATTGGGATCCATCCCGGGCAAGTGAACGAAATCCGCCTTCAGGAGGCCCCGGGGACGGACTGAGGCGCGTGGGCAATCGTCTCGACGTCGGTCTTCACCTGACGGGCCTGTTGGTAACGGCGTTCCGGCTCCTTTTCCAGCGCCCGCAGGACCACTTCATCCAGCCGCACGTCCACCTCGACCTTTTTTGATGGCGGCTGAAATTTGCCGAGCGGCAGTTCTCCGGTGAGCATCTCGTAAAACACCACCCCCATGCCGCCATAGCCGAGGCATTCAAGAATTTCCAGGTGCGGGAAGCGTCGAGCCACTTCAGATTCGGGGGGAGGAGAAATTTTGTTCTCCTGAGGACGGAATTCGCCCGCCGTCGAAGCCTGTGTTCCGATCCCGACTCCCATCAGACATCGTGGACACATGCCTTGCGGAGAGGAAGAAGGCAGAAGCGTTCCGCAGCGTGGACAGGCGGCCGCTGATCCCGCCTTGTGAAATTCCAAGAGAACGAAGATATTGAAGGCTGCCACCGCCATAACGAGGCCAACAAGCACCGTATCCAGACCCCTCCAAACCCCAGCCGCCAGCAGCAAGCCATTGAGCAGAGAGACGCAGACCACTGTTACCCCCAAACCCAAACCGTACCGATCCCATCGCAACCGGGCCCGATCCGCCTTAAGTTCCACAAACGAGAACCGCCGGGCTTGGCTCGTAAATTCAACCGTTTCAGAATTCATCATCGATGCGCCGGGAACGGGCTGGCTTTGGCGGCGCACAAGCCAGAGGACCAATAGGATCAATCCGACTACGGTTGTTACATAAAAGAAAAGCGCCAGTAGTATAATCAGGATCTCAGGAAGACCGATCATCGCTCCAAACATTGCATTGTTCATACACCCGTTACTACCGGAATCCCACCTTAAGGTTACGTCGCGCTGAACAAAACCACCGTCCTGATTCGGCCAAGCGCCGTCCCAATCTCATTGAGACATCGAGGGCTTTCAATTCCACCTCAGACTGGCCCGGTGGCAGATCAACCTCCCAGCACGGCAAAAAGCTCCTGCAATTCCTCCTCCACTTCCTCAGGCCTAGCCACGGTGTCGGCGATCACAGCGCGCAACAGATCACGGTAGCGCTGCCGCAGCCTGTGGGCCGCCACCTTGACTGCTCCTTCACTCATGTCCATCCGGCGCGCCAGCTCGCGATAAGGGATTTCCGACCGCCCCCCCGCCAAGGTGTCCTTCAGCCCGACAAACAAGTTCTCGCGCCCAGCAGCCGCATATTCCAGCCGCAATCGATCCAACACGGTGGCCAAAAGCAAGAGCGCCCATTGCCGATCAAACGCGCGATCAGGTGTTTCCTCCGGTGAGAGGGGCTGCCAATAGGTCCGGCACAGTTTTTCGAGCGCCTCGACCACGCGACTGTCATCGCTCTGCCCCGCGCGGAGGACGACACTCCAATGCGTCGTGCAAAACGCACCCGCCTCCCCCGCGTCTGATTCTATATGTTCTGGGTCAGACATGACTGCATCGGATAACGGCTTGATCATGGCCCCCGCATCAGAATCCGCCGGATGCTGCTGAGAAACCGTCTTACCGACCTCACGAGATGGAAGCATGACCTTTCGCCGCTCCCAATGCAAGAGGGCCATCCCGCCCTTGAACCGCAAATAAAACGACTGAACCGCGAATAGACGCCAATCAACGCCAATAATGGCCGGCCAAATTAGGAAGGACCGGAAGTGTTGGGAACATCGATGGAATGTCTGGGATTCAGCCCATCGAACCCCTCCGCTTTCATTCGCGTCTATTGGCGTTCATTCGCGGTTCTGTTTTCGGAGCATCTTATGTGCGGTTTTGGGCCCGCCTGTCTTTATTCGCATTTATGAGGGTCCATAAGCGGTTATAGGCAGGAGCCAACTCTGCTTGCCGGCGCCGGCAAAAAAGCCTTAAGATCACTCTATGCCATTGAAACGCCGACAGTTCTTTCGGGATTTGGGCCTGGGCAGTGTCGTTCTTTGGAGTTCATCGGGTCCTGTGGGGGGATCGAGCCCCGCCTCTGTGGCGACATCGGTCCAGACTTCCTCCCGCCTGCGTTACTCGCATCGAAAGATGAAGGCAGACGTGGTGGTCGCAGGGGGCGGACTGGCGGGGGTTTGCGCGGCTTTGGCGGCGGCTCGCAACGGGGCTTCGGTCGTCTTGATTCAGAATCGATCCCGGCTGGGCGGCAACTCGAGCAGTGAAATCCGCATGCACGCGCTCGGAGCCAACAATCCGAACGAACTCCGTTTGTGGCGAGAAACCGGTTTGATCGAGGAACTCAAGCTCACGGATGCCGCCACGAATCTGCAACGGTCTTTCGCGATGTGGGACCTGATGCTTTATGACAAGGTGATCTCCGAGCGGCTCATTCACCTGATGCTCGACACCTCGGTGATCGACGCCCGAGTGGCGCGCCAAAAAGTGGCCAGCGTGACCGCCCTCTGTCCGCTCGTGGAGGAGTCCTACGACATCCAGGCGCCATTCTTCATCGATTGCACAGGCGACGCCACCCTGGCTGCGGCGGCGGGCGCCCGTTACCGATATGGTCGCGAAGGCATCGATGCCTTTGGCGAATCCCTCGCCCCTCCGGTGGGCGACCGTAAAACGATGGGGAACACCCTTCTGTTTTTCGCCCGCAAACACGATCGTCCCATGCCTTTTGCCGCGCCCAGTTGGGCGCGTGTATTCCAGAAAGATGACTTCAAACATCGCCCCATCCATTCCTGGGAATATGGATACTGGTGGATCGAGTGGGGCGGAAACCTGGATACCATCCGGGATAATCAGAAGATACGCCACGAGTTGTTGCGTTGTGTTCTGGGGATCTGGGATTATATCAAGAACAGCGGCCAGCATCCAAGTTCATCGCATTGGGCGCTCGATTGGGTGGGCATGATCCCGGGCAAAAGAGAAAACCGCCGGATCGAAGGAGACTACATACTGAAGCAGAACGATTTGGTGGAAGCCCGTTCGTTCGAAGATCGTGTGGCCTACGGAGGATGGCCCATCGATGATCACCCGCCGGGAGGCATTGATTTGGCGGATGCGCCTCCGACCCGATACATCCATTTAAAACAGCCCTATAGTATTCCACTGCGCTGCCTCTACAGCGTCAATCGGCCCAACCTCCTGATGGCGGGTCGCGATATCAGCGCGTCCCACGTCGCATTCGCCTCCACCCGGGTCATGGCCACCTGTGCGACGATGGGTCAGGCGGCGGGAACAGCGGCCGCTTTTTGTCTTCAGCACGGCCTTACGCCTCGAGAACTTGTGCGCAAAACCGAGATGCTGCAACGATATCAGCAGCGCCTCTTGCGTGACGACCAGTCGTTGCTCGACATCCGGAATGACGACCCCGATGACCTGGCTCGAAGCGCCCGGATTACCGCCTCGGCGGAAACCCAGGAAGGTCCCGCCCATCGCGTGATCGATGGATGGAATCGCGAGGTCGGTGACGGCGTTGTTCATCAATGGCGCGCTCCGATGACCCCCGCAGCGCCTTGGATTGAACTGCGTTGGCAAATGCCGCGGAAACTGAGCTGGATCCAGCTTACATTGGATTCCGGACTGCACCGACGGCTTTATCTGAGCGGGCAAGACAACGAATACTACAGCCAGATCCGCGGTCCCCAACCTGAAACTATTGCCGATCTTGCCGTCCTGTCGGAAACCAATGGACAATTTGCTCCCCTCGCAGAAATTAAGAACAACTTCCTGCGCCTGATCCGAATCCGTTTGCCGGGCATTCATACGGCCGCCCTCCGAATTCAGATCCATCGAACCCAGGGCGATCCGTTGGCGCGGATTTTCGAAATTCGCTGTTATTCCTGAGTGGATTCCGGTTTTGGCAACCGGTCTAAACTGAAGGCCTTATTCTTCGTCGGCCAGAGAACGGCGCTCCAGGTATCGGGGATGGCTTTCCAGGTTCATCGACAGATAGACGTGAGCGATTTCCTGGCCGAACCCATACCTCCGGAAAAAGGTCAGGGCATCCGAGTTGTCCTCGTCGGTGTCCACCAGCATGATGCGGGCGTCGCGTTCGATGAACAGATTGGTCAATTGACCGACGAGTCGAGCGGCAATCTTGCGGCGTTTAAACTTGGGCTCAACTCCCAGCCACAGCAGCCAGCCATACCGCCAGGCGCTGCGAGGCTTCTGCATCACCCGCCCCAGCGCAAATCCGATGATCTGCGATTCGGCCTCGGCCACAAGGCAGGTCTCGCTGTCGGAACCAAATAGCTGGACCAATTCATGCTGATCCCAAGAGCGGTATAAGGTCGGTAACTTCTCCGCGGTGAACAACCGTTGCCCCAGTTCAAAGACCGGAGCAATGTCCCGCAACTCCATCTCACGGACAGTGACCTCGATTGAAGGTTTTCTCACCCGACAAACCTCTTGGCCACCAGACAGGCGTTGTGTCCCCCAAAACCGAATGAATTGGTGACAATGGCGTCCACCTTCATTTCCCGGGCATGATTGGGGACATAGTCCAAATCGCATTGCGGATCGGGATGCTCGTAATTGATCGTGGGCGGCACGACATTGGCCTCGATCGCCTTGACGCAGATGGCCATCTCTGCGGCGCCCGCCGCCCCCAGCATGTGGCCCGTCGCCCCCTTTGTCGAACTGATGGCCACCTCTCGAGCGTGATCACCAAAAACGTTCTTGATGGCCTGAGTTTCACAAATATCCCCCTGCGGAGTGGCGGTTCCGTGCGTGTTGATGTAAGAAATATCGCTCGGATTCAGCCCCGCCGATCTCAGAGCCATCCGGATGCAGCGAGCGGCTCCCTCGCCCTCGGGCGCCGGGGCGGTCAAGTGACTCGCGTCCGCTGTGTTGCCATATCCCACCAACTCGCAATAAATCCGCGCGCCACGCGCCTTGGCGTGCTCCAACTCTTCAAGGATCAGCACGCCGGCCCCCTCGCCCATGACAAAGCCATCCCGCTCGGCGTCGAATGGCCGCGAAGCCTTCTGGGGCTCATGATTGTGCGTGCTCATGGCCCTCATGGCACAGAATCCACTGATTCCCAGTGGAACAATGGTTGCTTCGGCTCCCCCGGCCACAATCACACTGGCATCGCCCATTTTGATCGTGCGCCATGCTTCGCCAATGGCATGAGCGGATGTGGCGCAGGCGGAACAGGTCGCCAGATTGGGACCGCGCAATTTGTGGTGTATGGAAAAAATGCCGGACGCCATGTTCAGGATCAGCATGGGGATCATAAACGGCGACACCCGGCCCGGTCCTTTCTCCAACAACACCTGATGCTGATCACTCGTCGTCGCCAATCCCCCGATTCCTGAACCGATGAACACACCCATTTCATCCCGGTTCTCCCGCTCCAGATCCAAGCCGGAGTCTTTCAGCGCCTCCAATCCTGCCACCATCGCAAACTGAATGAAACGGTCGGTCCGACGTATTTCCTTGGGCGAGTTAAAAGCCGGTGTGGGATCGAAATTGCGCACTTCAGCGGCAATCTGGCAGTCAAAAGCGCTGGGATCAAAGTGTGAAATCCGATCGACACCGCATTTGCCGGCGAGGAGGTTGTCCCAAAACGTGCTCATTCCCGAGCCTAAAGGGGTCACGATCCCCAGCCCGGTGATGACCACCCTGCGTTCCGTCCAATGTGCTGGCATGAAAAAAATGGGCAGCCCGACCTTAGCCAGCCGCTGCCCGAAAACTCTGGGTCCTTTTACTTTTGATTTTCCTCGATGTACTTGATGACATCTCCGACGCTTTGAAGTTTATCAGCCTCTTCATCAGGGACTTCCAGACCGAATTCCTCCTCCAAAGCCATGATCAGTTCCACCGTATCCAATGAGTCGGCGCCCAAATCTTCAATGAACTTGGCGTCGGCCGTCACCTGATCGGCATTGACGCCCAGTTGCTCGACAATGATGTCTTTTACTCTCTGTTCAATCGTTTTTTCAGCAGCCATGGGTTTCTCCATTCTTTTTGCTGTTCGTGTCTATGCGACCGTTTCAGAGGCGTCAAGCCTCGAAGTAAATATTTTTCAGACTGTCTTGGTTGAATCTTGTCTAGCGAGCCTGCGGGCTGGCGTCCAGCCTTATCTGGAGCCATAGGTTACATTGTCATCCCCCCGTCGACGCACAGAACTTGCCCAGTAATGTATCGCGCCGCAGGGCTGGCCAGAAAAACCGCTGTCTGCGCCACATCCTCAGGCTCGCCAAAGGCGCCTAAAGGAATTCGGCCGAGAAGATCTTTGCGCCATTCCTCTTTCAGAACGGCGGTCATATCGGTTTGGATGAAACCCGGCGCGATGGCATTGACGGTGATCCCGCGGGGAGCAAGCTCGCGAGCGACCGATTTGCTCAGTCCAATCAAGGCCGCCTTGCTCGCGGCGTAATTACACTGGCCGGCGTTGCCAATCAAGCCAATCACCGAGGTGATATTGATGATCCGGCCGGAACGCTGCTTGATAAACGATCGGCAAAGACCGCGCGTCAACAGAAAAGCCCCCTTCAGATTGGTGTCCATGACCACATCCCAGTCCTCGTCGCTCATGCGCATCAGCAGACCGTCTCGCGTAATGCCCGCGTTATTCACCAAAATATCCACTCTCCCAGGCTCCGCCAAAACGCTCCGTATCAAGCCGTCCACCGCATCGCTCCGGGACACATCGACCGCATGCGCCCAGGCCTGCCTGCCCAAAGCCCGAACCTCGGACGCCACCTTCTCCGAATTCTCAACCGTTCGGGAAAGACAGATGACGTCCGCTCCTTCCTTGGCAAAGGCCAGTGCAATCGCCCGGCCAATTCCACGTCCGGCGCCGGTCACCAAAGCAATCTGATTTGTGAGTCGATTCATATCATCAAACCTCCTGGACGCCTTAAAGCGCCCTCATTGTTTTCTCCAAACTCGGCATGTCGGCCACGTTCAAGACCTCGACATTCCGATCAATACGCCGCATAAATCCGGACAAGGCCGTGCCAGGCCCCAGTTCAAGAAAACAGCGGCATCCCTGCCCCAAAAGGCACCTCATCGATTCCTCCCAACGAACGGATGCGGTCACCTGCCGCACCATCAACGCCTGAATGTCGGCTGCCACATCGTGCGGACGGGCGGTCACATTGGCCACAACGGGAAATGCCGGTGTCCGCCAGGCCAGTTTCTCCATCGCCTGGCGTAATTTTTCCTGCGCGCTAACCATCAGCCGGGAATGATAGGCTCCAGCCACCGGCAGCACCACGGCTCGTTTCGCGCCTCGGGCCTTGGCTAGTTCAGACGCCCGGACCACGCTTTCATATTCTCCCGAGATCACCAGCTGTCCCGGGCAGTTCAGATTGGCCAACTCCACATCGGCTTCCTGGCAAACCGCTCTCGTGGCGTCCTCTTCGAGGCCAATGATTGCCGCCATGGTGCCCCGGGTCAGTTCGCAGGCCTCCTGCATAAACAGCCCCCGTTGACGCACCAGATGCAAGCCATCCTCAAACGACAACGCCCCGCCCGCCACGAGTGCCGTAAACTCACCCAGCGACAATCCGGCCGCAGCCTCCACCACCAGCCCCGGACATGCCTCCAGAACCAGTTGATAGGCAATCCAACTCACCAGGTATATGCCTGGCTGAGCGTGTTCCGTCTTGGTGAGTTCCAATTCGGGCCCCCGATGACATATCCCGGCTAAATCATACCCGAGGATCTCATTGGCTCGCTCAAAGAGAGCTCTGGCCGCCGGATAATTCTCCGACAAATCCTGTCCCATGCCGACCACCTGCGCACCCTGACCGGCAAATAAAAGCGCAATTTTCTTCATAAAACGTCCGCGACTTAACACCATCCCCGTCCGTCTGAAAAGCCCATAATCGCCCCCTCCAAGTCTGCCCGTAAGATGCTCGCAATAACATCTAACCGCGGATTCCCTCATTCCATCGATGCTCCAAACACTTCAGGACCTTAGGGGTCTGCCATGATCACTATTCGGCATCTCGAGTTCATAGCCAGTTTTTGAAAGCCCCCTTTTCCAAAACTCCGGGCTTGCCAAAACCGGCCGAGTATAGCAGTTTTTTCGAACCACGCCCGGGTGCGCGGTTAGCTCAGTGGAAGAGCACTACCTTGACACGGTAGGGGTCACAGGTTCAAGCCCTGTATCGCGCACCATTTTTGTTTCTGTTTCCCCCCTTGCCAGCCCAGCCTGATCGGTCTAGGATTCCGCCCATGGACACGCATCTGCGTGAATATGTTCCTGTGCTTCTGCTCATGCTGCTGGCTGTGGGCATGGTCGCAGGAATGATGATCGGATCAGCCTTGCTAGGAAGATCGAACCGTCGTTTGCCCATTAAAGACACCGCCTACGAATGCGGCATGCTCCCCCTCATGGATGGGGTGCCCCGCTTTTCGGTCAAGTTCTATCTCGTCGCTGTGTTGTTCATCCTTTTTGATATCGAGGTGGTCTTTCTTTATCCCTGGGCGGTAATCTATCGCGATTTGCTGATTGAACATGCCAACCTCGCCTTGTTTTCCATGCTTTC
Source organism: Verrucomicrobiota bacterium (assembly GCA_022709905.1). Classification (GTDB taxonomy): domain Bacteria; phylum Verrucomicrobiota; class Verrucomicrobiia; order Limisphaerales; family UBA1319; genus JAKLHY01. The sequence continues at coordinate 292,133 of JAKLHY010000002.1, read as the reverse complement.
TTTCCTGAGCGTCCTGTTTGTTGGGTACCTGTATGCCTTGAAGAAAGGAGCCTTCTCGTGGCGAGGGGATGCCAGAGGGCCGAGTTCAACGAGGCCCTGATATCGAAGTTTCTTAACCCTCCCCCTGCTTTCGCTGGTTTGCCGATTTTCGTACATATCTGGAAATGGAATGTCCACATTCTGGACATGCAGTAACTATTCTGGATTCTGAAATCGTAAAAAAAGTGGGGGTCATAAGCCGCGCCCGCCAAATGACTTCAATCTGAAACGCCATGAAAAAGACCTGTTCATTCGAGGAAAGATGGTTTATTTATTTGGAATAATGATTGACCATGGAATGACAAATGCTATTCGTCAAATCTGTCTTTGAGTTCTCAGTCTTGAGACGCATTATGATTCTGGATCATTGGATGGTGGATACTCAACAGCGGCGGAAAGGCGCGTTTGCGCTGACCGAAGCCTTGTTTGGGATCCTGTTGGCGGCCATCCTCTTAAGCGCCACCATTTTAGGCTACCTGCAGAGCGCGCGCCGGGCGGAATGGGCGGCTTATTATCTGAATGCGCAGGGCTTGGTTATGAAACGTCTGGAACAGACGCGGGCAGCCCGATGGGACACCCAAGCTTACCCGAACCTTGCAGAACACAACCAGTTTGTATCGACCAATTTTCAGGATATCGTCGAAATCCTTGACATCCCTGTCTCTGGAGGTTCAAACCTCGCTGTGACGGTCAAGACAACGATTACCGAGGTATCCGTGGTGCCGCCATTGCGCCAGATCGATATCGAGTGTGTTTGGCCATTCATGGACAAACTGTTTACCAACCGTATCGTGAGCTATCGGGCGCCCGATCAATAGCGGATAAGCGCGTTGAATTATGCAGATCAGTCAATCATCCACATCCCAGCGATCCGGTGTCACCCTGGTGGAGATGCTCATTTCGATCGGGTTAATCATCATGGTGCTGGCCGTCGTATTGTCGGGGCATCTCTATGGATTGCGACTCTATTCGCTCTGCCGAAGCAAACTCCAGGCCAGCCAGGCCTCGCGGGACATGGTCAAGTATCTGATCTCCGAAGTTTACAGCGCCGCAAACGTTTACGTTGCCAATTCGTATTCCGACCCCTTCCATGCCATCACCAACGTCGGGGCGTTGCGCCAGGGCAATGCCCTCCAAATTTGGCTCGATGCAAGCAATTACGTCTGCTATTATTTCGACGCGGATAACGCCAGCTTGCATCGTGCGGTGATGGGATCGACCAACATCAATTTCCTGGGGGATTCCATCCTGGTAAGTGGGACCAATCATATTTTCACGTTGCGCGACTACGCGGGCCAAATTCTGACCAATGAAACGGGAAATGTCTCCGTCCATATCCGGCTTGAGTTTCAAGGCACAAATTATCCGACCGGCCAAAAAATCGACTATCACAAATTCGAAACCACGATCTCTCGCAGGAGCTCTTTCTCGTCATGAAGACTGCCATTTGCCATCATCGATCGGCCGAATCAGCCGCGATATCCCTGCCCGTCGTCCTGGTCCTGACAGGGCTGAGCCTTCTCGTGTTGGGGAGCACCATGAACTGGACCTCTTCATCAGCGCATCTCACCGATCGCCAGGTGAATTACTACAACGCCGTCGCCGCGGCCGAGGCGGCGACGGAAAAGGTGATCAGCTATATGTTCCGTGATTTTCGGGATCATGCGGTCCTTACTAATCTGGATTTGTACAGGACCAACATCCCCATGACTCCGGAACTGGCCGATCGATTCGAGTTTCTGGATTCCAGCAGCAACATGAGCAAGATCACGATCCTTCCCTATCACCCGCATGGGAATACCAATAACGCCACAAACCTCCTGGATTACGGCTATAAAATCATCGCCAACGCGCGTTCGACCGTAACTCCCGAACCGGTTTCCGGCGCTGTCCGTCAAATCGTGACCTTCAGCAATGATCCCATTTTTCGTTACGCCATTTACTATTCTCTGGACCTCGAGTTTCATCCCAGTCCGCCCATGACCATCATCGGCAGAGTTCATTGCCAAAACGATATCTATTACTCGGCGGACAACACCTTGACTTTCCTGCAGAATGTCACGGCGGTGGGTCTGCTCCATAACGAGCGCAAATACGTGGGCAAAGACCAATATGGGACGATTAACTATCCGCCCCCCCCGCATGTTTTCATGGCCAAAGCTCCATCCAAATCCCTCCCGGTCGGCACCAACAATAGTCCCGAGGCCGTTCATGCTATTCTTGAAAAACCCCCCGTGGGCGAAGACAAGGATTCCCAGATGGGCAAGCAGCGGTATTACAACAATGTGGACATGATCCTCACGGTGACGAGTTCCAACATGGTCGCGCGCACCGGGCCCCGGCTGGTGAGTCAAACCATCGTCACCAACGGATTGAGCTTTGTCTCCACCAATGCCAGCTTCTACAACGGACGGGAGAATAAGACCGTTTCTCCCACCGACATCAATATCGGCAACCTCAACACCTGGATTAACAACGCCGGAAATCCCATCAACTCGATTGTGCAGTCCGAAAGAGGTCATATCATCAATTCCATCTATGTTGAGGACCTGCGGAAACGGCCTTCGGGCCAGGGCAGCGGGGTTCGCGTCAACAACGGCCGTTACTTGCCGAGCGCGGGCTTGACCGTGGCAACCGAACACCCGATTTATGTGGAAGGCCACTACAACGCGCCCAACCTGGCCACCACGAACACGGTCAATACACGTCCCGCCTCGCTGGCCGGGGATGCCATCACAGTCCTTTCCGAAGGCTGGAGCGATAGCGCAAACCAAACCGGCCCCAATAACACGACAGCCCAATCGACAACCGTCAACGCGGCTTTCCTGGCCGGGATCGTGGAAACCGTGGGGCCCAGCAACTATAAATACAGTGGGGGAGTGGAGAACTTTCCGCGATTCCTGGAGAACTGGGGATCAGGACGTCCCCTGACCTACAATGGCTCGATGGTCGTGATGTTTCCCAGCCGATACGCCACAAACTACTGGAAACGCGCGGATAACAAAACGTACTATACTCCCCCCAAACGGGACTGGACCTTCGATGTGAACTTTCTGAATCCGAACAAATTACCCCCCTGCACACCTCAAATGCGGACCCTGGTCCGAGATCGATTGGAAATCGTCCGGGCTTTCTCGACCGACTAGACCGCCGCGGATTGAGTCCGTCCTGACGAAGCGCTGCCTCAAACCGACCTGTCAAACGAAGTTCAAACTATAACTTGACTCTTTTGTAAAGACTTCTGGCCTGCAGACAAGTTAGAGGTCTTTCGTTTGCCCTGACCTCGGCGCCAGATCCAGTTCCACAAGGGTCGCCCCCCAGCCTCCCATCAATTCGCCAGCCAGACGAAAATGCCGCACCCGCGGATGCCGGCGCAGAACACCATGCACGGTTTCCCGCAAGGCGCCGGTTCCCTTTCCGTGAATGATCCGAACCGACCCAATGCCTTTCCGAGCGCAGGCATCCAGGTAGTCGACCACCAGGTCTTTGACATCCTGCGGTCGAAACGTATGCAGGTCCAATTCCCCCTCAATAGGCAGTTCGATGGAATCCGAATCCGTCATTGATTTCTCTTTTACTCCCGAAGATTACCAAGTTCAATACGGCACTGCCCCCCCTATTTCCGCATGACAACAGCCGCAACGCAACGGATCGCGGAATTTATTCCGCCGCGTTGATCCTCACCGCTTCACTCTGCGGAATAAATTCCGCGCGCCGGTCGTTGCAGGCTTCACAGTCTGGGACACCCTAAAGGATGGACACCCAACCGCTGATGCGCTCATTCCATCGATATTCCCAACACGTCCGGACCTTCGTATTTAACCTGCCAGGATTCGCGTTCATTGGCGGTTCAGGATGGCAACCTTGAACCGCAAATCAAACGACTGAACCGCGAATAGACGCCAATCCACGCCAATAAGGGCAGGCCAAATACGAAGGACCTGAAGTGTTGCGAACCTCGATGGAATGTCTGGGATTTACCCCATCGGACACCTCCGCTTTCATTCGCGTCTATTGGTGTTCATTCGCGGTTCTGTTTTTTCGGAGCATCTCATGTGCGGTTTTGGGGGCGGCTTCGCGGCTTGACCTGGAAAGATTCTCTTCTCATGCTTGGATCGTGCGCATGCTTATCAGATGGCTATGGGGGGTTTGGATGGGAACGATGCTGGCGACCGGAGCCGAACCCGAACGATCGGTGGTGCAAATCACGACTTTCTCGCAGCAGCCCGATTGGGCCGCGCCCTGGCGGTTCGAATCGGTTCGCCGCTCGTCGGGATCAGGTTTCGTCATTCGTGGAAAACGCATTCTCACCAATGCTCATGTCCTGAGCTGGGCCCGTCAGGTGTTGGTCCGGCGGTATCAGGATCCCCGCCCCTTCCTGGCACGCGTGGTCTATATGGGGCACGATTGCGATCTGGCCTTGCTGGCTCTGGAAGACGAGTCGTTCTTCGACAACCTGGATCCCTTGGATCTCGGAGATCTCCCCAAGGTCCGATCCTCGGTCGTTACCTATGGTTATCCGGCGGGAGGCGAGCAAATTTCTTACACACGCGGTGTGGTTTCGCGAATTGAGGTTCAAAGCTACACGCACATCGGCAACCGCGGCTTTATTGCCGTTCAAACCGATGCCGCCATCAATCCGGGAAACAGCGGCGGTCCCGTAATTCAAGACGACAAAGTCGTCGGGGTGGCCTTTCAAGGCATCCCCGGCCTGGAAAATACCGGTTTCTTTATCCCGCCCCCCGTCATCCAGCATTTCCTCCAAGATGTCGAAGACGGCGAATACCACGGTTTCCCCCAGGCTGGAATCCGTCTGAGCAGCCTTCAGAATCCGGATTTCCGCCGTTACCTTGGCCTTCCGGACAACGACCAGGGGGCTCGGATTGATTCGCTCTCCCCCATTCCATCGACAACCGCGGTGCTGCAAAAGGAGGATGTGCTTCTTCAGGTCGGCTCTTATGCGGTGGCGAGCGACAGCACCATTCTCTACGAGGGCAACCGATTGCACGCCGGCGTCGCCTTCAGTGAAGTCCAGCATGGTCAAAGCCTGAATCTGCGCGTCTGGCGCCAAGGAAAGGAACTGTCCGTGACTCTCCCGATGAATGTCGTTCGCGACGATGCCGCCGAGGGCAATCAGTATCAGCTGCCCAAGTACTATATTTTTGGCGGGCTGATCTTCACTCCGCTCAATCGCGATTACCTGCGGGCGGTTGGCGGATCATCACCTGACACCCTCGGCAGCGAACTGGCTTACGAGTTGTTTTATCGCAGACAGGAGAAGCCGGAAACCTGGCGGCCCGAACCGATCGTGCTCGTGGGCATTCTCTCGCATTCGGTCAATGCCAACTTCAGCATCAAAGGCCGCGCGTTAATCCAGAAGGTCAACGGCCGGCGCATCGAGGATTTGAAAGGACTGATCGAGGCATTCGAATCGTCCTCGGCCACCTATGACGTCATTCAATTTGTCACCCAACAAAGCTTTGATTGCCTGAACCATTCCGCTGCTGTTCAGGCGACTTCTGAGATTCTGAAAACCTACAATATCCCCTCGGATCGCCGTCTATGAGATACCCTTTCCTCCTTTTCATTTGCTGGCTGGCGGGACTCCTGTCGATCTCGGCCGCCCAACGTTCCTCCTCGTGGGAAAACTCGGTGGTTTCACTCGAGGCCTCCCGTCGAAGCTACGACTATCTTCAGCCCTGGGCCCGCCGGCAGGAAACCGTGACAAAATCGGGCGTGGTAATCGGACCCCGCCAAATACTCACCACAGCGGATTATCTCCACGACATCACCTTGGTTCGTGTTCAGAAAAACGGACGGGGCCCTTGGTATTCGGCGAAGCTGGCCTGGATCGATTACCACGCCAATCTCGCCCTGGTCACTTCGGCGGATTCAAATCTCTGGTCTCATCTGAAACCCGCTTCCTGGCTCCCAAAGCCCATGTCTCGAGGACAGGTTGAGCTGGTGCGGTGGCGCAACGGCCGCCTCGAGAGTTTCCAGGGCGACATCCAGCAGTGGGCGGTTAAGAAAGGCAAACTGACCTGGGTCGATTACCTCCAGATGGAGGTGAGTTCTGAAATCAATGCGGCGGGTTGGGCCGAGGCCGTGGTTGTCGATAATAAGCTTGTCGGGATAACCTCATCGCACGCCGACAACCGATGCACCGTTCTCCCGGCGCCCTTCGTCCGCCCGATCTTACAGGCGCAAAACCAGAACCGATTTCCAGGGCTCGGTTACTTCGACTTTGTCTGGCAAAAGATTGAAAATCCCGACATCCTGGCCTACCTCAAGCTTACCGGCGCGCCCCGCGGGGTCGTCGTCGTCGATGGCGGCCTCAAGCTCGGACATGCCAGCCCGATTCAACCCATGGATCTTATCGTCAAGATCGATGGACTTGATATCGATAACGAGGGCGATTACCAAGATCCCGATTATGGCAAACTCTCGATCGAGAACATCGCCAGCGGCCGGCTTTGGGCCAATCGTTCCGTCCCGATCCAAGTTTGGCGCTCGGGGGAATTGAAGGAAGTCGCCTATACCATTCCCAAGGTCGACTATGCCGATGAGTTAGTTCCTCTGGCGCACTATGACCAAGAGCCCGAATATCTCATCGCGGGCGGACTAGTTTTTCAGCCCCTGACTGAACCCTATCTTCGCAGCTGGGGTTCGGATTGGCGCAGGAAAGCTCCCTTTCGTCTTGTTTACTACACGCTGGAGAAACCCTCCGTGGAAAAGCCGTCTCGCGTCCTCCTATCCACAGTGCTTCCCGATCGGACAACCATAGGCTATCAGGACCACCGGTTCCTGGTCATTGAACGAGTCAATAACCGGCCGATCAGCCGACTCAACGACTTGGCCGAGGCCCTGAAATCACCCGTCGGCGGTTTCCAGGTCATTGAATTCGCGCCAGGCGAATCGGTCGGAAAGCTGGTGCTCAATGCTTCCCGCTTGGAAGACGCCACAGCGCGCGTCCTCCAGCATTTCGGTATCCAGAAGGATCGCCATCTGTCCTCACCCTGATCCGGAAGCTTTCCGGACTCGCATCCTCAATGCAAGGTCAACCGGTCAGGAATGGGCCTTATCGAGGCGGTAGTGCCGCGTCAGATTCAGGCTTGGCTTTCGCTGGGGCCCGGCCCTTCTGGGCCTTTGCCGGTTTGGACTTGGCCGCTTTAGCCTTTCGTTGTTTGGCCCAACGCTCCTTCTGCGCCGCCGCAATGCGCGCCCGTCCTTCAGGAGTTATCCCCCGAGATCCTTTCTTTGCAGGCTTGGTCTTAACTTCGGTTTCTTCTCCCAAGAGCTCACTCAGTTCTTTCTCGAGCTTCTCGATCTTCTCCCGAATAGTAATGACCTTCTTCAGCTGCGTCACAGATAGGTTAGCCAATGTATTTGCAGTCATACGACTTATGCTTTAGACAAATATCGCTCTTGAGTCAAGAATCCAGAATGCCATCGCGTCAGACAGCCCACGGATTCGGCCAGAAACACGACCGGAAAGCGCGCGGGAGACTGACCAGGATTCCATTTGTATTTTCTCGAATCGGCCGTTAGGCTCCAAACCACGATGTCCCTTGTCGATCAAGTTAAAGAGGCCGGAGTCGTCGGGGCCGGCGGCGGCGGATTTCCCGCGCATGTAAAACTGGCGGCAAAAGCCGAAATCGTGATTGCCAACGGGGCCGAGTGCGAACCACTGCTGCACAAGGACGCCGTCATCATGGAACATCAGGCCGACCTGGTCGTCGACGGCATGCGACGGATCATGGAAACCGTGGGCGCGCCCGCGGGCGTCGTGGGAATCAAGGCCAAGAAACATGAAGCAATCCAGGCCATCGATAAGGCTTGCCGCGGAACCTCGATTCGAGTGCAGTTACTGGGCGATTACTATCCGGCGGGCGATGAATACGATCTGGTCTACACAGTTACGGGACGTCTCATCCCTCCCCAAGGCATTCCGCTGCAGGTCGGCGCTGTCGTGCACAATGTAGAATCCCTGGCCAACATCGCCCGTGCCGCTTCGGGGATCCCGGTCACACACAAGACTCTGACCGTAGCCGGGGCGGTCCACCGCCCGACCACCTTGACCACTCCGATTGGAACCTCTTTTCGTGAGGCTATCCAAGCGGCCGGCGGTCTCACAACCCACGAGCCGGTGATCTTCGTTGGAGGTCTGATGATGGGCCAAGTCACTCAAGACTTGGATCAGCCCATCACTAAGACAACCACCGGAATTGTTATCCTTCCCCTGGAACATCCGCTGTGCCAGCGGCGGCTGCACCCGGCCTCCCACCAGGCTCGAATTGGCAAGTCCGCCTGCGACCAATGCCGTTTTTGCACCGAATTCTGTCCGCGTTACCTCCTCGGTTACTCCGTGGAACCTCATCAGGTCATGCGCAGTCTGGCCTTTACGGCCACGGGCGCGGACTATTTCAACCAATTAGCCGTCCTCTGCTGCTCCTGCGGACTTTGTACCCTTTACGCCTGCCCCGAAAAGCTTTATCCCAAGGAAGCCTGCGATGCCGCCAAAGCCGCTTTGCGCGCGCGGAATATCAAGTGGAACGGCCCCACAGAAATCAAACCCCACGGTCTGCGGGATGGCCGCCGGGTCCCTATCAAGCTGCTCACCCAACGTCTCGCCGTCCAGGAATATGACCAGCCCGATCATCTCCAAACCACGCCGCTGGAACCTCGGCGGCTGTCTCTTCCCTGGAAACAAGGCGCCGGGACGCCCAATCAGCCCCGGGTTCGAGCCGGAGACTCTGTCAAGGCCGGCCAACCCCTGGGCGCAATTCCCGATAAAAGCCTCGGCGCAATCATCCATTCGCCCATGAATGCAAAGGTTATCACCCTCACGCCTGATCAGATTGTTCTGGAACGTTTATGAATGACAGATCCCTCGGACTCCTTGAGCTCTCCAGCGTTGCAGCCGGTTTCCTGGCCGCCGATACCATGTTGAAAGCCGGCAGCGTCCGGTTGCTCCTCTCCCGCTCGATATGTTCCGGCAAGTATATGGTTCTCGTTGGAGGCGAAACTGCGGCCGTTCAAAGCGCTGTCACCGCCGGCGCCGCCATTGCGGGCGATTCCTTGATTGACCAGTTCGTCATCCCCAATGTTCACCAGGAAGTCATGGATGCCCTCGGACGCTCGCAACTGCCCGAAGCCAATGGCGCTCTGGGCATCCTCGAATCCTTTAATGTCGCCACTCTCCTTCAGGCCGCCGATACCGCCGCCAAAGCCGCCAGTGTTACCCTTATGGAAATCCGACTGGCCATGGCCTTGGGCGGCAAGGCGTTCGTCACCATGACCGGCGATGTCAGTTCAGTCCAGGCCGCCATGGCCGCCGGCAAGGAAGTGATCGCCGCCGCCGGCGTCCTGGTCAACGCCGTGATCATCTCCCGCCCTCACCCCGACGTTTATCGGGAGATCGTCTGACGAGAGAAAATGGGCTTCAGACTTGCCTGCCAAGCTTCCCTGCTTATGGTTCCAGGGCTTGTCTGAAGCCCATTTTCTCTGCCTACTGCCCATAATACGCCCCCGGGCCGTGTTTGCGGAGGAAATGCTTGTCCAAAAGCGCGCGTTGCATCAGCTTGATCGTGGGCTGCAAGTGTTCGGTTTCGCTCGCCAACCGGGCTAAATACTCGAGGATTGCCGCATGATGCACCGCTTCAGCCGCGTCTTTTCCCCAGGCAAATGGACCATGACTCGCCACCAGGACCGCGGGAAATGAGCGAGGATCCAGCCCGCGGAAACGTTCCACAATCACCCGCCCCGTATTGGCCTCGTAATCCGTCTGAATCTCCTGCGAGGTCATCAAACGCGTGCAGGGAACCGGTCCATGACAAAAATCGGCATGCGTCGTCCCGAGGGGCTGGATTTCCCGTCTGGCCTGCGCCCAAGCCGTCGCCTGAATACTGTGCGTATGCACGATGCCTCCGACACCGCCAAACGCCCGATATAAAACCAGGTGCGTTGGCGTGTCCGAACTCGGACGATATCGGCCTTCGACCACACGACCATCGGCCAACGAGACGACCGCCATGTGATCCGGTTTCATGCCTTCATAAGGCACTCCGGAGGGCTTGATCACCACCAGGTCTCGTTCCCGATCCACGCCGCTCACGTTGCCAAACGTCTGCATCACCAGTCCTTCGCGAACCAAGTCCAGGTTCGCCCGGCAAACCTCACGCTTCAGTTTTTCCAGCATGCCTTCTTGTCGTCGATGCCCCGGCAATTTGCAAGCGCGAGATACGGAACCACCGGGTTGAGTTAAAACTCTGTGGTAAACACTCAGCCGCAGGAACACGGGGAGCAGGGCTTCCTTCAGCCGGAACGCCGAGGCTGCAAGCCAGACTTAAATTATACTTCAAAAATAACATATTGATTTCTATGATTACATATTTTATTTGTATTATACCACAGAGGGCACAGAGAACACAGAGGAAAAATGGAAAAGGATCCGTTTACGGCACAAGTCATCGGCTGTGCGATCGAGGTCCATCGAGAACTTGGTCCGGGACTGCTCGAGAGCACGTATGAGCAGTGTCTGGCCCACGAACTGGATTTGAACCACATTTCCTTCATACTACAACCACCGATGCCAGTCCGGGACAAGGGCGTGCTGTTGGACTGCGGCTATCGCATGGATGTTTTGGTGGAAAACCGTTTAATACTTGAACTGAAGGCGGTTGATGAGGTCAAGGGAATCCATGAAGCCCAATTATTGACATACATGAAGCTGTCTTCAATCCGAACAGGCCTTTTGATCAATTTCAATGTGCCACGACTGAGCGATGGCATCCGACGGTTTAGAATCTGATCTCTGTGACCTCTGTGCCCTGTGGTAATAAGCAAAAATGCGGGCCATTAGACCCGCATTCAATGTCAAAGATAAAACCTCTGCCTTTCGTTCAGGCGGCCTTCAACGCAAATCGCCGATAGGCCGCAAAACCTGCCAGCCCGAGGCCAAATACCAACGCGTATTCATGCGGTTCCGGGACAGCGGCGGCGCTGCCATTGAGGACGACATTCGCCCCGGTGCCTTCCCAAGTGTATAACCACGCACCAACATCACCAGTCCCATTTCCAAAACCTCCCGCGGAAAAAGCCTGCGAACCAGTTCGGTTATAAGCATAAAACCTTAAAGTCACCGTTGTCCCTTCCGCCAAGGTTCCCAAACCCGAAAGAGACGGTGAAAAACTGGCTTGGCGCAAAACGCTGGTTCCCGAGCCGGTGATCGTGTTACCCACACTCAACTCCGATCCAGCAGTCGCAAAACCATCCAGACTGTAGAGCACATCCCATTTGTTCGGACCAACAAAATTTCCGCCCGCAACATACTCCTGAAATACACCAAAGGTCAGCGATGAAGGTGTAACCGTATAACCACTCGCAACGGAAAACGAAAACTGGAGGTAGTCAGTTGGGGATCTTGATGCGTTGGCGGTCCAATTGCCAGCTTCAAACATGTGATCCACCTCATTCCAATCTGAATCAGCGACTAACGAACCGCTCCGTGTCAGGCTGCTGAAGCTGACCGCCGGATCAACACTTGAAGCACTGAGGGATGCTGCATCGCCATCGGTTGCCCCTGCAATGTCATATAATCCCAAAACCACCGCAGAAGCATCGATTGGACTCAACATTAGGAGAGAAACACTCGTAAGACTCAAAAAGCCCGCACCAATTCGTTTGATGTTATTCATATACACCCTCGCCCTCTCTGTTACTAACTTTTTTTCATATTAATGAATTCCCTGCATGCTGTAAAGATTAAAAGGACGCCAGATAATTTATCAATTCACTATGGAAACAGCTCCTGCATGATGTCCGCAAAAAAAACCCGGTTCTTGAGAACCGGGTTTAAGAGGTTTAGAATGGTCAGTTTGCACACCGAATCATGCTGTCTGACGGCGACGTATCCAATAGGCCAAACCGAGAAAAGATCCCAGAACGGCGATGGTCGCCGGCTCGGGAGTCTTGGTCAGCTCGACGGCAAAGATGACATCGTTGTAGTCGAGATCGGATTGGCTTAGCGGAAGATCTTCAAAGGCAAATAGGTAATAGGTGCTGTCTCCGCTAGTGGTCTTCGCCAATTGGCGAACATGATCCAGACCCGAATCGGGATCATTCACCCCATTTCGCGTCGAATAAACGTTAAAGTAGCCTGGCGGCAACGGCCTTCTCCCACCGTCCGCAATAATGAAGAAGTCCAGAGGCGTTCCGGCCGAAAAACTCCCTAAATCAACAAAGGAACCGGGTGACAACGATGCAGGAGCCTCCGAGGAAAAGTCCAGTATAGCCCCAGATCCCTGAGGTGCGCCAGAACCGTCGTCCGTGAAACGAAGGCTATTGGCGTATCCAGCGCTCTCACTCACGAAGTAAACTCGAGCCGAGAATCCATTGTCAGAATCCGTTATCCCCTCTTGGGCAAACGCGTTTGCAGGCCCCCCCGGCAAACCGCTGGCCAAGGCTGAAAATCCAGGCAATTGACCCGCGTTAAAGGCCGAAGCCTGGGCATCCGATCCAGGCGCTTGGACCGATGGATAGGGAACCGGGGTAATTAACGTGGCCGCGTAAGAGGATGCCCCCGCCAACAACGATGCAGCTATAACCAATGTCTTGTTCATTCTCATTTCCTTCTTTTTAAGTTCCTTTTCAGTTTCAGTTTCAGCCGACTCACCCTTGAGCCGATTCACGTCCCGGTCAGAAGCAATCGCCATGCCAACAGAAAAAATTTAGTTCATATGCTTCATTATGAATGATTTATGATAAACAAACATCCAACAACCACTCAACAACCGCTTCAAAAAACACAATCGCACTGCAATTGCATTGTATTATCAATATTTATGATTCCTATAGCAGTTTATTATGGAATGGACTTTGGGTTTGAACCCGGTTCCCCTGGGACCAGGCGGCATTCCGAACAACTGGGGTTGATCATTCCGGTCAAATACCCTAATTACATCTTATGGTTTCGTTTCACTGTTCGGCAGAACTGATCAACACAGGGCGATTTCCTGTGTGTGAAGAAGGCTGGAATACATCAGATTCCAGGCTCGATTACGCAACAACAGTTCTCCTCTCTTGCCAATGAAACACTGGCCTGCACAAACGATCGCACCAGCCGTTTTGGCGGTCCTCGGCGTTCTCTCACTCACCACTTGGTGGGTCTACCAACCGGGACGCCAGATGACAGAGCGCAAACCCGGCGCCGATCGAGTCACGGAAGGGACAATGCCAGGATCGGTTTCGGGCTCCAATCGATGGGAAGGCAAATTGATCATCTCGAATGGCTTGCCGGCCCAGCTTTCGGGGATCTGGCCGCAATTTCGGGGTCCAAACCGGGATAATATCAACATGGAGTCGATTCCCCTTGCCCGCACATGGGGTGAATCCGGCCCGAAAGTGCTTTGGCAGATTCCGGTTGGGGAAGGATTTGCGGGCCCAATCATCTGGAAAGGGCGCGTCTACCTGACCGATTACGACCACACCAACCAATCGGACGCCCTGCGGTGCCTTTCGCTAGACGACGGCAAAGAGATCTGGCGCTACACCTATCCGGTTAAGGTCAAGCGAAACCATGGCATGTCAAGAACTGTCCCGGCTTTGACTGACAAACACCTGGTTTCCTTTGGGCCCAAGTGCCATGTGATCTGTGTGAAACCTGAAAGTGGTGAATTAGTCTGGCAAATGGACTTGGTGCGCCAGTTTAACGCCGAAGTTCCGCCCTGGTATGCGGGACAATGTCCCTTGATCGACGGTGACCATGCCATCCTGGGCACCGGCGGCGATGCGCTATTGATCGCGGTGGATTGCGCAACGGGCCAGGTGGTGTGGAAATCCGAGAATCCCCTGAACTGGCAGATGACCCATGCCTCGATCACTCCGATGGAGTTCAAGGGCAAGCGAATGTATGTCTACTGCGCCAGTGGCGGGGTGGCCGCTGTCTCTGCCTCTGACGGATCGATTCTATGGCATACCCCGGATTGGAAGATCAGCATTGCCACCGTCGCATCCCCGCTCTATGTGGGGGAAGGCCGCGTCTTCCTCAGCGGCGGCTACAACGCGGGGAGCATGATGTTGCAGATGAAGGAAGATGGGGAAAAATGGACCGTCGAAACCCTGTTCAGGCTGAAGCCCGCTGTCTTCGGGGCCACGCAACACACACCGGTTTTTCATCAAGGCCACATCTTTGGCATACGGCCTGATGGACAATTTGTCGGCCTGGATCTTGCGGGCAAACCGCTTTGGGAAAGTGGAGCGGAAAACCGTTATGGCAACGGTCCTTTCCTGTTTGCCGGCACTCTGGTTTACCTGGTCAATGACAATGGCCTTCTGACATTGGCCGAGGCCACGCCGGCTGGTTTCAAGAAACTGGCTCAGTTTAAAGCCTTGCAGGGACCTGATGCCTGGGGCCCACTTGCCCTGGCCGATGGACGACTCCTGATCCGTGATCTGATCCAAATGGTATGCATCGATGTTACCGGCAGAGATTAACCTGACTTTCGGCACCTCATTCTGGCACGCTTAACAAGAACAGAAGTCGCCGATTCCCGTCCGAACGCACACAAAAAAACCCGGCAAACTTGAAGTTTGCCGGGTTTTCCGAATTGAAAGGGTCTTATTCCAGAACCTATCGAGCGCCGGTTTACGCCTTGCGGGTCCTAACAAACATCCCCAAGGCCAACATTGCGGTTCCCAGGAGTGACAAGGTCATGCCACCGTCTGGAACGTTTAACGTAGCATTGAAGCTGGTGGACCGAGTTTGGTCTGACTTATGAGTAATGCGGACGTATTGGGTGAGCGAAAAGTCGTCAGGCATCCACGCCGCCGCCGAATCCGAACCTGAGAACGGGGTAGTATTGAATAGCATGCTTGTCATCAGGTTTCCATCCATTAGCGTCTGATAAAGCACTGTTCCTGAAGTAGTTCCACCAATATCAGCAAGGATAGTCGCCGGCATTCCCACGCCAAAGCCTGTGTCGGTAAACGTAATATCGAGCCAATAATCCACCGGAGCCAATAAGCGACCTGATCGACTATATTGAGGCTGAGCTTGCGGAGTGCTGACATTTATCGAATTTAGATCCATACTGGGATTGTCTGAATCCCCGAGAAGTGGCTTGGTCAGGCCAGTTGTCACATTGACGGTCCAAATGGACCCAAGCGCTGCGTTGTATGTCACGACACCATCACCATCAACATCACTAACTGTCGCAACATTTCCTAAGCTGTCTTGCAACGTTAATGTCGCAATAGCAGAGACCGATGTGCATGCAACGCACATCATCACTGCCGCCCCCACGATTATTTTTGTAATCTTTGTCATACGGTTTTCCCTTTCTATCTTACTTGTTTGCCTCAGTTCAAAGCCGGTTGCTTCGACTTTTTTTACTGTTAGCAGGACAGATGCCACTGGGAATGAAATCGACAGTAAAAATATCTCAAGTAATTGAATATAAACACACTAAACATCAGTGTTTTCTTGTTTAGAGGTTTATCCTGCTCCTGATTTCTGTAAGGTTTTCCTTACACTTTTCATTCAACGAACGCCTAAGCAGGGCGAAAATTGTTCTAAATCATTACGCAGCAAGTTTATGTGTTAATTTCATGACTGGAAACTTTCCCTACACCAGTTCGAGAAAACCCTTTTCACATCCAGATTCCAGCCAGGAGCCAACGAAAGATGTCAAGAAAACACGACTTCATAATATATTTTTATGAAGAAGTTTACGAATAAAAAAAGGTCTGTGCCAAACAATGAAATCATCCCAGAACTTCCACGATTGCTGTAAAATCTGCCGACATTAAACGTGGTTTTGTTCATGCTGCGGGCCAATTTGGGTATAACAGAATGTATCGTAGGTCGCAGCGTCGATCTAGACATTCCACGGTCAGCGTGACTTGTTCATCAAGGATCGCTTTAACGGTGGACCGAGGATGTCGTTGAGTTTTCGTGGTTTGGTCGCCCGAAAACTTAACCGTTCTGCCCACCGGATTGAAGTGCAGTGTTTTGGTATTCCATATTCATCCCCAATTAAACCGACACCGTATTAATCTCTTGGTGAACAGGACACACTATCCATCACACGCAGAACCGTTTGGGCGACATATTCCACCTGGTCGTCCCGCATGCCAGGATATAGGGGCAACGTAACCTCTCTTGCGGCGACGTCTTCGGTAGTTGGCAAGGCGACATTGGGATACTGTTTTCGATAGTATTCAAATCGGTGAATGGGCGGGTAATGAATACTGGTCTGAATGCCGGCGGCCCTCATTCCTTCGATAAAGCGAAGTCGATCAACGCCTTTTGGGAGCAGTAGAGGAAAGATGTGGCAGGCGGAAGCGGTTCGATTTTTTTCCTGCTCCGGCGAAGTGGATTCCGTCTCGATGGCGGGAATGCCTTGATACGCATCCCGAAAAGGAAACTCGGCGCCTGAGGATTGAAGCGTTTTCCAGTAGCTCTCCGTGATTGCCTTGCGTTTATTATTCCCCATGAGGAGTTTCCCCAACTGCTGGATTCCAAGGGCGGCGCGAATTTCATCGATGCGATAGTTGTATCCCAGGGCGATGACGTCGTAACTATAGGCGTGGCCGCGATGCCGGTCCCAGGTGAGAGTGGTCATGCCGTGAGAACGCATCTTCCGAACTCGATCGGCAATGTCATCCTGGTCGGTAATTAACATGCCACCTTCGCCTGTGGAGAGGTTTTTATTGGAGAAAAAACTAAAACATCCCACGTCGCCAATCGTGCCGAGATGTTTGCCATTCTTCCAGGCTCCCGGGGCATGGGCGACGTCCTCGATCACCCGCAGACCTTTTGCCCGTGCGATTTGCATGATTTCGTCCATTTGGCACGGATAGCCTCCGTAATGCATCACCACGATGGCCTTGGTCCGATCGTTGATGAGGCTCTGAACCGATTGCGGGGACAGGGTGAGGTCTGCGGGACCGATAATATCGGCAAATCGAACCTTGGCGCCGGTGTACAGCACGGCGTTCGCTGTGGCGACAAAGCTCAGGCTCGGAACAATCACCTCGTCCTCCGGGCCGATCTCGAGTGCGGCGCAGGCTAGATGCAGGGCGACGGTGCAGTTCGACAAGGCGAACGCGTGCCTGGCTCCAGTAAAGCGCCGGAATTCCTCCTCGAAACGGCTGGTCTGCTCCCCCATGGTAAGCCATCGGCTTCGGATCACTCGTGCCACCGCCTCTTCCTCTTCCGGGCCGTAATTAAGATCGGCTAAAGGGATTTTCCACTGCATAGGTTTTGACAAGTTTGTTCGGAGCGTCACAAGTTCACGACGCCAAGTCAGGAGATCCGGCCTACAACCCGTAGGCGGCGTGCCCTCACGCGGCGGCACTTCTGAAATGGTTTATAGAATTTCCGGTGATTATTCATCACGAATGGACACGAATAAAATCGGAGGTTTCCTGTTGGCAAAATCTCTCTGCGGAATGAATTCCGCGCCCCACCCAGCACGAGTGCCCGAACCCGTGCGCTCCAACGACCGCACGCACGGATCGCGGACTTCAGTCCGCCGCGTCGATCGTTCCCGGCTCCGAAACGGGAGTGACTCAGAAGGCTGGAGCGCGGGGTTTATCCCGCAGCGCCGGCTGTCGCAGGATCTCAGACATTCCATCGATTTTCAACGCTTCAGGAGCTCCCTTGAACCGCAAATAAAACCACTTAACCGCGAATAGACACCAATCCACGCCAATAATGGCAGGCCAAATACGAAGGCCCTGAAGTGTTGGGAACATCGATGGAATGTATGGGATTCAGCCCATCGGCCCCCTCCGCTTTCATTCGCGTCCATTGGCGTTCATTCGCGGTTCTGTTTTTTCGGAGCATCTTATGCGCGGTTTTCGGCAGACTTGTCAGGGTTATTTTTTAGTCTAGGCTTTTTTTCGCCCAGGATGATGTGGCGCATTTTGCCGAATTCCTCGATGGCCTGTTCGTAGTCGTCATGCCTTCCCAGGTCCTGCCAATATCCATGATATTTAAATCCCGCGACTTTCTCTCCCGCCTTGATCATGGCCAGGACCAAGTCTGGGAAATCAAAATACTGGTTTCGAGGGACATATTTCAGTACCCTCGGCTCGAAGATATAGATCCCCATGCTGACGTAGTAATTGTGCTCGGGCTTTTCGACATAGTTGCCAATCGTGCAGTCGTCCTTGAACTCGATCACCCCGAGGTCAATCTTCGTGCATCGTCGATGGGTCGCGATGGTCGCAATGGCGCCGCTCTTTTTGTGCGCCTTGACGATGTCCTTAAAGTTAAGCGCCGTGAGCACATCGCCGTTGGCCACAATAAAGGTCTCCGTTAATCCGCGGATCAGGGACAGGGGCCCGGCGGTTCCCAAGGGATTATCCTCGTAACTATAGCGAATTTTCAATCCCAGCCCATTTCCGTCCTGAAAGAACAACCTCAGCAACTGGGCCATATGTCCGACGGTGAGAATCGCCTCGTCAACGCCCGCCCGTTTCATCTGGCGCAGCAGGATTTCCAGGATGGGCATGTCGCCAATGGGCATCAATGGTTTTGGCAGGACTTTGGTGTAAGGGGCCAGCCGGGTCCCCTTACCTCCCGCTAGAATTACGGCCTTCATCGTGTTCTATGCTTCGGTCTAAATCTGATATTCGTTGGGACGATACCGTTCCAGGTTGTTCCGGATCCACTCGATGGTTTTCGACAGCCCTTGTTCCAGGCTGACCAACGGTTTCCACACCAGCATGTCGGCGGCCTTGCCGTTATTGGACAACAGCCTTTGGACTTCGCTTTTTGCGGGGCGGAGGCGGTGGTCATCGACAACGATCCGCGATTTGCAGCCTACCAGATCGACGATTCTGTCTGCAAGTTCTCTGACGGTCACCTCGGTGCCGGTTCCCAGGTTAAACACCTGTCCCTCGACGCCTTCGGCCTGGGCCACCTTCAGGAAGCCATTGACCGTGTCGCTGACGTAAGTCATATCGCGCCGGGCATCGAGATTCCCCAGCCGGATGGTTTTTCGGGTTAACGCCTGGGTAATGATCGTCGGGATGACCGCCCTGGCGGATTGCCGAGGTCCGTACGTGTTGAACGGCCGCAGGGTTACCACCGGCAATTTGTAGGAACAATAGAAACTCTCGGCCATCTTATCGGCGCCAATCTTGCTGGCGGAATAAGGCGACTGTCCCTGGAGGGGATGCTGCTCGTCAATGGGAACGGTCATCGCGGTGCCGTAGACTTCGCTTGTCGAGGTATGGATAATGCGCTCGACCTTCGCCTCCTGGCTTGCCAACAGGACATTCAGCGTCCCGAGAACATTT
Organism: Verrucomicrobiota bacterium; assembly: GCA_022709905.1. Classification (GTDB taxonomy): domain Bacteria; phylum Verrucomicrobiota; class Verrucomicrobiia; order Limisphaerales; family UBA1319; genus JAKLHY01. The sequence goes on along the minus strand of JAKLHY010000002.1, from coordinate 272,786 downwards.
GTTTCAACGACTTCCTGCGGATTCTTGTAGGAAAAAGGAATCGCAATCAGAGCGCCGAGGTGAAACACGTGGGCGCAACCTTTGACGGCTCTTTGAACGGCGGACAGATCCCGCAGATCTCCGGTGTGGACTTCAATTTCGCTTAAAACACTCTTCTGAAACTGCCCAACGAAACCGAGATCGCCCTTCGAGTTATACCGCACCAAGGCTCTGACTTTTGCGCCATGGGCAACAAGGGCCTCCACCAAGTGGCTGCCGATGAAGCCGCCGGCCCCAGTCACCAAGACTCTCTTGTTTTGAAACAACTTCTTCATAGGCTAAAATTGTCCGGGAAAGGTGAAACGGAAACAACGAAACACTAAAACGCACCCGCCGAATGCACGGATTTAGCCGATTGGATATCCCTGGTGCCATTCGACGAGGCATGGTTCATCACCATCTCGAGCCTTTCGAGGACGTTCGGGAATATCAGCAGTTTGGCATCGGTTCGCTTGCATAGATCCAGAATTTCGCGCGCGCGGTTTTCTTTGATATTATGGATGGCGAAAACCAGGATGCCGACATCGTGCTTCCGGACAAGGCGCTCCACCTGATGGCATTTCCCGAGCACTTCTATACCGTTGATTCTCAATCCCTGCTTGAACAAATCATCATCAAGACATCCGATAATCCTGAAGGCATCCCCCCGGCGGCCGCCGCGGAGCCACCAGGCGGCGAGCTGGGCCGATTCCCCGCTGCCAATCAGCAGAACTCGCTCCTGGGCGGTGATCGTCCAAAACCTGAATCCTGGAAACTGATTGATCAAGGTGTTGAGGATCCCTTTTCGATATCGCGCCAGAATCATCATGATCGTTGTGAGCAGGGCGGAGATGATGATGAGGCCTTCGGGGAACAGGAATTTATTCGGTGTATAATAGTTGGGGATGTGACGATTAACCACCGCCGCCACTACCGTTGCCAATACGCTTGCCAGAATGATCTGAAAGATGTCGGAATTGGCCGCCTTGTCCCAAACGATCCGGTGGGTGCCCATCAATAATCCGACGATGCTAAACAAGAACGTGAACGCCAAGGCGAACAACAGGGAAGTGGATACGCCGACGTCCAAAGGCCCGTAAGATCGCCAGAACAATCCGACAACGCCGATGCTGAAAAATGACGCGAGCGCATCGAGAAGGAACCAATTGGCGTAACGGCGGACAAACCAGGTCGTTGGCCCGATAAACAAGGATTTTTCCGAAGGAGAAAAGTCACCCAGCTTGGGCAGCAGGATCAGGAAGGTCCACAGGAGAACATCCAAGTCCAGGAGGATCGAACGATGCCGGACATAGAGTTGGTCCATGCGCAATTTGGTCGGGAGGATCTTGTTGATATACGTATCCATCATCCCGTCCTGTTCGATCATCGCCTCCTCGTTTCGGTAGGTGACCGAAGCGGGCCCCGTTATCCCAGGGCGGACCGAAAGCACCTCCTCAAAAACGTCCTTCGACCAAGTCCGGGCGATGTCATAGTCTTCGGGGCGTGGCCCGACCAGGCTCATGTCGCCCTTCAGGACATTCCACAACTGGGGCAGTTCATTAAGTTTTGTCTTGCGAAGCCACCGCCCGAGTTGGGTCACACGCGAGTCTTCCGAAGCGGTGATCTTCGAGCCGTTGTAACTGTCCGGGGTTTCATACATGGTCCTGAACTTCAGGATCCAAAAGGGTTTGCCCTTGTATCCCGCCCTCTTTCCCCGGAAAAACACCGGGCCCGGACTGTCCCTTCGAATCAGGACCGCGATAATAGCGAAGGCCGGAGCCAGCAGAACCACGCCCAGCAAGGACAGGACAATATCAATCAGTCGTTTGGGTATGTCATTCCAGAACTTCACCGCATTTCGATTTTGGGTTTTCACGACGAACTTATTCACCAGTCGAAAACATAACGGTTCATTTTACGGCCTTCGCGTGTTTCATAGCAAGACTCCAACTTCCAGCCGTTAATGCAATAAAAGGCGTTGGTAGCGTCGTTGTGGGTGGCATCGGTCGTCAGATAAGATCCCGGGCAACCGCGTTTGCGCACTTCTGCCAGCCATCCTTTTATCAATTGCTTGCCGATTCCAGTGCCCTGTTTCGCCGGATCAACCGCAATCGAGCTCAGCAGAGCCCGATCTTGGTCTCCGGGAGCGTCGCCTCGATACCAAACCGCACGGATTAATCGCGCCGATACGGCTGGATTCCTCAGGACTGCATCCATGCTGGCATACAGAAACGCCCACCATCTTCGCATCAGCAATCGCCTAAAAAAACCCTCCGGGCTTATGGAGCCCACGACCGCCCCACAGACCAGGCCGTGTTCATTCTCAGCGACAAGCGCCACCGCCCCCCCATCCACAAGAAACGCAGCATAAAACTCCCGAAGGAAACGCGGCCCCAGACTGGACAAAAAGAAACCGGGGAACGCCCTCAGATGCACAACCACAATGTCGTCCAAATGAGCCGCTGTCAGGGCAACAACGTTGATTTTCTCTTTCACAGCGTCGCGACCCATTGTCTAAGGTACCGGCTCCCAGGAGTCCCTGAAGTCATCAATTCCCCGGGATCAAGTCCGTTTTTCAGACGGAGCCGGCAGATCCTTCAACCGGCAGGGCGGATGCCTGCCCCCCCGGTTGGAAATGCGGCTTCGTGGGTGAGCTTCTTCAGCCTCAAACCCGCCAGGTTCGTGGTGTTCAAGGCTGGATAGTCCTCGAAACCCAGTATTTTATACAGGCGGATGATGGCGGTATTGGTCCGGTGAACCGCAGTCACCATTTCCTGCCATCCCTTTTTTCTGCATTCCAAAGCCGCATGCTGCAAAAGGATGATGCCGGCACCCGTGGTTCTGGCTTCGGGAGCAACCGCAAGAAACGCAATCTGGCCGGTTCCAGATCGGGGATTGGGCCGGCTACTGCCAAACCGGCGGCTTTTCCAAAGAGCATGCAACCGCTCGAAATTGAGGGTCCGGAAGATCAGGGCCGGCCGCCGTAGTAACGCCCGGATCAGAAATCCAATGTTCTCGCGGAACACCATGAAATAGGAGCCTCCATTCACGGCGCATAAACCGACAATTTGGTTGTTTTGTTCAGCCACTACAACAAAACCCCGGTCCGTGCTGCAGAACCATCGATAAACCGCGCGCATAAAATCCGTCCCCAATTCCAGTGCATGATGGGTCGCGGCATTAAAAACCCTATAATGAAGGGCCACCAGGGCGTCGACATCCGCCATTGCGGCAACGCGTATACTGACAGCAGAAGACTTGGACGCACCGGTGATGAGGCTCATTATGTTCAAGGATAACGTCGAGATTCTGAGGAGAACCAGAGCTCGCAACCGCTGGGCGAACTCAGGGATGGATCAAGACAGACGCGGATCGCGGACTTCAGTCCGCTCAACACGCTCATGCGGACTGACTTCCCCAGACCGGACCGCGGGATTTATCCCGCAGCGCTGGTCATCGCAAACCGTCTCTGCAGAATGAATTCACCGCCTCAAAGCGGAATGAATTCCGCGCTCCATCCAGCCACAGGGCTCCTGATTTCACACCTTTTAGTGAAATCACCTAGGAGTTTTCCTGACACCGATTTTTCACACGGCGACACGGAGTTCACGGAGATTTTTCGGAAAAACCTATTCTCTGTGATCTTGGTGCCTCTGTGTGAGGTCAGGCTTTTTCCTTGGGTTCAGGAGTTCTGAGCCAAGAGCCCGAACCCATGAGCTCTCACGACCGTGCCGCTCCTGGGCCGCTGAGACTTCCTGGTTTCCGGGTCTTTTTCAGGCGCTCGTTGCCCAGCGACTCGAGGAAGGTCACACGAGTGGGGGTCTTATAGGCCGATAAACGCGCGCGGCACGTGCGTCGAATCTCCATTTTGAGCGACTCCAAATCCACGCCAGGCATGGCAACGACTTCAGCGACGACACTTTGGCCCGTAATGGGATTCGCCTCTCCGCTGACTCGACAGTCCACCACCCCAGCGATGGTGAGAACGACCGATTCCACCTCTGCCGGCCATACTTTTTCACCGCCCACATTAATGAGTTCGCCCCGCCTGCCCAGGATGCGCAAACTGCCATCTGGTCTTTGCTCCGCTTGATCGCCCGTCCTGAACCATCCGTCCGAGGTAAATCGGTCCATGGGATAATTGAGATAGCCAAGGATCTGCGTTCTGCTGCGCAACCAAAGCTCGCCATCGACGATCTTCCACTCGCGATTCGGATCGTCCATGCGCATCCACAGGCTGTCTGAGGATGGGCTCGAAGTTCGAAAAATGCCCGTCTCGCTCGTCCCGAACGTTTGGATCAACCGCGCCTTGGGGAAGGCGTTGCGCAACCGCTGGAGCAGGGTTGCCGCCATGGGCTCGGTGCCATAGGTAATGATCCGTAAAGACGATAGATCATGTTGCCGGTGATTTGCCGACACCAGCAGGAGATTGAGAAACGTCGGGGAAGCAGGCAGCACGGCGACGCGGTGGCGTTCAATAAGCGCCGCGACCTCGTCCGGACTGCGGTTTCCCGGCACGACCAGTTTTGCGCCGGTGGCCAGGGAATGAAAAAGCGTATTGATGCCACCGATATGGTCAAACAGGAGAAGGACCATCAGGACCAGGTTTTTGGGGCGCTGCTCTTGATAGGTATCCAGCAGCGCATCCAAGTCATGCAACATTCCCTTCGGCTCACCGCTCGAACCGCTACTGAAGAGAATCAATCCCGCCCCGCCCTTAACGGAGAGTTGGTCCAATAGGCATGGGCGATCTCCCGTCGCCTCCAGCTTCTGAAGGATCGGGGTCTGAGCCTGCACAACATAATTGACACCCGCAAGGCGCAGTTTTTGAGGATGCTCCGCGGCAGAACCTGCGAGCGGCACCACGATGCACTTCAGTTCAGCCAACGCCAGAAACCAAGCAACGGACACAGGAGAGTAGTCTCCCACAATCGCCACCACACTCCCGGGCTTTACCTCACACTGGCGGGCTTGTTCCACACAATGCAATATGCGCTCGCCCAAATGCCAGTACGACACTTCGCCCTCATGACCGGCGAGCGCTATTCGATCCCCAAAGTCCCTGATGCGTTGGATCAGCCAGTGCATTTCAGACGGCGCCGAGATAAACCACCTGGCCCGTATGCCCTCCCGATTGATCATTGAGAAAGCGCATGATGGATTCGACCACTTCGGTTGTGGAACCCATTTCGGTTCTGCCAATGCGCCGATTCAAGGCGTCGATCTTATTCCGCGGTACTGTCCGCGTCAGCGCCGTGTCCACAGGTCCGGGCCCGATGGCGTTGACCGTGATTCCATAGGGCTTGAGTTCCACTGAGGCCACCCGCGTGAGCGCTTCCAGGGCGGCTTTGCTCGCCACATAAGCCGCCTCGCCCTGCAGAGAGAGGGGGACTGCAACCGTGGATAGATTGACAATACGCCCCATGCGCTGTCGGACCATAATCTTGGCGCATTCTCGCAGAAAGACAAACGCCCCCAGATAATTCACGCGCATCAGGTTTTCAGCGACGGCCGTGGGCGTCAGCAGAAGAGAGTTCATCGAGGCGATGCCGGCGTTGTTGACTAACGCATCGATTCGGCCTTGGATTGTTGCCACCTGGCGAATCATGGCGATGACTTTTGGTTCATCAGCGATATCCAGTTGAAAATGCCGATAACGCTTGTGGATCGGACCTTTCGCCAGTCGGCTGCAGCCTGCAACAATCCATCCTTTTTCCAGTAGATGTTCGCTTAGAGCCCAGCCCAGGCCACGACTTGTGCCTGTGACAATGCCCACTTTGCTCATGGCTTCTCGATGAGCCCGATTATGTAATCGGCCAGCGTCCCGACCCGCCGGAAAGGAGAGTGCGTCAGACTCATGGCCCGCTCGTCGGCGATGACGATGTTCTTCCCCAGTTTCTGACTTATCCGGGCCTCGACTTCAATCAGAAGCGTGACCAATCCGATGCTGTCAATGCCGGACTTTTCGCCAAACAGCCTCGTGTTTTCATCGGCCGACTTCAACTCCTCTCGGCTGATCTCTTCGCCGAGTATCGCTAAACAACCAAGAATTATTGGGACGATCTGTTGCCTCAAATTGGTTTTCGTCGTTTGGTTCATTTCCTGCCTCCTTGATTTTCCGGCTGCATTCAATTCCTTTCAGACGTGCTTGCCTCCAGGATTACGTTGGCCAACTGCTTGACCCCTTCGGCTTTAGAGAAGTACTTTAAACCATAAGACCTGCCCCTCTGTCCTATTTCATCTAGTAGGGTTATCGGTAGTGATGCAATCTCGGCCATTTTTGCACTTAGCCATTCGACATTCTCAGCGTCCCCGATCCATCCACATCTTGCCTCACGGATACAACCGGCAGTATCGCAATCCGGGTCAACCGCCGCAAGGATGGGTTTTGCCGAAAGCATATAGGTAATCAATTTCGAAGGAATGGAACTCACTCCCGCGCGCTTACATAACGGCAACAAACACACGTGTCCTAGACATTGAATGAGCGGCACGTTGTCCACTTCAGGATCCGATATGAAGTGCACTCGAACAGTCCCGGTTTTCCTCACACGTTCCCGACAGGCTTCCCTTGCTGAACCATCACCGGCAATTACAAGCTGTGCATTTCCTATTCTGGCCGTACGGAATGCTTCGATCAAGTATTCAACCCCGGCAACGGGGCCAATGTTACCAAAATAGAGGAACGTGAACGCATTTTTCGGAATTCCGTACCGCATACAGGCCTCTCGACGATCGGGTGTGAGCTCAAACCGCTTTTCATCCTGCCAATTTCGAATAAGAACGTATTTTTCTACCCCAATGTTACGGGTGTTTTGAAGTTTTAAGCGCATACTCTCCGAGATCACAATAACCCGCGATGCCTGCCGGACAGTCCAACGGTCAAGCGTTTCCAGCGGCATCAAAATGATGCCGTGCAATATCTGGGGCAGCTTTCCCTGGAGTGACTCAGGATAAATATCTTGAACATGCAGTATGAGCGGCACTCTGTACTTCATGCTGAGTTTGGCAATGAAGGCCTGACTGCATATAGGCCAGCTATTGGCATATAAAACATCGCACCTTTCGGGACACGTCTTGAGGTAACGGTAAACGTGCCAACCAAAGCTAAAACTCTCCCACATCCTTCCAAGGATCCCTGATTGGGGATAGGTGAACGATGGCAGCCGCAACACTTCCACCTCATTCTCGTATTCGACTCGTATTCGGCCATGGCTGGCATACTCTGCGTACCGAGCTCCAATAGGCCGCGATGGTGGTGGGCATAGGACAGTAACTCTAGCCCCGGATTGCGCCAGCCGGATCGCCAGATCGCGACCCATTTGCGCCGATACGACCGGCTCGGGAGGGTAAACAGCGTTAATTATGACAATTTTCAAAGCAAAGGAAAGCGGTTCTTCCGGGATTTCCCTGTGATTTTTTATTGGGGATTTTCGAGCAAAATTGTGGATTCACTTGGGAATCGCCCCTGCCAGCGGGCGAGTTCGTTACGCGTAGCGACCGGCGGCGCGGCGAGCTGGAGCTCAGACCATCCCGCGCCGCCGCTCGCCCGCCAGCAGGGGCTTTTGTTGGAATGGGCGTCGTTTTGCTTAATGTTTATTCCCCGGATAATGTCTGAAGAGGCAGGAAAGCAAACCGGTAATCGATACGTCTATACATTGGGTATGCGGTGTCCACTCAATAGGCTCAGACCATTCACCATGACATATAGGACACGTTGCAGGCTTGTACCGGCATACGCCAAATGGCCGATCCACCGGACACAGTTGGCCACAAGTCGTAGGTATCTGGCTCGATTGGATCCGGACCCAAACTTATGCTGTTCAAATTCAGCCAATTCGGCGATTCGTTTCCATGATACGCCAACTGACTTGTTTGAATTATGCAAACGGTAAGCCGCGACTGTTATTGGCACCTCGATGAATGAGAACATTTGATAGGCTTCATAAAAGAAGGCCGAATCGAAACAATAATGCCAATTGGTGTGAAATGGGCACCTCTCGTACACCTCTCTTAGCCAAAATGCAGACGGTTGCACAACCTGCCCGCGATACTTAATCCAAGAGAGATTGTCAAAAGGATGATATCTGGACTTAACTTGCTTCAGAACTTTTCCAGCCTCATCGACATACACACTCTGGAAGTTGAAAACGGCAATATCTGGATAACATTTGAACGCGTTAACAACCTGAGTAAACGTGTCTGCTCTTAAGAAATAATCGTCGGAATTTAGAAAGCAATAAACGCGTCCTGTCGCTCTTTTGAAAGCCTTGTCAATGGCATCTGACTGCCCCAGATCAGTCCGGCTGACCAGCGCAAAACGCCGGTCGTTTTTAACATATTCATTGATAATCTCCAAGGAGCCGTCTGTCGAACCGGCATCGCCTATCAACACTTCAAAATCCTGATAGTCCTGCATCGCAATGCTATCTAGACATTTGCGTAAAAACCTTGCATAGTTATTGGATGGAACTGCTATGCTTATTTTCATAATATGGTCCAATACGTAAGTAATTGCAGATTAAATCTGCATATGTGACATATCGAGTGCCTTTGAGCTGGAAAAAGGACAGGACTAAGTCACTCTTGTGTAATGATCATAAGATAGGCCTGTCCGTCTGTTCTTTTGTTTCAATAGGCCCTCCTGATGCCTGGAAGTGGCCTGCGGACAGAAACCCAGGAGGATTTGTACACTCCCGTGGAGTACTTTCAGACGCACCGCGACCACCTTCATTACCAGCAAGTGGCCAAACAAGGCGGTCCGATTGGGAGCGGATCGGTCGAATCGTTATGCAGTCAGTTTCAAGATCGATTTATGCGCACGGGACAATTTTGGCCGCGACCTAGTTTCGGCCATTTGATCTCCCTGGATGTCCTCCTGCGTAATCAGGACTATAACTCCCTTTAGAACTGACCCAACTCCCTCCAAGCCCGCATGCCACTTGCCAACTCAGCAAAATCAATCCTCATTCGGAGATGCGCCCCTTATGTCGTAGAGTATAACACGCCCTAACATTGCCTGGGTGGTGGCGCCAAAAAGCCCATGCGCATGAACTGGTGCTGGTCCATTCGATGCAAATCTCAGTTGAATTCACTATCGGCTAAAAAGAACATCCATTTGCATTACAACGCCGTGGTCGGAATCAAAATATAAATCCATGACATGGTGGTATTTAAAACCATTTTTCCTTAAGAAACCCCATACCTCCTCAACCAAGGCCCCACCTTCAAACATGTCTGCGAGCGAAATCTCGATCAACAGATAATCTACTTCTTTCAATATAGCTTGAGCCCCTCTCAGTACGTGCATTTCGTAACCCTGAACATCGATTTTCAAAAAACGCTTTTCATTCGACTTATCTAGAGAATCATCAAGTGTCCGCACTACGGCTTGAAACGTTCCCCTCCTGGATGCCTTGGTTTCAACTAAAGCACTATTTTGGGCTGAAGATTCTCCGTAATTGATGGACAAAACACCCGGATTATCTCCGAGGGCACATTCATGGAGGATAATCTTGCTGTCCTTTCCGTGGATTTTCCGAAATTGGGCGGCTGCCGTGGGATCAGGCTCGTAACTGATTATGCGGGCTTGGGGCCAGCAGAATCTTGCCATAGCCGCAAATTGCCCCACATTTGCCCCGGCATCTATGATCTGCCGAATTTCCCTTCCCTGATTCGTAGTCGAAAATTGGCGTAAACTCCTGCAAATGCCAAAGGACACCAAAGACCGGTGTCTTAGCTTGAACCAAAGTGTTACGGGATCTTCAATGGCTGAAATAAGCATTCTCAATAGATTCATCTTTATCATATCACACGACTCCTGCAACCAGCCCTAGGACTTTGGAATTGACTTTTAACACTGTTCAACCTCCTTTAAACTCACATCGAGTAATGCGCACTGAATCGAAGGATTCCTTTTTCGGCTCTGTAGCAGAATCTGTGGGTAAGAAGAGGGAAAAGAGACTGTTCGACTTCGACCGCAGAGCGGCGCGAGCTGTATGCAACCGGCTCCGGGCTATGATCGATTGGAAGAGCGCCGCTGGCTCTTTGTGCCGCGGTGGGGAATCCTGGGGCGCTTCTTCTATGCACCGCGACGCATAGAATGTCCGGAGCACGGTGTGGGAGTTGAGCGCATCCCCTGGAGCCAAGGCAAGCGGCCGGTGACCACCGCCATGATGGGCTTTTTTGGCCCGCTGGGCGCGGCGGTTGTCCTGGCGGGAAACCGCCCGGACCTTCCAGACCAGTTGGGAGGCCGTATATCATTCGGTGGCCTGGATCGGTTTCACATCACGCAGCATTTGAACCAGGCGGTGGACCAGGTCCGCCGGGCTGAGAGCACGCGACTGCGTGGAAAACCTCTGGCAGCCAAGCTCAAGAAAATGCGGCTGTATAGCAGAATCTGTGGGCCAGAATGGTACATCTCAGGGGCAGGCAGACGAGTTCGTTACGCGTGGCGACCGGCGGCGACGCGAGCTTGGAGGCTCAAAGCCCGTCGCCGCCGCTCGTCTGCCTGCCCCTGAGATGTGGGTGCCGATTCATTTAGGTGAATCCAGTGTCTCAACAGTCTTGTAGTGAGCATATTGCATTCGCAACGCCGCCATTCTGACCCACAGATTCTGCTGACGAGGCGAAAATGCGTTGGAAACTCCTGCGGCGGGGCAGCCGGATTCGGGGCCAGGCCCGGATCAAGCTCCACGGTTTGTTAGCGAGCAAGCTGGCCACGGGGCGGGTTTGGGATCTGAAGGAATGCTTCGACTACTTCTGGCATTACCGATCGATCTAGTGGACGGATCGAGCCATGCGCAGCCGACTCGAACCGATGAAACGGGTGGCCAGAATGCTGCGTCGCCACGAGGGACTCATGCTAAACTGGTTTCTGGCCAAAGGCCGAGTTTCCAGCGGCGTTGTCGAAGGGTTCAACAATAAACTCCGAGTGGTGACCAGACGCTCCTACGGGTTCCGCACCTTCAATGCCATGGAAATCGCCTTGGATCACAACCTGGGAAAGCTCACTGCGCCCGAATCAACCCACAGATTCTGCTGACGAGGCACTAAGCATGGATGTGACTAGTCCTAAAACAAGCGAGTTTAGAAAAACGGTCGGTTGGTTGGATGATGTGTTCACTTTTTTGAAGCGATAAATCTCGTGATAGCTCTTTATAACAGGCTCTGGGATCGTTCTGAGGCCTTCTGAGAGGCTGTGGCAAACGCAGGAGTTTCTTTAAACCCATTTTTCGCCATAAGCCGCGACACTGCGTCCCTCGGACTCTCAAGCCAAAATCCAAACAATCAACCTATTCGGTAAGTGCAAACCGCTGTAGTCGTTCCCACGTCGCAAAGAAATCCGGCAGCCAACGGTTATATCCCAGGAGCCGGTAAATCACCCGACGTGCGGTGCGCACGATCTGGCAGGGGAGCAAAACAATCGCGTGGAGAAAGCGCCGGAACTCCATCTTCACCAACTCGACCCCGCGCTCCCGGTTGGGCACCATCAGCCCATACTAGGCTTTCAGGTTCCAGGCCAAGGCGGCCATCACCATGTAAGCCCAGTTGCTGACTAAATCGTTGACCGGCATCCGCATCGCATTGACCCCGTTCTTCAACTGCTCAATCACGTTCTCCTGGTTACACCGCCCATTGGCCAAGCCGACGATCTTCTCCGGCGCATCGGTTCGGTTGGTGATGTAAAAGAAGTAACGAACCTCATCAAAGAGCGCCTTCTCCCCTTTTTGCACACTTATATTCTTGCGCAGGATAATCAGCCGATACTTCTGCGCGCACTTCAGGGGTTGATACTCCATTTCGGCCAAGTCCTCTCCCACCAGTTTGCGGTTTTGAAACTCCCGTTCCTCCACCACCTGCTCCTTGTAGCCAAACGCCTTCCGGCGTGGCTCGGTCAAAACCTCATACTGGGGCAGCCGCTCCAAACGCTTCCAAGCCTGTTTTTCCAAAGCCTCTGCCAGCCCCACCACTTTGGGGTGGGCATCCATTCCCAGGATGAATTGGCGCCCGGCCTTGTCCCAGCGGTCCAGTTGCTCGGTGTGGGTGAAGTCAGTATCCCCGCGGATGGTCACGCTGCCGGCCACCTGGCCCACCCACTCCACCGCTCGGTCGATCCACTCCACGCTCCCCGTGTGACTGGCGGCGTTGCCCGGACGATTGACCAGATAGAGCACCTCCTTGGTGTTGGCCAAACTCACGATCAGCGGCGCATAACCCCAGATCCCTTTATAGGAAATATCCATCCCTTCCTTGCACTGCCCGTAGGTCGGGGCGATCGTGCCATCCACATCGACAAAGGCTTCTTTCAGGAAGCCTTCTGGTTGGACCTTCCAGACCGCCAGACGCGCCCGATTGATACACTCTTCCAGCGCCACGATATCCTCCGCACCGAAACGCCGAGTAAAATCTCCGGCAGTCGTCGGATCGGGTATCCGCTCGGCTCCCAGGCCGTTGAGGAACACCTCGTCCTGCCGCCGCCACTCGATGTCTTCCAACCGTTGCCCGCCCGCCAGTATGTTATAGGCCAGGTTCAGCACATGATCGCTCTCGTGATAAGGCAAATGCACTTTGAGTAAGTGCAAGTTTTGATCAATGTCTTCCACCAGACCTAACCGTTGCACCATCAAATGTATCGCACCGATGCCACTGCAGTTCATCGCCGCTGTTCGTTCGGCCATTTCGTAGCGGATATTACTGGCCTTGAGCATGGGCCGGGGTTGGTCTTCCCAGTTCTTGGGTTGGAGCCGACGACTAATTCTCTGCTTGCGATGACGAAGGATTTTAGGATAGGTTTTACTCACTCGAAATGGCTTTTGCTGGTTGTTCTGTTTGTTTTAGCAAACGCATTTCAACCAATATTTACGGCCATTTCGAGCTTTTTCGTTTAGTCCACTGCAAAAATCACGCTTGTTGAGGGCCTAGTCATGTGTTTTCGAAATAAGCAGTAATAATATATTTTCATGCATTGGCGGCTGCCGCCGCCTTCGCCTGTGCCTCACGGGCGCGTTGAATCTTCGCCAGGATCTCCTCCCCCTTGGCCTTCCATCGATAGGGTTTCGGGTGCTCGTTGCGATCCGCCAAATACGTAATGATGGCCTCACTGAGTTCGCGCACACTCTCAAAACTCCCCTCGCGGATCACGTCCTGCGTGATGTCCCGAAAGAAACGTTCCACCAAATTCATCCACGAACTGCCCGTCGGGGTGAAATGCACATGAAAGCGCTCCTGCTTACGCGCCAACCACGCCTTTACGCTGGCCTCTTTATGGGTGCAGTAGTTGTCCATGATCAGGTGAATCGTCACGTCCTTGGGCATCTCCCGGTCGATTTGCTTCAAGAACCGGAGCCACTCGACATGCGTGTGCTGGACCTCGGTTCGTGCCACGACTTTGCCCTCCAGATAGTTCAAGGCGGCAAAGAGCGTGAGCGTTCCGTGGCGGTAGTAGTCGTGGGTGTGGGTGCGAATGTGGCCGACGCCCAAGGGCAAGCCTGGCTGCGTCCGCTCCAGGGCTTGGCATTGGCTCTTCTCGTCGCAGCACAGGAGCAACGACTTGTCCGGTGGGTTGAGGTACAAACCGATCACATCCCAGAACTTCTCTTTGAAGTGCGGATCGCGGGACAGCTTGAAGGTCCGGATTTGATGCGGCTTGATGTCGTTCCGGCGCCAAATCTGATGGACGCTGGAGGGGGAGAGGCCAACGGATCGAGCCATGTAGCGTGTACTCCAGCGAGTCCGTCCCGGCGGCGGCTTGGGCAAACGGTCGAGGACCGCCGCCACCCTGTCCACCGGCAGCCACGGTTTGCGGCCGCGCCCGGGTCGATCGCGCAAGCCCTCCAATCCGTCTTCGCTGAAGCGTTTGGACCACTTGCTCACACAGGCCATGCTTGTGCGCAGTCTGCGGGCCACCACTTTCTCTTTGCACCCGTCGGCCCGCAGGAGAACGATGCTGGCGCGCAGACTGTCGCGCTTGGAGACAATGGTCGCATGAAGTCGGCGCTCCAGTTCGGCACGCTCCTCGGCGGTCAATTCCAGGCGTTCGATGGGTCTTGCCATGACTTGAAATTGACATACAACGACAGTTATTTCAATCTATTTCGAGAACAGTAGACTAGCGGTTGCCAGTGTATCGCTTTCTGATGAGGTTTTCAACCTGCCGGTTTCAATTTACAGCCGGTCTTTTCCATTTCAGCATCGTTCATCGACGACATCCCTGAATATTTCAAGTTTTTTCTTTTTCTAACAGCCAGCGCTACAATAACACATGCCATCCCGAGTGCGTATACGTTTCCAGATCTTCCGTACATCATCCAATAGAATACGCCCTGCGTCATGAATTGAAAATAGAGAAGCAATAAAATGCTATAAGCGATATATTTCTCTCTCCGGTACAGCCCAAGAAAACCCGTCCAAAAAACACCGAGAAAGCAGACTGCAAAAATAATTAGACCGTTCCAGCCCACTACTGGGTATAGTGTTGCAAGAAAAGTTCCAAAGGAATACTGATGAAGCATTGTTCTCTTTCCAAGATATTCTTTCACTTCGACAGGTTCTTCACCAACCAACTTGTATGCTAATGGAAACATCACCTTTGGCCACTCACTGGTGAAATCCTCCATTTCGACTGTCTCTACGAACATATATACCTGTTGTCCTAGATACCCGATCGTCCCTTGCGCTATACCGACACCTGTGCCCTCTAATCCGAACCTTTCAACTGTACTCTGTGCGACTAACAGCAAACCGAATAATAACAACGAACCACTCATCAAAATTATTACACGTTTAAAACGCCTGCTCCATTCCGTGCCAAATAGCCAGTAATACAAAATCAGAATTAGTAAGTATTGTATCAGCCAATCTCGCCCCTTATTGCACATGTTGTTGAGCGCATAGCTGCCGAATCCCGCAGCTAGTCCAATTTTTACGAATACTCCACACTGTTTCCTGACTGGTGAGAACAATATTAGGCCATATAAAGCAAAAAACGTGGCCGGGATAGCGGCTACTGTAAGATATGGTGAAGATACTAGGAGATTGGACTCTTGCAGTTCCCTGGCCACAAAAGCGCTCAAAGATAAACTCTTGATTGCAGGAGGTAGCAAATAGCTGAAGCCATAAATACCCAAACAGGCCAAAACCAAAAGCACTACTTGCCCGGACTTTGAATGCATGCATTTGAACTCAGAGCGATAATTAACATTCTGCTTTGGCTTTCTTATCACAAAGCAAGGCAACAACGTCACAACCAGCATCAGGGAGAATCCCAAAATGGAAGGCAATATTGTAGCCTTAGTGAAGCTAGAGCCATATTCATCAACCAAGAATATGCTGGATACCGCCATCGCACAGTAAAGCCCACAAACTACGTTTTGCGGGCAAAGCAAATCGTGCTTGTTTTGTTTCAGGATCACTAGGAAAAGAATGCCTAGGAATAGTACAGGTATTTGATAGTACATAAAATTACCGACCCTGCAACTGAAATGATGCCGTAGCGCTTATTCCTATTCTGCCTGCGGTTATCGATTATTGGTTCATTTTAAGATCAGTAGGCTCTTACTGACTTAGGACGTCGTGTGTCGCTTTAGTTGCGGAATGATTTTGTTGGCTATATCGCCGATTCTGAATTCTCAATTCTATGTTTACGTTCTGTGTCATCTTGTTGTTACTTTCACATTAGGCTATTTTGTTCCTTTTGAGAATCCGATCAAAGACCATCGACAGACTGCCGTATAAGGTAATAGGAGTTATTTGATAATTGTACCGCAATTTGTAGTAGTTTTGCGCATGGCATGTTCGCATAATTCTTTGCCTAAACAGACCGTGGTACTTGTAGCCCAGCGTTGCATCCAGGGCTTCGAGCATTCTAATAAACGCATTACAGTGTTCGATCCGCGTATTGCCTTGCCGCACAATTTGATGTGTTGCCCCGCAGATAGTCTGCCGATAAACTGACATGTTCTGATGCACGTAATGCACTAATCCGTTTGCGGCAAGTAGTATTAGCAGCGCCAAATCAAGACTGGGGAAACTCCCCGCCTCCTTTGGAAATGGCGTCATGCGGTAATAATCGCACACAATGCTTGCTGTTGGCACAAACCAGTCCTTGAGGATGAATTCCTCTATCGAAATTCGAGAGGGCATTGTCTTGAGAAATGGCGTCGGGGGGGCGGGTCTGTACTCGGCATAGGTAAGAGCATTGTGAAATGACAGAACGCAATCCTTGTGCTGAAGCAAATACTCCACCTGCATTTGCAGTTTTTGACGTTCCGTCCAATAATCATCTCCTTCACAAAACGCATAATACTTGCCGCGAGCTTTCGCCAAAGCTCGCAGACAATTATGTTGAGCTCCAACATTCCTGTTCCCATGCAGAACCCGAATCGTTTCGGGATGTTTTCTTTGGTAGTCAAGGCACACTGACAACGTTCCATCCGTGGAGCAATCCTCTCCGATTAACAATTCATAGCCGAATTGGGTGTCTTGCATCAGCACGGATTCAATCGCCTGTTGAAGATACTTTTCGTGATTATAGGTTAACATGATGATGCTGACCAGCGGCTGGGCGATCAGCCTTGTGGGATCACTTATCTCGGTGGCAGTAGTCGCGACCGACAAATTCGTCTTGGAGTCTTCAGCGCTGATCATATTTCGGCATATTCCTAATCGGCGACTTCCTCATAACATCGGACCAATACTTGTCCGCGATTTTGAAAAGATCATGGAATGTTTGCTTTCGTCCGCACCAAACAAACAGACTATATAAGAAAATGCCGCAAGTAATTTGGATCAATAAAATGGTCAAAGGTCTGCCACTGCAAAAGTATCCAATCACACTAACAATCCCTGCCATTGTTAAACTTGCCCCCGCGATCGGAATGACGTCCTTAGCCTGCTCTCTCCACGAATAGTGAAGAAAACGAAAAGTGTAGAAAGCGTTTATAAAGTAGCCAATAATAGATGAGGCAAGGATTCCATAGACCATTGTGAGAATCCCAGAGGATAAGGTGACTGCGATAGTTAAGATTGAGAGCACCTTCTTGATCACTTCGAGTCGAAAAAACAGGTCGCTTCGGCCTTGAGCATTTAGGACGTTTAAATGAAGAGCATGAAGTGGATAGAGCATCCCGACAAAGCACAATATTCGAAAATAAGCTACGCAAGGCATCCACTTCTCAGTGAGCATCCATTCGGTTAAAGGACCTGCAATGGCGGCTAATCCGGCCATCGTTGGAACATGGAGGGAGCCAAGAATCCTAATCACGACTCTAAAGCTCTGCTTAAGCTTGTCGCGGTCCTCCTGGATCTTCGAAAAATAGGGGAGTGTCACTCTTAAAACAATTCCTGCAATGTTACTGGCGGGCTGAATTGCGGTCGAATTGGCGCGATCATAATATCCCAGATCAACCGGGGTATAGACGCGGCCTATTAAAACACTGTACAGATTCTGAAATGCGGTTTCGAAAAGCCCCGCAGCGAGCAGTCTGGAACTAAAGGGCCACAACGACTGGATACAACACCAGCGGAAGCGGCCGCTTGGCCTCCAGGGCTGGAACCACCAAATCAACGCTACGCTTGCAACGGCGCGTGAAAGCGCCTGCGCAACCAAGCTCCATACTCCAAAACCATGCACGGCTAAAAAGATACCAAACCCTCCTGAAACCAGTATGCTCGCTCCGCCAATGATTGTCTGTGATTTGAAATCCATCGCACGCGACAACAGTGCGAATTGAACAATTCCCATTGAGGATATGAATACATGTAAGGATAGCACACAGAGCAGAGAACTCAGGATCGGCTGTTTATAGAAGTGCGCCACACAGGGTGCGCCAGCACATAAGAGCAGCGTAAGGAACGCCCCGACTGTGATATTCAGGATAAAAACAGATGTTTCGTCATCCTTGCTGATGGTCTTTCGTTGGATCAATCCAGTGCTCAAACCGGCATCCGAAAAAGCCCCAGCCAAGGCGAAGAAAATAGTTAGCATTCCAATCAATCCATATTCGTTGGGAGCTAGTAGCCTCGCCAAAACGATGCCCAAGACAAACTGGCATCCACCCTGCGCAATTCGGTCAATAGCCGACCAGTAAAAGGCCGTGTGTATTCCACCTGCCATTACCTTTAAAACTTCGCCTCGTCCGCAGAATCTGTGGGTCAGAATGGCGGCGTTGCGAATGCAATATGCTCACTACAAGACTGTTGAGACACTGGATTCACCTAAATGAATCGGCACCCACATCTCAGGGGCAGGCAGACGAGCGGCGCCGACGGGCTTCGAGCCTCCAAGCTCGCGTCGCCGCCGGTCGCCACGCGTAACGAACTCGTCTGCCTGCCCCTGAGATGTACCATTCTGACCCACAGATTCTGCTATACAGCCCGCTTGCGTCCATTGACTTTCTTGCGGGCATCGAAATCTCGCTCGTCGCTGCACTCGGTGCTTTTGACACTCTGGCTGTCAATAATGCCGGCACTGGCGTGGCGTTTGCGCCCAGCGACCAATCGCACATGTTCTCGCAAGTGCGTATGAATTTGAATCCACAGTCCACTTTTCTTCCAGAGCCGGAAGTAATGATAAACCGTGTGCCAAGGAGCAAAGTCCTTCGGCACATTGCGCCACTGGCAGCCAGTTTTGACGACGTAAAAGATGGCGGTGAGCAGTGCGCGGAACGAATGTTTGCGGGGTCGCCCCTTCTTCTGGGCTTTTGGAAAACAATACTCGATCAGTTGCCATTCGGCCTCGGACAAATCAGATGAGTATCGCATCCCGCGTTTGTAAGGGATTGCAGTACATAGTACAAGTTATCGTTATTGAAAAACTGATGTAACTTTTAACACGCTCTAAGCTTCATCCGAACCAAGGAAGCGCTGTGGCATGCTTCTCGAATTATCATGCAAATCCTTCGGATGACCCGGGAAGAAATCGCTTGGCCAGTTGGCAAAATCAGGATGCGCGCAGCTACACGCTCTGTCTCGGGTAGTAGGAGCCGGGCACTAGGATAAAAGGACCGATAGGGTTCCATCCGATGACAGCACGGCCAAAAGTACTTCCGAGCCAGTACGTTCTCCGCTTGAAGTACCGCGACCAGTTCGTCCCGATTTAGGGGCGCAACGTCTGGATCCACTTCGGCCACGATGTACTGGTAGTTCCCCTTCTCCCTTGCATCGTACCGGATAAGGGAAATACCTGGCATTCCCTCAATTCCGTTCTGGTATTCCACATAATTTCGGTAGTTTAGTGCAATTAACTCCTCGATAGACTCCAAAGAGGTTAATCCCATCGCCGCACAAACCTCGGTCATTTTACCATTTGTGCCGAGGTGAATGACACGGTCTGGACCCGAGAAACCAAAATTCCGCATCAAGCGCAACTTCTTAGACAAGGCCTCGTCGTTTGTTACGATCGCCCCCCCCTCGAAACTGTTCATGAATTTTGTGGCATGGAAACTAAACACCTCACATGATCCGAATCCCCCGATCATGCGACCGTGATTTGAGCACCCGAAGGCGTGCGCAGCGTCATAAAGTACTTTCAACTTGTGTTTTTTTGCGATGCGTTCAATTGCAAAAGTGGCACAGGCTCGTCCCCAAATATGGACGCCTATTATGCCAGTGGTTCTTGGTGTGATGAGCCGTTCAATGTGAGCAGGGCTAACATTGTGCGTACCCGGATCCATATCAGCAAAAACCGGAGTGATCTCCTGCCACTGCAAAGCGTGCGCCGTAGCAATGAATGTGTATGACGGCAAAATGACTTCGCCTCTCAGTTCAAGCGCGCGAATGGCAATTTCCAGTGCCACCGTCGCGTTACACACGGCAACACAGTGTTTTACACCAGTGTATTGTGCGATGCGACTCTCGAATTCCCGGGCCAAAGGACCGTCATTTGTAAACCAACGACGTCTCAGCATTTCATCAAAACGGCGAAATAGTGCCTTCCGGTTTCCTATATTTGGCCTGCCAACATGCAGGTTTTCGGCGAACGCTGGCCTTGCCCCCAAGATCGCCAATCCAATTTTACGCTGAGTTCGCGTGCGATGCGGACGTTGTTGTTCTCGCTTTTTCATCCCCATAGTAACATTTGAACACGGATCAGATTATCTGCAACCTCATGAAATACGAATTCTCGGTCTCATCCATAATATCAAAACCAACCTTTTTGTAAAGATCAATGGCTCGATTGTTGTTTTTATATACTTCCAAATGCAGCGTGGAAATACCTATGCCGCGCAAGTGCTGAATGCTGCTCTTCAACAGATTTACTCCAATCTTCTTGCCTTGATACCTCTTCCCGACGGCAATCATTGTTAAATAAGCTCGCTTATGCTCGGTGTCATTGCAGTAGACACTAGCGAAAGCGCATAAAATGCCCTCGTCATAGATGCAAAAAACAGTTGCTTTCCTGGCGATCTTTTCTGCGTATTGACCAACATTAATCCGCGAAGATAGACTTGGCACGAACTCGTCATCGACTTCTTGCAGCAGGGCAGCGATATCGTCAATGATCGTCATTTTCCTCCTGGCAACTCCGGCACCCTACATTCGATTTTTGGGGGCCTCTGAGGCTACGAATATCCATACGTTCCAAGTCAATTTTGCGGTCGCAGCTGAATTGGCATCGCGTCCTCATACGGCTTTTGAATGCACCTGAAAATATTCATCAATTTGCGCACAAATACGCGAAACATCATCTGATGTTATATCCTGATGAAGAGGCAGATTCAAAATTTCGTTAGAGATTTCGTATGACAATGGGAATTCGTTCCTTGCGATCTGCGTGATAAGTTGATAATACAGCGCCGTTGTCGGCATACATTTCTTCATCAAATAAAAGTAGAGGTCCTTTCGACGGCCGCTTTTGATTCTGACCGGAAAGCTCTGTGGGATGTCTTCGCCCTTGAGTTCGAACAAAATTTCTAGTCCTTCGTGTCTTGGCAGTAGGGATTCGTACAGTTTAAAGTTATTTATGCGTCGTCGATAGATTTCTTCATAATCACTGATTGCGTATTGCTCCAGAACAGTAGTTGGCGCTCCTTCCAAGTCGCGATGCGGTTCAAGGTCAAATCGAGCTGTATTAACCTTCAAGATGCCACCGCATGTCGTCGGGAGATACTTATGTATGGAAAAAAAGCTAAAATCTCCATAGTTGCTGAGCTTTCTTCCCTTTAATCCAAGGTTAAAGGTATGGGCACAATCTTCGACAAGTGTCACATTGTACTCATCGCATTGAGACCTTACACGATTCATGTCGTTTCGGCAGAATCCAAAATAGTGAATTACCAGGGCGATGTTTACTTTTCCTGAACGTACGTGCTCTTCAAAAGGATCCATCTCTATGCCGAGGTTCCTAGTAACGCCATAAAACGCGTATTCGGATGATGTTGCTTCTATTGGATCAAAAACTCCTGAACCCTCGCGATCGGTATAGCCTATATATGCCGGCAACAGCACTTTTGGCTTAAACCGCGACGACACAGACCGAAGAACAATTTCCCATGCGGTTCTGGCGTTGCGGGTGAAACGCAAATTGGTCGTACAATTTAATTTGTCACTTTGAGTTTTTGATATCATTAGAGGATACGACTTGAACGTCGTCAATGAGTTTATTGGCCGCAACCGGATCGTTGAACATCATCACATCGATTATGGATAAACCAGGCTCAAAAGTGGGACGCCTCTGGTTGTAGGGACTTAAACTATTGCTGAGAAAACTCAGCGTGATGCCTAATTCCCTGAACTGCCCCGGCTTGAATAATTCCACGCCTCCAATCGGATTAACATATTCCTTTGCACCCACAGCCTTGCTAATCTGAAGTGCCCATTCTCCAGCGTCATTCACGGTTTCTATTGTCAGCTGCATTTCGCTGAAAATGCTCAGCCTGATCGGTATATCCAGGTATGCGCATGTTGCAGAGAGGATTCTGGCATTCAGTTGCACAATACTTGTACTTTTGTCGCTAATAGATTCTGCCACTAGGTTAGTAACGTCCTTATAAAATGGTGCTCTCTTCTTGTAGTGTTCAATCTGCCTGATTATCTTTTCCTGCCATTGTTCACCGACTCTTATAGTTATGTCTCGGATGAGGGTGTCCCGGCTATGCTTTTCGAGCGGGACTGCAATGTACTGCCAACCGTCTCCAGGCTTTAAAATTCGATTCCGCTCAATCCAACCATGTCGTATGAATTGCACTGTATCGAGAAACACAAAGGAATCGGTATGCTTGATCAAACTATAGTAACCTAAATAAGGAAAGAAGTATGGCTGCATGATTCCTAGTCGCATAAATTTACCTCCTTATAATGGATATAGCAGAATTACAGTTTAGGTGTTCTTTCCTTGGCTTTTTACCATTCTGGCAGGTCTTTGAGAGGAAACCTTTGATTCAAACTCAAGTATCTCTGCTGCGTAACGCCGTATGCACTCCACCGTCGAAGTGGGATCGCCGTCCAGGTGGTAAAACAGACGCATATACTGCACCGTATTTTGTTTCAAGTTCCGGTGCGCGAATGCAATCAGGGTGTTTTGCAGGAACATTTTGCTGCGGACAACCAAGTATCAGATGGAACCGTAGGTTCGCTCCTCTTTCTGGGTCCATTTCTCGTTTTGCGGGCGTCCGTTGATTAAAAATGCTCCGGCAACATACACCCGAGGACTTCCCAGCTGCCTTTCAAAGACTCGTGATTGAACGATCCACAATCTTCGGTTCCAAGGATTCCAGCACTCCGGGGATCGGTGGTCGGAGTCCGGTTTCCGGTGGCCGGTGGCTGGGGGCCAGTGACTGATGGTCAGGAACGGACATGGGGAGAAAGAACTCACGTTGAACGTTAAACACTGGACGAAAGCGCCAGAGGACTGGCGCAGTCTTTACGATGATCGGCTGTTATGCTCGACGTCTGAAGAATCACCGCGTGGGGACACGCGACCCACAAGCTTCTGCAGACCGGGCATCGTGGGCATTTTGAGGCTCTGTTTGACTTTGAGGATGCGGACTGAAGTTCGCGCTCCGTCTCGATGGTCATTTGAATTTGGCGGCAACTCGATGAAACATCACGCCCTACCCTTCCTCGGTTTCTTAAGCTACCGAGTTGACGAATCATTTCCTCTTCTCGGTGATCTCGGTGTCCTCTGTGGTAAATGGTTTCTAAATACAACTTCTTCATGCTCCCCATCTTACGGGCTCACGCGATCCTTGCAGTGTCTTTCGTCCGATGTTCGACGTTATCTCTTGTCTTGAGCCTCTGACTACGGATTAGCGGCTCACAAAGGTTATACCACAGAGTTATTCTCTCTGCTGAAAAGTCTTTTTTCATAAAAGTTATTCACCCGAACAGGCGGTCTGTTTCTGGGGCATTAAGGTGAGAACCCAGGAGCCATGTTTTTGTTGGTTGGCTGCATGAAGTTCTGGGTTATAGGGGGTTTTTGTTTGCCACATTTTCCAGAGGATTTTAAGCCAGCGTTGGCCCAGGCAACGTAGGGCGCAGGCATGGCTTTTGCCTTCGGCGCGTTTCTTTTGATAATAGACTTGTGCCCAGGTGCAGGTTTTGCGGCTGCAATCACTCCACAGATGGACGGTTTGGCGGAGGAATTTGTCGCACTGATAACGCAGATGCACCTTGTGGATTTGACCCGACTGGTAGCTGACAGGAGCAGTTCCGGCCAGGCACTGAAGGGCTTGATGATTCTCAAATCGATCCGGCTGAGCGCCCAGGCTGCCGAGCAAGCGCGGCGCCAAAGTGGCTCCCGCTCCGGGTAAGGAATCAAACAAGTCATGATGCGGATGTTGTTCGGATAATTGTTGGATCCGTTGGCGGTATTGATTTAACTGCGCTTGCAGGGTGCGGAGCAATTTGGCCAGGCTCAAAGCCAGCAGACTCTTGGCCTCCAGGGTGGTCGGCGCGCCACAAAACTCCGTGGCCCGCGCAAAAATGGCCAGGCGTTCCTCCGCGGTCTTTTGCCGCCACAAATGATGCGCGTGCAGAAACTTTTCCCAACGGCGTCGACCCGCCTTCTGCAAGGCTTGGGGCGTAGGAAACTCAATCACAAAATCCCAGGCCGACTCCATCGTCCAGTCTTCAAAGGCTTCCAGGACAACCGGATAATATTCGTAGAGAGCCTGCTGCAACTGGTTGACCAAGAGCGTGCGTTGTTGAATCAGGCTCATTTCATCCCGGCACAAGAGCCGGATCTGCTCCGCCAGGGGATCGCCCGGCTGCAGAGGGGCCCACTGAGATCCGTCGGTGCGCAGGGCTTCGGCCAAAGCCCAGGCGTCGCTCCGGTCGGTCTTGTTGCCGCTGGGAATCTTGCGATCGCGGTAACGCTGGGCACTCTTGGCATGCAAGGCAAAGACCAGGCAGTGGGCCGCCATGAGTTGATCCACGGCCATGCCTTGGCTGGTCTCTAACACCACCGCCAGGGGCATGAAGGGGGCTATCTTCTCTTGAAATTGTTTCCATCCCTCCAAGGTATGGGCAAAGCGAAAATCCGCCACGATGGTGCCCTGGGGATCTACCACCACCACATCGTGATGGTCTTTGGCCCAATCCAGGCCGGCATAAAACCGACTCTCCGTCCATGTCTTCATAGGTTCCTTAGGTTGCCGCAGCACCTGGGCCCGGTTCCGAGTCGATCTGATACTGGGAGCCTCATGGGCTACTATTCGCTCAGACTTTTTGACCGGAGCCTCCAGGTCCGCCGGTAAACTCTGTGAAACCTTCGCACGGCCAGACACAGACGACCGTGATGGACCTGGGGCGGTGCGGCCAGATTTACTATAATCCGACCGCAAATTTTTGCTCGCCGCAGAGTTATTCACCGTTGGCTGCGGGGAGCTTCCTCGGGCTCTCCTTGCCACCGGATGAATAACTCTGGAAACCGTATCAGGACACCGAGAGCACAGAGGGGGATCGATGACTGGCGAGGAAAAGATTCTGGGTTCAAATCTCACAATTCAACCTTTGAAGCACGGCAATTGAATATTTGCTTTGCGAGGCGCTGGATATGCTCCCTCGCGGCTGTTGCGTCGCCGTCAACCTGACAAAATAAACGGAAGAATTGCACGGTGTTCCCCTCGAGGCTGGGGTGCAGGAGGGCAATGAGGGTGTTCTGGAGAAACATTCGACCTCTGGCAAAGGTGTAACCCAACGAGCCAAACCTTCGCTCTCCCTCTTGAGTCCACTTTTCTTCTTGAGGGCGTCCGTTGATGAAGAATATCCAAGCCACACACACCCGCGGGCTTCCCGGCTGCATTTCAAAGACTCGTGATTGAACGATGACAGAATTGGTCCCCATTTCGATTGGAGTCGTTCGAGATACCAGACCCGGCACTTCTTTCCATCCGCTGCCCAGCCAGCAGGTATCGGGGGTGTGCATCCGGCTTCCCAGGGTCTTGGCCGCGTTGGCTTCCCACGTGGCCAGCATCGCTTGAATCACGGCCTTTTTGACGGGCGCCGAGGCCCCATTTTCGGTGGGGTGATCCCCATTATTTTGCTGATGGTTTATGCGGTTTTGCGGCGGATTGGCAGGAGCCTGTCCTTCATAGAAGGAACCATTGATAATATTTGTTGTGCTCAAGATGGCGACGGTCTTTGGGTCGAGGGATTCCGGGACAAAGACGAGTCCAGGCAGATTGGTGTTGATCTCGATCCACAGCCTGGATTGGGTGTCATTCGCTTGATCGGGCAATAAACGGGCTCCCAGACTGAACCACAACCAAGGAGCGGCGAGACAAAGAGCGAACAGCACAAAGACGAAATACAGGAGGACCGGTAACCGGTGACCGGTATCCGGCGGCTGGTGATTGGGGGGCGATCCGTCGCCGGCTTGGGTACGCTGGGGAGCTGTCATCGCGATCAAGAGATAAGCCGCAGGACATTACCCGGTGCTGCAATCAGATCGTTCATCCAGTAACTTCTTGGATGGCAATTCATCCCGCCAAATCTTTCTTCTCTGTGGTCTCTGGGTTCTCTGTGGTAAAAAGTATTCTTGACGTAAACTCGGCCCTCCGAAACTCGCGAGTCTCTGATGACGGTCTGGCGGCTCCAAAAGGTTGTACCACAGACTCAGAGAGCACAGAGGAGGAATCCGGGATCAGATACCTATTTAAAGAGGAGTCCTCAGGATAGTAGACAGGTGCATAGCCACAAAAATGCACAAAAACCTCAAAACTACCTTTATATTCAGTTATTTGTGCCTTTGGTGGCCATGCCTATGTAGGCCATCTGGCGGTCTGCTGAGAAACTCGTGGATTTACTGTGCTTTTATGGCTTTGGGGATGCCGACTGCTGTCCGCGCCCCAGCCTTGGACAGTCATTGCGGCGGACTAAAGTCCGCGCTCCATCTCGAAGGTCGTCTGAGTTTGGCGTCGACGCGTTGAAACATCGGGCCCTGCTTAAAAGAACCGTTCCGGTTCCTGCCGCCAGTTGACGTTGCCGTAAAGCACTCGCTTGATTTCAATGTCCTGGCCAGCCGGTCGATAGAATACGAGCCAACGGTTAAAGGGCGGCGCCAGGACAAAGAATCGGACGCCTTTCAAATCTCGATGTCTGAATCGAGCGGGCAATCCCATCTCGGGGAATTGAGCTAGCCGATCGAAAGCCTCAAAAGCGGCATCCAGAAAATCCCGAGCTGCCGACTCGTTGTCGACGGCGATGAAATTCCGCGCGGCGATCAGGTCTTCATCGGTTTCGGGTGTCGCCAGCCAGCTCATGCTTTCAATGGCCCGTAGATACGCGCCTTGCGTTCGGCGGTCATGGGCGTGGCGGGGCCTGTCTGAAGCAGCAAGGCTTCCAGATCATCCGCATTACGAAAGCTCGCCCCTTCCGGGCCATTGCCCCGAGTAACCGCGTCGAGCAAGGCCAGCGCCTGATGAATCACCTCGCTTTTATTCGAAGCCCGGCCGGAGCGAATGTGGCGCTGAATGATCGTTTCGTAGTAATCAGTGCGCGTGTATCCCATGTCCTGAGTGTATTCTATTGGCAAATGCTGTCAACTTCAGCCTTGGGCTTTCAATTTCTCCTGAAGAAACAGGATGTCGGACTGGTCCTGAGGTCGATTGGCCTTAAGCTTGCTAGCCAGGAGATGCTGAGTACTAAGGCATCTGACTTCAATGCCTGTTTCAGTGCGCCGGATAGCGCATTGTTGTTCGGCCTGCTCGAACGGCGGTACTCCCGGCACCCCCAAGTGGAATTGAATGATTCCCCAACGAGTCTGGTAAGTCTGGATGTGATTTTCGCCTCGAGACCCTAAGGGTTCCACAGGCATGTCCAACTCATCTGCCAGAAGATCGTTGAGGCGTGATAGACTCTCCGTATCGCGGGGGGGTATGAAAAAATCCCAGTCCATCGAAAATCGAGGCATTCCCTCGAGTCGCATGGCTTGGCCCCCGATAAGGAGGTATCTGACACCGACGCGGTCAAATTCGCGAATCAGCTCCTCCATCGGCAACCTCCTCGCGAGGCAATTTCCATGAGGTATTGGCGTTTCCAGGCGTTCAACTCGTCGTAATTCGAGAATTTCTTGGAGGCGAACTTTGGCAATCCTTCCAATACGGGCATGGATACTATCTTGGGCGATCGAGCAAAAAGCCTGAACTTTGCCGAATAATCGTCAGTGAATTTCGATCGCATAACAATTCGGTTGAACTGCATTCCTGGATCTTCTCCATCAACTGCCCTAACCGTGCTCAGCGCGACATCAGAAAAATCGCCGCGTGAGGACACGCGGCCTACAAGTTCCTGGTTGCGACTTGAAAAGGTTTTTCCACAGAGAGACTCGAACGGCTACACCGGAATTGGCAAACCAGGGCCGTCCCGTTAATCATGCATATTTCCCCAGTCACGCCTTGTTGCTGGAGCTCGGTTTTCCGGACTGCAGCTGGTGGATCTTTTTCAAGTAAAGCAATGTGGACTGCTTCCGCGGATTCGGATCGGCAGCGGCTTCCTTGGTGGTAATAAGCATGGGCAAATCCAGCGCGCGGACAGTCTGGGTGCCCACGGGAAAAACCTGAGTTCGACCGACGACGCTCTGGTAATCCTCAACAGCCGGCACCCAGGTCATGATATCCAGGTCACCGAACCGCGTGTTCAGAGCGAATACAGGCTGTCGTTGCAGCACTTCATCGTTCAAGGGCAGGTCCCACTCGGCGCCGATTGCCTGAAGGGCCAATAGAAGTCTATGACGGTTTTCCTCAGTATTGGCGTACAGGATATCCAAGTCGTAGGTTTGCTCGGGACAGCCGTGGAGAACGGCGGCAATCCCGCCAATCACCACGTAGTCGACCTGATGGTGGTTCAGCGCGTCAATAATTTTGACTGGATCGAACATGATGAATCCATCAAATGTAAAAGGCGCCGTTCCTTTGCACGGCGGTCAACGACGGGCCACCAACCGCGTTCCTCGGTATCCCGCAAAGCGGCCATAAGCGATTCGATCCTTTCCATTGGGGTTTTGCGCAGATTCCGATGAATCGTTTCGGCCATGGAAAGTTCGCCAAAGGCCTCAGGGGTGAGCTGATTCGCATTTCCCTCACAATATCTATTCGGATTCATCAAAATTACTCAGCAGACCGCCAGCGGGACTACAAATGAATGGCCACAACAAGGCACAAATGACTCAAAATAAATGCATTTTTGAGGTTTTTGTGCATTTTTGTGGCTATGCACCTGTCTTCTATCCTGCGGACTCCTTTGTAACCTACGGATTGCGAATGGAATTTGCCAGCGGAGGGGCTGTCGCCCGGGCTCGCTTTTCCAGGCGGTTAGCCAGGATGGCCAGGAGGATGAGGCCGCAGGCGGTTCCGATCAGGATGCTCCACCCCGCCATGTCATGCGCCGCTTGGATGGCCTCCAAACCATGGTGGTAGGCCGTCAACGTCAGGTAAAGCGACCGGATATAATTTCCGATAATGGCCAGGGCGATCCCAGCTAGAAAAAAGAGCCACTTAATTCCCGAGCTCTTGAGGGTCAGATCTCCGATGAACAAAGCCGCCATGATGCTCGATTGAAGACTGCGGACGCCGCTGCAGGCCTCATCCACGCCCACCAGGCAGTTCGGCAGTCGGATCACGTTGACTTGTTGGATCGCTGGAATTCCGAGAATCTTGAGAGTGGCCACATTCATCGAGGTGATGAGTTCCCGGAGCGAGGTGACAATCGGATTCCAGAGGACGTGAGGAAGGGGCACCGCCACAAACAGGAATAAGATCGGGAAGAGAAAATGACGCAAGATCCGAGGTCCAAATCCCGCCAAAATTGCGGCAAAAAGGAAACAAACGCATCCAATGCTCAAGGAGAAACTGGCGGCGGGCATGTGCGCGACCGCGTGCTTATACAGCTCAGCCACCAGGACAAAAGGAGCTCCCATCAGAGCCAGGGCGACTGCGACCCAGTTTCTGGCGGGCTGATCATCTCGGGGCCGGGTGGGCCAGCGTTCCCAGGTTAGGTAAGCCGCCATGAAGGCCACCAGCCATCCGTACTGGTAATCGATCAGAGCCCTCCACTGGAACTGCAGATCGTAAATCCACCAGGCGATGATGATGATAACCGGTAATAGGCGACCGCAGGAGCGCATCGAAGGAGAAAAAAGAACAACCAGCGGGTCTTACCCGCCTTGTTGCGTCAGCTCGATTTGTTGCCGTAAATAGGCCAGGAACTTGCTTAGGGCGTCAAAAAGCTCCGATTTGCCCCGCAGCCATTCCTCGAGCAGGGACTTCAAACGCGCGGCATCCAGCTCGAAATCATAGCTATGACGAAAGAGATGACGAAAACCTCGCAAGTTATTGGCAAATCGGCGCAAGGTTGGCGGCAACACGGCCGGACGAACTCCAGGAATTTCCAGAAACATTTTCCCGAGAAGTTCCCGGTGCCATCGCGCTGCGTCCGTGACATGATTTTCAAAGGTTCGGGAAATCTGACTGAATGTGTTCTCCAGGGCGTTATAGAGATTATGCAACAAATAAGCTGTGGCGGCGAGATCCCGAAACTCGATGTCCGGTCTCTGATTGGCCTCGATGAAACCGCAGAGTGTCTTATCCATTTGCTCCATGGCTCGGAGATCATGGTCGATCACAGCGCACAGGGCCGCCAGAGCGGTGGATTCAGGCTTCATAGAGCAGCTTTCCATGGCGTAAAACTTGGTCGCGCAGAACTGAACTGGCTTCTTCAATGCGAATCAGGTCGACATCCATTCCCAGTCCCTGGTCAAGTTCTGACCAGACTGAGGCCAATTCAGATGCTGGAAGACCTTCGACGGCCAAGTCAAGATCGGAGCGCCAATCAAGCCGGCGACCTTTCGCCACGGAGCCAAAAACCCAGATTCGCATCACACCGGGCTGCTGCGAAAGAAAACGGACAGCATGGTCGATCTCACGCTGTAACTGAGACGGGCCTCTTGATGACATGTGAGCAGAGCACCGTGAGCCGCCGTGGAAAGGGACGCGGCCAACCAGGTGGCCTGAGCCGGTTACAAACATTCTGCGACTCCTGACCTATTTTGGATTGCGATGCCTTCTACCGCTTTGTTGAGCGGAACAGTCCAAAGTGCCAGGGGACAGCATTTTCGCATTTTAATCGGGATCGCGAAATTTATCGCGCTTCATCGCCCGCCACTCAGAATACTCCCGAGCCATTCCCCGCGCTTCTCGCTGTCCCCAGCCGAAGCGGACCGAAGTCCGCGCTCCATAATGCGCATTGTTGGGATCGATGTTTGATGCCTTGACATCAAAAGTGAATCTGCGATGATGTTTAAGACATGAGAACCACGTTGACCATTGACGATGACTTGGCCGGAATACTCCGACGGAAGTCACGAGAGCTCGACAAGCCTTTCAAAGAACTGGTTAACACGGCTTTACGCAAGGGACTTACGGAGAGTTTTCCGGAGAAGCACCTAAATGTCGTTGTTCGTCCCCATGATTTCGGATCCAGTCCTGGCATTGATATGGATCGTCTTAATCAGCTTGTCGACGAATTGGAGGTTGAGGATTACGTGAAAAAGGCGGTTCAAGATGCTGCTGCCGGACATTAACCTTCTTATTTACGCGCACAATACTCGCGCATTGCATCATCAGCGGGCTCTGGATTGGTGGAACCAATGTCTGCAGGGTCCTGAAGGTGTGGCATTGGCCTGGGTGGTAATTCTGGGTTTTGTGCGAATCGCCACGCATCCCAGAGTGTTTGAGCGTCCCATGACAGTTGAGGATGCGGTTGGGCGCGTTGAGGAATGGCTAGGCCTGCCGCACATACAGGTTGTGCATCCTCCCCAAACACATATTCAGACATGGTCTTCCCTGTTGAGGCGCTTGGGAACCGCCGGCAACCTGACCACCGACGCGCATCTGGCGGCATTGGCAATTGACCGGGGATTGATCCTGCAAACGACGGATGCCGACTTTTCCCGTTTTCCGGGATTGAAATGGCACAATCCAATCCTGCACAGACTGTGATGGAAAGCTGTTGCTGTCTTCGGGCGAAAGAGCTGCCTAAGAGCCTGTTTGAAAATTCCAAGGGGCGCTGTTTTCGCAGAAATGGCCGCATGGCGAGGCGCGACGAAGGAAACTGCTCTGCGCGCAAGCGCAAAACCCGACTGGGGGAAACACCTTTGCAGGGCTTGGGAAGCCCATATCCCTGGTGGATCTTTGACCGAGGAGCAACGAAGCCAGGGGACCATTTCTGCGAAAACCCTTCGGGCGGCGGCTCTTTTGCCTGGGGCCAGCGTTGGCTTGGACCTTACAGCCCACTTTGGGGATGCTCGGCCCAAGCCGCCTTGGCCCCATCCAAAATCCCTCGCCGCAGCACCCCGTGTAATTTTCAAAAAGGCTCTAAGCGACCTTGAGCGAATCCTCATCAATAAAAAGGTTCCGCATGCGAAAAGGGGCTGGGCTGCTGATCAGAAGGTAGTTTCTCATGGCCAATCCGGGTGTGGCGAACCATGGAGTCTTGAGCTGAATACACGGGGATGTCCAATGAGGAGGCGCCTCCCCCAATCTGGAAGCCAAGGTAACAGCCAGTGCCTGCAGAAAGGCGTCGTAGCGCTCGCCATTTTCCACGCATCCGCTCAATCGAGGTGGGGGAGTTATGACCATGGAGATATTCCCTTGAAACTGAAATTCGTGGAGAAAATCACGGACTAAGAATCCCGCTTCTTCTCCGTTCAGAATGCCTTCAGCGACTTCAGCAAGGTTTTTGGGCCTTTGAGAAGATTTCATCGCACACCTCACGGACAAAATACAGCGTCTTGGCGGGAATTCTTGTTGCGTCGTAGTATTGCGAAACCACGTCCATAATTTCCTCAAACGACCGGAGACCGAGACGTTGGATCAGAAGCACAGCATCTTCTTTGTCGTGCTGATCAAGGCCAATTCGAGCCGAAATGCACTTCATGGCCAAAATGTATTCCGCGGGAGGAGCTATCACCCTGAGGTTGCTCAAGCGCAAAAGCTCACAAGCCTCGATGTCCCGAGTGGACGCAAACCCTTTTGCGCCATCGTTAAGCCAGCCAGCCGGGAGCCCATGGATATCCGCGACGGTTTTCGCGGCCAATCTGATTGCCGAGGGAGCAACGACCAGGGCATCGATATCCCGGGTGCTGCGTCGGCTGCCAAAGGCCAAAACCATGGCTGCTCCGCCCACAATGCAGATCTCGCCCGTGATTCCCTTGGCCACCAGTTCGTCATTCAGAAGCCGCAGGTTCTGTTCGATTTCGGCTTTGGAAAAAAGTGGCTTGTCCGAATTCACAGGAGCGGTTATTTGCGCAACGGCGACTCAGCCAAATGCCGGAGATACTGGCCGTAGTCGTTTTTGGAGAGGGGGCTGGCGAGGTTCAGGAGTTGATCGGCGGTGATCCATCCTTGGCGATAGGCGATTTCCTCGGGACAACAAACCTGGAGTCCCTGTCGTTTCTCGATGGCGGCAACAAAATTGGCGGCATCCAGCATTGCCTCGGGGGTGCCAGTGTCCAGCCAGGCGATCCCGCGCCCGAATTGCTTTACCCGAAGTTGTCTATCCCTCAAATAAGCCGAAAGCAGATGGGTGATCTCGGTCTCACCGCGGGTGGATGGTTGCAGACTCTCGGCAATATCCGGAGCGCGGTGATCGCAGAAATAGAGGCCGGTGATTGCGAAAGAAGATTTCGGGCACCGAGGTTTTTCCTCCAGGGAAAGAGCGGTTCCCGAGGGATCGAACTCAACCACGCCATAGCGCTCCGGATCCCGAACGTAATAGGCGAAAACCGTCGCGCCCGTCTCCAACCGTGCCGCGTCGAGCAACAGGTTTTGCAGGGCGTGTCCAAAGAACAGGTTGTCCCCCAGGATCAGGCATGAGGCCGATGAATTCAGGAATCTTCGTCCCAGGATATAAGCCTGCGGCAATCCTTTAGGCTCGGGCTGAACGGCATAGTCTAATGATAAACCCCATTGGGCGCCGTCTCCGAGCAAGGCCTTGAAGAGCGGCAAATCACGGGGAGTACTGATGATCAAGATTTCCCGGATTCCGGCCAGCATCAGGTTGGACAGCGGATAGTATACCATGGGCTTGCTGTAGACCGGCAGCAGCTGTTTGCTGACCACATGGGTCAACGGATGCAGCCGCGTGCCTGACCCCCCGGCAAGGATGATGCCTTTCATAAGTTTTTTCCGGCTTCGCCAGAAAAAACTCTGGCGAAACCTTCGGTTTCGCATGCCGTTCTAAATTTTTCTTTGCCCTGCCCTTGCGCCAAGGCAGGGCGGCGGGTCCCCACGGAGCCACGCTGGGAGGCCTTATACTCAGCAGACCGCCAGATGGACTACAAATGAATGGCCACAACAAGGCACAAATGACTCAAAATAAATGCATTTTCGAGGTTTTTTTGCATTTTTGTGACTATGCCCCTGTCTTCTATCCTGCGGACTCCTCTGTAACTTCGGGTTCGGTTCGCTGAGGACAGCTCGCTCTGCCAGGCTGTTCGGTTCATAGGAAGCTTTGAGACGACCCTAAGCCCAAGCGGGTCAGGCGATATTGGCCACTGAGGATTCTCTGCCACCAGGATTCGTTGTCCAAATACCACTGGACGGTTTTGCGCAGGCCGCTGGACAAATTCTGACCCGGCTGCCAGCCAAGTTCGGTCCGGATTTTCGTGGCGTCAATCGCATACCGGAGATCGTGCCCCGGACGATCCGATACGAAAGTAATTTGATCGGCATAGGACCGGCCGGAAGAGAGCGGACGCAACTCATCGAGTATTGAGCAGACCAAACGGACCAGGTCCAGGTTTTTCATTTCCTGATTGCCACCAATGTTGTAGGTGCCGCCTGGAGGTCCCTTTTCAACGACCGTCCAGAGGGCTTCGGCATGGTCTTCCACATACAACCAATCGCGGATGTTTTCGCCCCGGCCATAGACGGGGATGGATTCTCCGCGGATGGCCTTGAGAATGACGACTGGAATGAGCTTCTCGGGAAATTGGTAAGGCCCGTAATTATTGGAGCAGTTGGTCACCAGAATGGGCAATCCATAGGTATGATGCCAGGCCCGCGCCAGGTGATCGGAGGCCGCTTTGCTCGCCGAGTATGGAGAATGCGGATCATAAGCGGTCGTTTCGGAAAACCGCCCCTCGCGTCCCAGCGATCCAAAGACTTCGTCGGTGGATACATGGAGAAACCGGAACCGCGAACGCGCGGGCGCATCCAAGTGCTGATAATGCCTTCGAGCAGCTTGAAGCAAGTGGAATGTTCCAGTGACATTTGTCTCCAGAAAGGCGCCCGGGCTGTCAATGGAACGATCGACGTGCGACTCGGCGGCCAGGTGCATGATGGCATCGGGAGGAAATTCCTGGAACATTCGATCCAGCGCGGCGGAATCACAGATATCCACCTGCCGGAAAACGTAATTCGGCAGACCGGCGACATCCGCCAGGGAATCGAGATTGCCGGCATAGGACAATTTGTCGATATTCACCACGCGGCGTTCCGGATTGCGCACCAGAAAGCGGACCAGGTTGCATCCGATGAATCCGGCGCCTCCCGTCACTGCGATCGTTTGCATGATGTGACGAATCGAAGAAAGTCCGCTGAATCTTCCGAACCCGCCCATGACCCCCTGAACGAGCGTTTCTAGTGAATGCGGGCCCGGCTTCAGCCGGTTTATCACGCTTCGGAATCCTGAACCTCCGAGAGACCATTTCGGAGGGATGAGCTCCGCGAGTCCCCACGCTTCGACATCTGGGCCTCGTATAACTCGGCCCTCCCAGATGAGCGGTGGAGGCGAAGTCTACCAGCTCTCCTGTTCAACTCTGTGCATCCACAGATGCATGATCAAGGTATGCACTTCCTGGATGCGGGCCGTCACGGAACTGGGCACAACAATCGCATGGTCGGCCAGTTCTTTCATCGCTCCACCGTCCTTTCCCAGCAAGGCGATACAGGTGATCTGTTTTTCCCGGGCCACCCGCAGGGCTTGGATCAGATTGGCGGACTGGCCGCTGGTCGAGAAAGCGACGAATACATCCCCCGAACAACCAAGCCCCTCGAGTTGACGGCTAAAGACAGCCTCGAATCCAAAGTCATTGCCAATGCAAGTCAGGAGGGGCCCGTCGGAGTTGAGACAGATCGCCGGCAGAGACCGGCGGTTTGAGAGAAACCGCGCGACCAATTCCTCGGCCAAATGGGTGGCGTCAGCGGCGCTGCCACCATTGCCCGCGGAGAGGATTTTGTGGCCTGCCCGCAGGCTCTGAATGAGGGTCCGACCAGTGGCCTCAATCTGTGGCGCCAGGGCTTCACACCGATGCAAGGTCTGAATCAGGTCGCTGATCTGCTCTTGGATAGCGCACATGTACTATTGCGGATTGCGGATTGCGGATTGAAGGCATCCCATAGACCGTGAACCGGACCGCCCGACGTCCCGGCGGGCAGCTAAGGGCTTGCTTGGACCCTCAAACGACAATTTGCTGGACAATCCTCCAATGGTCTAACGGCTGACCTTGCTAAGCTTTCCAGACCTGGCCGGGTCGCACAGGAATGTCTTTCATGACATTGCGGGTGTCGACGATGCACGCCGCCCAGGCCGCGAGATCCCCATAGTTCACGGCCTCGTGGGCCGTGGCGATCAAAACGAGATCAAAGGACGAAATCACCTCTTGTTTCCAGTCCACGGAACGGACGCCGGCCCACTGGGGATGCTCACGGGTTGGACGGATGACGGGCACATGAGGATCGTAATAGTGGACATCCGCGCCGCGGTGCTTGAGCATCTCCATCAGCACGTAACTGGGGGACTCGCGGTCATCGTCGACATTGGCTTTGTAGGCCAATCCAAGCACCAGGACCCGGCTGCCGTTGAGCGGTTTCTTGACGGCATTCAACGCTTCGGCCACGCGTTGCACCACATAAGCCGGCATCGCCGTGTTGACCTCACCCGCCAGTTCTATGAACCGGGTGCTCTGGCCATACTCGCGCGCCTTCCAGGTCAGATAGAATGGATCGATCGGAATGCAATGCCCCCCCAGGCCGGGCCCCGGGTAAAACGCCATGAACCCAAACGGTTTGGTTCGGGCGGCATGGATCACTTCCCAGACATCGATGTCCATGGCCGAGTAAACCATCTTCAGTTCGTTGACCAAAGCAATGTTGACACTGCGAAAGATGTTCTCCAGCAGTTTGGTGGCCTCGGCCGCTCGACAAGACGAAACCGGGACCAAAAACTTGATGGCTCGGCCATAGAGCGCCAGCGCCTTTTCCCGGCAGGCGGGAGTCAAACCTCCGATCACTTTCGGGATGTCGGCAACCCGGCTCTGAGGATTACCGGGATCTTCCCGTTCCGGAGAAAACGCCAAGTGAAAATCTTTGCCCGCCTTTAGTTTTGAACCTGCTTCGAGCACCGCCCGAAGATCTTCGTCTGTGGTCCCCGGATAGGTGGTGGATTCCAAAACCACCAGGATGCCGAGGTGGAGGTGGGGTGCGACGGCCTCGCCGGTCTTCAGAATGAAAGAAATATCGGGCTCGCGATTCTTGTTCAGCGGAGTCGGCACACATATGATCACGGCCTCGACCTCGCCGACCCGGCTGAAGTCCGTCGAAGCCTCAAGACAGCCCGCGCGGGTCTGTTCCTGGATCTCTTCGGAGGAAATATGCTTGATGTAGGATTGCCCCCGGCTAATGCAGTCCACTTTGGCTGGATCAATATCCAGACCCAACACAAAGGTGCCCGAACGGCAAAATTGCAGAGACAACGGCAATCCGACATACCCGAGTCCGACGATGGCGATTTTCATGGTTCTAGTGTGGTGTTTGCGAAATACGATGCATTCTGTTGCGCCCAAAATGGCCCGATGACGAGGCACGCGGAGGGCGCATCCCCTTCGTGGGGCTGTAACGGACGCGTAACGAAGTCCGCGGGCCATTTTCGGCGCAACCCTCTGGGCGGCCGTTCTTTTGGCCAGGCACTTCGTTGCGCCTCCCTTACAGACCCATTCCGGATATGCGCGGTCGGCGCGCCTCGCTCCTGACCAAAACTCCTGGCCGCAGAATGCAGCGTATTTCGCAAACACCACACTAGTGGACGAGTTTTTGGATGAGCGGCGTCACGCGCTTAAGTTTTTTCTGGAGACGCGAGACCTGACTGATTCGGTTCGCGCAAAATCGGTGTTCCTCAGGTGTCAGGACGCCCGAAGCCCGGTCACGATCCAAAGTCTCCAGAAGCGTCGACATCTTCTTTCCGGAGGTCTCGATTCGCGGCCACAGGAACTTGGCCAATCCCTCCCGGAGGATGACGTGAAGATCTCCAACCACCTCGAAATGATCCCGGCGTTCTCCCGGCACCCAGACCGCACGCAAGGCGCCCCACGCCGATAATTGTCGAGTGCCCATGCTCGCGCTGGCCTTGCTGATCCCGAGCAGATCCACAATGTCATCCAAAGAAAGCGGCTGCATGGACAGGTAGAGCAAACCGTAAATCATGCCCACAGACCTTGGCAGACCAAGCATCTGGCAAAGGCGACCGCTCGTCTCAATCATTTCCCTGCGTGCTTGAGATCGAAGTTCCGTCATGGGATAAGGGTCTGTTCAAAAATAAGTTCGGGTTTTGCTGGCGGCACCGGGATCCCGTGGATTCACAGGAAATGGACTTCAGAAAAACGCTTCGGCGGGCGTCAGGATCCGAAGCTCTTTTTGCTCGAAAACACTTCGTGCCGGTCAGTTCGCGCACCCGACTGCCGGGTGGACGCAACCGTTAGCCCGAGACAGATTTCGAAACGTTCAAAACGAATTG
This sequence comes from Verrucomicrobiota bacterium, assembly GCA_022709905.1. GTDB lineage: Bacteria > Verrucomicrobiota > Verrucomicrobiia > Limisphaerales > UBA1319 > JAKLHY01. Next base: position 234,539 of record JAKLHY010000002.1, on the reverse strand, counting down.
AATGAGATAAAATCGAGGGGCAAAATGCAAGCCCGATCTCGGAAAGCCGAAGTCCAAATCCATCCACGCGGCATAGCTCGGTTTGCCCTACTCCTCCCCGGGCACGCCTTCAAGATCCAGGTCGAATTCCAGGCGCGTTACGGAGTCGGTTTGTGTATTGCGCAACTGGATTTCCTTGAGTTGCCCTTTCTTGATGCTGCGAAGGCTGAATTCCTTAATCAACTGCTGGTTTTCTCGATAGGCCTCCGCCCGCACAATCCCTCCGGTTTCGATGTCCACCCAGGAAAGGACGCGATCATATCCAAGTCCCTCCGATCGGAGGGCAAGACTCTCGAGCACCCGGCAGGAACGGCCCCGGCGCATCTCGGTTTTGACCAGCCGCTGCTTGGGCCAGTGCAGAAATTCGAGCCCCAGGTCGGCCACCCAAAAATCCGATCCTCCAAAAGACTGAAAAAGATCCGCGTCACCCAGGGGAATTCGATCCGGAGGGTTTGAGCCGGCGGTATTGGGCTTGACGAGGAAATATTGATTGGTTTGCTCTGGAGAATGGATGACCAGAATCTTCTGTTTCAGATTTGGCACGGAACCTTGCACTTCGTAGAGAGACCACCAGGAGTTTGTGTGGAGGATGACGTCGAAGCGGATGGGGATTTCGGTCCGCTTTCCCTGGGCGTCACGAATGCGCAGGACACCCGAGGTGTGGACTTCCTGGGCAGGCTTCTGGGCACGCAACTGCCTGGCTAACGCCATTCCGGAGGTCTCGGCATCGTCCCCTGCCCGGGCCAGCATTGCGCACCAGAGAACCACGGCCAAAGTGCCGATAATCGTCGAGATCTTCCTGCGGCTTACGGCCATGCCGGCAGGTTTTGCCAAGGACCGGGCCGGATCGCGGGGGAGGCGGTTCTTTCCGCGGCGCGCCTGGCAGTCGCACCCTACCCCGGTTTGGCGCCGGTTTAATCCGCAACCCGCAATCCACAATCCGCAATTCATCGAGGGACGTCCGTTCATGAGAGGGGCTTGGATGTAGTCTTAAGGGCAAGCGAGATCGCCTCGGCGATTTTGCTGATAAAATGAACCTTCATGCGATCTCGAACCTCTTCCGGGACGTCGACCCAATCCTTGCGGTTTTGGTCGGGCAATAAGACCGCCTTGATTCCCGAGCGCGACGCGGCCAACACCTTTTCCTTGATGCCTCCGACTGGCAGAACACGGCCGCGCAAACTAATCTCGCCGGTCATGGCCACATCGGAACGGACCAACCGCCGCGAGACCAGGGACGCCAAGGCGATGACAATGGCGATGCCCGCGCTCGGACCGTCCTTGGGCGTGGCGCCGGCAGGAACGTGAACATGGATATCGAACTTGTCGTAATCCCGGAAATCCAGGCCGAGTTGGGCAGACTGGCTTCGGAGGTAACTCAGGGCGGTCTGGGCGCTTTCCTTCATGACCTCGCCCAACGATCCGGTGAGAATCAGCTGTCCTTTGCCGGGCATTCTTGTCGCTTCAATAAACAGAATATCCCCTCCCACAGGCGTCCAGGCGAGTCCCGTGGCTATACCGCACTCGGTGATGACTTCGGCAGATTCGGCAAGAAAGCGGGGAGGACCCAAAAGATCGGGAAGCAGGTTCGGTTCGAGGACGACAGGGAGTTTGGCTTTGTTTCCGTTGAGGAGGCGGCGGACCGATTTTCGCACCAGGCTCGCGATCTCGCGCTCCAACTGCCGCACGCCGGCTTCCCGGGTATACTCCGAGATGACATGCTTGAGGGTCGTCGATGGAAAACGAATGCGACGGCGATCGAGGCCGTGCTCCTCCAATTGCCGGGGCACGAGGTAGCGTTTTGCGATCTGCAGTTTTTCGGTGGCGGTGTAGCTCGGCAGCTCAATCACTTCCAGGCGATCCCTGAGGGCGACGTGGATCGGTTCCAGCCAATTGGCGGTGGTGATGAATAGGACCCGCGATAGATCAAATGGGATATCCAGGTAGTGATCCACAAACGCGCTGTTCTGGGCGGGATCCAAAACCTCCAGCAAGGCCGAGGCTGGATCCCCCCGAAAATCGGAGCCAATTTTGTCAACCTCATCCAGCAGGATCACCGGATTACGGCTTTCCACCCGACGAAGACTTTGCAGGATCCGGCCCGGCAAGGCTCCGACGTAAGTGCGGCGGTGCCCCCGGATCTCGGCCTCATCGCGCATTCCCCCCAGGGCAATCCGGGCAAATTTGCGTCCTAACGCGTCGGCAATGCTTTTGCCCAGGGAGGTCTTCCCCACCCCGGGAGGGCCGACCAGGCAAAGCAAGGGGCCTTTCAACTGTTGGTTGAGCTTGATGACCGCGATGAACTCCAGCAACCGCTCCTTGATCTTGGTCAGGCCGTGATGCTGTTCGTCCAGGATCCGCTGGGCATCGGCCAAGTCCAGCTTATCCTCGGTGAACTGTCTCCAGGGTAAATGAATCAGCCAGTCGACGTAATTTCGGACGACGGTGTATTCCGCAACAGCCGGCGGGATGTTTTGCAGACGATCCAATTCCTTGAGGGCCACCGATCGCGCTTCCTTGGGCAGCTGGTTTTTTTCGATCATTTCCCGGAGATTTTGGATTTCTCCGGCGTGAGGATCCGGATCCCCGAGCTCTCTCTGGATGGCCCGCAACTGCTCTCGCAGGAAAAACTCCCGCTGCGTTTTTGACATGGACGAGGCCACTTCCTTTTGGATTTTCGATCCGAGGGCCAGGACTTCCACCTCACGATTCAACAGCGGCATCAACCGGTTCAGCCGGTCCTTAACGGCTTCGGTTTCCAACAAACGCTGTCGATCGTCCAGACTCAAGTTGAGCTGCGCAGCAATCTGATCCGTCAGCCGACCGGCATCTTCAGTCCCCAGGACGGCCTGTTTGGTCTCATCGGACATTGCCGGTGACAAATTGGCAACTTCCTCGAACAACCTCAGCGCGTTCCGAGTGAGGGCGGTAACCTCGATGGACTCCTCGACCTGATCTTTCAAATACTCAACCCGCGCCCGCAAGTACGGATCCTGCGACTCATAATCAAGCAGACGGAACCTGCGCAATCCTTGAACCAGAACACGGACCGCGTTATTGGGATACTTTAGCATTTTCAGGATCCGAGCCGCGCAGCCGTGCGACCATAAATCCTCCGGGAGCGGATTTTCCAACTCAGGTTTCCGCTGCAAAACCAGGCCGACCATCCGATCCCCGGCCACGACGTCATCGATCAACCGAATGCTTTGTTGGGATTCAACCAACAGAGGATCCTTCATGCCCGGGAAAAAAACGATGTCGGACAGACCAAGGATCGGCAGGACATCGGGCAGCGCTGATTGCGCAGGCCGCGAGGGGGGAGCGTCCTCCGGCTCGTGCGATACGTCCAATATCCGAATCAGTTCGTCTTCAGGAGAAGTCATGTCATCACTCGTGTTGACAGTCACTTTCGAAGATGGTGGCCCGGGATCCTTATTCATCGGACCGGCCACGAACCGGCATTTTCTGGGCTCCTCCGGCGGATTCCGGAACCTCAATCCTCAGAAAACCGTTTTGATACGCTGCCTGAGCCCTGCTCAAATCATAGGCGGCCGGCAACTCAATAACGCTTTGGAACGCGCCGTAGTTAATCTCCATGACCAAAAACCTGCATTTCGCGTGGGGGGACCGGCAGTTGTCCGCCCTATGACCGCTAATGGTCAGCCGGTTGTTTTCAAAAGTGAGTTCGAGGTCCTCTCGCCGGATTCCGGCCAGCTCGACCTTGATCACTAGTCTGCCATCAGTCAGGTAGACGTCTGTATTAGGTTTCCAGCACGTCTCGCCGACAAACGGATGGCCCCCGGGCGTTGACACGGGATGAATAACCGGGAACGACGAACTCGGTTTACTAATAGCCATAGAAACGGGCGAAACATTATTTGAGTTAATGATTTAAAGCAAGCCTGTGCCCGAATTGGATCCGCTTTTGGGAACATCCCGGTTGCAGGCGGCCTTTGGGGGAACTAATCCACAGGAATCCGTGTTCCCCGACAAGGCACAACCGCCACAACCCAAAAAAGATCGACGGGCTTTGATCCAAGAGCGCCAGGTAAAAACCGCTAAAACAACCGCCGTCAATCCCACAATCGTCAGCGACAATGCTTGCTGCCAGTCCATGAAACCAAGATAAACCGCCTGGGGCTCAACGCAAACGGAATGTCTTCCTCGAACCGTCCATGCGCGCCTGGCTCTCCTGGATTTCCTCGGGCAGCATTTTTTTTGCGGCTTTCTTTCGAATTTCGCGGGCTTTGGCGTGACCCTGTTCGGCAGCCAGGGAAATCCACTTGTATCCCTCAATTCGATCCGATGCGGTTCCCCGGCCCAGAAACAGCATCATTCCCAGGTTGCATTGGGCCACTGGATAACCTTGTGCCGCGGACCGTTGAAACCAAGCCACGGCACTCTCCCAGTCGCGAGGCACTCCCCGGCCTTCCGCCAGGCGCTCGCCCATCTCGTTCTGCGCCACTGGATCTCCCTGGCAGGCCTTGTCCCAGTCATTCTGCACCACCGCAGCCTGGGCGTCGCGTGTCAATGTCCGGACTGTGGCGACCGATTCCTTCGCCTGCCGAACCGTGGTCTGAAAGGACTTGGCGGAACCAATCAAGGTGAACAAACGTGGAATCAGACTCATGCAATCTCAGTTTTTGTTCAAGATGTCACCCGGACCTTCGATTGTCGAGCGTGCTATCTGGATTGCTCTTCTGTTGACGGACGCCTGCTGTTCAAGGCATCATTCGGTGGTTATCCTTTTATAAAACCAGCACGAACTCCTGTCATGAATCTTCCATCGTTTTCTCGTCGTCGCTTCTTGCAGAGTGCGGCCGCCGCCGTGGTCGTTTCTCCCTGGTTAAGCTCTTCCTCGCGCGGGGCCGTATCTCCCAACGGGAAACTGAATCATGCCTGTATCGGCGTCGGCGGGATGGGTTGGGGCGACCTGCAAAATTTCCTCCAACATCCCAAGGCCCAAGTCGTGGCACTCTGCGATGTCGATGCCCAAAACTTGAAAAAGGCCGCCGAAGCCGTCCCGCAGGCCCGGCTCTACGCCGATTGGCGCGAGTTGCTCGAAAAAGAAACCGACCGCATCGATTCGGCAAACGTGACCGTGCCGGATCACATGCATTTTCCCATCGCCTACCAAGCCATTCAAAAGGGCAAACATGTCTATTGCCAGAAACCCCTGTGCCACGATGTCGGTGAGGTTCGCGCCCTGGCTCAAGCGGCCATCCAGAAAAACGTAATCACCCAACTCGGAACTCAGATGGCTTCGGGAGTCGGCGATCGAACGGCCGTTCAACTGCTCAGAGCCGGCGCAGTGGGCAAGATCAAACACATCTTTCTTTGCGCCAACCGCCCTGGGGCCGTCGAAAATTATCGCCTCAAAGGCCCTCGACCATCCCAGGCAACCCAGCCCCCTGATTTTCTTCAGTGGGATCTCTGGCTCGGCACCGCTCCCGTCCGTCCCTATGCCCCGGAGATTTATCACCCCGTCAAATGGAGGGCATGGTTGGATTTCGGCACCGGTTGGTCCGGTGATATCGGTTGTCATATCTTCGATGCGGTCTGGAAAGGACTCAACCTCAAGGCTCCCAAATCCGTCACCGCCAAAGTCCAGCAGTCCTGGCAGGAATCCTCCGAACGCCGCGCCGATACCTGGCCCCAGGCCAATCATATCACCTGGATCTTCCCGGGAAACGAACTAACAGCCGACTCCGAGCTGATCATCGAATGGTTCGATGGCGAATTCTATCCCCCTCGCGAGATTCGGGCACTCTACTCTGTGGATGATTATCCGACCGAATCCGCCATGCTGATCGGGACCGATGGCGCCATGCTGATCCCCAGCGGCACCGTGCCCTTTCTGCTCCCCGAAGATAAATTCAAGACCCTCCCCCGCCCCAAATTCGGCAACAGAAACCATTATCACCATTTCATCGACGCCTGCCTCGGCGGTGAAAAGACCGAATCCCACTTCGCCCAAACCGGCCCGATGACCGAAGCCATCCTGCTTGGCACGGTCGCCCTCCGTCATCCCAGCCAGAAACTCGAATGGGACGCCGTCCGGATGAAATTCCCAAATTACCCGACGGCGGAAAACCTGCTGCGCCGACACTACCGCACCGGCTGGACGGTCTCCTGAGACGGAATTGTTCTGTGCCATGGCCGATCACAGTCCATCCGATAAACCCCCGCGCATTGGAGAACTCCAGAAACTCCCCCCCATCCTCGAGTCCTCGGAGCCAAAATCGGCAACGCCCCGTCAGCCCGCCGGATTGTCCAAGCGCCGGATCCTGCTGGCCTTTGCCATCGCCGCATTGTCCGATCTCGCAAGCATTGGCAGCGAACTCGTGCCCCCCCTCCAGTGGAGCATCGATATCACGACAGCCCTCCTCCTCTTCGTCGTCCTGGGATGGCGTTGGTTCATCCTGCCCGGTCTCATCGCCGAAGCCATCCCCGGCATCGCCCTGTTTCCAACCTGGGTTCTCGTCGTCGCTTCGGTCGCCGCCTGGGGGCATCTCAATCCTAATCCCCAAAAAACTTCTGACTGAAATTGCGACATCGTTGATCGTGGTGCCTCCGCTTCCATTTGCGTGTATTGACGTTCAAATGAGACTTCCCCGGTTTTCAAGCGCAGGTTGCGCCCATGACCTCGGAGGGACGAGCGCCGTGAGTCCACGAAATAGGATTCCAGGGCCTCGTGTAACTCGGCCCTCCGAAACGAGCGGTTCATGTGAAGAATTGCTGTGGGGGCTGCTAGCGTACTTTGCATTTGGCATGGTTCTTCGCATGCTGCGCTAGCATGTTTGAAAGACCATTCTGGATGAACAGGATAGAAGTGGTGCGCGAGGCGGGGGTCGAACCCACAACCTACGGCTCCGGAGGCCGTCACTCTATCCAATTGAGCTACTCGCGCACTCGTTGCCGACGAACGATTGGATCTCGATCGTCTCAGCTCTTGACCGGTATAATATGCCCTGTTTGAGCTTAACGGCAAGCAAATACGTTGCCCTCTGACGAAGCTGTGCGGATGGGGATTTTGTGCCCTTGGTGGGTGTAATCCGCCAACAGCAGCAAGTCCACTGTGGGATACAGCAGCATCATTTCGACTTTAAATTGAGCCTTCTTTCCAGGTGCCCTTGCCTATTTTCAGGCTTGAGGCCATTCGTCCATTCCTAAACGTCTTAGAATGAGAAGGATTCTATTTGCAGTTCGAGTTGCTTCAAGAACTACCGATCGGTAGAAAACTTAGGGTCACATCTCACAATTCAACAATTCAGATGCCGGTTGCCTGCGCGCCTGCTCCGCGCGGTCTCGTTCCCTGCGCCGCCTGGTCGCGCACCCTGAAACAAATGCCCGCTGCGACCATACCGCCGGAGGCCAAAGCGGGCGACCATCCCGGCGAGCAGCGCCCGGAAATGTTGCCGGTCGGGTTGATTCCGGTAAATCGCTTTTCGTTCATGGCCGCAGGCGCTCACACGATACCAACCGCCCGATTGCTCAATCTGTAAAGGCCGTGCCAAGCGCCCCAGACTGCGTGGCAATTGTATAATTGTGAGATGTGAACCTATCGCGTACTAGTTCGCGCAACACGGGAGCCATCAGTTCGCGGGGATCGCCCTCGGTTTTGACCAAAAGGCTGGCAAATCCGATGTAAGCCTGGTCCAAGGCCAGGTAGAAGTAAGGTTTCGACACCTCGGCCAGTTGAAAATACTTCGCGTCCTTGGCAACGCCGATGATGCGAAGCCGGTTACCGTTTGCCGTGAAGGTCCGATCGAGAGGGCTATCCGAGCCCCAAAATCTTTTCGCCATGGTCTCATTGATGACCACGACGGGCTCGGTCCCTTTCCGGTCGCGATCCTCAATCGGACGCCCCTCCAAAATGGGGATCCCCATCGTCGCGAAGTATTCGGAGGAGACAATGTTATGTTCCATGAGAAACGACTCGCCCGGTTGCGGCTGGTAACCTTCCACTTCGATCCTAGCTTCGGTCTTTCCGTAGGCGAGAGGGGCCAGGCAAGCCAGACTGGCCGCCTTCACGCCGGGCAAAAGGCGGATTCTCTCGATCAATTTGGCGTAGAAACCTCGGCCCTGCTCTTTCTCGTAGTTGCCGTAAGCCAGATTCAACGTGGTAGTCAGTCCGTGATGAAAACTAAAACCGGGGTCCATTCGCACAAGGGCGTGCAGGCTCTTCAAACACAATCCCGCCCCCATCAGCAGGACGAACGAGAGCGCGATCTGGAAGGCGACCAACGTTCGCTGAAATTGCACAGGATGCCTCTGGCCGGCACCAGAATCGGGACGTCTTGATCGGAGGGCGTTATACGGACGGAGGCTCCCGCTGCGCCAAGCCGGAGCCAGACCGACGACCAATCCCACACCCATAGACAATCCTATCGTGTAGCCAAACACCCGGGCGTTCAACGGGATGTCCAATCCGACAGGAACAATCAACGCCGGAGGCTTGAACAGGGCCAGCAACTCCAACCCTCCATAGGCGAGAAACCACCCGGCTGCGCCCCCGCACACCGCGAGCAAAACGCTCTCGGTCAGCAGTTGTCGCATCAGCCGTCCACGACTCGCTCCCAAGGCCAACCGCATGGCCATTTCCTGCTCCCGACCCACCGCCCGGCTCATCATCAAATTCGCCACATTCGAACACGCCAAAAGCAAGACCAATCCAACAACAACCGTCAGGATAACCATAAGCGCCTGGACGCCCTGGGCCATTTCCATGATCGGAAACCGGCTTAACTGGCCCGATGTAAGCACGAATCGTTTCTCGCGGTTCTCTTGCGGATATTCTTCAGCCAAATGGGAGGCAAGGGAGTTCATCGCGGCTTGAGCCCGGGCGAGTCCCACCCCATCCTTGAGCCAAGCCACGATGTCGAGCCATCCTGATCCACGATCTTCCAGCCGCAGGTCACCGGGATGCACACCGGCTTTCATCGTGATAGGAATCCAAACGTCCACCGGCATGCCGATCATCAAATCGTTGAAACCTTGTGGCGCCACACCGATCACTCGAAAAGCGCGGGCGTTAATCAACACGATTTGCCCCACCGCGTCCGGATCAGCAGCCAGAGATCGCCTCCAATAACGATGGCTCACCACGGCTACCGGATCGGCGCCCTCGATCATTCCTTCCGTCCCTGAAAACGTTCGGCCAAGTACCGAACTCACACCCACCACATCGAAATAGTTGCCAGAGACAAGATTGCCCAGCACCACCTCGGGCTTTCCATTTCGATGCGCCACACTCACAGGCCAGTAGGAACGCGCCAGCACACCATCGAAGACATCCGCACGATCCCTTACATCCCGGTAATCCCGATAACTCGAACGACCATACGGAAGTCCTTCCCTACTGGTGAATAGATTCACCATCCGTTCCGAATGCTTCACAGGTAAAGGCGCCAAAAGCACCGCGTTCACAATGCTGAAAATCAGCGTGTTCGCGCCAATGCCCAATGCGAGTGAAATCACAACACGTCAGAACGATCAGCGGGTGACGGCTCGCAGGAAATCGAGGAGGTCAGCCCAATACCAGGAATGGGTCATGACAACGAAGAAGGCCAGCAAGAAAGCAATACCCAGACCGACCACACCATAACGGCAAATCGTGCCAAGCATGGCCCGTTTCATATGAAGGAGTTCGGTCAGTCCTTCATGGTAGTTGACTCGAACAGGAGGCGCCATACTCCCTTCGGGATTTGATATAGATCACTATGGTCCAAAACTCGAACTCAGTCAATTCAGACAGCCAAGTCCTAAACCGCACATAAGACGCTTCGAAAATCGAGCGGCGAATTAACACCAATATGCGTCCAATAAAAGACAAGCCCGCAGTCGATTCGCGGCCCTCTCAAGGGCTGCTGAAGACTGCGGGCAATCGAATGGGCGTGTGACCTTAATTATGACGACGTTTTCGGGCCAGGAACGCCAAGCCCAGGAATGAGGGCAGGATCATCCAAGCCGCCGGCTCGGGAGTTACCGTCAAATCACTGGCAATCCAACCACTCTGGGTGTCGAAATCGCTGATCGCATTCTGAAAATTTGCGGGATCGATCGACTGCACATGCGCCGCCGCGCCAAACGGACCGTAGGAACCGTTTTGCGCTGTAAAGGCGAAATCCGCAGCCGTCAATCCCGGAATCCCTGTAATCTCATAAACCAGTTTTTCACCTGCCCCAAAACGTTTGGCCTGGGCGGTGGCAAAATCAAGGGCCAAACTGAATTGAACATTCCCTCCAGCCTTGGTCTTGCTTGCCGCCGTCTGCACCGCGGGCAGCGCGAAGGATCCCGTCTGAACCGGATTCCCGAAATCCAGATCCGAGGCAGCCAGATCCGGATTCAGATTAAACAACCATTTGGACACATATTCCTGTTCGCTGAGGTTTTGATTGTCCAGCGTCAATCGAACGGAACCGGGCACTAAGTCTTCGATGGTCGCCGTAATCCATGGTGCGCTGCCCTCGGGCGGTGTGCCCGTGTATGCGGTGTCCAATCCAAAACTCAACGTGTCAGCCCGGGACGCAATCCCGGATGACAAAAGGCCGGCCAAAACCAAAATGATATTCAAACTGCGTTTCATATTCATATACGATTTGTATGACTACCAATTCCAACAAGGAGAGAGGAAGCAATTAAGATGCCAGACTACAAATTAATGATATTACATTTGTTATAAGTGACTTATGAAAAATAATATCTCAAATTCAGCTTCATAAAATCGCGCAAGATTTTCAGTTGCATTGCAATTGCATTTTTAGGTTCATTTATTGGAAGCATAAAATTCTCGAATAACTGCAGCCACGGAGTCTGCGGAGCCCGTGTAGCGCTGCCGGGGAAAGCCGATCCACCGGGCTATGAATCGGGGTTGGACTCGGTATCGGAAAATCAAGCCTGGCAATCGTCAACCAGGCGGCGCACTGAACGCGGATCCGCTGTGTCGCTGGCCTTTGTGTCAGGATTTGCGTTTGAACAGGAAATCCCAGAAGGACTTGGATCCGGCTTCACGTTGTTGGACCTTGAGCTGGCCCAGGATGGACTGCCAGGCGATGAAGATTTTGTGCCACTGATTCTCCATGTTTCGGAGATTGCTTTCCCCTAATTCGCTGACGAGTCGGATGGATGCGGCGCTGCTGATCAGGGCATGGATTTCCTCGCGGGAGGGATAGGAGACGTCGATGGACGACATGATCATTTCCAATCCCTGGGTCAGAATGCTTTTCAGTTCAAGAAACTGGGATTCATCCTCAGGACTGAATTTCTTGGACCGAGCCAGATTGAGATAGTGCTCAAATTGTTTCCAGCACTCCAGGTAGTTTTCCATCTGGAGGATGAGCTTGTCTATTTTTTGATTTGCCATAACTCCGGGCGGTGACATGGAAGCTCCGTTTGCCAGCCTCCTAGCGAGGCTTTAAACAACTTCGCAATCCGTTCTCCATGTCCGGCAGTCCGGTGGCAGGTCCCGGACAGGGAGGTTTTATCTCAAACCGATCCGGGAATCAACCTAAACCCTAGCGAGGATGAGCCTCAGATCTGGGATGTCTTTGACATTTCAGCGCCATTGGGTCCTTGGACAAGGCTGGAAGGCGCTATTTCTGACTCGTTTGGCCAAAGGACAAAGGGTGCAGGAAGACAATCGCGCCGCCGCGCAACTCGCGCGCCGTGATTTTCAGGGCGGCGTATTGAAAGGTGATGGTCTGGAGTGGAATCTGGGCTTCGGCGGCTTGACGGAAAGCGGTGACGACGGCGCGTCCGATTTGTTCCACTCTAGCCATGGGAAAGTTCTGGGGCAGTGTGGACACAAGGATCCGGCTTTCCCGATCGACGGTGAAAGAGCCGGTGGGCAACCGGGTCAATCCGGTTTTCGCCTTGCGTTTGCTTATGAAGCCTAAGAAACCCATCGTAGAACAATATCCTTCATGGTCTCCTGCATCGATTCAGGCGTGTAACTGGCGTTGAAACCGACACAGAGGGTCACATCGCCCCGTGCGGCCATCGATATATGCCTGACCATGCCGGTTCCATCAATCTTCGTCAATTCGCCAACCTCGAGCGAGTCGGAGAGGCTTTGGAGGTTTTGCCAGGTATTGCGCGCCCAGGAAACAAGTTGGTCGGCGTTTTCCGCCCCCCAGGAGTTGGCCGGCTGATTGGGATCGTGCGGGATGGCAATCAAGAATTCAACGCCTTTGAATCCGGCCATCTTGGACAGCACCGCAGCCGCGCGCGAAGAGGAACTGGGGCCAGGACTTGCGGACAGGCTTCTGTCTTCCTGGGCTTCATCGAGGACTCTGGCCGTCTCCAGCAACAAACCCTGAAACGAGGTGAAGATGGTGCGGGACCGGCCCGGATCTGCGGGCAGGACTTCAAAGCTGCCTGTTTTCCAGGACAGGATCCGTTGAAAAGCCTCCTCTCCAGTGAAATCCTGCGTGGCGGCATCGATCACCTCGCCGTTGGTAAACCAGATTCTGCCTTCTTGCAGGCCATTGGTGACCTTTAAAACCGAGGAATTCCTCGAGAGGCCCTCCAACTGGAGGATATCAACCAGACTCTTACTTTGAACTCCTCGAAAACCGCCCTGGTTTTCCTGGCCTAGAAGAGACTCGATGCAATCGAGGAAAAGCTTGATGGCTTCGCTGTTGTTGGGTTTTTCCAAGTACAGATCCACCCCCATGGCATAAGCGCGCATTCGGAACTGCTCATCCAACACCGATGTCATGACAGCCGTGCGTAACTGAGGAAATTTGCGTCGCACGATGGCCAACACCTGAAGCCCGTCCATTTTGGGCATATTCAAATCGCACAACAAGAGCGAAAACGGGCCCGACTCCAGCAGGGCAATGGCATGAGAACCTGAAGAAGCGGTATGGATTTCCGGATGGCTCGGCAGGCGGGCCAGCATGTCGCGATACAGATCCAAGAGATCCGGGTCGTCATCCAGGACCAGCACTTTGTGGCGCACATCCATATTCTCTTTTTTCAGGGACGGCCTCTATGCAAAACCTTTGGGCCAAAAAATGCAAGCGGACATAAATTCAATCGACGAGGTCTCCGGCTTGTGCCATCATGAAACGAAAGCAGTCCGATGTTTGGCTTTGTTAAAAAACTCTTTTCCAGGTCGCCAGAAACTCGGGAGAGCAAAGTAGCGAGTGTCCCCGAGCCTGAACCGACCCTGTCCGTTCCCGCCCCCCCCAATCCGGTCGCGCCGGTCCAGGAGGCGAAAGCGTCCGTATCCTCGCAGGGAGATGGCCCTAGCATCCCGCTGAAACAAATTATTCAGCAGATGCCAAAGCCCTTGCAGGAGATGGTCGTCCAGAAACCGGCGAACAACGTCACCGTTCAGTTGCCGTTGAGTTTTGTTATGCCTCAGCTTGCGCGCGGACTGGTGCAGGTCGCCTTTGGTGATTTGAAGCAACTCTCGCCCGCCGGCGTTTTTTCCCCATCCCCAAGATTTGATCAGGAATGGGTGACGGTGCCGCTGCAATCCATTCTTCAACAGCTGCCCCCGGAGGCCCTGACCCGACGAAAGGATCAAAAGACCATTACGGTCCCCGACGAAATCATCGTTCTGTTTGGCGGACCTCAATCCAGCGCAAAAATCGGCAAGAAAAGAGGCGCGCCGGTCTCTCCAGTCGTTGCCAATCCCCGTCCGGCGGCTGAAGCGCCACCGGCCCCGCGGGTCACTCCAGCGCCTGTGGTTCCCCCACAGCCATCACCGGTATCGCCTCTCCCAACCCCATCCTCCTATTCCAGCCAGATCCCTGTTGAACCTCCGGTTTCTGCGCAGCGTCTTCCGGAGCCTACAATTTCTTCTCATTCCGTCACGGCCCAACCTCCCACCGGTTTGCCACCCAGCGCGCCAGAATCCTTGCCCGTTCAGCCCGATTCAGGCCCCATTCGGTTGACGCCAATCCTCCAAAACCAACTGCAATCCGCGGAGCCTCCCACCCCACCGGCCGCGCCTGCGGCCCCCATTCGGATGTCCTCCACATTTGGCCTCGATACCAAGGCGCCTCCGCATCCGGGCACCGCTCCCGGCCTTGCCGGTAAAACTGCCCCGCTCCCCGGCCCATTGAAGGGAGGCTCTCCCCTCCCGCTCACGCCTTCCATTCCCATCGCGCCATTGCCTGCATCAGCTCGCCCCGTTGTTCCGCCGGGAGCTCCGTCCAAGGGGACTCTGCCGGGAACGTCAAGTTCGGGATTTCCTCCGCGTGCCTCCGAGCCTTCGGCTCCCTCGATTCCTGTTCCGCAACCCTTCACGCCGGCCTCGCCCCTCCCCGCGGCTGTTCCCGCTCCGGTTAAACCAGAGGGGACTCCGACTGCGCTTCCGGCGTCTCCGCAGGAGTCGGGCGCATTGGCTGCGGCCCTGACAGCGGTATCGGCTTCCTGGCCCGATGCCATCCGGCAGGAGCTGACTCAGCTCAGGTTGGAACAGGCATCGCTTCACGTCCCGATCGAGGAAGTCGAACAGAACATGAAACAAGGGCGCCTGGCTTATCCATGGAAGAAGATTCGCTCCTGGATTCGTCCCGCCCTGTCTTCCGCGATTGCCTCGCTCCATGATGACAAAGCGCTACAGCTTCCCCTGGCGATTTTCATTCCACTACTGATGTCCCAGAAAAAGCTGGAACGAACGGGCAGGATGCTCCCTGTCCCTGAAATTCCGGATCTCTTCACGGGTCCCAGCCAAAGGCCGCCCGCCGCGCATCCAGAAGCCGCCGCCCCGGCGGCAAGCGCGCTCGCCCCGACTGTTGTCCCATCCCCTATTCCTGTCCGGCCTCCACCGTCCCCCACCCCGGTGGAACCACCTCCGATCAGTGCCATCTCGGACAAAGAGATTCCCGACGTCGGTGAGCTTTTCGGCCAGCCGGGCAAACTCCATTGGACTCCAGCGGAGATTACCCAGAAAACAGCGAGTTTGCCCGGGGTTGCCGGAGCGCTGATAGCGATGCAGGATGGTTTGCTGGTCGCGAGCCAGCTGCCCACACACCTGAACGGCGAAATGATCGCCGCTTTCCTGCCGCAGATGTTTGGTCGCATGAGCCACTACACCGCCGAGCTGAAGTTGGGCGAGCCGACCTCATTCCTGGTGGTCGTCAACCGAATGCCCTTGCAGATTAACCGGGTCGGCCGGATTTTCTACACCGTCCTGGGCAAGCCTGGCGAGTCCCTTCCAGGTCCTGCCATCGCTTCCATTGTGGCTCAACTCGACCGTCAGTCTAAACAGATTTAAGGTTATGGCCCTGATCAATCAAGCAACCAAAGAACTGCAGGTAAAGATCGTGTATTACGGACCTGCCTTGTGCGGCAAGACCACGAACCTTCAACAAGTCCACGCCCACGTCCAGGCCGCGCCCGAAAACAAGGGAAAACTGGTGTCTCTCGCCACGAGCTCGGATCGCACTTTGTTCTTCGATTTTCTGCCTGTCGAGGCCATGTCCATCAAGGGTTTTCGGACCAAGTTTCAGCTCTACACCGTGCCGGGGCAGGTGATCTATAACACCACACGCCAACTGGTGTTGAGAGGGGTGGATGGCGTGGTCTTCGTGGCAGACTCCCAATACGAGAAAATGGCCGAAAACGTCGAGAGTTTTGCCAACATGGAGGAGAATCTTCGCACCCTGAAACTCAACCTCGCGGAAATTCCCTACGTTCTCCAATACAATAAACGCGACTTGCCCAACGTCGCGCCGGTGGAATACATGGAATACCTCCTCAATAACCGGGAATATCAGGTCCCGACCTTTACCGCCAGCGCCCACCAGTGCGAGGGCGTCTTCGAAACCCTCAATATGATCACCCGTTTGCTCCTTCACAAGTTCATCAACGAGGGCTCTCGCAAGCTGGCATGAGGCTATGTTCACCCTGCCGCAGTTAATCGAAGAGGATATTCAGCGCCTGGATTCGATCCTCCACGATCTCCTGGTCAAGAGCGAGGCATCCACCGCTGTCATCATTGATAAAGGCGGTTTCGTGGTCACCCAGAAAGGAGACTATGAGCATTTCGACATCACCACGCTCTCCGCATTGGGAGCCGCTTCCTTCACCGCCACCCAGGCCATTGCCAATCTCATCGGCGAAAGCAATTTCAGCAGCATCTACCAACAGGGGGAAAGCTTCAGCCTCCTGATCAATAACATCGACGCGCACTGCCTGATGGTCGTGATCTTCAAGGCCCACATCAGCGTTGGCGCCGTGAAATATTACGCCGCCAACGCGATCTATCAAATTGCCGAACAGCTCCGGAAGGCCCGTGAACGCGCGCCCGAGTCCGGCCTCGACCTCTCCATGCTAAACCTTGAGGACACCACGGAAATCTTCCGACGGAAGTCGTCTTAGTGTGGTGTTTGCGAAATACGATACAGTCTGTTGCGCCCAAAACTCCTGGCTGTAGGATGCATCGTTTTGGCAAACACCAGGCTAGCGCGAGGCGGATTCAAGGATAAAACGGATCGAAGTAGGTTCGGAGGAAATTGTCTTTGTTGCTCTGGATATCCGCAACTCGTTTACCCCGCAGCGTCTCGCAGTGGCCATCGACAAAGGATACATTCACGCGTTGGTTGTGGGTCGTGAACTGGCTGTTGCCCCCGACGCTCGCCGGTTCAAAACCCGCGTCGTCACTGGTCTCAGGCAGTTCATCCACCAGCAGCAGTTTCTGGGTTGGATTTTCGATGGCGTTGTGCTGCACACCCCGAGTGGTAACGGGGGGAAAATCAGGATCCAGGCAAGCGTTCATGCTGTAAGTCACACGACGAGCCCGCCCCAACTCGCCGGTTCCCGGGCAACGATAAACGGCAAATGAATTCGTGTAATCCTTCGAGTAAGGCAGCACTCTTGGCAAACCGGTCACGTAGCTGAAAACCGAACCCGACTCGGCATGGAGGGCAAAATCAGCCTTCTTCCATTCTTTCGGGGTGATCGGTTTGACCGGTTGATACCCCCCAAACACCCAATCCGGGAGCTTGTTCCGGTTGATACGTCCCGGCCAGGGCAGATAGTCGTCGTTGTCGTTCGCGTAAACCATGATGCCAACCGTCAACTGTCGAAGGTTGTTTTTGCAGAAGGCAGATCGTCCTGACTCCCGGGCACGATTCAACGAGGGAAGAACCAGCCCAATCAACAGTCCGACCACCACCAACACGACCAGCAGTTCAACCAAGGTGAACCCGCTGGAGCGATCTCGTTGGTTTAACCACTTTTTCATGGAATTACTCAAACCTAAGCAGATGCCAAAAGAATTTCAAGCTCGGATTTCGGGTTTGCCTTCCGATTTGGGCTTCACGGTGGCAATCACACTGCAATCCAGCCGAAATATTCTTCGGGCCGCCGCCCTCACCTCCTCCAGTGTAATCCCCTCCAATCGTCGATCTTCCGAATCCGAGTAGTCATAGCCCAGACCGTAGAGTTCATCCAAAGCGGTCCTCATGGCATGATCTCCAATGTCCTGTCTTGCTATCTTCCTGTGCCCGATTAGTTTAGACTTTGAACGGTTCAATTCCGATGCCGTCAATCCTTCGTTTCTTAGCAGCTCAATTTCACGAAGCATCTCGTTTTCAACGATGACGGCGTTGTCGGGGCTAGTTCCGGCATAAAAGACGAAATAACCCGGATATAATCCCAAAACATTTTGAGCTCCAACATAATACGCCAATCCAAGCTGATCGCGGATGCGGAGGAATAATCTTGATCCCAGATCACTGCAAGATTCCTGAAGCACGTCGAGGGCATGGCGATCGGGATCAAACAGGGTTGCGCCTGGAAATCCAATCAGAACGACGGCCTGGTTCTTGTCCAGATGCTCCGTGACATGACAATTCTTATTCGCATTGGGCGATACCGGTGGATTCAAGGAGGTCAGAGCAGAACCACACCAGTCTCGAGTCAGTGCTGTCACAGAGTCACGCACCTCGTCCGCTTTGATATCTCCGAATATGGCAAGAACTCCGTTTTGAGGCGCGAGCCCATGCCGATGGAGGGCCTGAAGATGATAGGTTTGAATCCCAGGAACGCTCTCCTCTGATCCATTAACTTCGAGTCCATAGCCTGTGGCTCCGAACAGGGTTCGGCGCAGCAGACAGCTCCCCACGTGCAGGATTTGGTCACGCAAGGCCTTGATGGATGCCAATTGCATGGTTTTCTCCAATTCCAAGGCATCTGATGGAAACGATGGATTGCGTAAAACATCCAAGACCATGTCCAAGCCCAAGCGGAAATCATCCCGCAGGACTTCTGCGCACACTCCGAAGCTGTTGTGTCCTGAATAGGTGTCAATATGCCCTCCGACAGATTCCATATGCCGGGCGATATCGGCAGCGGCATAGCGATGCGTTCCTTTCAACAACATTTTCGCCATCAGCAAGGCCGAGCCGTTGGTGGCCTCAGAATCGGACAATAAGCCTCCTTTGAAGACCGCGCGAAACTCGACAAACGGCAACCGGTGGTCCTCTTTCACGAGCAATCGCAGGCCATTCGGCAAGAGGACGCGCTCAATGGGTGAATCGGCAGTGACGGGGATCGACGCAATCGTCGGGTTGTGGATTCGTTGAGGCAGCAGCGCGTAGAGTGTTCGGTTTTCCGCGGATAAATAGTGCCGGGCTACTCTCTGAAGATCAGCGGGCGTTATCGCCTTGACCGCGGCGAGGTATCGCTCGGAAAAGTTTAGATCGCGAGCCGCCATCCAATTCCCACCCAAATCCTGGGCTCGGCCCTGCATGGTTTTTCGAGTCGCCAGAGTCGCGGCAGTAAACTGCTTCACCGCCTTGCCCAGTTCCTCCTCGGTCACTCGCTCTTCCCGGATGCGCTGGACTTCATCCAGCATGGCTTGGCAGGCTCCCTCGAAGCGGTCCAATTCTGCGACAGCACTTAATCCAATCAGCCCCGGAGCGCCGGGGCTATAGGTCCAGGCATCAATCGAATGAACCCAACCTTTCCTTTCTCGTACTTGCTCATATAACCTCGAACTGCGCCCCGCCCCCAACAGAGTGGCCAGCACGTCCAGGACCGGAACATCAGGATGACGCAACGATGGAATATGCCAGCCGTAGTGAAAATGGGCCAATTCGATCGGAGCATCCTCAAGCACCTGCCGCTCGCTCATTTGAGGCGGATCCTCCGGAATGAAAATGGGGGCCAGCGGCCGGAATCGAGCGGCGCCGAATGCCTCCCGAATCTGGCATTCGACCTCATGCGGACGGAAATCTCCCACCACAACCATGAAGAGATTATTCGGCAAATAGCGATCCCGGTAATAGCTCCTCACATCCGCCGGTTTCAGTGCGTGAAACACATCCGGATAACCAATCACCGCAAGACGATAAGGACTGACTGTATAGGCGGTTTCAAACAATCGACGGCTGGAACGACGCGCCGGATCGTCCTGGTTCATGTCCATTTCACGAAGAATCACCTGCTTTTCTTTGGCCAATTCATCGTCTGGCAGTTGCGCGTTTTGGACAATATCCGCGAGAATATCCACAGCCACTCCTCGGCCGGAGTTCGGAACGTTGATGAAGTAAACGGTTCGGTCAAATGAGGTAAAAGCGTTCAGATAACCGCCGGCTTCCTGGACCTCCTGATCGATCCGACCCAGGCCACGAGTCGTCGTCCCCTTGAAAAGCATATGTTCCAGGACATGTGAAATGCCCGATCCTAGCCAGGGGCCTTCATGAATACTGCCCGTCTGACACCACACCTGGGCTGATACCACCGGAGCACTGCGATCCTCCCCTAAAATGATCGTCAGTCCGTTGTCCATGGTGATACATTTGACCGTGTCCGGTAGGGTGAGAACGCCGCTCACCGATGTCCAGTCTGACGATGTTTTTCCGCAAAAACTCATAAGAGCCAATGGATAATCAATCACTTATCGTTGATGGGCGAACTCCGGACGCACAGGCGCGTTGGGCATCTTCATCATTAAGCCGCCCGCCAGATGACGACATCTTTCAGAAGCGATCTCATCACCATCCGGCGGCTCATACCGTGTGCTCACATCAACAGTTTCCATTCTAATGCGAGGCACGGCTGGCGGTCAGCAGAATTCTCCAATTCGCGCGGGAATAAAAAGCCAGGACTACAGAAGTAACTGGAGAACAAGAGGAAACGGGCACAGGGCCGAAGAGTTTGCGAATCATTTCAGACGTGGATGCGGCACTCACCGCTTCCCTGAAACCGTATTTCCTGACCCAAAACGGCCATGCGGGAACCCACGATCTCGAGCCCGAGCCTGTGCCCGTCTGAGGCTTAACTCGTTAATCGAGGGCGTTTCTTACGAAAAATCCACGGCAACCGGCGCGAACGATGACGAGTCTTATTCGTCGAATGCCGGCTCTTCCTCATGGTCCCATCCAACCTGACCTTCCAACTGAGTCAAAGATCGAACAGAACGCGCATTTCTAGCGCGTCGTTCCATCCATTGAGGATTGTTGGAATCGAGCTGCAGTCCGCTCTCGATGTGGAAAGCAGCAGCCCTCCAGTCCTGGTTCCGTTCATAATGAGCCGCCTGGCGTTGATGCCATTCGATGAGTTCTTGCACGGTCAGTTCAAACTCACGGGGGTACTTGGATTTCAGCCGGCGCAGGTTGGACCAGATCTCGTCGGGTTTCAGAGGGACCAAGCCGCCCTGGCTGTGGATTTGCTGGCTCGAAAGCAGGTTGGCCACCGCAACGAGATCTGGAACAGGCCGAGTATCCTTGACCAAAGACCACAGCCGCGCCACTGGATCCAGCCCGGCGGTAAAAACAAACTGATTCTCAGGATCAAATGCCGCGAGGATCACGGGTCCGCGATGGCGCAAGGGCAAGGTGATGGCCTCACCGGAACGCACATTCCATACCCGCGCCATCGAATCCCGTCCCGCGGTGACCAGGAGGCATTGATCGGAACTGAAATTGGCATCGATGACCTGGTCCGCATGCCAAAGGGGCGGTGTGACGGGATCCCCATTGTCGGCATTCCATACCCGGGCTGACTTGTCGTCACTCACCGTCACAACACGGCTGCCGTCAGCGCTGAACTTGATTCGGGTGACCGGTCCGGCATGTTTCAGGAAGGGGACCCAGGGAAGGCCATTGGTCGCGTTCCAGATGCGGGCGGTGTGATCGAGGCTGGACGTGGCTACTTTTCGGCCGTCCGGACTAAAACAGGCGTGGGTGACTTGCGCGGCGTGTTTTAAAGGCACATAGACCGGCTGCCCTGTGCCGATGTCCCAAAACCGGGCCTCTCCCAGTCCAGCCGTCCGTCCCGAAGCAGTCAACAAAATCCGATTGTCCGGACTCATTACCGCGCTGAGCACCTCGGTCTCATGCGGAAGACAGGGGCTCAACGGACGGCCATTGGAGGCGTCCCAGACTCGCGCCCACCCCCTGCCATCCGAAGTCCCACCGGCAGCCACCACCTTCTTTCCATCGGGCGAGAATCCTATCCAATGCACGGGAGTACCCAGCTCCCATTCCGCAGTCAAAGCGTAGCCGTGAAAACTCCATATTCGAGTGCGTCCATCCTCTCCCACGCTGACCAAGCGCTGACCATCCTGACTGATCGATAAGTGAGTCACGGGCGCCCTGAAGTCCGTGATCCGATGCAAAGATTTTCGTGTCAGCGTATTCCAGACTTGAATGACGGCAGGCCTTCCGGCTGCTCCGTAGGCGACAGCCGCAAATCGGCCGTCTGGGCTCAGGATTGCCGCCTGAAGAGGCTGGGAACAATGAAAACTGTGTTCGCGCCCGGCCGGCGACGCCAGCTTCCAGACTCGCGCCACCGAATCAGCCCCTGCGGAGGCAATTAGAAAACCCGAAGGATCAAAAACCACCCGATTGACCCAGCTCCCGTGAGTGAGCCCGGAAAAAATCTTTTCTCCTGTCTGGACGCTGGACACCATCACGGTGTGATCTTCCGAGGCGGTGGCGATCCACCGGCCATCCGGGCTGAATTGGGCCTGGCGGACCGCAGCCAGATGCCTGATTTCCGGGATCAACAGCCGGCCACCCTCCGCATCCCAGATCCGGGCCAGATGGTCCGCAGAGGAGGTGACCAACCGTTGTCCTTCCGGACTGAAAGCCACGTGCAAAACCGCCGCATCGTGCGCAAGAGAAAACAGGGCCGATGGCTGTTCCGTGGCAATCGAAAATACCTGAACAAGTTGATTGGCGGTTGCAACCGCCATTTTCTTTGAATCCGGGCTGAACACAACCTGAACGACTCGCGAGATGGGCAGTTCGATGCGGTCAGCCAGGCGTGAATTCATCCATCGCCATAGCCACACCCGGCCCTCGACGCTCTCCGCATCCTTGCCCCCGCTCCGACAAACCAGGAAACGCCCGTCCGGACTGAAAACCAGGTTCCGCACCGGTTGTCGGAGGAGGACGGCGTCTCCCATGCGTGCGCAGGTTCTGGCATCCCACGTGGAAATCGACCCCTTTTGGGTGGCCGCCAGGACATAGAGACCGTCGGGCGAAAAAATGGCTTCGTTGACTTCGCTGTCGTGTTCCATAGGGGATCCAGCCGGATCCCCGGTGCGCGGATCCCACATCCGGGCGCATCGATCATTGCTAGCGGTCAGCACCCAACGGCCATCCGGGCTGAACCGGCCGGAGTTTACCTCGAGCCTGTGGTGCAACCAGGGCGTCTTGGGTTGCCCGGAATACAGATCCCAAACACGGGCATTGCCGTCATCGCTGGCGGTGAGGAGCCATCGACCGTCCGGGCTGAAAACCAAGTCATTGAGATCTCGCCGGTGAATGAAAACGCGAACGGGCTTGGCACATTGGCTGGCCACAAACCCAAACCGCAGCCGATGCAACTCCTGGTCGTCAGGCGCCAGCCTTACAGCTTCGGCAAACCACGGCAGGGAATCGGCCAGCTGTCCCTGTTCCGTCAACCGCACTCCCTGGGCAACCTGGAATCGCACCAATTGCCGGGCAATCTGTTGCCGCGTTCGCAGCACATGCCAGCATACCACCGTCACAGCGATCGAAATTAGCACCAATAGCCGGCCATACCGCCTCGCAACCGCCAGATGGCGCTCAAGATTCCGCGCGACGATCAACGATTTTCCCCCCTGAATCAAGGCCAGGTCCGCATGCAGTTCCTCAGCCGTCTGATATCGCTGGCGAGGATCCGGGTGACAGGCCTTCAGGATGATCTCGTTGAGTTCCAACAGGCCTTTCTGCTCGGTAAACTGCCGGAATTCGGTGGGCAATTCGGGAAAGGCCTTGCGGTCCATCCCAAAGCCAATTTCATAGAGCACCTTGCCCAGCGCATAAAGATCCGCCTGGGGTTGTCCGGGGCCTTCCGGAGGCAGAAATCCCTCCGTCCCCACAAAGGATTGCGTGTCCTCGGTATCCGCAATCAACCCGACATCCGCAAGCTTTGGGATGCCGTTGATGAAAATGATATTCGACGGCTTGACATCGCGATGAACCAATCCGTTTCGATGCAGGTGCCCCAGCGCGGTCGCCAGTGAGAGCCCAATCCGCAAACATTCATCCAAAGGAAGACGTTCCCGACGGTGTATCTCGCTCCGCAATGTGCGAGGACGATAGGTTTCCGGCTGTATCTCCTGGCCGGTTTCCTGATCATCAGCCAACTCCATGACATAGAAAAAAAATCCGGCAGCCTCCTGCTGTCCAACATGCAAAATGTCCACCTGGCTGTCATGCGTCCTCGACAAGGGCTCATACCGCAGGATCCCATGAAACTCCCGCTCGAACGGTTTGGAGTCCTCAAATCGACTCTGATAAACAAGTTTTACCGCCCGGAATGCCCCCGCCAGATTCTTCGCCAGCCAGACTTCGCCATAACTGCCTCGTCCAATCAACCGAAGCAACGTGTGATCGGGAATCATCGGAGGCTTTGGCGGTAAGGCGGCCCCGGATGCCGTCACCGGAGATGACTCCGACACACCGCTCCCCCACCTCGTGGACGAGTCCCCGCCTCCCGACACGTCCAGTGGCCCGAGCCCTCTGGGAGCACCCTGGTTTGCCTCTGACATCATTGGCGTTTTTCCTGTTTCCCTTGTCGAACCTGCCAAGTCCAAAGGGACGATCGTTTTCGCGACCGTCAATAAAAGGTCCCATCCCACCGAACCGCCCGAACACCCCGCATGCATCCTTCGCTGACCACCGGACGTCCGGTCAATCGTCCAATCACATCTTAATCAGCACTTTGTATGCCATAGAAACCACCCGTGGAGCAAGCCTGGGATTCGTCCGATGAATCGTGACGATTGAGAAGATCGGTTCGGCGGAGCGGAACCTGAATGAACCAAGCCGCGCTTCGGATGCGGAAGCGCGGTTTTATCAGAAGGACGTCGAGTGAACGGCCTTCAATTCCTTCTTTAACAGGCTGGAAACGCGGTGTTTGGCGATATAGACCTGGCCGGCGTTGATGCTCAGTAGTCGGCAAACCTCGCCCACAGACCATTGCTTCATAACGTAAAGATCAAAGATCTGGTATTGTTTGGGGCTGATTTTTTGTTTGAGACGTTCCAGGGCGACTTCGAAGAGGTTGGATTCCCATTCATGGTCCCAGAGCCGTTCCAGGTCCAAACCGGAATTGTCGGGCAGACGTTCGAGCAAATCGGTGCGGCGGTCGTCATCCAGCGCGACGTTGATGTTCTTGTCGTGCCGTTGGAGTTTGCGCCATTGATCGATAATCCGACGGCGGGTGATCTGCATCAGCCAGCCTTTGAAAGAGCCGGCTTCAGGATTGGTCTTGAACTCGGGCAGCTTGCGAGCGACCGTAAGGAGGGTTTCCTGGACCACGTCCTGCGCGGCCGAATCACTCAAACCGGCCTTTCGCGCCACACAGTAGATCAACCGCCAGTAAGTATTGAAGAACACATGCCAGCTGTCATGATCCTCCCAGTTCTTGAGCCGGGTTAACAGACTCCAACGCGTCGGAATCAGATCCTCCTCCACCAAGCCGGCATTCCGAGTCGCAGTCTCTTCTTCATCCGGAATCCGGCGGACACAGGGCCTTTCAGCGGGAGGCATCATAAAATGGCTTCAGAAACCTCGCGGTTTGCTCGAAGGATCTTTCAAGGTGAGAAGGGTGGCGCGCATGGGAATCCGTCTCATAATCAGATCGGATCAAGGCGTCTCTTTCGCTCCGGGCTTGACCGGCGACCGCTTGCGCTGGGGCAGATATGGCTTGCGGAACGCCTCGATAAAATCGTATCCGCCTGCAAAATCCTGGCGGCTGTCGGTCTCTGTCTTGCTGAGCAAACCCGCGTCAATCAGGTTGAACACAATTTCACCAAAGTCCTCGCAGCACCGGACCTTCCATTCGTCGAACACCATCAATGCCATGGGGCCATACTGCTGCAAGGCATATTCACGAATGCCTTCCAGGAGTTCCTGTCCTGTCACGTGACGGGGCTGCTTTTTCTTGCCTTGCTGGGCGCGCTGTTGGGTGAAATCCAGGGCCTCGCGCAGGAATAAATAGGCGTCCCGCTGATAGCGCCCGTCTCGAGCGATGATGGCATCCAGGATGGCGTCAAAGTGTTGTTCTTGCATGAATTCAGGGCACGTTTTGAACGACAGGAGAAAGCGGCAACGGCTGCCGCGAGCGCCAGGTCTTCACGGCCCATCCCACCAGAAGCAGGCTGATGACCAGTATCAAGACCCACTGTTCCTCCCGAGTAAGCCGCCACATATGAGCTAGGAAATCATCCGAAAGCTTTGGGGATTTGGATTCAGTCCGAAACGGCGATGTTCACGACTTTTTTCGGAACCACAATCACCTTCTTCACCGTCTTGCCGGCGAGAAAAGTCCGCACCTTCTCACTTCCCATGGCCAATGTTTCAATGTCCGCTTGCGAGGCATCGGCGCGCACCACGATACGATCCCTCAGCCGGCCATTGACCTGTACGGGAAGCTCGAGGGTTTCCTCGACAAGAAGCCCAGGATCAAACCGCGGCCAGGCCTCGTAGGCCAAAGTCTGCCCTCCGGCCTTCTCCCTCCGGGCGCAGTCGGGACAATGGGCCAGCAGTTTTTCGTGCAGTTCTTCCGACAGATGAGGGGCAAACGGATTCAGCAAAAGCAGGAAATCATGCAGGATGATGCACGGCAGCTCCTGCCACGTCATGGCGTCATTGACAAAAACCATAAGGGCGGAGATCGCGGTGTTGAATCTTAGGTTCTCCAGATCTTCAGTCACCTTCTTGATGCACGCGTGGAGGCTCTTGAGCTGGCTTTTAAGGGGGGGCGCCTCGCGGATGATCGATCGAAGTCGAATCGCCCCCAACGCCTTCGAACCTTCCTCGGAACGGGCGGTCAGATGGTGTTCGAACTCGACCTCGCTCTGTTCTTCGACGAAAAGCCGCCACACACGCCCCAGAAACCGATAAACGCCCTCCACTCCTTTTGTGCTCCAGGGCTTGACCATTTCCAACGGGCCCATGAACATCTCGTAGAGGCGGAACGCGTCGGCGCCATAGTCGCCCAGAATATCATCCGGATTAACAACATTGCCGCGGGACTTCGACATCTTCTGGCCGTCTTCACCCAGGATTAGTCCTTGGTTGACGAGTTTGAAAAAGGGCTCAGGAACCGACACATGCCCCAAATCAAACAGCACCTTGTGCCAAAATCGGGCGTATAAAAGATGCAACACGGCATGCTCGGTGCCTCCGACATAAAGATCGACTCCCGGCGTCGCTCCTGTCCGGCCTCCTTGCGCCTCTCCGGGGGCTCCATCGGAGCCCATCCAATAACGTTCCACGGAAACATCGCAGAAAGTCCGGGCGTTGCGCGCATCCAGGTATCTCAAGTAATACCAGCAACTGCCCGCCCATTGAGGCATGGTGTTGGTCTCCCGGATCGTGCCATTGGGCAAATGCAGCCATTCTTTCGCGCGCGCCAAGGGAGGCTCGCCGTTGCCGGTCGGCTTGTAGTCGGACAACGAAGGCGGCACCAGGGGCAATTCCGACTCGGGAATGGCCTCGTGATGGCCGTCGCGCCACACCAGAGGAAACGGCTCGCCCCAATACCTCTGCCGGCTGAACAGCCAATCGCGCAGTTTAAAATTCACCATCCTGCATCCCACGCCCCGATCTTCCAGCCATTGCGTAATGACCGCCTTGGCCTGAGGCGTGGCTTGGCCGTCCAGAAAACCGGAATTGATGTTCGTTCCGTCCCCGACAAATCCAATCGAATCCTGTCCCTCCGGCGCCTGCACGACCACCCGTACGGGCAAACCAAACTTCCGCGCAAATTCCAGATCGCGGCTGTCATGGGCCGGCACGGCCATGATCGCTCCGGTCCCATAGGTCGCCAAGACATAGTCGGCAATCCAGATTGGAATGGGCTCTCCGTTCACTGGATTGAGGGCATAGGCTCCGGTAAAGACCCCCGTTTTCTCCCGGGTCAATTCCGTCCGCTCCAGGTCGCTCTTGCTGGTGGCGGATTGTCGATAACTGGCAATCGCCAGGGCCGGAGTCTTCTGAGCGGCCGCTTCCGATCCTTTCCATTCAGCCAGTGTGTTTTCAGGCCAGGTTTCCGGCACGAGGCGGTCCAACAGCTTGTGTTCCGGAGCCAAAACCATGTATGTCGCCCCAAAGAGCGTATCGGGACGCGTGGTAAACACGGTAAGGGTCTCGGATCGGCCCGCCACCTGAAAAGTGACCTCGGCGCCCTCGGAACGACCAATCCAATTCCGCTGCATCTCCTTCAATGAGGAACTCCAGTCGATCAAATCCAGATCCCGCAATAAACGATCCGCATAAGCCGTAATCCGCAACATCCATTGGCGCATGGGCCTGCGAACCACGGCAAAGCCTCCGACCTCGCTCCGTCCATCGATCACCTCCTCGTTGGCCAGAACCGTGCCCAGTTCGGGACACCAATTGACCGGCGCTTCCGCGACGTAAGCCAGCCGTTTGCCATCGCGATAGGCCCTCTTTTGCTCGGCCGTCCGCATGTCCGCCGGGACTGGCAGCGTGTCAATCCTCTCGGCGCGATCCGTGGCCGGATTATACCAGGAATTGTAGAGCTGCAGAAAAATCCACTGCGTCCAACGATAATAGTTCGGATCGGTGGTGTCGATTTCGCGAGACCAGTCATAGCTGAATCCCAAAGCCTTGGTCTGGCGCTTGAATGTCTTGATATTCGCCTCGGTGGTCACTCGGGGATGCTGGCCCGTCTTGATGGCGTATTGCTCCGCAGGCAAACCAAAGGCGTCCCAACCAAAGGGATGCAAAACGTTCAGCCCGCAGGCCCGGCGATAACGCGCCAGGATGTCCGTGGCGGTGTAGCCCTCCGGATGTCCCACATGAAGCCCCGCCCCCGAGGGATAGGGAAACATGTCCAGAATGTAATACTTCGCCGGAAGACGAATGGCCCCTGCGGTGTCGCATAAACCGTGGCGCTTGGCAAATGGATGCTCCTGCGGAATGACCTCTCCGGGATTCCATGCCCGAAAGATTTCGTTTTCATCCCAAAACCGCTGCCACTTGGGCTCAATCAGATCAAATGGATACTGCTTGCGAACCTTCGACATAGAGAGGGATATTGCGAAAAGCGCGGCCGTAGAGCAATCGAAGATTTTTTTACCTGCGGTTCCGGGGACAAGGTTGTCGCGACATTTGCATTGAAAACCAACCCGGCTTGCCCCCAAATAATCGGTATGCAATCTGTGTTCAGCGGTCAAGTTTATGTCGTGGCGGATAACATCGATACCGATCAGATTATCCCGGCTCAGTATCTTAACCTCGTGCCAACCATTGCCGAAGAATACGAAAAGTTGGGAAGCTATGCCTTGTGTGGCCTCCCCGACTCCCGGTATCCCATACGCTTCGTCAAAGAAGGCCAGGTCGATACCCAGTATCCCATTGTCGTGGCCGGCAGGAATTTCGGTTGCGGAAGTTCGCGCGAGCATGCTCCGATCGCCCTAGGATCGGCGGGTTGCCGCATCGTGGTCGCGCAAAGCTTTGCGCGGATCTTTTTCCGCAACAGCATTGCCACCGGAGAACTCTATCCTTGCGAATCCATCGATCGATTATGCGATCTCCTCAAGACTGGCGATGAAGTTGAGGTGAGCCTGGATGCCTCCAGCTTGACCCTCAAGAAAGACGGTCGCGTTTTTGGTCTGAAATCCCTCGGCGAGGTGCGTCCGGTTATTGATGCGGGGGGATTGTTCAACTATGCCCGCAAACAAGGCATGATGCCCACCCCGCAGCCCCACTCGTGATGCGGACCGCGCTCGCCGGATCCGAGTGCTGAATCCCGCAAGGGCCAACCGCCGTGGCCACCGCTCCAGTTGGCCCGTCCAAACCGCGAGTGGTTAGCCCTTTTCAGATCGGCAAACCGGTCTCCTCCGGAAAACCGCACATCAGATTCAGACACTGAACACCCTGACCGCTGGCTCCTTTGGTCAGATTGTCAATCGCACTGATGACCACCAAACGGTTCGTCCGCGGATCCAAACGCCAGGCAAACTCGATAACATTGGTTCCGACAATATTCTTGGTATCGGGCAACGATTTCCCCTCCAAAACCCGCACAAACGGCTCTGCCAGATAAGCCGAACGATAGCAGGCTTGCACGTTCTGTTGAAACGACTCACGCGCCCCAGCATCCCCCACGGGTTCCCGAGGGCTCGCATAAAGAGTCGTCAAGATGCCCCGATTGACCGGCACCAGGTGCGGTGTGAATTGGAGAACAACGTCCCTCCCCGCCGCCGCCGACAGTTCCTGCTCGATCTCCGACAAGTGACGGTGCTTCGGCAAACCATAAGCCCGCAGGCTCTCGTTGCATTCCACAAACAGATAGTCCGGCTCAGCCTTTCGCCCCGCACCGCTCACGCCGCTCAGCGAATCCGCAATAAGCCCATGGGGATCGATGAGCCCAGCCCGCAACAACGGAATCAGCGGAAGAAGAATGCTGGTGGGATAACATCCCGCGGCCGCCACCAGGTTCGCGGTTCGTATCGCCTCCCGATACACCTCAGGCAGCCCATACACCGCCTCGGCCAACAAACGGGGACAGGGATGGTCGTGACCGTAAAACTCCCGGTAGACCTCAGCCTTGCGCAGACGAAAATCCGCGCTCAAATCAATGATCCGCCTGCCCAATCGCAATAACGGCTCCGCAAACTCGGCCGCCACCCCGTGAGGCAAGGCCAAAAATACCACTTCGGCCTGTTGCGCGAGACTCGATACGTTTGGCTCGCTGAACCTCAGCGCCCCGGCCAGCGGATAAGAGGCGAATCGGGGATAGATTTGCGCCAGGGTTTGCCCGGCATACTGGCGTGAGGTGATCGAGGTCAGATCCACCCCAGGATGACGTAGCAAAAGACGCACCAGTTCCTCCCCGGAATACCCGGATGCCCCGACAACACCGACTCGCACCTTCTTATTCATAGGATTCATGGCGTCCATCGTTGGGTGATCCCATCGACTGTGTCAATCCGTTCCTCCCCAAAAAAAATCCCCGCAGGCAAGGCCGGCGGGGACATTGAAAAACTTCGATCTCTAGCGCTTGCTGAATTGGAACCGCTTGCGCGCCCCCGGCTGACCGTATTTCTTTCGCTCTTTCTTGCGGGAGTCGCGCGTCAATAAACCGGCGCTCTTGAGCGTCGGCCTCAAATTGGGATCGGCAATCTGCAACGCCCGGGCGATCCCATGACGGACCGCACCCGCCTGACCGATCAAACCGCCTCCGCAAACGTTGATCCGAATGTCATACTTACTCAGGGATTCGGTCCGGGCCAAAGGCTGCACAACCAGGGATCTCTGGTCTTCCACCACGAAATAGGTCTCCATCGCCCTGCCGTTCACGGTGATCTTGCCCGATCCCGAAGCCATGCGAACGCGAGCGACCGCGGTTTTGCGGCGCCCCGTCGCCACGTATTCCTGAATATTTGTATCAACCATACGTTAAACTTTTTAATTTGAGGCGGTTGTAGGAACGGGTTTTTGCGCGGTATGCGGATGCTCGCCTGTCCGATACACTTTGAGTTTCGTCAGCATCTTCCGCCCCAGGCTATTCTTCGGCAACATGCCCTTGACCGCATGAAGGATTAACATCTCGGGGTGGCGCTTCCGCGTCTCTTCCACCGAACGATATCTCTCTCCGCCTTTCCAGCCGGAATAGCTCATGTAAAACTTGTCGGTCTCCTTCTTGCCCGTCAAAAGGACCTTCTCGGCGTTGATCACCACGACAAAATCTCCCGTATCCCAATGCGGGGTGTAAACCGGCTTGTTGCGTCCCCGCAACAGGTTGGCCACCTGCACCGCCAGCCGCCCCAGGACCGCTCCCTGGGCGTCGATCACATGCCACTTCCGCAGCTCCAAATAGTTCTTTGGCAAATACGTTTTCATCAAACCTATGTTCAAAGGGGCGTAAAACTACCAAATGACACCGCTAAGTCAATAGCCTTTTCAAAATTTGCCGGCAGTTGGCCCAAAAAAACGGTCACCCGCCCTTCTCCTCCTCGCCCAGCCTTTTCTCCAATTCACTCACCCGGCGCAACAATCCAGGCAATGCCTGCAAGGCAATCAACTGGCGTTTGGCCTGTCGATCCGGCTGCGCGGGGGCCCCAAACCATCTGCCGCCCTCCGGGATGTTGTTCATCACTCCAGACTGCGCCGCCACTACCACGCGACTCCCAATCTTGAGATGCCCCGCGACCCCGACCTGACCCGCCAACGTCACGTAATCCCCCAACTGGGTGCTGCCCGCAATGCCCACCTGCGAGATCAGCAAACCATGGGCGCCGATCTCCACATTGTGCCCGACCTGCACCAGGTTGTCGATCTTCGTTCCCCGGCCAATCAACGTCGGCCCCAGAGCCCCCCGATCCACCGTCACATTTGCCCCAATCTCAACGTCATCCTCAATAATCACGTGCCCGATCTGAGGGACCTTTTGATGACATCGCCCGTCAAAAACATATCCAAATCCATCCGAGCCAATCACGGATCCCGCATGAATCCTCACCCGCCGTCCCACCTGGGTCCGGGCATACAACGCCGAGTGCGGATATAAAATGCTCCCTTCCCCCACCACGCAATCGTTGGCTACATGAACACAACCCACCAGCACGACCCCCGCTTCGATGCGAGTCCTTTCTCCCACGACGCAACAGGGTCCGATGTGCGCCGTCGCATCCACCAACGCCGAGGGAGCCACCACTGCCGTCCCATGAATCCCGTTCTCGTAGTGGGGTTCGGGAAAAAACAGGGGCAGCACCTTGGCAAAGGCCAGCCGTGGATGATCAACCTGAATCAACGTTTTCCTGCCGGAACCAAAAGACCGCCCCACCAGGATCGCCGACGCCGCGCTGTTTTCCGCATCGACGAAATATTGGTCGTTTTCCGCGAAAGTCAGATCGCCCTCCCGAGCCTGCCGCGCGGGAGCGATTCCTCTCAGCACAATATCCGAATCCCCCAATACCACGCCGCCCAGATGTTTAGCCACCTGGGAGGTCGTGTAAACCATGGCAGTCGAGGACATGAATCTACACTCTTTCCAGTGTCATAGGCCTCGCGTGTTGATAACCCGGTTGTCCTCCCCCAATACAATCACCTTGGGTTCCCAGGCATCAGCCTCCCTGGAGTCCAAAAAACCAAAACTCATAATCGTCAAACGATCGCCCACCTGGCCCAGATGAGCCGTGGCCCCATTAAGGACAATAGCCCCCGATCCGGATGGGCCCGGAATCGCGTAAGTCTCAAAACGTTCGCCATTGGCTAGATTACTGGCCAGCACACGTTCATAAGGACGCATCCCGACCTGCTCCATTAAATCCACCGCGATCGTGAGGCTGCCCTCATAGTCCAGACTCGATGCCGTGACCTGTGCGCGGTGTAGTTTCGATTTTAGCATGCAAACCTGCATAAAAGCTCACTTATAACGGCATTGGATGCGCGGGTCAACCTTGTCAAAATTCTTCACGGCCATTCCGCCCATGAACCGCTCGTTTCGGAGGGCCTAGTTGATGAACTTATGGAAAGATTTCAGCCTGAGTTCATTCAATCGTAAACCACTGAGCTTCCACCCGACGATTTTGCTCGTTGTCGGTCCCCTGTGGCTCTTCCCAACCCCGCCCCAAGGTCTCCAAACGCGCCGCATCCACCTGGTGACGCTCCACCAGCAGCCGTTTGATCTCCGCCGCCCGGTTTTTGCTCAACTCCATCGCCTTCAGTGCCATCTGCCGCACAAAAGCTTCACCGCCCTTGCGACGAAACTCATCCACCATCGCGTTGTCCACGTGGCCACGCAACAGAATGGTCGACCCGGGACTCACCTGCAGCAACTGCTTGATCGCCTCGAGGTTCTTCAAGTTGTCCTTGTTATTGAGCTCGAGACTCGCCGAGTTGGGAGCAAATAGAAATCGTATGTCCTTGCTGAGCAATGGATTGTTCTCCAGTGTCGCGACGCTCCCCGAGCGGATCGGCGCAATCGCGACTTTCTGATCCTTGAACGCCCCCCCTTGCTCCAGCCCCTTCAAATGCTTCAGATCCAAAAACCGATCACTGTCCGCAGGATCCTTGATCAGATCGGATCCATACGCGAGAACCGCCGATTGAAAAATCCCGCCGTAACTCCCCGCAGCATCAATAGCCCCGGAAAAAAAGGCCAGGTTCTCCGGCAAATTCGATAAATGCACCTTGGCCAACTCGGATTTGGTCTTCTCACGATCCCACTTGAACACCCGCCCAATTAATTCCTCGTGGGCGGGGGGATTGTCGCGTACCAGCCGGTTGCCCTCCAGCAATCCTTCCACTAATCCCGCCACCTTTTCCGGATGCTGGGTCGAAAAATTCCGATTGACTATAAGAATATCTGAAACAATAAGAAGATTGGCACTGGTGGCCAGAATCCGAGCTTTGCCGCCGCTCTGCTTGGCCACATCCGTTGTCTTCGGCGCCCAGGTCACACAGCCCGCCAACACCCCCCCGCCCTGTTGAATGTCCTTGAGAAACAAATCCCCCGCCGCAAAGGCGTCGGCGCAATAGACCAGATTCAGCTTGCCCGGGTCCAGAGCGGTTTTCAAGTCCGGCAACATGTGAACCGCCAAACCGGCCTCCTGCGCCAGATAACGGATGAAGAAATCGGCCTCGGTGAACTGGGCGGTCGCCAGAATCTTGCCCTTTAAATTATTGATGCGGTTGATCTCGCTCCGGACCACAACACCGTCGGCTCCCCGGGAAAAGCCGATCTGAACCGGCACCACCACCTGGAACTGCCGGCCATACGCGGCCAATACGTCAACCGTCGTTGCCGATACCGCGATTTTGCCGCTGTTCAACGCCGACCAACTCTCCTCCTCGCTCAACGTGATCTTGACCTTGAATCCGTGTTTCTTGAAAAAGATCGAGTTCTCCGAAGGTTCCAGCCCGCCGTTGGCCACAATCAGGCCGGCATACCCGGCGTATTCGCTCAGCTCAAGTTCAACGGTCTCGGTTTTGATCTGGTAGTTGCCCGGCGGCGCCAGCTTGGGAATGGCTGTCAGGGTCTCCGCCAGTTCCGCAGCGAGGTGGTCTGCCTGGGCGGCCGTTGACCCCGTTTGCGCCCCGGTCTCTCCCGCCGGAGCATGGCCTGAACTTGTGATGGGGGGCTCTGTCTTGGGTTGGGGAGCGAGCTTGTCCCACCAGCGCCATCCCCCCCATCCCGCCAGCCCCAGAACCAGTAAAGTCAGCACGATTTTTCCTCGAGTCGTCATATGAATAAACCTTTCTCGCCTGAACAACACTCTGTCGCCAATGAACAGAATTCCGACATGCTCGGAATCCGGTGTCCGTTAGGGATCCTCAAAGACGGCCGGCCGTTTTTCCGCCGTGTCGTGATGAGACAGCCAATTTCAGGCTCTACTTCTCGGCGATCTTCTGCCGCTCGGGTGGAGGAGCGGCCGCGGCTGGCGGTGCGGCCTCGCTTTGGACCATGCCCATTTTCTTTTTGTATTCCTGGAAAAGCATGGCGCCACGAACGCGCCTGGCATCCTGCTGGTATCGGAGGTTGGCCCCCATTTCTTTGGCAAGATCCAACGTGGCCCGGATTTGGCCCTCCCCCGAAGCCGCTGACTGGCGCAACTGCTGGATCGATTGCCCAACCTCGCCCCCCATCATGCCCTGCAATTCGTTGATCGATCCCTTCATCAACGTCGCCAGATTCTCCATCGACCGGCCAATGGCTACCCGCGTCTTTACGGCTTCAAAATCCCGCTGAAATTTCTGGATCTCCCGCAGACTGCCGGCAATGATCTGAGTGTTCTGCTGATACAAATCCTCGAGGCTCTGCAACTGGCCTCGATTGTCACTCAAATCCTGCTCAAGATCGGCCAACTGCTCGGCATAGTGCGCGCCGCTGGCTTCGTCGTTGGCCGCTATGGCCGCCTGGACAAGCCCCTGAAGTTCGTCGCGCTGGCGTTCCTGCCGTTTAAGTTGGTCCTTGAGCAGGGCGATCTGGCCCGCGAGTTGACCATTGGCAAAGTGCGCCTTGTCGGCCTTGGCTTTGGCATCGCGAATCCCCCGTTCCACGATGGCCTGGTTAATGGCATCGGTCTCGGTGGCCTTTTCGGCAGCCAATCCCAACCAAATGAATACTCGCTTCACGGCGCGAAATAAGCCCATACTTGACCTTTCCTCGTTGGGTGTGCATTCCATTGCGGTCTGCATACCGGGATTCTTGTTCACTACGCCAACACCAATTTCCATTAAACCAATTCACTCACCAGCTGTCAAACAACCCCGAACCCCAAAATCACCCCTCGCTTCGTTTAATCCACCTTCGGTCTCCTCAGCCTATCAACCACCCTAACTCGCTTTAGCGCAATATTCTGAACCTGCAGATCCCCTTTCGTCTACCTTACCCCGCGGCCCCGGCTCTCCTCCTTTACAAAGGCCGCCTGCCTTTGTACCGACTCAGAGCCCTTGTTCCCGCTTGTCATGCGAACCTGAGTAGGACATACCTTGGATCCATGTCCAAAATCACCGATGTCAGAATCAAAAGCTGCCGTCTGTTCTTCCTGCCGGTGCATACCCGCGTCCCATTGAAATTCGGGCCCGAGACCTTGACCTCAGTCACGTGCGCACGGGTTGCTGTCCGAGTCGAAAACGGACGGGGCGAATCGGCGGAGGGCTGGGGTGAAACGCCACTCAGCGTTCAATGGGTCTGGCCATCCCCC
Organism: Verrucomicrobiota bacterium; assembly: GCA_022709905.1. Taxonomy (GTDB): domain Bacteria; phylum Verrucomicrobiota; class Verrucomicrobiia; order Limisphaerales; family UBA1319; genus JAKLHY01. Next base: position 198,370 of record JAKLHY010000002.1, on the reverse strand, counting down.
TTGCCATACGAAATCCGGCACCAATGCCTGAAACGATTCTGCCTCTCGCTGGGAAAGGCATGCATAGACTTGACCGAGCGTGGCCACGCGCTCGAACTCGGTCATAGCCTGCAAACCCTGATCCTGCCAGGCCTTCTGCGGGACCATTGGCAAACCGAACAAACCCTCGGGGAACGCATGCCCTGGCTTGCGGCCCTGGTCTGTTGTTCGGCCTTCGATCTCGCGTTCCATGACGCCTACGGCCGGATTCTTGGCCTGTCCACCTACGATACCTACGGACCGGAATTCCTAAACCGTGACCTTTCCTTCTATCTCGAATCCGCCCCCAATCACCCGGGATCCTATGCCAACCTCTATCCTCGCGATTTTCTTGTCTTTCCTCGGCCCCATCTCCTCCCTGCCTGGCATCTGGTGGGCGGATTGGACCCCCTGACCCCCGGCGAACTAACAGGAAACGAACCGCGAGATGGCCATCCTTGCCTCTTGGCCGATTGGATTCGGCAGGATGGCCTCAAGTGCCTCAAGGTTAAACTGCGCGGAACCGATCCCGCCTGGGATTACGCCCGCCTGGTCGCCGTAGGGAAAATGGCCTCAAACGCGGAGGTCGATTGGCTTTCAGCCGACTTTAATTGCACTGTCACTAACCCAGAATATGTCAATGATATTCTCGATCGACTGCTAAATGATCACCCCCGCATCTACGGCAGCCTTCTTTACGTGGAACAACCCTTCCCTTACGACCTCGAGGAACATCAACTCGATGTCCACAGCGTGTCGGCCCGAAAACCGCTTTTCCTGGATGAAAGCGCCCACGACTGGCGCCTGGTCCGCCTGGGACGTTCCCTGGGTTGGTCCGGCGTGGCCTTAAAAACCTGCAAAACCCAAACAGGAGCCCTGCTCAGCCTCTGCTGGGCCAAAAGCCATGGCATGTGCCTCATGGTCCAAGATCTCACCAATCCCATGCTGGCTCAAATACCCCACGTTCTCCTGGCCGCCCACGCCCAAACCATCATGGGCGTGGAAACCAACTCTATGCAGTTCTATCCCGAAGCCTCGGCACCCGAGTCTTGTGTTCATCCCGGCCTTTATCGTCGTCGCAATGGAAACCTCGATCTCACAAGCATCAGAGGCCCCGGCTTTGGATATCGCCTCGATGAAATAACCCGCCCCTTGCCTGATCCGACGGGAGCCTGGCCTGGCTGAACAATCCGACCCATCTCAAGACAATCCACCCGCCTTGCGCATCGCCGTGTCTTGTGCCCCGCTGCCCGCTACTCTCGAATCACATAGCTGGCATTGAAGGGCGTCACCCCGGGCATCTTTTCAACCCCCCGATCCGGATTCGCCGCCAAGTGTTCGCAAATCTTGAAAATGTTCTCCACAGCCTCCTCGGCCTCGATTTCCTCCGCGATCTGGATCAACGAATGCGGCGTATTCTTGTGACTCCGCAAATAATCCATCACCCGCCGCTGGAGCCGCAGCACCGTTTCGGCGCCTTTCTTGCCCGCCTCCACTCCGGGTTGATGATAGGCGTTGATGCGAATCAACGACGCATAGAAACCGACGGCCCGCTCAAAAAGAGCCACCAAAACCCCCAGGCTGAAGGGCGTAATGTCTTTGATCGTCAGGGTGATCGATTCCCGATGCTTTTCGTGGAGCGCCTGACGTGTCCCCAGGAGAAAGGCACTCAGATAATCCCCCGATGTGACGCCGGGCTCCACTTCGATCGATTGTCCCTCCCGATCGCGCAACACTTCAATAAAGGTGACAAAGAAGTTGTCCAATCCCTCCCGCAACTGCTGCACATACGCATGTTGGTCCGTCGATCCCTTGTTGCCGTAAACCGCAAGCCCCTGCTTGACCACCGCGTGGTTTAAATCCAGCTCTTTGCCCAGCGACTCCATCACCAGTTGCTGCAGATACCGCGCAAAAAGCTCCAGGCGATCCTTGTACGGAATGACCACCATATCCTTGTGACCTTTGCCGTTCCCAATGTAAAACCACATCAGCGCCAACTGCGCCGCTGGATTGGTCTTGATCGAATGATGCCGGGTCACCTCGTCGCAAAGTCGGGCTCCGGTCAGGAATTCATCCACATTAATGCCCTGGAGCGCCGCCGGCAACATCCCCACAACCGATGTGATGCTGGTGCGTCCTCCCACCCAATCCCACATGGGAAACCGCCAGAACCAGCCTTCGTCCCTCGCCTGTTTATCCAGCGCGCTGTCTACTTGGGTGATCGCCACCGCGTGGTCGGCGAATTTCAGTCCCGCCTGTTCATAGGCCGCCCGGACCTCCAGCATCCCATTGCGGGTTTCCTTGGTGCCTCCCGACTTGGAAATCACCACGCAAAGGGTCCGGCCCAGTTGATCCCGAATCTGAGCCAGCACATCATCCATTCCGCATGGATCGGTGTTGTCAAAAAAATACAGCTTGATCTTGTCGCGCTGCGGATGCCCCAACGCGTGGGCAAGCAATTGCGGACCGAGGGCGGACCCCCCAATGCCAATTAACAGCGCATTCTGGAATGCCCCATGCGCCCCCTGGTTCTTGCCGCTGTGCACATCCGCTGCAAAAGCCTTCAGATCGGCCAGCGTGTCGTCGATCGCCTTGCAGATCTCAGGCTTGGGCGCCAAAGCCGAGTTGCGCAACCAGTAATGACCCACCATCCGATGCTCGTCAGGATTGGCCTCCCCCCCCTTCTCCAAGGCATCCATCGCCTTGAATGCCCGCTGCATCCGGCTTTCCTTGGAAGTAAAAAAGGTATCCGAAAAATCCATGCGGCTCAAATCCACCGATAACCCCAGAGACGGGAATTCCGAATAATGCGCGCGATAACGTTGCCAGAGAATTTCGTTCGTGTATTTCATAAATCTGCCGGATGGTAACGATTCGGCAACGTGTGGCAATCCAGGAATGAGCCGTAATGGATAGGTTCCGGGCCCCGGCCTTCCCCAAATCCCTCCTGCGCCATCCCACGATCAAACGATTCTTCATGATTGATTTTCTTGCCAGCTAGCCCCTGGCCGCTAGTGTCAACCCAGTGAATATTTTGTTCATTGGAGACATTGTTGCATCTCCGGGCAGAAGGGCGGTCAGGGAAATTGTGCCCCGGTTGCGGCAGGAACATCAGATCGACCTCGTCATCGCCAATGGCGAAAATGCCGCCGGTGGATCCGGGATCACCGAAAAAACCGCCCAGGAAATCTTTGGGGCCGGCGTGGATGTCATCACCACAGGAGATCATGTGTGGGATCAAAAGGAAACTGCCGGGTTCATCCAGAAAGAAAGCCGGGTTCTTCGCCCCCTGAACCACCCCCCCGGCGTGCCCGGGCATGGCAGTGTCATCCTCCAGGCCGCCAATAACACTCTCGTCGCCGTCATCTCCCTCCAGGGACGATCCTTCATGGCCAATCTTGAAAATCCCTTTCTGGCCGCACGCCAGGAAATCGGCCATCTGCGAACCCAAACCCCCGTGATCTTCGTCGACTTCCACGCGGAAGCCACCTCCGAAAAAATCGCCATGGGCCGCATGCTCGATGGCCAGATCAGCGCCCTCGTCGGCACCCACACCCACGTCCAGACTGCCGACGAACAAATCTTCCCCGGAGGCACCGCCTTTCTCTGCGACGCCGGATTCACCGGCCCGCACCACAGCGTGCTCGGCCGAGATATCGAGCCGGTCATCCGCCGGTTCCTAACCGGCCTGCCCCAGCGTTTCGCCATCGCCTCGGACTGCATCCGGCTCCAAGGCGCCCTTGTGCAAGTCGATCCCGCCACCGGCCGCGCCCAGCATATTCAACGCGTCTCGGAGACTCTCGCCCACTCATGAAAGCCAGTTCCCAGTGGAATTTCGGAGAGCTCTTCTCCTCCGAAAGCATGCGACGGGTCTGGACGGTCGGCGAATTAACCGCCTCCATCAAGCAACTCCTGGAACGTCAATTCGGGCAAGTCTGGATCTCCGGCGAAATCACCAACCTGCGCCAGCAAAGTTCCGGCCATATCTATTTCACCCTCAAAGATGCCGCCGCCCAGCTCAACTGCGTCCTCTTCCGGGGTGACGCCCGATCCCACCGCGATCTCATCGCCGACGGACAAAAAGTCCTGCTCCAGGGTGATCTGACAGTCTACGAACCGCGCGGTCAGTACCAATTGCTGGTGAAATCCGTGGAATTACAGGGGACCGGAGCCCTCCAATTGGCCTTCGAACGGCTCAAAAGGAAACTCCAGGCCGAAGGCCTCTTCGAACCGGCCCGCAAACGCCCGTTGCCCCCCTGCCCGAATCGCATCGGGGTGGTCACCTCCCTGACCGGCGCCGCCCTCCGCGATGTCCTGCACGTCATTCAACGACGCAACCCCTTCCTGGAACTTATCCTGGCCCCCTGCCGCGTCCAGGGTGACGGCGCCGCCCCCGAAATCGCCGGCGCCATCCAACGCTTGAACCAGCTCGACCTGGATCTCGTCCTCGTAACACGCGGCGGAGGCAGCCTGGAAGATCTTTGGGCCTTCAACGAGGAAATTGTCGCTCGCGCCATCGCCGCCTCCCGCCTGCCTGTCGTCTCGGCCGTCGGACATGAAATCGACTTTACAATCGGCGATTTTGTCGCCGACCTGCGCGCCGCCACCCCCAGCGCCGCCGCTGAACTCCTGACCGAAGGATCCTTCGCCCGCCGCCAATTGCTGGTCACCGCCCCGGATCGCCTCCGGCAACAGGCCCAACGCCGCTGGGACCTGTCATCCCGGCAACTGCTCCAAGCCTCAGGCCGGCTCCTCCGACGCCATCCCCGGCGCCTCCTCCAGAACCAGTGGCAGCGCATCGACGAATGCCTAAACCGATTGCTCCGCGTCGTTCGCGAGCGATGGAAACAGGCGCGCAACACCATGGATCAATCCGCCCAACGCCTGGGCCGCGTCCGGCCCACCCTCCAAATCGCCCGCCGCCGCGAACTCTTGCTCCAACTTCAGAACCTCATGCTGGAACGTCTTCGACAACAGTTCCGTTTACGGCAATCCCGCTGGACCCAGGCTCAGACACGCCTGGAACTGCTCTCTCCCCTGGCCATCCTCTCCCGCGGCTATTCCATCACCCGCGATGCGTCCAGCGGCCGCATTCTGCGCTCCGCCAACGACGTCCGCGATGGACAGGCATTGATCACCCGGCTCCATCAAGGCGAAGTGCGCAGTGTGGTGAAATCCGCTTCAGTATGAATCCCGAAATGCCTGTCTCCTACCGTTGCTGGGCTGAAGTCGACCTCAACGCCTTGCGCGAAAACCTGGCTTGGCTGCGGGACCGCGTCGGTCCCCAAACAAAAATTATGACCGTGGTCAAGGCCGATGCTTACGGCCACGGACTCAAACAGATCGCCGCCCTCCTGATGCAGAGCGGAACCGACATCTTCGGCGTCGCCAACCTCGCCGAAGCGCAAAGCATTCGCAGCATCGGCCGAGGCTGGCCCATCCTGATGCTCGGAGCGTGCCTGCCCCACGAAGTCGATACGCTCGTCCGGGACAATGTCATGCCCACTCTCTCGTCACTGGATGAAGCCAAACTCCTGTCCGCCGCCGCCGAAAAATGGCGGAGAACCGTCGATGTCCACATCAAAATCGACACGGGCATGGGACGGCTCGGCGTCCAGCCCGATCAGTCCCTCTCCCTCATCGAACAAGTCCAACAACTCCCGCACCTCCGCCTCCAGGGGCTCTACACCCACTTCTGCGTCGTCGAAGATGACGCCTCTTTTTCTCAACATCAATCCGACCTCTTCTGCGGCGTTGTCCGCGAAGTCCGGAAACGGAACCTCCCCATCCCCTGGATTCACGCCTGCAACAGCGGTGCCCTCCTCCACGAGTCCTCCAGCCTGTTCAATGTGGTCCGCCCCGGGCTCCTCGTCTACGGCATCGTTCCATCCGGCAAACGCATCTCCACCTCCACCCTCCGGAAATCGGTTCACCCGGCCCTCTCCTGGAAATGCCGAATCAGCCTGGTCAAGAACATTGCCCCAGGCACCTCGATCAGCTACGGCCGCATCTTCGTGGCGGACCGCCCGCTGAAAGTCGCCACCCTGACCGCAGGATACGGCGACGGCTACCTGCGGGCCGCCTCTCAAAAAGCCGAAGTCCTGATCCGTGGCCGACGCTGCCGCATCCTCGGCCGCATCACCATGGACCAGATGATCGCCGATATCACCCGCGTGCCCGAAGCTCAACCCGGTGATGAAGTCATCCTGATCGGCCATCAGGGCAAAGCCCAAATCACCGCATCGGAACTTGCCGAATGGATGGGAACCATTCCTTGGGAGGTCTTTACCTGCATCACCGCTCGTGTCCCCCGGATTTACCACGGAAGCCACGCGGCCTGATATCCCGCTCAGAGCCTATTTGAAAATTCCAAGGGGCGCTGTTTTCGCAGAAATGGCCGCATGGCGAGGCGCGAGTAAGGGAAGACACCCACAGCAGTCTCTGACTGCGCGAGCCACACCGGCCGTCGATCCTTTACTCGGCAATCCGCCACTCCAGGATCCCGCCGGAGTATCGGTCGGCGAGCTTCACCACGATCCTCAAGCCGTCGGTCGTGACGGCATCAAAGCGAGTCTCATTGAACCGGTCTTTATCCAGACCATACTGATCCGGATTGGACACAGCCACCCACTCGCTCCCCCGGCGGTAAAAGACCCGCCAAGATACCGGCAGCCTGCATTGCCCCTTGCCGGTGTCGTCAAACCAATAGACCTCGGTCCGGGCCACCCGCCGGGCGGTCGGAAATTCCCACTGCACCCATTCCGTCGTTCCACGATGATCCCACCAAGTGAACCGCGGCAAATCGGTGTCCCCGGAATTTCGGGGAACAATGTCATCCGCGACAGCCTCAACCGTGTCGTTTTCATGACAGTGAGAGGCGGTTACCCGGGCAGACACCGGCGCCGTCCACTCCAAGGCGCCCAATCCTGGGCCGATCACAGGAAAAGCCGAAATCCGCAGCCGCGCCGCTCCCATCGGGATCAACGTAATCTCCTCCAGAGGTTCCCGGCTGATAACAGGACTGGCCTGCACCTCACGCACCAGTCCCTTCTCGTCCAGCTGCCATTGAGGAATACGCCGGCCTTTGGCCCTGAGCTGAATCGGCGACTGCCGGGCTTCAAATGGCTGATCATCCGCCGGCCACGATCGGTGGATCACCTTGAATCCCCGCGCCGGATTCCCGGACTTGAGCTCCAGGCCATAATTCCAGGGCGTCTCCGGGAAAATATCCCACGCTGGCCAGCGATCGGTTCCTCCATGCCTGACATACTTCTCCCCAATCCACAAAGAGTAAGTCAACGGGCCGCGGTCCACGGATACCGTGCCGCGGTTCTTCTCCCAGGTTCGCAACCGGACCTCCATGTTCAGGATCAACTCCACCTCATCGCCCTGACACCATTCCCGGTCAACCTTCACAAAGGTTCCGGGTTCGACCTGAGTTCGAACTCTCCGGCCATTGATTCTCACCTCCGGCCGGTCGCACCATCCCGGCACTCGCAAATACAACGGAAACCTAACCCCTGGCGACGAGGTCACCGTCAGCCGAATCGTTTCCTCGAAGGGATAGCGAGTGCTTTCCGTGATGGTGACGGTTTCGCCTTCCCCCACCTTGGCGCTGACCCGGCATGGCGCATAGAGGACCGCCGCCAGACCGTTGCCAGGCGTGGCATACCACAGATGCTGCACAAAATACGGCCAGCCATGACCCGCGTTGTGCTGGCAGCAACGATGCCCGTGCGGATTCATGCAATACATGTCCCCTCCATTCTGGATGCCGGGCGACTTGCTGATGTGATCGCTCTGGGGTTGATTCGGGGCTGTCAGATATCGCAAGGCCTTCAGATCCGCAGTCATCGACGCCGGATAAGTGTTGAACGCCACGTTCTCACACCGGTCCGCCCAGGCCGCCTGCCCCGTAATGCCCAGCAGGATCTCATCGGACAACATCTCCTCCACCAGACCACACGTCTCGATCGCCTGCCGCGGGCCCGTGTAACCCGGCCGGCAGTTCTCGTCGCCGCCAAACATCCCGCCAGGCACCTGCCCATACATGCTCCGCACCTTTGCCCAAACCTGCTCCGTTGCCCGCAAATGTCGAAGCTCCCCCGACTGTTGATAATAAATGGCCGGCTCGCGAAAACCTTGGGCGACATTCACGTTATGCCAGTCGATCACGTCCCGGTCCCAGCGGGCCGCGCGCCGATGGACCTTTTCCGCCAACGCCAACAGCGAGTTCTCCCCCGTGCGGTTATACAGCCAGTAAACACTGAATAACAGGTCGCCCGCCCGCATCTGAGGCCAATACCCCCCCAGAAAACGCTCCTCGGGGATCCGGGATAAATACTGGAAATACCGCTCCATTAGCCGAAGAACGCGTAAATCCCCAGTTTGATCATAAAACGACTGCAGGCAAAACAGCATCACCATGTTCGGCCAGAGATCCTCACGCCCCTTTAAATCGGTCGCCAATCCCGTCCGGCCTTCCCCGGGACCAAACCATCCGTCCGGCTGCTGGCTGCTTATGGCGCCTTCAATCCATTGCCGTGCCTCGCCCATCTTGCCCTGGTCATCCAATAAAAACGCGCAATCTTGAAATCCTTTCAGCCAATAGGGAAGCTCCTCCCATCCGCGCTGTCCGTGGCCCGTGGGACTCAGCCAGGCGTTGTCCTTCTTTTGCAGGAACTGGCTGATCTCGGCCAGGTGCCCATGAAAACCGTCGGCCTGCAACCGCAGCATGCGCAACGTCCAGCCTTCGGGACGCACAGCCCCAATCGGCAGTTTAATCAGCGGGCTCGGCAACAACGGCGACCGGTTGCCAACATAATACGCGTTCGTCCCAGTCAAGTCCGGTGTCGGCACAACCGTAACCCGGATGGCCTCTCCCGCTTGGATTCCGGGAATCGCCACGCCAAAGATTAAAACCATGCCGAGCATAAAAAATCGACGCCGCCAGTCCCGAAAATCCGGTTCACTGCAGCTTGAAACCCGCGCATCCGCAAGCCGCGATACCGCTGAGGCTGTGGATAACAGCCCAAAAGAAGCGAACCGCGTCCAAATCAGATTGTGGTTTTCAAAAAAGCTCTTGATGAATGCGTTCATATGTATCCAAGCTCGTTGCCGACTATCGGAGGTCAAATCCTGGCCAAAACCTCGCTCCGCGGGCCGGTTCGAGGCGCAACTCTATGAAACTCTGGGGGGCCTTTCAACGAATACAATCTCGGCTTCGATCCCCAATCGAGCGTAAAACTCCGACGCCAGCTCTCGCTGCAGGTTGATGATCGGCCAGACCGTGTCGTGCATCAAGTCCTCCGTCATTTCCAGACGCACAACGATGCCCCGCTCCAGGACCTCCAGTTGAAATGAATGCCCCGCCGCGCTCGTCTGCTGCAAAACCTCGGCAATTTGATGCTCGTAAAGGGGCGCTTCATTCACCCGCAGGCGCCGGTCCCGGCGCGAACCGGGTATCAGAACAATCCCCGTGCGGCCGCAGGCGCACTTCTCCCGGCGCGCCTCGCAGTTCACCTGTGTGCGATACCGCAACAACGGCACCGCTTCCCGGCAGAGCGTTGTCACCACCAACTCGCCATCCAGCGCTTCCACAAGAAATTGGTCTTCGTTCACGTGGAAACGTCCCTCCTCGCATTCCACACACAGTCCCGGATCGAGGATCTCCCCGATCCCAAAACTGCACTGCACCGCCGCAAAAAGACCCGCCTGAAGCTGCCGGCGCGTGTCGGCGTCCACCGGGCGCGAAAGCAGGATCGTGCGCAGGTTCAACGATTGCGGATCCACGCGCCGCAGGTTCAGGAGCCGGATCAATTCGGTCGCATTCGTGGGCGTCGTGATCAGCACGGTCGGACGATAGTTCTGAAGCATGGCCAGCTGATAATCCACATGAGACGGATCTTCCGCAATCACCGAGGCCCCCAGCGTTTCAGCCCCCAACACGTATCCCGAAGAACCCTGGCGCGCGCCGCCCCCCAAACAAATCTGGATCACATCGTTCACCGTCACGCCGCTCGCAAACAACTGCCGGGCCCCCAAACGCCCCCATTGGGCCAGATCATGACGCGTGTGCCCCGTCACCAGCGGCCGGCCATTGGGCCCCACCAGCGAGTTCAACCGAATCACCTCGCGCAATGGCTGCGCAAACATCCCATAGGGAAAACTTTCCACCAAATCCTCCGGGGTGGTCACCGGCAACCGCGCCAAATCCTCCACCCGCTCCACGCGGATGTCCGCAATCTTCTCGCGGTAACGCCGCACATTCCGCTTCAGCCGCACCAACAACGATTGCAGCCGCTCCAACTGGAGCTGCTCCAGCTCGGCGCGCGGCAGCATTTCATGACGCGGATCAAACACTTTCATTCCCAAACCTCCTTGTAGCCTTTGCCCAGATACGCCCGCTTGACCTCGGGATGATGCAGTAAATCGGCCGAATCCCCCGCTAAAATGATTTCTCCCGTCTCCAGCACATAAACCCGGTCCGCGATCCGCAGCGTAGCCATCGCATTCTGCTCCACAATCAGCACCGTCACACCCAAATCCCGCAGTTTCTGAATCTCCTCGAATACCTCCTTCACGATCAGTGGGGCCAGCCCCATCGAAGGCTCGTCCAACAAGAGCAGCTTGGGGCGCGCCATCAGCGCGCGTCCCAGGGCCAGCATCTGTTGCTCGCCCCCCGAGAGCGTGCCAGCCATCTGGCCCAGCCGCTCCCCCAACCGCGGAAATCGATCGAGCACCAGTTCCAAATCCATCTTGCGATCCGGATTGTGAAATCCACCCACCAACAGGTTCTCCCGCACGGTCATGTCCGCAAAAATCTGCTTGCCCTCCGGCACCAGCACCACCGAATTGCTGATGCTGCGCCAGGCGGGCTCCCGCTGGGTGGGACGGCCGCTCACCCGGATCTCCCCCCCCCACGGTGGCAGCAATCCCACGATCGACTTGAGCAACGAGGTCTTGCCCGCGCCGTTCCCGCCCAAAATGCCCACGATCTCCCCCGCTCGCACATGCAAGCTCACGCCGTGCACGACCTCCAAACTGCCATAGCCGCACTTAAGATTCCTGACCTGCAGCAACATGTTGAAATTCTCCGCCCAGATAAATCGAAATGACCTTCGGATCGTTCTGCACCTCGGCAGGCGTGCCGGACGCAATCGGCATCCCGTTGTGCAAGACCAAAACCTCGTCCGCCAGCGACATCACCAGCGACATGTCGTGCTCCACCAGCAGCAACGTGATCCCGTCCCCCCGGATCCGCAGCATCAGGTCCCCCAAGTCATCCTTTTCCCGCGTGTTCAATCCGCTCGCCGGCTCATCCAATAATAAAAGCTCGGGCTCCGTCGCCAAGGCCCGCGCCAGCTCCACCATCCGCCGCTGCCCAAAAGCCAAGGATCCCGCCGACCGCATCGCGCAATCCGCCAATCCCACCCGCTCCAGCTGCCCCCGAGCCGCTTCCTCGATCGCCCGCTCCTCCCGCGCTTGCCCCGGCCAGCGTAATCCGCACCCTCCAAATTCATAACGCGACAGACGATGCCGCCCAACCATCACGTTCTCCAGCACGCTCATTTGTAAAAATAAACTGGGATTCTGAAACGTGCGTGACACCCCTGATCTCGCAATCCGATAAGGACGCAATCCATGGATCGGCCGACCCTTGAACCGGATCTCGCCAGCATCCGGCTTCAAGACCCCTGAAATGACGTTAAACAGCGTCGTCTTGCCAGCCCCGTTCGGCCCAATGATCGCTTTAATTTGGCCCGCCGACACCTCGAACGAGACCTGATCCACCGCCACCAACCCCCCAAAAGACCGCCGAACACCCTTGACCTCGAGGAGATTCATCGGCCTAACTCCTCCCCACCCGCCCGCCGGCTTGACCACCGGCGAATCCAGCGACCCACAGGCTTCAACGGCCCCTGCGGACACCACGTGATCATCGCAATTAATAAAAGGCCAAATACCGCGTGATCATAGCTCCCAAACCAACCCCGCAAACTCATGAAATTCACCAACACACTCAGAATCGTCACCCCCCACAAATTGGCCATGCCTCCCGCCGCGCACAACGCCACATACCGCACCGATTTCAGGGCGCCTGCCTCCGAGGGCCCAATCCCTCCCGTGTAGTGGGTGAAAAAGACCCCCGCCACCGCCGCCAGCAGCGCGCTCAGCACAAACACTTTCAACTTGTAAGCCGCGGTCGGAATCCCCATGGCGTTTGCCGCAAGCTCGCGATCGTGAATGGCCTGGAGTGCCCGCCCCACCCGCGAGCGAATCAGGTTCCTTAAGAAAATCAAAACAACGACCGCAAGGCCGCACGCCACGTAATAATTCGTCACCCGCAAGGGCGTCTTGCCGGAAATGGTCAACGCCCCTCCCAGGTTCCACTCCGGCACCCCGTTAATTCCATCCGCCGCCCCGGCCAGCGATGATCCCACGACGATCTTGTGGATAATCAGCCCAAATCCCAACGTCGCCATCGCCAGATAATGCCCTTTCAGTCGAAGTGAGGGATACCCGATTACAAAGGCCATCCCCGCCGTCAGCATCATCGCCACAAAAAAAGACGCCCACGGCGTCATGGCCGTCACCTCGCCCCCATATAAACCCGGACGGCTGACGAAGATATGCATCCCCTTTAGGGTCTCCATCCAGGCCGCGGTTTGATACGCCGAAAAATCATGGGTGGTCAGGATGGCCGCCGTATAGCCACCCATCGCAAAAAACGCCCCCTGCCCCAGCGAAACCTGGCCGGCATACCCCATCACCAGGCTCAATCCCATCACCACGATGGCGTAATACACGGCCATGGTCAGCTGGGTGAGGTAAAACTCCTTGCCCAAGGATCGAATCAGCAAATGCAGCAAGACGGCCACCAGCCCCAGCCCAACCGGCATCAGCCCCCGCTGAAGTTGCGTCCTCAGCCTCAACACTCCCGAACCCCCTCTCCAGCCGGTGAGCCCAATAATCCGTGCGGTCGCACAAACAAAACCAGCAGCAGAATCGCAAACGCCGCCACGTCATTGTAGGCTGCCGGCAAAACCTTCACGCTAAAGGCCTCCAGCAACCCCACCATCAACCCGCCGATCACCGCGGCCATTGGATTGCCCAGCCCCCCCAGAATCGCCGCCGCGAATCCCTTGATCGCCAGCGGCGCGCCCATCTCATAATGCGTCATTGTGATCGGCGAAATCACACACCCTGCCAACGCCCCCAGCCCCGCGCTCAATCCAAAAGCCATGGTCCGCATGTTTGAAATGTTAATCCCCGCCAGCATGGCCGCCTCGGGATTTGACGAGCAAGCCCTCATCCCCCGTCCGTAAAGCGTGCATTTTAAAAACAGATGCAGCAACGCCACCGACACCACCACCGTGCCCAGCACCCAGAGCACCTGCGGCGAGATCGCCGCCCCAGCCACCCGCACCGAAGAGATCTCGTTCCCCGTGAAATACGGCAGCGAACGCACTTTCTCGTCCCAGAAATGCAACGCCGCTTCCTGAATCACAATCGACAACCCGATCGTGATGATCATCAAGTGCAAAATCGAATGGCGCTGCAACCGGCGAAAGAAAACCACCTCCAGCGAACACCCCACCAGCGTGACAATCAGCACCGACAAAGCAATCGCCACCGGCAACGGCATGAACGCCAACAGACTCACCGCCAGCATCCCGCCCAACATCACAAACTCACCCTGGGCGAAATTCAAAACCCCCGTCGCGCTGTAGATCAGGTTGAACCCGATCGCCACCACGGCGTAGATCCCTCCTTTGGTGAGACCCGAAAAAAAATACTGAAGCGCCAACGAGGTGTTATCCATGGATCTCCAATGGCCATCCCTTGCCACTCGTCCGCGCACAGCCCTCGAAAGCCTCTCCCGCCCCCTCGACTCCTCCCCGGCCCCCGGGATTCCAAAGCGACCCCCCACCTCCGCAAACCCTCAAACCCATCGACGGGCGACGCTTCATCATTGGGCCTTGTATATGGCAAATTTGCCGTCCTTGACGATTAACATCTCAAAAGCATCCATCGTCAGCCCCGTATGGTCGGTCGCCGAGAAGTTAAACACCCCCGATGTCCCCACAAAACCTTTAAGGTTCTCAATGGCGTCCCGGACCTTGTCGCGATCCACCGAGTTGGCCTGGCGCAAAGCCTCGACTACGATGAGCATCGCGTCATAGGCATACCCCCCAAACGCGCTCGCATCCTCCTTATATAAGGCTTCGTAATCCTTCTTGTAGCTGGCCAGAATCTTTTTCTGCGGATGACTCTCCGGCAGTTCATCCGCCACGAGAATCCGGCTCGCGGGGAACAAGATCCCCTCGGCCGCCACCCCCGCCTGCTCCACATATTTTCGGTTGCCAAACCCATGGCTTTGGAACAAGGGAACATTCAATCCAATTTGCCTCATGTTCTTGGCCACGATCGATTGCGCCGGCACGATCGACCAGTTCACCACCGCCTCCACCCCGGCCGTCCCCTTGACCTTCGTCAATATGTCCGTCAGATCCGTCGCCTGCTTGTCATACACCTCGTTGACGACAATCTCCATGCCCTCGGTCTTGGCCAAATCCTCCAACTGCTTCTTGCCCGCGCTGCCAAAACCATCGTTGCTGCTTAATACCGCCATCTTTCGAATCCCCTTCTCTTTCATCGTCTGAAAAATCCAGAGGATCGCCTGGCTGTCTTTCTGCGGGGTTTTGAAAACATAGCGAGCCACGGGAGAGACAATGGTCTCGGCGGCCGCGCAGGAAATCAGAATCATCTTGTTCTCCTCGCACAGCCCTTTGATTTGCATCGTTTCCCCGCTGGTGGATGGACCGATGATGGCCAAGACCTGCTCCTCCTCGATCAACTGCTTGGCAAAACTCACGGCTTTTTCCGGGCTGCCCCCTGTATCCTTCACCACCAGTTCCAGCTTGCGCCCCAACACCCCCCCCCGGGCGTTGATCTGGTCGGTCAGCATCCGCGCCGTCTTGGCCTCCGGCGCCCCCAGAAAAGCGGCTGGACCCGTCACCGAAAATAAAGCCCCGATCTTAATCGGTTTGGATGTATCGGCGGCCCACATCTCCGCGCAGCCCAGCATCGCTACGAATCCGGCCAGCAAACCCAGCGTCTTTTTCATATGAAGTAATCCCTTTGTGACTCTCTTCTTTTCTGACCATAAGCCGGTTCTCCCAGCCGATCGCATCGGGGAATCGGATGCCGCCAAACTGGCAAAAACAAATCCCCCCTGTCAAGCCGGAGAAATGGAAGTTATAAAACGGGCTACTGAATGATGTCCGCTTGATACACCCATATTTCAGTCCCCGGCTGACGCCAGGCCGTGCGCTCGCAACCGGCTTTCTCGGCCAAATGATTCAGGAAATCGACCTTTTCGGGGATCTGCTCCCATACTTGCGGCAAGTAAGTGGCTCCCCGTTCGCCCATCTTCATCACCACGCCGTCCACGCCAGGACGCAGCCGGTCGAGCAGATCCTCGGCCGAGGAATACTCGAGCCGCATAGGCGGGGTGAGAATACTGATCTCGATGTGAAGCTGGTCCAGCTCGGACTCGTTGACCGGCGGGAATCTCGGATCCTCCAATGCCGCGCTTCGAGCATTACCGCGAATCGCCTCTCCCAGAGGTAGTTGAGGGAAAATGTGCCCAATGCAACCGCGCAGCCGGCCCTGCAGGGTTAATGTCACAAAACACCCTTTCGGCTGCCGAAAGACCTCGGGCCAATCCTCCCCCTTCTCCTGGTCTGCCGCCTTTCCCCTGACTCCCCGCTCGACGGAACGTCGCGCCAATCCCAGTAACTGCTTTTTCTCGGCATCCGTCCATTTCCCTGAGGAAGGCGCGTAAAAGGCCACCGCAGCATAGCCTACAACTCCCCTCTTGTCTCCGCCCGTATCTCCGCTGTTCCGATAGTCCAGCCGCCGGACCTTCCATCCTTGATCGCGAGCCAGGTGCATCAGCGCCAAAATCGGCGTCTTTCCGCAAGCCTCCTGGTTTTCCATCGATGCAATGTCCAGATCACAGATGCTCCGAACACAACGTTCGTCCAAAGCGCGCCCTTCCTCGTAGGAGTGATAGTGGCTCAAGTCCGAACTGGCAATCAGCAGGGTGTTCGAATCCGTATGCCGGGCCAAAATTCGCGCCGCTTTTAAGGGATCGACCTCTCCGCAGATCAAAGGCACCAGCTGAAAATCCCCCAGCGCTCGCTGTAAAAACGGCAGCTGAACCTCCAGCGAGTGTTCCCAGGCTTCCGGCGTCTCCTGCCCGGCCGGCGGGATGCCCCGGGAAGATTGTCCTGCCCATCCGGGCCTTTGCACAAGACAGCGAGGCTCCAAAAGAAACGGAGGCGTCTCCGCAATTCGGGTCGCTAAAGGCGATACCGCCACCAACCCCAAGGGCGTCCGATACGCATCAGCCCTGGTCACGGCAATCCCTTTAAAAGCCGCGTAGTGGCTCGGTCCCATCACCACCACAGTTCTGTATCTCTTCCCCTGAATTGCCTGATACGCCCGCGCCGCCGTCACCCCGGAATAAGAATATCCGGCATGCGGACAAATCAACGCCCTTAACCCCTCCACCGGGACCTTGGGTGCGGCCGATAGCAATTCATCCACCGTCCGCGCCAACATCTCGCGTTCTCTCGGATAAAACAGTCCCGCCACCGCCGGCTGACGAACCCCTGCCCCCCCCGCCATGTTCGTCTTCCCTTCGACAACAGCGGGTGCATCGGCATTCCCCGCCCTCCCCGGATCCGCCTGAAACCAGAGGCCGACGGCCAAAAGCACTCTCAACACTCGAAAAGGAATTCCAGGAAGACTCGCCGTTTTCATAACCCACCCCCTCACTCTAAACCTTTTTCTTCTGGACGACCAGCCGATTCCCGCCTGCCCCCCCGGCCATACCCCGCAAAAACAACCGGACAAAACCGTATCGCAGGTGCAACACTATTTTGTCTCGTTGACGAGGATTTATTGGCGGGCCCTCTCTCAATCGAGCGATCATCCTTTGCGGCCACGCCGCTTGGATCGGGCGGTTTCCTTCAATACCTCACGTAAAAACCGACCGGTGTGGCTGGTGCGGCAAGCCGCCACCTGTTCGGGCGTGCCTTCCACCACAATCCGTCCCCCCGCCTCGCCCGCTTCCGGCCCCAAATCAATCACCCAATCGACCGATTTGATCACCTCAAGGTTGTGCTCGATCACAAGCACGGAATGGCCGGCGTCCGCCAGGCGTTGGAGCGCGGCCAACAAGACTCTGACATCGTGAAAATGCAAACCGGTGGTCGGTTCATCCAATAAGAACAGGATGGATCGTCTGGCGGCAGATCCCTGGGCGGCCTCCACGCCAACCTGGGCGATACCCCGAACCTCGGCCAGGTGACTCACCAGTTTCAGACGCTGGCTTTCCCCGCCCGATAGAGTGTTGAGCGGCTGACCCAGCCGCAGATATCCCAAGCCGACTTCCTGCAGCAGGCTTAAGCCCTCCCGCGCTTGCCGCGCAGCTCGAGCCTCAGCGCATCCAGCCAGGAATTCCATTCCTTCGTCCACGGTCGCCTCCAGCAGATCTCCGATGGTCCAGGAACGGCCGCCCGAGCCATGCAATTTGACTTCGAGAATGTGTCGGCGGTATCGCCGGCCATTGCAGGCGGGACAACGGATAAACACATCGCTCAGAAACTGCATTTCCACTTTCTCAAAACCCGCGCCACGGCAACGTTCGCATTGTCCCTGGGTGGAGTTAAAACTGAAAGCACTCGCATTCAATCCCCGTTGCCGCGCCGCATCCGTCGCCGCAAAAAGGGTCCGAATCGCGTCGAACGCGCCGATGTAAACCGCAGGATTCGACCGCGGGGTTCGTCCCACCGGCGATTGATCCACCAAAACCACACGACCCAACGCCTCCCACCCTTCCACCCGCGCATGAGGCGAATCAACGCGTTCCTCGGATTCTTCTTCCTCGTCCTCGGGCGGAGTCTTGATCCCTCCGCAGTGCAGCCTCTCCTCCAACAAGGGCAATAATACTTCCCGCACAAGCGTGGTCTTGCCCGAACCACTGACTCCAGTCAGTCCAACCAATCGCCCCAAGGGAATTCCCACCGTGAGATCCCGCAGGTTATGCCTCGAGGCATGACGTACCGCCAGCCAATCCCCTCGTCTGAAATCCTTTGCGTCCAAATCCACGGGGAGCACAGACCGGCGACTCGGAATTTCGATCTGTCGTGTTCCCGCCAAATACTGACCGGTAAGGGATTGGGAACATCGCAATACTTCGCGATAGGTTCCTTGAAACACCAAGTCTCCGCCCGACTCGCCTTGCCCTGGTCCCAAATCCACAATCTGGTCAGCCGCCCGGATCACTCGGGCTTCGTGTTCCACAACCACCACGGTATTCCCCAGGTTCCGCAATTGCTCGAGAACGCTCACCAGGCACGCCGTGTCTCTCGGATGCAACCCGACGCTCGGCTCATCCAGGACATACAGCGTGTTGACCAATCGGGTCCCCAAACAGGTCGTCAGGCTGACCCGCTCCGTCTCCCCCCCTGACAACGATCGCGTCGGACGATCCAGCGTCAGATAGCCCAAACCCACCTGATCGAGATACGTGAGCCGCAGCCGCACTTCCTCCAGCGCAAACCGCAGGGGATGCCGGTGGTCCAGTTCCCGGGATTTCTCCATCGCCTGTAACTCGCGCAATGCCTCTCTGATCGGCAATTGATAAAAATCGGCCAAAGTCAGTCCTTGTGTGTCGCCCAATCTCGAGGCGTTCTCCGGCCCAGGAATGTTCCACCGATACAGCCCTGTCATAGGCTGAAACCGAGTTCCCTGACACTCCGGACACTTCCGGTATGCCCGATATCGCGACAGCAAAACCCGGACGTGCATCTTGTACACCTTCGATTCCAGCCATCGAAAATAACCCTTAACCCCATACCACGCGCGCGGCCATTCATGCTCAGCGTCTTTCCCGTAATCCGTGTCGCCATTCAAAATCCAGGCCTGCTGCTCCTCCGGCAGCTGTTCAAACGGCACATCCATGGGCACTCCGCGCTTGCGGCAAAACCGCGCCAGATCCTCCTGGCACTCCGCGGATACGCCCGTTTGCCATGGCTTCACCGCTCCCCCGGCCAGGGTCTTGCTCCGGTCCGGAATTGCCCGCTCGTAATCAATCGCAATGACCCGCCCAAATCCACGACAAGCCGGGCACGCCCCCAGCGGGTGGTTATAGCTGAACAACGCCGGTGTCGGCTCCGGATAGCTCAGATCGCAGCTCGCACAATGGTGATCCCGGGAAAAGCGGCCCGCCAGATGCCACTCCTCGCCGGCTGTTGCGGTGCCTGACGCCGGACGCCACACTGACAGTCGCCCTCTTCCAAAATGATAGGCCTGCTCGCAGGCCTCCACGAAACGCGCCCGTTGTTCTCGGCCGGTCTTCAGGCGATCCTGCAACACCGTCAGACTCCGCGCTTGCCCAGCGGACAATAATCCTTCCGATTCCTCCAGGCGCGCAACTCGCGCCTGGCCGTCCTCCCCCATCATCGGCAACAACAGCCGTTGATAACCCTGTTGCGCGACCAACTGCAACGATTCCCTCAAGGACAGCCGATCGGAGAGCCGCAACTCAAACGCCACTCCCGCGTCCATGATCCCCAGGCCCCCCACCGTCCGCCATACGTCAGCAGGCGAATCCCGCCTCACCGGCCGTCCACAACCCCGGCAATGCAACACCGAAAAATGCGGCCACAACAACTTCATGTAGTCGCAAATCTCGGTTAGCGTGCCCACCGTCGACCGCGTGGTCTTCACCGTATTGCGCTGTTCAATCGCAATCGCGGGCGGGATCCCTTGAATGCCGTCCACGCGCGGCTTGTCCATGCGATCGAAAAACTGTCGCGCGTAAGGTGAAAACGTCTCGATATACCGTCGCTGTCCCTCCGCAAACAAGGTGTCAAACGCCAACGAACTCTTCCCGGATCCGCTCGGACCGGTGAATACAATTAATCGGCCTAGCGGAAGATCCAAATCAAACCCCTTCAGGTTGTTGTGTCGCACACCCCGCAGTCGAATCCGGCCGTGATCGCTCGTTTTTGCCATGATAAAATCCAAGTCAGAAACAAAAACCATTTTACCCACTCCCGTCGTTCCATGCAATCGGCGCTATCCGCGGTTAAATTCCGGATTTGCCGCTGAGAATTGATTCTCTGGATTTTCTGGATTGCATCCTCGTGGTAATCTTCAAGAATGGTTGGGTCTTTGCGTTGCAGGCCTGGACGCTGGGTGCATCGCGTGGCGCCCTGGGCTCTGGATCGAGTTCTGATCTTCCCAGAATCAATACCGAGCTCCGCGTCATGCATCGGCTCTCGCGTCCATCTGACGATTTGAAGACGCTCGAAATTTTGAAGAACCATGGCATCATGTCCAACAAATGTTTGACCGGCGGGCCGGATTCCTGCGACTTCGTAACTCTGATGCACGTTGGGTCTTTGGCAGAGTGCGACTGCCAGGCGCGACGCGTGAAGATCGGCCGGCCCAGAGGTCCTGTTCTACCCGGTTCACACGTTGACGGGATTCTCCGTGGGATCCAGCCCCTCATCCTCCGATCGCTCTGCTTTTGCCTCCTGATTTTGGCCCTGCTCGGCGGAGAACCCGCAGCCCACCTTCAAGCCCAGGACTTTGTCATCTCAGAATTCATGGCGGCAAATAACTCGGGCCAACGCGACGAGGACGGAGACTTCAGCGATTGGATCGAAATCTACAATCCCGGTCGGAAACCGGTTTCATTAGCCGGCTGGCATCTGACGGATGATCCGCAGCAACCCACGCAGTGGCCATGCCCCGAAGTGACAATCCCGGGCCAGGGTTTTGTGCTGGTGTTTGCCTCCGGAAAAGACCGACGGAATCCGAATGGTGAGTTGCACGCCAACTTCAAACTCGATCGCGAGGGCGAATATTTGGCCCTGATCAAGCCGGATGGCCAGACTGTGGTTTCCGCCTTTGCTCCCGCTTTCCCCCCCCAAATCACTGATGTCGCTTACGGACGCTCGATGATCCTATCCACCGAGCGGCTGGTTCCTCCGGAAACCGAGGGACACCTGATCGTCCCTTCCGATGACCGGCTCGGATCAAGCTGGACCCAGACAGCTTTCGACAATTCGACCTGGATTCCAGTCACGCTGGGCATTGGCTACGATCGTCAGGATGCCAGCAGTGGCGATCCGACTGAGCCTGTCACTCCCCTCTCCGATGTAACCCAAAAGGGCGATCCCATCGTGCCAACATCGTCAAATTCCCCCGGCAACGAGGGGGTCGAAAATGCCATCGACAACAACACCGCCACGAAATACCTGAACTTCGACAAACTCAATGCCGGGCTGACGGTGGCACCCTCGGCCGGCGAGACCGTGGTCACTGGTCTTCGGTTCACCTCCGCCAACGACGCCCCGGAAAGAGATCCAACCAGTTTTCTGCTGGCCGGCTCCCAGGATGGACTTGTTTTTTCAGAGATAGCCCGCGGCATGATTCCGGTTTTTACCGGCCGCTTTACCACAGTCGAAGCCGTTTTCACCAACCGCGTGGCCTATCGCCACTATCGCCTTTTGTTTCCCACCGTGCGCGCGACCGCTTCCGCCGTCGCCATGCAGATTGCTGAAATCGAGTTCCTCGGCCGCATCGGCCCGATCCCACCCACCCTGGCCGATCTGATCCGGACCCGTGTTGAGCCCCTGATGTTTCAACTCGGCACCTCGGCGTACGTTCGGCTCCCGTTCACCGTGAATGCGGTTCATGCGCTTGAAAACCTCGCGTTGCGCATGCGTTATGACGATGGATTTGTGGCGTGGTTGAATGGCGTGGAAGTCGCCCGCGCCAACGCTCCACAAAACCCGGCCTTCAACTCGGTCGCTGTCACCAATCGCCCGCGCGATCTGGCCGGGATTCAAGAACGCCACGACCTCAGCGAATTCGCAACCCTGATCCGTCCCGGTGTCAATGTCCTCGCAATCCAGGCCTTGAATGAGCGCAAGGACAGCCCGGACTTCCTCCTCGATGCTCAATTGGACAACACCCAGGTGACACTGGGGGAGTATGTTTACTTCGATCAAGCCACACCCGGCCGCGAGAATGGCGTGGGTAGCCCAGGACTGATCTCGGACTTGGCCTTTGAACCGCCGCGCGGCTTTTTCGAAAATCCCATCGACGTAACCCTCTCGTGCGCCACTTCCGAAACCACGCTCCGATTCACCACGAACGGCAGCGTCCCATCCATGACCAACGGCCATCCGTATGTCGGCCCGATCCGAATTGACCGGACCACTACCTTGCGGGCAGCGGCCTTCCGGGAGGGCTGGCGATCCTCTCGCGTTGCCACCCATACTTATGTCTTCCTGAACGATGTCGTTCAGCAAACCCGGGCCAACACCCTGGCCATGGGCTTTCCGGCGAATTGGGGAGCTGTCGCCGCAGATTACGGCCTGGATCCCCGGGTTGTCGATCCCTCAGGAAAAGACAAATATGGAGGAAAATACGCGCGTTCGCTGAAGTCTGACCTCCAAACCATCCCCACCCTTTCCCTCGTCATGGATCAAAGCGATCTGTTTGGCCCACAAGGCCTGTACTCTAACCCGGAATTTCGTGGCGACGCCTGGGAACGCCCCGCATCCCTCGAGCTTCTCTATCCCGATAACCAGCCCGGATTCCAGGCCAACGCCGGTATCCGCATTCAGGGCGGGGCTTTCCGGCGCTTCGATCTGACTTACAAGAAATCCTTTCGCGTCGTTTTTCGTGAAAAATACGGCCACTCCACCCTCGACTATCCGTTGTTCGGACCTGGGGCGGCCGACCACTTCGACAACATCGTGTTGAGAGCCAATAGCAACGATGCCTGGCCTTATTTCGGGGGGAGTTGCCTCTATATTCGCGATGCTTTTGCCATGGAAACCGCCCGAGCTCTGGGCATGATCACGCCTCACTCGACCTTCGTCCATCTTTACATCAACGGCCTCTACTGGGGTCTTTACAATCCCGTTGAACGACCGGATGCCGCCTTCTCCGCCACCTATCACGGAGGCGACAAGGATTCCTGGGATGCCCTCAACCAGGATTCCGCGCCGGATGGCAATTACGAAGCCTGGAACCGACTCCTTTCACTCCTAAACCAGGGCATGTCCTCCATGGCCGCCTACCAGCGAATCCAAGGCAACCACCCCGACGGCACCCGTAATCCCGCCTACGAACACCTGCTCGATGTGGACAACCTGATTGATTACATGATCCTCAACTTTTACGTGGGCAACACCGACTGGCCCGGACGCAATTGGTGGGTGGGACGGAATCGGGACAACGGTGATGGATTCTATTTCTATCCCTGGGACACTGAAACCGCCCTGGGCGTCACCGGGCTCGAAGTGGATCGCACCAGCGTCAGCGACGCCGTCGCCCGTCCCTATGGCGCCTTGCGATCGAATACCGATTTCAAAATGCAATTCGCGGATCGAGTTTATCGGCACTTCTTCAACGGAGGCGCCCTCTATGTCCATCCAACCGCTCCCGCCTGGAATCCGGTTTTTCCGGAAAACAACCAGCCGGCAGCCCGGTTTGCGGCCCTGGCCAACCAGATCGACCGCGCCATTGTCGGAGAATCAGCGCGATGGGGCGATCAGCGCAATACCGGCCCCTTCACGCGGGATGAACATTGGCAAAGGGAACGCGACAATCTCCTTGCCAATTTCTTTCCCCGGCGCTCATCCATCGTTCTTGAGCAATTCCGCCGGGCCGGCCTTTATCCCAGAACCAATCCGCCGGAAATGAATCCACACGGTGGCCAGGTGGCCCCCGGCTTCCAGCTCATTCTCTCCGCGCCCCAGGGAACCATCTACTTCACGACCAACCAAACCGATCCTCGAGTGGCCGGTGCGCCTCTGGCGTCCAGCATCGCCCACACCGCCATCCCCTACACCGCTCCCATCCCCTTGGATGACATCGTGACTGTCAAAGCCCGCGTCCTCAACGGCCAGGAGTGGAGCGCCCTGAGCGAAGCGACCTTCAGAGTCGGCGTACCCGCCCTCGCCATCACCGAACTTCACTACCATCCAGCCAACCCGACCGACACCGAAATTGCATCGGGTTACACCGACGCCGATCTCTTCGAGTTCATCGAACTGTTCAATCCCGGCACCGCCACTTACGATTTGAACGGCCTCTGTTTCACCGAAGGCATCCAGTTCGATTTCACCCGATCAATCCTTCCCCGCCTGGCGGCCGGTCAATACGTCCTCCTTGTCAAAAATCGGGCCGCCTTCGAACAACGTTACGGCAGCGGCTTGCCCATCGCTGGCGAATACTCCGGCCAGCTTAGCAACTCCGGTGAATCCATCCTCCTCGTCAACAAAAACCACGAAACCATCTTGAGCTTCTCCTACGGCACCCGGACGCCCTGGCCCGAAACCCCGGATGGCCAGGGCCCGGCCCTCGAACGGATTGATTACCGCGACAATCCCAATTCTCCCAATAATTGGCGCGCCAGCCAGGCCATCAATGGCTCCCCCGGAAAACCGAACCCCGTGCCCCCCCTGACTATCCAAGCCCCGGCCCTCGAAAATGGAACACTCCACCTCCTGTTCGAAGGAAGAGCCGGAGCCGGTTACACGGTCTATGTCCGCAACTCACTCACCCTGGGAACCTGGCAGGTGCTGGAACGCGGAAAATCCCTCGCCGCAAATCAACCTGTCGAGCTCACTTTCAACATCGCCACCAACGCCACCAGCCGGTTCTTCCGGATTTCAATCCCCTGACCAGCCCCGCCCAATCAGATCACCATTCGCTTCAAGGTTGTCCGAACCATCCATTAGGGTCGTCCCTTAAATTAAAAGTTAATGGATCTGGGGTTCCCGGGCGGTGGGTCACTCCCGAAACCGGATGGAAAACAAATCGGCGTCCTTCATGACAAAACGCAGTCGGACAGTCCGTCCGGCGAGTTTACTCAGGTCGCCGCCCGATTTCCAGGAGACAACGCGCTCGATCTCGTCGCCAACAATTTCTACGGCATCGGCCAGGGAATAGCCGGGAATGGGTCTGCCATCGGCGTCCTGGATCTCGACGCGGAGGCCGCCGGCCGCGCCCGTTGAAAAATTGAGCGCCAGTTCTCTGCCGCTGAACGTGAAGGGGCGCGTCTGGAATTCGCCGCCGCGATAGGGGGCGTTCACCGATGCAAAACCGTCTGTGCGCAAGGTATAACGCACCAGGTGACAGGTCGGTTGGGCATAATGCGCCTGTTTGTAAACCGAAACCTCGTTGGTGCCTGTCGGCACAATGCCCAGGGCGGTCAATCCCGCGCGCGACGCCCAATTGCCAAGATCCAGTCCGGGGCGGATAAAGCCTTCCATGAACGTCCGGGTGAACTGCGTGCCCCCGCGACTCGTCATCAGCACAGCTTCAGCGCAGTCGCTGCCATAACCCGGATCAACCCCCAATGCGCGAGCTTGGGCATCGGTCAGCACTTTCCGGCCCGGCAGGAATCGCATCGGTAAAGCCATGTAGAGGTGGGGCGCCCGAAAATAGGGGCTGGTCTGACTTGTGTAGA
Source organism: Verrucomicrobiota bacterium (assembly GCA_022709905.1). Taxonomy (GTDB): domain Bacteria; phylum Verrucomicrobiota; class Verrucomicrobiia; order Limisphaerales; family UBA1319; genus JAKLHY01. The sequence goes on along the minus strand of JAKLHY010000002.1, from coordinate 172,776 downwards.
GATGTTCGAGAGGCGAGTCACCAAAACTCATCGCAACCGGCTCGGACCAATTCAGAAAATCCTTTGATGTGGCGCGGCTCACGCTGCGAAATCCACGGAACTCACCGCCGCTCCACGTGCGTAAATATAGCGCATACTGCTGCTCGGCCTCCGACCAAAAAGCCACGTTTTGCGAATCAAAAGCGCCCCGGGTCACCAAGGGAGCTTCCCGAAACCTGCGCCATCTGACGCCATCTCCGGACACAAAACCGAACAATCCCTTCTCAGAAGTGCCCGCAAACGCCTTGTAACGCTCTTCCGAAGCCACGCCCGGGCGCAAGTCAAGAAACGGGGCGAAGTTGTGGGAGAACGGCGGTTGGCCGGCCAGAACCACGTTGTTCTCACGCGTGCCGCATACCTCAAACAAACGAAGGTTGGGCTTTTTCCACGTGCTGCCGTCGGAGCTTTCAGCGTAGCACGTGACCTCGTCCGCGGACCCGTCGCGTCCCGCTTTCGGTAATCCGCGGTAATACATTCGGAACAGGTCCCCATCTCTCAGGACCGTCACGTATCCCGAAAACGCGCCTTCCCAAGGATGGTCGAAACGCAGGGCCACCCCGGCGGGACGAGGTTCATGGAGTTTCAAGACGACGCCATCAAGTCTTTCGATGAGGAAATCATCCACGAACAGCTCGAGACGCGTCTCCAAGGAAATTGCGCCCTGAACCACAACGCCGCAGCCAAATATGATGATGAACAGGATCTTTCCCATAGCCGATAGGGGTCGATAGGGGTCTGCCCTTAAATTAATAGTTAGCTTTCTGCTCCAGCCGGCGGTCGATTCGGCTTGCCCGGTTGCGCCAGGATGAATCCCGCTGGACCTCCCGCCTCCACTTGGCCAATTGCTGGCTTACCGCCGCCCCCGTGCCCAACCCCAAGGCAACCGCCACCTCCCGCTGGTTCAATCCCCCATGCCGCTGCAACGCCCACGCCGCCATCGGTCGCAGCCACGACTCCCGATGCCGCTCCCGCAAGCGCGCCACCTCCACCCCCAACTCCTCGGCCACCCCCTCCAGCACCTCCTCCACCGATCGCCGCGCCATCGGCTTCCGAAATGCCGCATCTTCCCGCTTGCCCTTACCCGTCACCATGCGCTGGTAACGCAACTCCAGGTCTCTCACAAAATCCTCCGAACCCACTCCCAGCCGCGAGGTTCGGTAAATACGCCCAAACGCTTCGTCGTTCTCCGCCAATCCCAATTGAATATAGGCGGCATACCGGGCGGCCGCAGTTCTGCCTTTGCCCCCCACCAGCGCCAACATCGGCGCGTAATCGATCCAGGACCACGGCTTTTCCTCCCCCGCATAGCTCCGATAGGTGCTCCAGCGATAGTGCTCCAGGAACCTTCGCCTGGCGTCCACCGGTTGCCCCTGCCAATGCCGTCCGCTGACCGGATTCAAATGCACATAACGGCTGAGCTTCAACAGGTAATCATCTCCTTCCACGATCCGGGCCTGGAACCGGCCTTGCAGCAGGTGCCCAATCCGCCGATGGCGCCGGTTGAAGTAAACCGTGTAGGCTGTGAGAATCTGCCGCATGAAGGCGCTTAAATTGCCCCGCGGAGTTTCTAGCAGCAGATGAACATGGTTGGGCATCAGGCAGACGAGGAATATCCGCGTCTGGTGGAGATCGCGGGCGTGGGCCATCGCCTCGAGCAACCGCTGCCGATCGGCGTCGCTCTTAAAAATCGGCTTCCGATCGTTGCCCCGGAACGTCACGTGGTAAATCGCCCCCGGGTATTGAATGCGTAATGGACGAGCCATGCGCCCCAATTTGAAGGCTCCCGATTGAGAAATCAAGCCTTATCTTTTATTTTAAGGGCTGACCCTTACTTCTACATGTTCAGACCTCGATTCCATCAATTATGCAGCTTGTCGGAATCTTAATGGATTATTACACTGAGATTTAATGAGGGCTGTTAATCACCAAATCTTTTCATGGAGTTTTCGGGTTGTCATCGCGGCTTTCATCGGGGTTTCTCTCACACATTCTGCAGCATCAGAGGTCGTCGGCTGGGGGGCCAACTATTCTGGTGAATGCAAGGCGCCGGACGGCTTAAGCAATGTCGTGGCTATTGCCGCAGGAATAGGACACAGCTTGGCCCTGACGTCAGAAGGACGCGTGGTGACTTGGGGGGATGGATCGCGCGGTCAGACAAACGTCCCCGGCAGTTTGAGAGAAGTTGTGCAAATTGCAGCCGGATCCTATTATTGCCTAGCACTGACACGACAAGGTCAAGTCGAGGCCTGGGGCAGTTACATTACCGGCCCTTTGTCCTCGAAGTCGGTGGAAGTGCCCAGTGGACTGAGCAACGTGGTTGCCATTGCAGCCGGATCAAGCCACTGTTTGGCGCTAAGAGCCGACGGACGAGTCATCGCTTGGGGGATCAACAATCAGGGCGCGACAAATGTCCCCGATGGATTATGCAATATCGTGGCCGTTGCAGCTGGAAATGAACACAATCTCGCGCTGACAGCTGAGGGTCGGATTATTGCCTGGCCTTTGGATAACGTGCCCAGAGGACTAAGCAATGTTGTCGCAATTTCGGCCGGGGATTATCACGGTCTGGCGTTGACAACTGAGGGTCGAGTGGTCGCTTGGGGAACCAACTGGAACGGCGAAACCGATGTGCCCAATAGGCTAAGCAATGTTGTGGCCATCACTGCCGGCGCTAACCACAGTCTCGCGCTGACTTCCGATGGCCGGATTGTCGCGTGGGGTTACAACAACCATGGGCAAGCTGCTGTGCCTTCAGGGTTAAGCAATGCCGTAGCCATGGCAGCTGGTGGAAGTTTCATGTACTCGAGCCATAGTCTTGCACTTCTCGGCCTGCCTCCGGGTGTCGCTAAGCCAGCCTGGATCAATCCTAAGGTTCTGGTAGGGTCATTGAATCAACCATTCTACCACCGGATCACAGTCAAGAATGGCGCTGACATTTTTGGAGCCAAGAACTTGCCCGCCAGATTAGTGATGGATCCAGTTCATGGCTTGATTACTGGAAAACCAACACAGGCCGGACAACACAATTTTGTGCTCTTTGCGACGAACAGCGTGGGATCGTGTTCATGGACAGTTGCCCTGTATGTGAATCAGCCAGCCGCCCCAGCGATCAAACCGGGAGATTCCGAAATCGTCCTATGGGGTGACAACAACAATGGTCAGCAGAGTGTGCCGGGTGGATTGTCTAACGTCGTCGCGATTGCAGCTGGATCAGGCCACAACCTGGCTCTGACAGCCGAAGGACGGGTCCTCGGTTGGGGCTGCAACACGGATGGCCAGGTTGTTCCGCCGGATGCATTGAGCAAAATGGTGGCGATTGCAGCAGGAACCTCTCACAGTTTGGCGTTGACAATCGATGGGCGAGTAGTGGCATGGGGCAGCGGCAGCGCAACCAATGTCCCCAGAGATCTGAGGAATGTAGTCACGATTTCCGCCGGACATTTGCACAGTGCCGCTCTGACCGACCAGGGCGCGGTTATCGCATGGGGATGGAATGACTTCGGCCAGACCAATGTGCCTGGGGGACTGAGCAACATCGTCGCGATTGCATCTGGTGATTACCATAACCTGGCATTAACCTCAGAGGGGCGCGTCGTGGCTTGGGGTTCGAACGTGTCCGGCCAAAGCGATGTGCCGTCTGATTTGAGCAACATAGTGGCAATAGCCGCCGGTCACACACACAGCTTAGCCATGACCAGCAGTGGAATGGTGGTCAGTTGGGGCAGCCGGACGAATGTGCTCCCTGGAACAATCAACATCGTCGCCATTGCCGCAGGAACCGGTCACAGTCTGGCGTTGACCACAGATGGCAAAGTAATCGCGTGGGGCGATAATGCCTGTGGCGAGTCAACTGTGCCATCGGGATTATGCAACGTGGTGGCTATTGCGGCTCGTGGAAGCCACAGTCTGGCTTTGGCGCAACAACCGACAGTTCCTGCCCCTCGCCTCGAATTATCCCGAGACACAACCCATCTGAGACTTCAGGCTCTGGGCGCGCCGGGAATATCAAGTCTTATGTTGCGGGCATCCCGCATTCCGGGACCTTGGATCCCAACCGAACCGATCACTTTTACGAATACTGTCCAATCACTTCGTCCACCCGCTCCTGGTGCCTATCCCGCCCAATTCTATCGTCTCTTGAGGAAATAGAATTCCCGCAAGGGTCACATCTCACAATTAAACAATTCAAGGTAGCCGACTGTCGCCAAGCCAACTGACGCAAGGGCAGTTGGATGCGGAAAAAAGCAGTTCAGTTTTCGGTCTCAGCGCCTGTTTTCCGGCCTCTTTTTCGCCTGGACATGGCCCGTTCCGGGTGTGGTCCTTTCAGGGTTAATGATGGTTTGAATGACCAAGTTCCCAGGGCGTTGCCCTGGGCTGACGAATCGCGTCCCGTTGGGGCTGGGGCATTTGTATGGGATTGTGTGTGTTCGTGTTCCTGGGAACTCGGCCCATACCCATCTCCCCCGCCCTGAATGGGCGGAACTCGGCGCTCCCATTTCACCGGTCGCAAGGCAATTTCGCACCACGCCCGGCCTGCGAAATGGTCCGGCCCAAGACAAGGACAATGTGGCCATGGTCGTCCACGCGGGCGATTTGAAGGGACAGCGATTTCAGGTTGTTGAGCATCCCAACGATTTTTTCCTCAAGTTTAGGGGAGATGTGCCGATGACGAGATATATGACCGTCTCCAGTCAGCCTGCGGTTTCATTGCTGGAAAGCGTGATGATCGCTGAGAAAACCCGCACGGACATCGGTGTCGCGGTGTTGAAGAAAGCGCAAGATGTGACCAAAGCTCAAGGCGCGGCAATGATTGAATTACTGGAGGAAGTTGGATCGAATTCGGTCGCCGAGCACCTGGACGTTTACGCCTGAGCGGGTTGGGAATTCGTCAGCGACAATGTCGCAGAGGTTCTCCAGGCTCTCCTTGCCCCCGGACGAATAACTCTGGAACCCGTATCAGATGCGAATGAAAGTGGAGGCATCCGATCGGTTGAATCCCGGACATTCCATCTATATTCCCAACACTTCAGGACCTTCGTATTCAGCCCACCATGATTCGCGTTGACTGGCGTCCATTGGCGATTAACTCGTTTGTTCAGGAACTCCGCAACTTGGCTTTCGCATGGTTGTATTGCGGGGTTGCAGCCGGCAGACCTTCATGCTAGCTTGGCTTAAATTGTTTGTTTTCAATGGCAGACGACGACACAAATAACGCTCGAAGAGGTGGGGATCCTAAAGTGCCCCCCCGCAGTTGGTTAATCTGGATCGCCATCCTCGGATTGATCCCGTTGCTGATCCTTTTTCGGAACCAGGCAGAACCTCATCCTAAGGAGATCAGCCACAGCATGTTTTTGCAGTTGCTCGAGTCCAACCTCTTTGTCCAGGCCACTATCAATTATAATCCGCAGTCACCGGATTTGAGGGAAATTAGCGGAACCTATCTGCGCGGCGAGGTCGAAGGCAAGGCGGGTGAAGAACGGTTCAAGATTAAGACCCGGTTGACTCCGAGCCTCGAGGAAAAATTGTACGCATCGGGCAAGTTTAAAGCTGTTGAACCGAACACGTTCCTGCTGAATTTCTTCTATGCCGTGCTGCCCTTCATCCTTTTGGCGGCCTTGATCTATTTCTTCCTCATTCGGCAAATTAAAATGGCCGGCAAGGGTGCCTTGAGCTTTGGCAAGAGCAAAGCCCGCGTTCTCAACAAGGAACGAAACAAGGTCACCTTCAAAGATGTTGCGGGTGTCGAAGAAGCCAAAGAAGAAGTCTCCGAACTGGTCGAGTTCCTGAAGGACCCCAAGAAGTTCCAGAAACTGGGCGGTCGCATCCCCAAGGGCATCCTGATGGTTGGCGCCCCGGGAACAGGCAAGACACTGCTCGCCAAAGCTATTGCCGGCGAAGCGGATGCAACATTCTTCAGCATCAGCGGCTCCGATTTCGTCGAGATGTTTGTGGGGGTCGGCGCCAGCCGCGTTCGCGACATGTTCGAACAGGCCCGCCGCAACACCCCGTGCCTGGTTTTCATTGATGAAATTGACGCTGTGGGCCGGAGCCGTGGACACGGCCTCGGGGGTGGCAATGATGAGCGTGAGCAGACCCTGAACGCCCTTCTGGTCGAGATGGATGGATTCGACACTCAGGATGGCATTATCATCATCGCAGCCACCAATCGGCCTGATGTGCTCGATCCGGCCCTGCTGCGTCCCGGTCGTTTCGATCGTCAGATCACGGTCAACCTGCCCGATGTCCGTGGCCGGGAGGCTATTTTGAAGGTCCATGCCCGCAAGGTTAAACTCGACGCCTCGGTCGATCTCTCGGTGATCGCCCGTGGCACTCCCGGTTATTCGGGCGCTGAACTGGCCAATCTTCTGAACGAAGCCGCCCTCCTGGCGGCGCGCACCAACAAAAAGAGCATCGGCATGTCCGAACTTGAGGAGGCCCGGGATAAGGTCCGCTGGGGACGCGAGCGTCGCAGCCTGGCCATGACGGATGAGGAAAAGAAATACACGGCTTGGCACGAGGCGGGGCACGCCTTGGTCAACGTCATGCTCCAGCACACCCATCCGCTTCACAAAGTAACGATCATTCCCCGGGGCCAAGCCCTCGGCTCTACCATGTCCCTGCCCAAGGAAGACGTCTTTAATCGTCGGCGTAAGGAAATGATGGATATGATCGCTGTGACCATGGCCGGCCGGATTGCGGAGGAGATTGTTTCGGGCGACATCTCGACCGGCGCCAGCGGCGACATCCAACAGGCCACGCAACTGGCCCATTCGATGGTTTGCCAATGGGGCATGAGCGACAAGCTCGGCATGGTCCAGTATGGCGATGACAGCGAATATGTGTTCCTGGGGCGGGAGATGATTCGGAACAAGGGATACAGCGAAAAGACCGCCCAGGAAATTGACAACGAAGTCAAACACATCATCGATGAGTGCTACCACCGGGCGAAGAGCATCATCGACGCCCAACGGGACAAGCTCGAAGTGATCGCCAACGCCTTGTTGGAGTACGAGACTTTGGACGGTCAGCAAGTGCTGGAGATTGTCCAAACCGGCGGCTTTACCCCGCCGGCGCCCACCAGCAAGGTGGAGCCGCCCACCGGCGCGAAAGCCGCCACTCCGCTGCCGGAAGTGCCCAAGCCCTTGCCCCCTCAACTGCCGGGACTCGGCACGCCCGCTCCGGCCACGGTCTGATTTTCCTTTTCATTCCCGGAGTAAAATGGTGACCTCAAGTGTGGTGTTTGCGAAATACGACACTAGCCCCATGATCATGGCGCCATCACTCCTGGCAGCCAACTTCTCCCGTCTGGCGGACGAGGTTAAGCGCGCCGAACGTGCCGGAGCCGACTGGCTCCACCTGGACATCATGGATGGGCATTTCGTGCCCAACCTGACCCTGGGCCCGGTGGTGGTCGAGGCCCTGCGTCCACTCACCCGCCTTCCCTTTGATGTGCACCTCATGTGCAGCCAGCCCGAAATCCTTCTCGAACCTTTTGCCCGGGCCGGAGCCAATCTGCTGACCATCCACGTCGAACTCGGTGATCGGGTCAACAGTCTCCTCTGGAAAATTCGATCGCTCGGAAAAAAAGTTGGCCTGGCGGTGAATCCACCCACCGGCATGAACGTGGTCCGCCCCTTTCTCAACCAGATTGATCTTCTGCTGGTCATGACCGTAAATCCGGGATTCGGCGGCCAAAGTTTTATCTGTGAGACCCTGCCGAAAATTCAGACGGCCGCGACTTGGCGCAAGACCGCCGGACGCCACTTTCACCTCGAGGTCGACGGCGGCATTAATGTGGAAACCGTGAAGGACTGCGCGGCAGCCGGCGCCGATACGATCGTCGCGGGGACTGCCCTTTTTCGACAGAAAAACATGCGAGCCGCCATCCAGCGGATGCGCCAGGCCATGCGCAAGGGCCTCGCCGAGGAACTCAAGAGAAAAGATGCGCCGTCCCACCGCTGAAGATTTCCATGTCCAGTTCACCCCAACCCCGCCGTTCTCATGCCATGCAGGATCGGCCTCTCGATCAGAAGGAGCTTTCATCATGAATGTCCAACGCCGGTTGTTACAGTCTGTTCTCGCCTTCGCCCTTGCCCTGGCGGGATCCCAGCAAGCGTTCAGTCAAGAGTGGACCTGGGCGCAAGGATTCGGCGGCGCCGGAAGTGATTCCTTCGGCGGGCTGGTGGTGGATGCCACGGATCATTTTTACCTGAGCGGATCCTTTTCTCAAAGAATCACCCTCGGCACGAATGTCGTCAGGAGCCAGGGACAGGACGATTTTTTCCTGATGAAAAGCGATCCCTCGGGCCAGGTGAACTGGGTGCTGGGCATCGGAGGGGAATTGAACGATCAATCCCGCGGCCTGGGCTTGGATCCCCAGGGCAATGTCTGCATTGCGGGTGTTTTCGGCAGCTCGATAAATGTTGGCGGACAATGGATCACCAGTCAGGGCGGCCAGGACCTTCTCATCGCGAAATATGACTCCGCCGGCGGCTTCCTCTGGAGCCGCCACGCCGGTGGGCTGGACGCCGACGAAGCCAGGGCGTTCACCGTCGATCTCCAAGGCAACTGTCTCCTTGCCAGTGTTTCCAAGTCCCAGATCATCCGGTTTGGAGATCTTTCGATTACCAACCTCGGCGCCGGAGATATCGTTCTGGCAAAATACGGTCGCAACGGCGATCTAACCTGGGTCCGACAGGCCGGTGGCGCCGGCGATGATTTTGCCTCAGCGCTCGCCGTGGATCCTGCGGGTAATATCTATGTCACCGGCGGCTTTGCCTCGCCGGCCCAGTTCGGTACCCATGCAATCACCGATGAAGTCGGCTCCACGTTCCTCGTAAAGTACAACCCGGAGGGCGAAGTGATCTGGGTTAAAACATTCGGCGGAGCCATGGGAACCTTCAGCACGGGACTCGCCTGGAGTCCCGACAACCATCTCTATCTCGCCGGGTATTACCTGGACACGGCAACCCTGGGGGATCATTCCTTGCATGCCCAAGGGATTTCCGATGTTTTCCTCGCCAGGATCGATCCCGATGGGACCTTCCTGTGGGCCCAAAGCGCCGGCGGTGTCAGCCTGGATCGTGCCGCAGGGGTGGCCGCAGACACCAACGGCACTGCGTTTCTCACGGGATTCATCATGGGAGAAGCCCAGTTTGGAGCCCATAACGTCTCAAGCCTCGGTCAAGCCCTGTTTGCGGCTCAATATTCCAAAGAGGGTGAAACCCTCCGCGTCGAAATTCCCCAGGCCGGCTTCGCCAACGAAGGCAAACAGATCATCCCCCTCACCATTCAACCGCATTGGATCGCCGGCGAGTTCACCGGTAACATCCAGTTAGGAGACGCCAGCCTCCTCAGCGCTGGTGGACGAGACATTTTTCTGGCCAGACTCGGAGACTCAGGCTGCGCCGGCCCCGTCGAGATTCGCCCCATCGAACTGAAAAAGATCGATAGCGCGGCGTTTGAAATCACCGCCCATGTCGAACCGGGACAACAATTCGAGATCCAGGCCACCACCAATTTCACGAACTGGATGGTCCTGACGAATTTCGCCGCCTCGTCCAATACCCTCGTCTTTACCGACACAATTCCACCCACCTCGGCGCGACTGCGGTTCTATCGCAATGTCAAAATCTGTCCTTAGATAATAACGCCCGCAAAATGCGCCAGCATTCCTGTCCAGGATGTTTTTCGGGTGTGCGGATTCCTCAGCGCGGAGGCGAACACGAACCCCAAGGCGAATCCCTACAGGATTTACAGGAGCATTTGCGCGGCTTGCGCGTGGATTTGTTCGGCGGCATAACCCGCTCGGAGTCTGCGTGAAGATACTAACCACAAACCAACGGGCCTGCCGATTGGCGCTGTTGGCCGCCATCATCACGCCACTTTTTTATTCGTGTACAGCTGAACCCCAGTTGCCGCCCGGCATCGTCATAACGTCGGAGAGCACAACGCATGTCCACGCCGTGATTTCCGATCTTCGCGTTGAGGATTATCCCACCCTGGCCAGGATTCACGCCCTGTTCACCGTGTACTACAAAGGTCAAGAAACGACCGACGAGAAACTGAAGGCGTTGGCCCAGCTTCGTTTCACCAATCTGGCGTGTGTGGTTCTTACCGATTGTCGGCTGATTACAGATCGAGGGATCGAAGACCTGTCACAGATTCCCACTCTTACAAGGCTGGGCTTGCGGCAGATGGCCATCACCGACGCAGCCTGCGATACGATGGTCCGCAAGATGCGCCTCAGTAGAGTCAACATGCCCAACTGCATGAACGTGACGTCGGCTGGACTGTTGAAGATGGCGCAGTCAGAGACTTTGGAAAGCCTTGGGTTTTCTGTAGGTCAGATGACACAGGACGAGGTGCTCCGCATCATTCGCACCGCTGGTCCAAAGATGAACCGAATGGACATCGAAATGGCGCCATCTTCGGAAGCCCGCCTGGATTTGTCTGTGCTGCGACAAGCGGGCGAACGCAAAGGGATTATGCTGTACGCGGTACGAAACCAGCAGGTAAGAAAGCTATGAGGGCCGCCGACATGGCGCTGAACCAGGCGCGGTTAACCGCATGCCGACATGCCCAAATTGACGCACGAGGAGCATTCTGGCGGTTCCTGCCGAAGTCTGACGCGGAAAGACCGTTCCCGAAAGGGTCGTGTATAAATTGTTCAGCGGGTCTTCTGGGACGCCATGACCTCGGCATACGGGCGGCCATCAATGTAAACCTGCTTGATGGAGGTCTTCCCGTTCCAACTGACGGCGACATCCACGGTGATCTTGCCCCGCGGATTGCCGGTCCCCTCTGGCACGTAATATCGCTCGATTCCATATTCAATCCGAAAACTGCCAGACGACTCCCATCGTCCCTTGGCGATCTTGCCGGTGATCATCACCTCACCCACCCCTGGCTTCAGTGGAGTCAAAGAAATCCTTGTTACGGCATGGAATCCTCCTTGAGGAGCAAGCACGACATAAACGGTCTTTCCTGGCGCCTGTTCTTCCTCGGGAACAGGCCCCACAAACCGGTCTTTCCAGACGGTGTTGATCGCATAGTTCAGAATGACGTAATCCCCGCGCAGCAGGTCGCGCGGATCCACGGGCCGGGTCTCCAATCGAATCACAGTGCCTGTCCCCAGTCTGATCTCCTGCGTGAATGCGGTCCCCAAAATCCAAAGAACCTGCAAGCCAACAATCCCCGCCAGCATCACGTGTTTCATTTTGCCTCCTGCGGCATCGATGACCTCAGGGTTCCAAGCAAAACCCGTCGTCTCTTCTCCAGGAAAATCCCTGTCCCAATCAAGAGCACGCCTCCCGCGACAAACGTCAGGCCTGTCCTGGCCATGGAACCGATCAGGGTGATGTAGGCTGATATGATAATCAGGGCAATCATCACCATGGCGAGGTTCACATACCCCGACGATGAGACTTTGATGCCCACCTGAATCTGCAGGATGGCAAAGACAAAAAGAACGACAGTCGCAAACATCCAGTAGCTTGAATTGTAGGCTGGGGAATGCGCATGGTAATAGTTTTCAAAGGCCACAATCGGCGACAACCACACCGCGCCAATCGTCATGAGAACCGCCCCTCCCAAGGTTGCCCCCCATACATACCGCCAAGTCTTGTCCAGACCCTCGCGCTTCTCTAATCCCCATAAAGCAAGAATCAGTGTGAGGGCGCAGATCCCCAGATAAGCCAGCGCCCCTGGCATCGCCGGAGGATTCCGCCACGCGTAAGAGTGGTAGAACCACTTGTAGATCAAAGGCAATGACATCGCGTTGAATATCAGCAATCCTATGACTTCGGTGACCTTGCTGAATTTCCGATAGGAAGTGCGGTGCAAAACCGTTCCCAGTGAATACACCGCCAATCCAATTACCGCCCATACCGCGACGATCCTCTGGTCGCCGCAGAAGAAGAGCCTTCCCCTGCCCATGAAAGTCTCGCATCCCAATAAAAGCAGAAATGCAATCAGACTGGCCACATGCAACGCGAGAGATCGCAGCACCCAAGGCAATCCTGCAATGCCAATCCACCAGAGCAGAATCCCGTTGGGAGACCTCGACGATAAGTTGTATATTTGGCCAATTAACGCGATGTTCGCCAGAAATAGTCCGGCGCCCAAAAAATAGAGCATCTCGCCAATCACAGTATGCTCCCGGCGAACGTCCCTCAGATAGTAGCCTCCGCCATACGCCCCGAGCATCAGAAACAACCCTCCGGCCACCTTGATTGCCCGGGGAATCTCTTCCCAGTTGGATCCTATGATCAAAATGATGCCCGCCACCACCAGCACGGCCCCGATCATCGAGAAGACGACCAAGACTCGATTCGCCGATTCCTTGAGCCCGTATCGCTCCGCGATCAGGTCATGCTGTTGTTGGCTGATCAAGCCGTCCTCGAGCAACCGCTGAATGTCGGCATGCTTCATAAGCCGAAGTCCTTTTGCGGCTGTAAATTCACTTTTAAGTGATATGTCATCTTAAGACATTCTGTCACTATACTTTATTTTATTGATAATTATTTAATAGGATCATGAGGAGTCGAGTGCTTCCGCTCTGGATTTCGTCCTATTCGCTTCCGCTCTGGATTTTTTTGCTGATCCGGTCGGGATGCCTGGCCCGGCTCAAGGCGGTGTCGTAGGTGATGAGACACTTGGAATAGAGATCGTAGAGGCTGGCGTCCATGAGCATCATGCCATCCTTGCCGCCGGTTTGAATGGTGTTTTCGAGGAGATGAAGATGGTTTTCGCGGATGATATTTCGGACGGCGGGGGTGACGACCAGGAGTTCGTAAGCGAGGACGCGGCGCTGGCGGTCCGCCGCGGGAAGGAGGTCCTGGGCGATGATGCCCTGGAGGGCGTTGGCGAGTTGGAGGATGACCTGGCGCTGGGCGCTCCCTTCAAAAACGCCGACGATCCGTTCCACAGCGTGCGTGACACTTGGAGAATGCAGGGTGGCCATGACCAAATGCCCGGTTTCAGCGGCGGTCAGGGCCATGGAGATGGCCTCTGGATCGCGCATTTCGCCCACCACGAGGACATCGGGATCCTGGCGCAACGCGTGAATCAAGGCCCGATCAAAGCTGCGAACATCGGTCAGGACCTCCTGTTGGACGATGATGGCCTTGTTGTTCTCGTGGACGAACTCGATGGGATCCTCGATGGTAATAATTTTGCAGCGGCGCTCGCGGTTGATGAGATCGACCAGGTAGTTGAGGGTGGTGGTTTTCCCGGCGCCGGTGGGGCCGGTGACCAGGACGAGGCCGTTGGGTTTACGGGCCAAATCGTCGATCTTGGCGGGCAATCCCAGGATCTCCCGGGTGTGGATCGAATGCCCGCAAAAACGGACGCTCAATTCGGGAGAGCCGTTGCGGCGATAAAACGTGATGCGCACCCGGCCCGCCAGCTCATGCCGCAACGAGATGCACAATTCCCAGTCCCGTTCGAACTTGGCCTCCTGTTCGGGATTCAGCAGGCCCTGGGTCATGGCGGCAAGCAGTTCGGGCGAGAGGGCCTCGTGATCGGCAAAGATGATCTCGCCGTTGAGTCGAAAGGCCGGCGGGATCCCTGCGATCAGGTGGAGGTCCGAGGCCTGGCATTCGACTGCGCCCAGCAACAATCGGTCGAGTTGGGGATGGCTCATGCGGAGAACTTTCTTTGCCACCAGCCGTGGAAGCGCCTCCAAGGGCTCGGGGTGGCGGCGCTATCGAGTTTGGCGCGGACGGTCTGGTTGTCCGGATTCAACTCGAGGGCCCGTTCGTAAGACTCGCGGGACTGCGCAATGCCAAGGGCCTCCTGGCAGAGACCGATCTGAAACCAGAGCACACTCTGGGCGGCATCCAAGGCCAGGGCCTGTTGAGCGATCTTTAAGGAGGCTGCAAACTTGCGGTAAACATAGTAAAGCCGGGCGGCCAACCAATGAAACATCCAGTTGTTGGCGGCCAAGGCCAGGGCCTTTTGCAGACAGAAATCGGCCTGCTTTTCCTTGCGAGCCATGAAAACATCGGCTCGAGCCAGCCAAAGATAAGGGCTTTCTCCCCTCTCCTCGAAAGAGGCATCCGAAAACGCCAGAGCCGCTTCGCTATCTCCCATGCGTCCCAAGGCCACCGCCTTGGCCGCCAACAACTCCGATTCCTGGGGAAACCGTTCCAAGGCTTTGTCGGCCCAAAGCTTGGCCTCTTTGAACTCCCCCAACTCGATCAACATTCGCACCTGGCCAGTCCAGGCCTCGGCTCTCTGCGGATTAAACTCCAGCACCTTCGAATAGGACCGCAAGGCCCGCTCGAACTCCCCCAACTCGAGAAAGCTCTGCGCTTCGGCCATGAAAGAGACCTCGTCTTTGACGGATTCCTGTTCGGCCGCGCGATGTTCTTCGTTCGCGGAAAACTCAAGGTTCGAAAAACGGCTCATAACAGTTGTTGTTTCCGCCAAAACCAGTGTTTCATAGGACGTCCGATAAAATTCCCCCGGGGCACATGCGCCAGGTCGCGCCAGACCACCCCAATCGTGCCGTCCATGTTTGGCGCATAGTTTGCCCGGCGCTCCAATCTGGGCCAGATGATCCAGCAATCCGGTTCCACCTGCCATTCGCCTTGTTCCGGCATATAAGGCCGCCGCGGATAAGAGGCCTGGCCCACTTCAAAGTGTGTCTTGTGAAAATGAATGGTGTCACCAGGCAGGGCCAGCACCTGCTCCAACCCATGGCCCTCGAACACACGGATGCCCCCATAATTATACGTTCCGAGGGTCCGGTAGGCCACCCATTCCCCCCGCCGCACCTGGGCTGGATTTCCGCCCACCCGCACGATGACCACTTTGCCCTCATAATCCAATGGAATCAAGAACCGCGGCAACACCAGGTAAATCAGTGGCAAATAAAGAAACACCATCAGCCCCCCCAACACCAACAGGGCGATTCCCAGGCGTTGGGACAGATCTTCCGCGCAACTGGTGCGCACAAATAGAAAAACGGCCGAGCTCGCGTGCAAGGAAATCATCAATCCCATGGCCACGTTGCCTTCCGGATATCCCATCCGTATCAGGAACACCAGCGCCAGCGTCAACCAACCGAGCACGATGGCCCCGGCATAAAACCGCCGGCGCGCCGCCAGGAATCCATATCCCGGAACAAGAAACGCCAGCACGCTCGGCTGTATCCGGTAATAACCCGCTTCGACTTTCTCGGCCTTGATCAGCCGCCGCAATCGGTACCAAAGCTCCCGAAAAAACCGCACCCGCGGCGCCCGGGGAGGATAGAACGAGACATCCGCCATGCTCAATGCCTCTGGTCGATGCGATATTGAACCTGCTCATCCGGTTCATAGAACTCGCTCGTTTCCCGTTGAGCTTTCATCTCGCCCACGATTTGTTCGAGCATTCGCGCCGCTTCGAGGCAAGCCTTGCCCTTATAGCCCTTCACATGCACCTCCACCGTTCCGTCCGGGTGGATCGTCATATCGAATTCGCGTTCCGGCATAATCAATTCTCCCAACGGCGAACCTTCAGCCGAATGGCTTGGTTTTCTTCGGTCTGTTCCTCGACCACCATGAACTGGCGCGCCCGCATCTCATCCATGATCCGTTGATAGACATATCTCTGAACCACCCGCTTGCTGAGTTCCTCGCCCATCGCTCGGAGGGCCTCATCGGTATGGCCCTCGCCCTCCACGCAGAGCGAGGCCTTGCCGCGGGCATCGCGGGAGAATGTCACCGTCACATTGCCTCTGACAACCCGAATGCGCTGATCCCGCGACAAGCTGCCGGTGACCAACTCGCTTTGGTCAATCTGCAGCTCGATCTGATTCTTGACCCTGGACTTCTGCCGGTTCTTATCATACGCGAGGGCGCCTTCCGCCAGCGTGTAACCGAGCGAGGTTGCCGCCGACACGACCGCCATGCTAAAGGCGGGCCACGACGCCACCACCACCGGCGCCAGGATGCAAACACAACTCATAAAATGAATTCCTTTCCTCTGTTTTCAGACATCGACGCGGGAGATTGCTCACGCGGTTCAACGCCCCCTCCCGATCAGTATTTCGGGGGCCGGCCGGGATGCCGGTCGGTCTTTTCGAGCTTGACGGTCGTGCCGGACTTTCGGGCGTTGAGTTCGATCTTTAATCGCATGAGGCGGTTCATGGCGGCCTCGGCGGCGGCTCCCCCCGGAAAAAGGTCGATGATCCGCTGGAGTGTCTCCCGGCCTTTATCCAGTCCAGCACCGTACTTCAGATGGATATCGGCCAACTCATTAAGCCACAGAGCGGTCTTTTTGGCGGGGGCGTGAGGCTGGGCGATCAGATACTCCATCTGTTCAACCGCGCGATCGACTTGTTGAAGCGACTCGGCGCAGACCTTGGCCAATTCCTCGCGAGCTTCCCAGTCGTTGGGATACTGCGCCAACTGGGCTTCGAGGCGCTCCACCGCTTGGGCCGGGGTTTCCTGGGCCGCTAAAAACTGTTCGTGATGACCGGTCAAACCCAGTTTTTGGGTAATATGGCGAACCTCGATCCGTGTCGGATCATCCTTTTCATGAAGAAACTGCTCGG
Organism: Verrucomicrobiota bacterium; assembly: GCA_022709905.1. GTDB lineage: Bacteria > Verrucomicrobiota > Verrucomicrobiia > Limisphaerales > UBA1319 > JAKLHY01. The sequence goes on along the minus strand of JAKLHY010000002.1, from coordinate 156,194 downwards.
TGGGCAGATGGGACAGTCTTTGCTCGGCCAGGGCCGCGATCTGGGTATCGGGAAAAAGCTCGATGATCCGCGCCACCACGGCCCTTGCGGCGCTCGGATCCTGGGCCAACTGCAGTTCCCAATCGGCCAGCCGATTCAAAGCATAAGCGAGCCGTTCGGGCGGAGCGCCTGATCGGCCCAGAATTCGTTCCACAATCTCCCGTGCCTCGGACAAGTCCCGCAAGTTCTGGGCATGGATTTCGGCAAGCAACATCAACCCGGTGAAATCCTCGGGAAAACGGGCCAGTTGGGCATGCACCGCTGCCAGCGCCGCCGGGTAGTTCCCTTTCTTGCGCAGGGCCTCGGCCGCGGAATACTGAGGAGTCGGCTCCATTTCCACAGCGCCACCAGTAAACAGGTTCTCCAGGGGACGCGACAGCAGGGCTCCGACATCCGATCCCCAGATGATGGCCAGCAACAGCCCTCCGACCGCCGCCATAGGTATGCCCCCGAATCCCCCCACGAACCCTCCCTGGGCCACAGTTGGCACCACCGCAAAAGCAATGTAAATTAAGACCGCCAGCGTGTAGATCAGTTTCTTAATCACCCGGCCGGGATCCACGCTGCGTTTAAGGACGCGGTAAAAGAACCAGCCAGCCAGGGCGAGTATCACGAGCGCTCCCGCGATCCGGTCCAGCACCGACAGCCAGTCAGGCATGGCCAACATAAAATGGAGTGCCGGCCTCCCGGCGGTTACAGTTCCATCCGACGGGTGGGTTCCCGATATTGTATCATCACACTGGCGTTGCGCGCCCGCCCCTGAGCCCAGGCTCGGAGCCGGTTGATCTGCTCATCCATGGTCTTTGACAAGGGCACCGTCTGTTTCACCGCCTCAAGCACATGGGCGGTCGTAATGTCTTCTCCCGCATAGAAGGCATCGTAAAGCGCGCTGATGATGGCTTGCTCGATTTCGGCCCCGCTGAAATCCGCAGCCGCAGCGGCCAGTTTGTCCAGATCGAACTGCGCGGTCTCGCGTCCTCGTTTGCCCAGGTGGATCGAGAAAATCTCCTGGCGTTCGTCGTCTGCCGGAAGGTCCACGAAGAAGATCTCGTCCAGGCGCCCTTTGCGCATCAGCTCGGGGGGCAGATTGGAGATGTCATTGGCAGTGGCGGCCACAAAGACGGAGGAGGTCTTTTCGGAAAGCCAGGTGAGAAAAGTGCCAAAAACCCGGGCTGTGGTGCCGCCGTCGGTACTCCCGGACACTTGCGATCCCGCAAAGGCCTTGTCAATCTCATCAACCCACAGGATTGCCGGCGCGACCGATTCGGCGACCGCGATGGCCCGCCGGACATTCTCCTCCGAAGATCCCACCAGGCTGTTGAACATGCGGCCCATGTCGAAGCGCAGCAACGGGAGCTGCCAAAGGCTGGACACCGCCTTGGCGCATAAGCTCTTGCCGCATCCCTGCACGCCCAGCATCAGAATCCCCTTCGGCGCCGGCAACCCGAACGTCCGGGCTTCCTCGGTAAAAGCCACCGAGCGCTTCTGCAGCCAATCCTTGAGAATGGCCAATCCGCCCACCTGAGAAAAGGTCTCCGAGGCCGAATAATACTCTAAAAGACCGCTCTTGCGAATGATCTGCTGTTTCTCGGCAAAGACTTCGTGCACATCGTTCCCGCTCAGTCCGCCGTCTTTGACAATGATCTTGGCAAACACATTCTCCGCCTCGCCCAGAGTCAATCCCATGGCCGCTCGCAGCAGCCGTTCTCGACCTTCCTCGTCGATGTCGATTCGGATATTCCTAAAGTCTTTAACATCCTGGATAATTTTGGCCAACAGATCCGACAACTCCTGGTAGCCAGGCAGGGGGAAATTCAGCACCGTGATTTCCTTCTCGAGTTCGGGCGGAATCTCCATCATCGGGGAGACGAGCACCACGGTCTTGTAGCTGTTCTTCAGGTTCAGCGCGATCTCCTTGAGTTTTCGGATCACGGCGAAATTGTTGCGGGCCAGGAAGGGATGAAAATCCTTGAACACAAAAACGGCGGGCTCGACTTGTTCGAGCACTTGGTCGAGGGCCATGAGGGGGTCCTTGGTGGCGGCATTCCGATGTTTTTGGGATTGGATCGAGGTTCCCGCCGGCACCACGCCCGTGGTGTAGCTCCATTCAAAAATCTTTTTCTGTCTGCGCTGTGCCACCTCGACCAGTAGGCTTTGCAGGCGGGCTTCCTCGGAGGTTACGACGTAAAGGATGGGGTAACGCGCCCGAATCAAGGTCTCGATTTCCTGGTCAAAACTCATGGTGTATCCTGCTTCTTTATCTTGTGCACCCCGCTGCTGACCGCTGACACCGCACGCCGGTTCATCCCTGGATCTTCCCGATCCAATTCCCGGAGGACGGCGGCAAATTCCGGAGTCAGATTATGCACCAGGATCCGGCCGTCTTCCAGGATCAAGAGCTCAGTGGTATCCAAGGGTTCAGAATGCCGCCTGCCCGTATCCATAGGTATCAGGAAATTAAACGCAATTGGTATTGGGTCGCTATCCGGGACGCCTGCTGCGCTTCCTCGGGTTCGACAAATCTTTGGAGTTCAGGAAAACCGGCCATCATTCGGGCAGGCCAGAATCCGGTGCGCAGATTCACTTTAACGCCTGGCAGACGTTCAGCCAGCCAGGCCGCCACCGGCTGCCAGCAACAGGCGACGTGGCCGGGCATGACCAAGTGGCGCACCACCAGATCGCTGTGTTCGGCCGCCCAGACCAGGGTTTCCTGGACGGCCGTCATGTAGCCGGAATCCCCCACCAACCTGCGGGAACAATCCGGATTGCCGAACTTGAAATCCACCACCCAACCCTCGATCAAACCCTCCAGCCAGCGTCGCGCCTCGGCGGTGCATCGGCCATTGGTTTTCCATATCAAACGAGCTGAATCCGGCAAAAGGGAGATTACATCCAAAACCGTTGCCAAATGGATGGTTGGCTCGCCCCCCAGAAACATGATCGTTCGCGCCCCTTGCTCCAGGGCTTGCATGGCGCGATGGGCCACCTCGGCTGCCGACAGCCGCTGTCCCAAATCGGCCTGCCAACTGGGCGGTGCGGTAATGCAGAACGGACATCGCAGATCACAACCGCTGAAGGTGATCGCAAAGGTCGGGATCAGTTCCAATTCGTCGGAGACTTCTGTCTGCAAGGAGAAGAAGCGCGATTCAAGCCCGGCGCCGCAAGGCCCCCGTTCACCGGCCAAACGATTCACGCCACACCGATGGACACAGAGCTGGCAATCCGCGAGGGCGGCGCGCACTGCGCGAGCCCTCATCGCCGCCCGTTGCCTCCGCGATGTCCGCCTCGAGGAAGCATGCCCTCGTCTCCCCGTAGTGGGATACGATGCCATCATAATCACATTTCGAGGCGGTGGATGCGTTGATTGGATTGCGGGCGGCTTTCGTAACCGAGATTCCGTTTCCAGCGGAGACTGAGGAACAACCAGGACGCCGCCGAAGCCCCGCAGACGGCCAGCAGGTTGGCCCACCCGAAACAGGGACAACCGGCCATCATGATGATGTCCAGAATGGCGATCAGCACCGCCACCTGCCAGATCGACATTTCCCAAAGCATCATAAAAAGCACTTTTTCATGCCCAAACATTCGGGCCCAGGCGACCAATAATCCAAAAGTCAACGGCAAGGTGCCAAATAAACCTCTATTGTCCCAAAAGCCGAGCGCCATCTTGACCACGCCCGTGGCCAGCGCCGACAACACACAAAACAGGTAAAGCTCGCGGCACGACCAGACCCGTCCCAGCCAATAACCGATCATGACGATAAACAAGCCATTAAAAATCAGTTCGAAGAAGCTTGTCGGCACGAAGGCATGGGTGACCAACCTCCAGACATGCCCCTTCATCACATCCGACGGCACGATCCACAACAACGGAATTGCGCCACAACGGGAAAGCACATAGCCCAGCAGGATGGTCATCAGCACCCAGGCAACCCCCGGGGTCAGAACTTCAAAAAAACGCTTAAAAAAGGCTTTCACGGGTCCTTACCGGAGCGGGACTTTACCAGGGCCAGAGCCGGCGCCACCATGCCGGCGCGGGAACCGGCTCCCGGATGAGCGATTCACGCAGCCGGATCGCCACTCCCGGCGGCGGGATTGTTCGGGACGCGTCAAAACGCAGCATTTCCTCCGGTGTCGCAAACTCATGACCGGCGGTCGACTGGGTTTCCTGCGTGTTCTGCCGCTGGCTGCCGGTGGTGTGCTGGTGTTCCTCCGAGGATGAGAATTGGTGTTTCATGGTCAGGCCGTTTGGGGGAAATACTCGGCAAAGGCCTTGCGGGCGCGATGCAGCTTGCCGCGGACTGCGTCGGCCGTCTGGCGGGTCAGTTCAGCCACTTCGTCGTAGCTCATCCGTTCATCAGCCACCAACAACAAGAGGAGGCGGTATTCATCGGGCAGGTGATCCAGCGTCTTCTGGATGCGCTGTCCCAGTTCTTTGGTTTCCAAAACCCGCAAGGGATTATCCTGGGGACTGGCGTTGGTTTCCCAATAAGGATCGGATTCCTGACAGAGGATATGACGATGGTGCCAGCTGCGCAGCAGGTTTTGACAATGGTTGATCGCAATCCGGTAAAGCCACGTGCGCAAACAAGCCTCGCCACGGAAATCCTCGTATTTTCGGAATGCCTTCAGGAAAACATCGTGTGTGGCATCTTCGGCCTGGGCGGGCTCTCCCAGGAATCGCAGGACCAGGTAGTAAATCGCCCGGGAATGATCGGCATAAATCGTGGCAAACTCGGGGCGTCCCCAAGAGGGGGCCTCGGTGGCATCAGGACCTTGCCGCTGGATCTCAGTCATGACTGCGAGATCGGTCATCGTCCATTGGACACGCCCGCCGACCAAATGTCACGTCCCTAAAATTCGTCCGACCAACCGCCGGAGCAGTCCTTTCAGTTGGGCGTTCTGCAAGAGACTGAGAGATCGAATGGCTTCATTCCGATAATGTTCCAGAAGTTGCCGGGCCTTCTCCTCGACCTTCAATTCCTCGACCAAGGCCGGCAAAGGGGCTGGATCGTGCTGCCGATCCGGCAAATGACACCATTGACGTTCAATCGCGGCTTGGATTTCGCCAGAACTGGCTTCCCAGGCCAAAGCAAATAACAACGACGGCCGTCGGGCATCCTGGTCCTGGCCGCGGCCGTGAAAGTCCTCGAGATCGTCTTTGATCTGGTAAGCGACGCCAAGAGACTCGCTGAAGGCCTTGAGCACCCGGCTGGTATTGCCGTCAGCCCCCGCGTAAATCGCCCCCAGATGAAGGGCCACCTCGAAGGCGGGCGCGGTCTTTCGCCGGAACAGATCGAGCACCTGGCGTGAAGTCAGGGCTGTCGGCTCGCGCATCCAGCCCAGTTCTTCCCCTTGGCCCATGCACAGGGTGCAATGACCCTCGGCCGCCACCGCCAGCATGCGGGAAATCTGGGACTCGGAAGCGCCGGATTCACTCAAAAGCCGATAGCCAACGCCCAGAAGAAAATCCCCGACATTCAGCGCCACGGGCACTCCCGCCTGGCGATGCAAGGTCGGTTCGCCGTATCGGAAATCGTCGGCGTCTTCGATGTCGTCGTGCACCAGGGAGGCCTTGTGAAAACACTCCATGGCCACAGCCACTTTCTTCATGCCGCCAGGCACCGGTTGAAGAATGGAGTTGCTGAGGACCTTGTAAGCGCAGACCCCCAGCAACGGTCTCCACCGTTTTCCGGATCGAGCCAGCCACGAAATCGCGAGGTCTTCCGTCCGTGTATGCTCATAGCCGATCAACTGACGCAGGGGCTCGGGCTGAAACCAGCTGTCCATCTCCAATCGCAGCCAGTCTATATCCAGTCGTCCCGCCCAAGGCTGATCCGACTTTAAATAGAGCGCCTGCCGCACCCAATCCAGGTCGACCTCGGTCAGATCGCAGCCGTCCCGCAACAAGGGAATGGCCAGCCCCGGGATGGCATGCGTGGCCATTTGCGGAAAAGCGCGTTCCAAGACCGACAGACAACTCACCCCAATCACCGCATCCACCCGTCCCTGCTCCAACAACCGCGTGACCACGGTCGTCCCTTCGGCGACCAGGACGACATAGCCCAATTCTTCGGCCTCTGTTTGCAGCCGACCAATCGAGCACTGTCCGCATTGCTCGCAAAGCAGCCCCATCTCGTCCATTTCAGCAGGACAGTTCTGTTTGTTCCGAAGGCACTGGGGCAGCAGTAAAACACGGCGTTCGTAAGGAATGCCGGCCATGGTGTCCCACCAGACTTCGTTGCCGACGAGCACAGTCACAAAATCGCGATGCTTCAACGGCAATGCCATTTGGCTCAGGAGAATATCGGTGTGCCGTCGAAGATCCTCCATCGAGAGTGGCGGAACCAGTTTCTGCCGGGAGACATAGTCCCGGACCCCGCTCCGAATCCGCTCGCGCAAAGCCTTGTCCTGCGGCACCAGCTCGCGGGAGCATCCCGCCAGGCCCCGACGTTCCACCTTACCGTGAATGGACGGCTTGGACGGCTCTTGCTTGCGAGCAGGTTCAGGCGTGGATTCCGTCATAATAAGGCACTCTGTCCATCAGGAAGATGATTGTCATAGGATCCCGGTGTTCTCACCCATTTCTTATCCATAGGCGCCAAAGCCAAAAAACCAATGTTTCTTGGCAAATCGATAAACCCAATGTTTTTCGGGAATTTCGCGTCCCGGAAGATGATGCCCCGGACGGGACACCATCGCCTCGAGTTCCGCGAAGGCCGTTTCCCGTCCGCTCGTGTCCCGGGCCTTCTGTTCCTTTAAAAACTGCCGGAGCAGATCGGGGCGGTCGAGAAGGACGCATCCGCGCGTTGTGCGGGCGGCAAAATCCCGAAATCGCCCCAGAAATTCGGATTGCACCACCAGGTCAACCAGTCCCTGGCCGTCCTTGACATTTTCCCGGGCGAACTGAACCACGGGACAAGGTTCCACATCCCCGGCGGGATTGATATGATGGCTGATCCCGACCGCGGCCGGACAGAGGGCGCGGCCTTCCTGATCCCAGTAAGCGTCCACCACCACGATGGGAGCCCGAGTGCGAAGATCGACCATATACTGGCGCAACCGCAGGATCTGGTCTTCATTCAGGCAGAGTTCGGGCGATGGATTCGGTCCCACAGGACGGTAGATGTAATACCAGAGGTAAAGAACACCGCGTTGAATCAGATCGTCCACGAATCGATCGGATACCAGGTCATTGAAATTCGACTGGCACACGCTGGTGGCAACTCCCGTAATGAGCCTTTGTTTCCGGCACTGTTCAAGTCCGGCCATGGCCCGGCGATACACGTCGCGTCCGCCGCGGCGTTCGTCGCTGACTTGAGGTATGCCTTCGATGCTGATCAGCGGAGTCACATTCCCCAGGCTTCTCAGGGTGCGGGCGACCGATTCGGTGAGCGTGGTTCCATTGCTAAAGAGCTGAAAATAACAGTCGCGATGGCGGCCGATCAACTCGAAAAGCCCTGGATGCAGCAAGGGTTCGCCGCCCAGTAATCCAAAGAAAAACGATCCTTGCTTTTTGCATTCAACAATCAGCCTGTCCAGGGTCTCCAAGTCCAATTGCCGACCGTTTGCGGGTGACACCGAAACCCAGCATCCCTGGCAGCGCAAGTTACAGAGGCTGGTGATGGAAATAAACATGAACGCCGGGAAATAAATGCCCCGGGCCTGGCGGCGTTGGAAAGCCCGGACGGATCTCATGCCGCGCCAGCCAAAGCTAAACGCAAAACGGCACAGCAACCGCTTGTCCGGCTCCCTCAAAAACCGCCTGGTCAACTGCCAAAGCATGATGGTTCAATAAACGCGGTTCAGGCGATCCCGTCACGCGGATTCTTTCCGATCCGCGTCTTATGGCGCATCACCGGGAGTGAGATCTGTCGGAGTCACGGCGAATAACCGGCGTTGACGCGCCTTCTTTCGACGCTCGGCCAAGGCGGCGTAGGCGTCGGAGCCCAACATCTGGTCCAGGTTGACCTTGACTTTGGCCCGCTCCAGTTGTTCATCCAGAATGGGCGCCCCATTGAGCGGAGCCTCGTTCAATTTCGGAAACTGAATCGCCACCTCGGGACAGATCCGCGCGCAGGCCGGACAGTTGTTCTTGCAGCTTTGAGGCTGGCGGACCTCGACGATGCCCTCGGCGGACAGCTCGTAAACCCCAAACAGACAAAAGCTCAAACACTGTTTGCAGTTGTGGCAGCGATCGCGATCAATCACGGGAAACCAAGGAGTCCAACTGCCCTGGCGCTGCGGCATTTCGGCCGTAGGACGCCCATCCCCTCCCTCCGGAGCGGGTAAAGCCCCCAGTATCTCTTCGACCGCCTGATCACGCAAATTATACACCTGGAGCTTCCGGCCGTCCCAACACGCGCCAGCCGCGCTCAACAAACCGCGCACGGCCCGCGGATAACAGGCAACCACTGTCAATTCCGTCTGTTCCATCCATTGACGCAAGGCCGGATCCCGAGTGGCGGCCAGCCGGCAAAGGTCGTCGACCGCCCAAAACCGCCGGCCGGATGCCGCCAAAGCGTCCCAAAACCGCGCGCGCTTCTCCTCGGGCACCCGCGAGGTGAAAGCACAATGGCAGTACAACAACAACGACGATCCGGTCTGCACAACGTGCGAAATAAACCTCATTCGGTGTCATTCGTCAAATATTGACCCCGGGAATCGCAGACCCCATATTCAGCCGAAACCCGAAGGGGCCCACCGAAGTGCCAAGGCTCAAAGGCAACGGTTGGGCCCGCGTGTAGAAAATCCTGGCGCCCATATGCGGATCTGGTCCAACAAGAAGTCCCAGCGGGGCGAGTCCTTCAACACGGCCTCGCTTCCGACGGAACTCGGGCACGCCCGTCCCTCCGCATGAACCCAATGCCGCCTACCGATCCGCGTCCCGATCCTCAAGGATTACACTGGTCATTGTCCGAACCGCAAGCCGGCCGGCTGGTTCTGAAACTCCAGGGAAGGATGGACGCCACGACCTTGAATCCCTGCTGGCCAAAAGCCATCCACACCCTGGCCACCACATCGGCCCAGCATTTCCTGATCGATGCCAGTGAGGTCACTTACTGCGATGGCGCCGGCATCGGCATGATTCTCGACCTGCGCCGCACGGGAGCCTCCCGACAGCGCTCGGTCGAAATCGCGGGTCTCAAAGACGAGTTTCAACAACTGCTGGACGCCTTCCATGTGCAGGATTTTCCTCTGCGGACCCAGGTCCGGCGGCATCCGGTTCATTTGCCGGCACAAGTCGGGGAAGCCGCTTGCCAGCTATGGCGGGACACTCGCGCCCAGATCTCCTATCTCGGGGAACTGACCGTCACGCTGGCCCGGGCGTGCCGGCATCCACGCCAGGTCCGCTGGGGCGATTTCTGGTGGGTGGCGGAGAATGTCGGAGTCGATGCCCTGCCCATTGTGGCGTTGATCAGTTTCCTCATGGGCTTGATCCTGGCCTTTCAAGCCTCGATTCCCATGCGGCAGTTTGGGGCGGATATCTATGTGGCGGACTTGATCGGTTTGGTCATCCTGCGGGAGCTCGGGCCCCTCATGAGCGCCATCATCCTGGCTGGGCGTTCCGGTTCTTCTTTTGCGGCGGAAATCGGCACGATGAAGGTCAACGAGGAAATCAACGCTTTGACGACGATGGGACTGGATCCGGTGGCCTTTCTGGTGGTGCCCCGAGTGCTCGCAACACTCATCATGATGCCCCTCCTGACCCTGTTTGCCAACTTCATGGGTCTGGTTGGAGGGGCGGTGGTCTTTGTCATGAACGGTTTTCCCCTGATCACGTATTACCATGAGATCGTGAACATCGTGGACCTGGGAGATTTCGGGGGGGGACTGCTGAAGTCCTTTGTGTTCGGGGTGCTGGTCGCAGCGATCGGCTGCTTGCGCGGTCTCCAAACTCGGACCGGTGCCAGTGCCGTCGGGATCTCCACCACCCGGGCTGTGGTGAGTGGCATCCTCCTGATTATCATTGCCGACGCCGTCTTCTCGGTTGTCTATTATGCCCTCGGGATCTAAACGGGATGAATGCGAATCGACCGCCCATTATCGAAGTGGACAACGTGACCGCCGCCTATGACGGCCGGGTGGTTTTGCGGGATGTGAGCTTCGCGGTTTACACCGGCGAGGTGTTTGTGATCGTCGGCGGTTCCGGCTGTGGCAAGAGCACCTTGCTCAAGCATATGATCGGGCTCTATCAACCGGCAGCCGGTCAAGTGTGGCTGGACGGAGCCAACATCACTCATGCGGCCGGCGAGGAACGGCGGCGACTCCTGCGCCGCATCGGGGTCATGTATCAGAGCGGCGCATTGTTCGGTTCGATGAGCCTTCTGGAAAATATCTGCCTGCCGATCGAGGAGTTTACCCGCTTGCCTCAGTCCGCCCGCGATCTCATCGCCCGGATGAAACTGCGGCAGGTGGGCCTGGCCGGTTTTGAAAACCACAGGCCCGCCGAACTGAGCGGCGGCATGCAAAAACGCGCGGCGATCGCCCGGGCCATGGCTCTGGATCCGCGCCTGTTGTTCCTCGACGAACCCTCGGCCGGCCTCGATCCCATCACGTCGGCCGACCTGGACGCGCTGATTCTGAGCCTCGCCCGAAATCTCCATATCACCTTTGTCGTGGTCACCCACGAATTGAACAGCATCTTCACCATCGCAGACCGGGTGATCATGCTCGACCAGGAGGTCCGGGGCATCCTGGCCACGGGCTGTCCCGCCGACTTGCGCGACCGCGGGGAACACCCCCGGGTCCGCAGATTCTTCAATCGACAAGCCTCATGAACACACAGGCCAATTACTTCAAACTCGGATTGTTCATCCTCATTGGATTGGTCATCGCCACCACCGGGCTGGTCGTCTTCGGCCTGGGCTCGATCTTTCGCACCAAGATCGTCCTGGAAACCTACCTGGATGAATCCGTGCAAGGCCTGGACCTCGGAGCCAAAGTCAAGTTCCGCGGAGTCCCCGTCGGCAACGTGAGCCACATCGGATTCACCTCGCTCAAATATGACCAGCAGCTTGCCCCGGAAAAACAGCATCATTATGTCCTGGTCGAAATGAAGATCGACCGGGATCTGTTCCGGCGTGATCCATCCCTTTCCCTGGATCTCTTCCTCAAGGAACAGATTGCCCGGGGATTGCGGGCCCGCCTCTCCTCCCAGGGCATCACGGGTCTGTCTTATGTCGAGATTGATTATGTCGAGCCGGGCAAGTTTCCCGTGCTGCCTGTCGAGTGGACGCCCAGCAGTTATTATATCCCGTCGGCTCCCAGCACCATTACCCGATTCATCCAGGCGGCTGAACAGGTCTTCGACAAACTCGATCGCATCGACATCGAAGCCCTCGCCACCAATCTCCAACACACCGTCGTCGCGGCCCGCGCCAAAATCCATGAACTCGACGCCGCCGGTCTCAGCCGCGATGCCCGCGAATTTCTGATCGAAGTCAAACAAACCGCCCAAAAGCTCCAGGAAGAGATGTCCGCGCTGCGTCTCGACCAGATCTCCACCAACCTGGTCGGGGTCCTCTCCAGCACCCGGCGCCTCGTGGACTCGGGTCGAATCGACGCCGCCATCGCGCAACTCGAAACCACACTTCGCCGAGTCGACCGCCTCATGGCGGGGGCCGAAGTCGGTTTTGTCCAGTCCATCGATAACGTGCGAGCGCTGACCGACAGCTTGCGGGATCTGGCCGAGAGCAGCCGCCGTTACCCCGCCCAATTGCTGTTGGGCGAGCCCCCCCCTCCCGTGAAAGTCAAACCCTGATCGATCCTTATGCAACAGTTCATTTCTTTGTTTCTTGGCGGCATGCTGATCCTCGCCTGCGGGTGCAAGATGACACGCCCCTCCCCCATCCGCCACCAGTTCAGCCTGAGTATTCAGAACGCCGCCCCGTCCAACACATCCTCTGGCAACGTCACCCTCCAGGTCCGTCCCCTCCGCATCGCCTCGCCCTTCGATCAAAAAAGCTTTGTTTACCGATTCGAGGATCAAAAATTCGAGGTCGATTATTACCACGAGTTCGTCACGCAGCCCGCCCTCCTTCTTACGGATATCATCCGTCAAAGGCTTGATACGGGCGCCTCCTTCAAAACGGTCCTTTCCCCCACCAGCCTGATTGAACCTGACTACTTTCTCGAAGGCCAAGCCACTGAACTCGCCGGCGATTTCCGGGATAAGACTCGGCCCCAAGCGGTCATGGCGATTCAATTCTGGCTCATTGAAAACCAGACCAAGCCTCCTCGACTGGTCTGGCGCCAAAACTACCGATGCTCCATTCCCCTGCCCGGCCCATCTCCGGAGGCCCTCGTCGGCGGTTGGAACCAAGCGCTCGATCAACTCCTGGACCGCATGGCAACCGATCTCCGCGCCCAAATCGCCCCATAATTGGTTTGACTTGGATCGGCTTTAGACAAAGCTGAATCTCCGCATGGCAACTGTTCCTCTCTCGAAGATTACGGCCTACGCCGATCGGCTGCTGCGGACGGTGAAAACCGAGGATTGGCCGGGCGCGGTCAATGGGCTTCAAGTCGAAAACAACGGCAAGATCACCCGTTTGGCGGCAGCGGTGGATGCCAGTTGGACCGTCCTCAAAATGGCTGTGGCCGCCCAAGCCGATCTTTTGATCGTGCATCACGGCCTTTTCTGGGCCCCCTCGCATCCTTGGACCGGAAAGCGCTATGCCCAAATCAAACTCCTGCTCGACCGTAATCTAGCGGTCTATAGCTCACATCTGCCCCTGGATATTCATCCGGTCCATGGGAACAATGCGCAGTTATGTCGGGCCCTGGGGTTTAAACCGGCAGAACCTTTCTTCCATGACAGGGATCAATGGCTGGGCATCGCCGTCCACAGCCGCGTCCAGCGTCAGGAACTCACCCGCCGCCTCCATCTTGCCACCGGACAGAAGCCCCTTGTGGCCCCCTTCGGTCCTGAGGTCTGCCGGAAGATCGGCATTGTCACAGGGGGAGCCGGGGACCAAATCCGGCTCGCAGCCAGCGAAGGGATCGACACCTTGATCACTGGCGAAGGCCCGCACTGGAGCTTCACCGCGGCTGAAGAACTCGAGGTCAATGTCTTTTATGCGGGGCATTACGCCACCGAAACCTTCGGCGTAAAATCCCTCACCCAGCACCTCGCTCATCAATTCAAATTACCCTGGATCTTCCTCGATAATCCCACCGGGCTCTAACCAGTATTTCCTCTGCCCCCGGTCGAATTCCTGTACAGCGGCCCTTCGAAGCGCGGTAATGTTCAAAGGGCCAGCCGCAGCGCCTAAGCCCATCTTGAAATGGCCATAGGCCGCGGGCAATCGAAATCCCTGCTCGCCGCGGCATTATTCAACCTGGCACTCCAGCTGGAACAGGAAGACCAGTGGGCCGTCGCTCATGATCTCTATTGGCGTCTCCAACAGGACTTTGCCGGCATTCCCAGCCTTAGCGGTCTGCCGATGGGCCAATTGGCCCTCTTGCGTTTGACTCCCCTGGTCATGCAGCACTTCGAACTGATCCAACGTCATCCCCTGCGCGAATCCTTCTCTTCGGGATCTTCCGGCCCTAACGATGATTCGATGGTGTTGCATGGACTGATGCATCGCGCCAGTGAGATAGCGGTGCTTTATCCATCGGCTTTGTCAGAACGATTGCTCGATCTGTCAGAAGCCTGGGAACAAAAGCGATTCCCAAACGGTCTCCCACTCATTTCCGTCCTCTCGTGGCGTGAACTCTGGATGGCCGACGAAGCCGCTCGGGCCCTGTATGAGGACTGGCGGCGCAATCCGCCCCTGGATGCCGCCGACTTCCCAGGAACCCTCTGGTTGAGGTCGGACGGTCAAGACTGGCTCGTCGCTCAGATCAGTTCAACCCCTGAGGATCACCCACTCTTCCTGGCACAATCCGAAGCCCGCGTGCGCCGGATTCTGTCCCGCTTGGAAATCGAAAATCGCGCCTCGGGAAATATTCAGCCTTATCTGGGCGTGTTTTTTGATGTCTCCGGTCGCCGAATGACGCCGACTCGGCGGATTGATCGAACGCGTCCTGGATTTCTCGCGCATCGACCAGGGACGAAAACAATACGAGTTCGAGCCCATCGATCCATCCCACCTGGTGATCCAAACCCTCCAGATCATGGAATCTTATGCCGCGGAAAAGGGAGTCCGTTTGGAATCCAGACTGGACGGCGCGCGACGGAAGAGTGTGCCCGGGGAAATCCATTGGGACGGCCGGGCCATTCAGCAGGCCTTGATCAACCTGATCGACAACGCGATTAAACACTCGCCCACAGGCGGCCAGGTCACCATCGGCATGGAATCAAATCATTCCCGGCAGCCGCCACGACCCACCGTCTGTCTTTGGGTTCAAGACCAGGGAGAAGCCATTCCCCCGGAGGAACACGAGCGGATCTTAGAATGGTTCAATCGTTCGGGATCCGAGCTCTGTCGAAAGACCCAAGGCGTCGGGATCGGCCTCAGCCTGGTCAAACCGTTCAGCACCGATGAACTCCTAGCCCGGGTGAGGGCCTTGCTGCGGCGCGCCCGGCGAAGAGCCCGAATCGTGAATCAGGTGGAACTTGGCGACACCCGGATCGATTTCGTCAAACAACGGGTGGTTCGCCAAGGCAAAGAACTTCATTTAACGGCAAAGGAATTCGCTGTCTTGCGACTGCTGGCAGAGGCAAAGGGTGAACCAGTAAGCCGTGACAGGTTCCTGGACGTCGTGTGGGGCTATGCCGCTTTTCCGACCACGCGCACTGTGGATACGCACATCGCCAGCCTGCGCTCCAAGATTGAGAACGATCTCAACGAACCCCAGTGGATCCAGACCGTGCACGGCGTCGGATACCGGCTGGAGAATGCTAAAAGCTGAAAGTGGAAATCTCAGATTTGAGATCGCAACTTAACACTTCCATGACAAATCCCTTTTTTGAAAACCGTAGGATGCCCCGGGTAATGCATGATATCTCAGAAACTCGTTAATCACATCCAACAATGAGACCCTTCATAATGATCTTCCTCCTGTCCGGTCTCCTGTCCCGGAGTCTACAGGGGGCAGACACTATCTTGGACGCCTTGCAGAAGGGTCTGCTGGAAGAAGAGGCAAACCAAAACTTCGAAGCAGCGATCCATGGTTCTTGAAAGGCACCAACGCGCATAACCGCTTCAGTCTGGGCGATGTGATTCTCAAGTGTTTCAAGTATCCTGATGACAAATACAGGTATTACGCCGATCTTTCCCGGATCAAGATCAGGCGCTTGGATCCGGC
The DNA here is from genome assembly GCA_022709905.1 of Verrucomicrobiota bacterium. Classification (GTDB taxonomy): domain Bacteria; phylum Verrucomicrobiota; class Verrucomicrobiia; order Limisphaerales; family UBA1319; genus JAKLHY01. The sequence goes on along the minus strand of JAKLHY010000002.1, from coordinate 140,897 downwards.
GACGGGCCAGGAAAAGGTGATCCCCATAGACTTCGATGCCATCCTGACCCAGGGCGATCCTGAGTCGGACATCAGACTGGAATGGGGGGATATCGTGGAGGTGCCCGAGGCCGATCACCTGATTAATGAAAAATGGCCCGGCCCAAAAAAGGAATGGGCGACAGGACTAAACAAGATCCTCCTGGCATACATTCAGGTGGTCGTCCGCGGACAAACCAACCATTTTATGCTGAAACCCATCAAGGATGTTGAAAACGACCCCGTTACGATCGATGTAACGCCCGATGGGAAGTTGGAGCTTCGTGGGTCGCCGCGCAATCCAGGCCATCCCTTCTTGGAAGTGCCTTCCCACGTCTTCAAGCGCATTTCCGCTCCTGTCCAAGGCATCCGTATTGTGGACCAGGAACTATTGTGCTGGCTCTACAGTGTCCTGAGGCAGGCCGGTGTCATCCGGGCTTCATCGGATTTATCGCGAGTCAAAGTGACTCGTGACGATCCATCAACAGGCCAACACACGACCGTGATCTTTGATTCCCGGGAACAGGATCTGGTGAATGATTTGTGGTTGCGGAACGGCGATGTAATCGAGATCCCTGACAAGGAGTAATTTTTTTGCTCCTTCGTCGCAAAAAAATCCGGTTTTCCTTCGGAAAACAAGATATCCATCAGTGCCATGCCACCATTTGCGCAGCAAATGATCAGCCAAAAATCTCGGAACCACAATAAGGGCAAGCCCCTGGTAATCCGCCGGGGCTCATGAGTCAAAACATAGACCGATCTTAAGATTTTTGGCTTTGGCCAATCCTCATCCAAACGGTCTTGAGATAGGCCGGCTCCTCCCGGTGCACGGGAAAATCCGGCGGCTGGGGAACGTAATGTTGCTGGCGAATGCTCCTCCCGCAATCGCGAAGTGCCGTCTGGATCTCTGCCAGGAAATCTTCTGGGGCCAGCCGCGCCGTATTCGCGCAAGCAAGCACAACGCCATCGTCTTTCAATAGAGGCAAAGCCGCCTTCAGCAACTTGTCGTAATTCTTTTCCACCCGGAACACGCCCGAAACCTTTGAGGTCGAGAACGTGGGAGGATCCAGGATGATGACATCAAACCGGTGCTGCTTGCGGGCCAGCCGTTTGAGCCAGTCAAAGCAATCGCCATAGATAAACTCGTGGCCGGCAGGATCCAGGCCGTTGAGACGGAAGTTCTCGCGTCCCCACTCGAGATATTTGCGCGACAGGTCCAAACTCACCGTTTGCGCGCCGGCCAGCGCCGCACAGACGGAGAATCCACAGGTGTAGGCAAAGGTGTTCAAGACGGCTGGTCTGCCTGCAAAGGTGGGAAACAGTGGAAATCCGGCGGCGATGTGTGCTGTTAACAATCGCCTTCGGTTATCGCGTTGATCCAGGAACAAACCCGCGGAATAACCCTCGCGGCTGCTTAATTGGTAATGAACGCCATTCTCGGTGATCCCCCACGCATCGGAAAATGGCGGACCCGCCAAATGAACCGGCGAGGCACGGCTGACATCGGTTTCGCGCACATCCTTGCGCAGCAATTTGTGGAGGATCGTCACAGACGCCGGTTTGCGATTCTTGTCTGGAGCCGAATCGATCAATCCGGAGGCATCTGGCAACCGGCCCACATCCGCTTGTTTTTTGGGCATCCTCCCTTCGATCTCTCGTGCCAGAAAATGGACAAGCTCCAATTGGTCTCCGGTCAGGGACACCTCAGCTTGGACCAGGAACACGGATCCGAGGCGGTCAACATATAAACCCGGCCATCCATCGAAAGCGCCATGGACCAGGCGACAGGCATTGGTCCCTTGAGAGGGAAGAATCGCTTCCCGCAACGCCAATCCTGGGTCACTCTCGAATTCAGGAGGCGCCTCAAATCTCATCTCGCGGTTGGTCGCCGGATGCCGCACGGTCAGGGCATGGGCATGGAGATAGAGCCGTTTCCCATGTGTTCCCCCATACAACGAGTCGCCAAGAATCGGGAATCCAAGATCGGCCGCGTGCACGCGGATTTGATGGGTTCGTCCAGTCCCGGGCTCCGCCGTGAGCAGCGTTCGGTTTGGCTGGCGGTCGACGACTCGAAACCGGGTTTCGGCAAACTGGCCGTTCGAGCTTTGCGACCGGCTCCCATAACGGTCTCCAAGTCGAACCAGGTGCGAACTGGCTCGAAGTTCGGTGTTCTTGACCCCTCGATCGGTCAGCAACAGGTATTGTTTGCGCGCCTGTCGATTCGCAAACTGATCTGTTAAAGACCGATTCGCCAGGGGGGTCTTCGTGAACAGAAGAACTCCGGACGTTTCCTTGTCGAGCCTATGGATGATCGCGAGGCTAGCCCATCGGGCTTCACGATGCCTCAGCCATTCATAGATCCCCTCCCCTGCGAACGGGCTTGGGGCATGGGTGTTCCAGCCTGCCGGTTTGTTCACCACGAGCAGATGCTCGTCTTCAAACAGCAGACAACCAGGCGACGCATGAGATGGATTTTCGATCATGGATATCCCGTCCGGCTCACCGAAACCGAGCATATGCCGACAAAGCTTGATCGTGAAGAGAGGAATCACCAATCGGCGCCGGTGTTTTTTCCTGCCTTGACGGGTGGATTCCGGTAGGGTGCCGTCATGGTCAAGACAAGAAAAACGCCGGTTAACACCGAATTCAAGAGCCGGATTCAGGAACTCATCGATCGTTGCGGAGGAGGAGCCAACGAAGACCTCGTTGCGGATACGATTGCCACCTCTTTAAAGCTGCTGAAAGACGTCAAACACCGCGGCGACGTGCGGGTCATCCAAACTGCAGTTCGGGAATTGCGGTATGCCTTCAAACTCTTTGCCCCGTACTCCAACACCCGCAAAGTCACCATCTTTGGCTCCGCCAGACTTCAGCCCAACAAGAAGGAATATCAACAGGCGGTTGAATTAGGCCGCAAGATTGCCGAGACCGGCTTTATGGTCATCACCGGCGCCGGCCCCGGCATCATGCAGGCGGGGCATGAAGGCGCGGGCCCCGATAAAAGCTTCGGGGCCAACATCCGGCTCCCCTGGGAACAAAACGCCAATCCGGTCATCCTCAACGACCAGAAACTGATCACGTTCAAATACTTCTTCACCCGGAAACTGACCTTCATCCGACACTCCGACGCGCTGGTCCTGTTCCCCGGAGGTTTTGGCACGCTCGATGAAGGTTACGAAGCCCTCACCCTGATGCAAACCGGCAAAAGCCAACTCATGCCTCTCGTGCTCATGGACAAACCCGGCGGCACCTACTGGAAAACCTGGGACAAAAATATCCGGGAACATCTCTTGCGCAATGAGTTGATCTCCGAGGAAGACCTGCGTCTTTACCAGATTACCAACAGCACCAACGAAGCCGTTCGCTGGATTACCCGGTTCTATCGAAATTACCACTCCATGCGATTCGTCAAAGAGCTCCTCGTCATCCGTCTGCTCAATCCACCCAGCGCCAGCGCGATCAAGGCCCTGAACGAAGACTTCGCCGATATCATCAGCGGCCCAGCCATTGCCCCCGCCGATCCCTCCCCGGAGGAGCGGGATGACGAGGATTACCCGGATCTGCCCCGGATCGCCTTGGGTTTCAACCGCCGCAACTTCGGGCGGCTCAGGCAACTAATCGATGTCATTAACTCGATCTGACCGATCAGCGCCTCACGCTCTCAAACGGATCCGGCTGTCGATGACGCCAGTTCAAAGGCCAGCCGCAGGGTTTCAATGTCTTTTGCGTTAAAATCCTTCTCGAAATCCGTCGTCAGCGCCGCCAGTTCGATCGGGGTCGATATCTCGAGAAAGGCCGGAGCCACCGCAAACACCTCCCGCATCTGCGCATGATAATCCGGATTATCGGTGCGCAGGTAAACCCGTCCCCCGGGCTGGAGCACTCGCTGGGCAAGGCCCGGAAATCGTTCGCCAACCAATCGGTTATGAACATGTCTGCGCTTGGGCCATGGATCGGGAAAATAGATGTGGAGACGCCAAACACATTGATCCGGCAAAAGCCATTCCAGGAAGTAACCCGCCTCGATGCGCAGCAGGCTCAGATTGACTAGGCCCGCACGTCGGCCTTTACGATCGATCTTTCGGATTCGCCCCAGGAGACGCTCGATCCCCAGGAAATTATGATCGGGATGCCGGCAGGCGTAATCGACGAGAAAATTGCCGTCGCCACTGCCGAGTTCGACCTCCAGGGGTTGAGACGCCCGAAACATCGAGGCAATAGGCAATCGCTCGAAATAGCTCGCGGGCCGATAAAGCAAGGAAGCCGGCGCTGCCGTCCGCCGTTCCTCTGGCAAAGGTGACTTTGACATCGTGCCTCCAGTCAATCAAAACCCGGGAAATCGTCAATCCAGCAGGCCGCTCCCTGAACCGCGAACAAGACACCTTAACCGCCAATGGACACGAATCAACGCGAATGGAGGCAGGCTAAGGAAAACCCTGACTCACGCGGAAAATCGATGGAAGGTCTGGGATTCAGCCGATCGGATGTCTCCGCTTCCATTCGCGTCCATTAGCGTTCATTCGCGGTTGAAGTTCATACACAGTTGGCGTTCATTCGCTGTTCGATTCTTCGGAGTATCTTGCCTGCGGATGGATCTTTGGACATTGGCTCTGAAATTTTTGCTGAGGCATCTGGACGTCTGATACCCGGGCTGTTAGGATGCGCACCATTCTTAATTTATGGCCATCATAAAACCATTTGCCGCAGTTCGACCTCAGGCCGAGTTGGCCTCCCGAATCTGCGAACTCCCCTATGATGTTGTCTCGAGTGCCGAGGCTCGACAATTGGCGGCCGGCAACGACCTGAGTTTCTTCCATGTCAGCAAACCAGAGATCGATCTTCCGGAAAACACCCCTCTCTCCAATCCTGCGGTTTATCAAAAAGGAGCCGAGAGTTTTCAACGTCTCTTGAAGATCGACGCCCTCAAACAGGATGCGCAGCCCTGCTACTATCTTTACCGCCAAATGTCCGGAGTCCACATCCAGACCGGCCTGGTCGCCGTGGCCAGCTGCGACGATTACCGGAACGGGATCATTCGAAAACACGAGAAAACTCACCCGGACAAGGAAGAAGATCGGGCGCGTCATATCGAAATCCTCAATGCCCAAACCGGCCCTGTCTTTCTGGTTTACCCTTACAATCCCAACTTTAACGATCTGGTTTCCAGCCAGACTAAGGAACCGCCTGATGTCGATTTTCAGGCCGTTGACGGGGTGCATCACACGGGTTGGGTGATCAACAGCCCAGCCCTCATTCGATGTATTGCCTCCATTTTTGCCCGGATCCCGCACCTCTATATCGCCGATGGCCACCACCGAAGCGCCGCCGCGGCTCGAGTCGCCGAAAGCAGGCCCGGAGATGCCCATAGCAATTATTTCCTCTGCGTCTTGTTTCCTCACACTCAGGTGCAAATCCAGGCCTACAACCGCGTCGTCAAAGATCTAAACGGTTTTACACCCGCCCAGTTTCTGGATCGGATCCAATCGGTCTGCGTCCTGCGCGCCCGGGGTGAATCCATCCCTCCCCATATCCACGAATTCTGCCTTTATCTCGATCACCACTGGTACGCCCTGGATTTTAAACCGGAATGCTTCGCAGCCGAGGATCCTGTGGACCAACTCGACGTCAGCCTCCTCCAGAATCTCATCCTAGCCCCCGTGCTGGATATCGATGACCCACGAACCAGCCGGCGTATCTCGTTTGTCGGCGGAATTCGAGGCATCAACGCCTTGGAGCGGATGGTCGATTCCGGCGATTACGCCTGCGCGTTTTCGCTTTATCCCACCCGCATCGAGGACTTGATGACCATTTCGGACGCCGGCAAGCTGATGCCACCTAAAAGCACCTGGTTCGAACCTAAGTTGCGGGATGGCCTGTTCAGCTACCTGCTCAGCGGCATCTGATCCCGATCTCGCTCCTCGTCCAGCCTGTCGAGTGACTCTCGCTTACAGGCGGATTTGGGCCGCAAGCTCTGGCTTGCTAAGGACATCGAAACGGATTACAATCGACAACATATGGAGAAAGTCATCATCATCGGAACCGGTTGCGCGGGGTTGACCGCCGCCATCTATACGGCACGCGCCAATCTCAATCCTCTGGTCTTGACCGGAATCATGCCGGGTGGCCTGTTGACCACGACGAGTATTGTAGAAAATTTTCCCGGTTTTCCGGTCGGCGTTGACGGTTACGAGTTGATGACCCGAATGCAGCAACAGGCCGAAAAGTTTGGCGCCCGGATCAAGTTTGCGACGGTCGAAGAAGCCAATCTCACGCAATCCCCCCTCACCCTGACCGTCGACGGCGAAAAAGTCCAAGCCCAGGCGATCATCATTGCCAGCGGGGCGGGACATCGTCATTTGGGTTTGGATAGCGAAGCCAAGCTCGAGAAAAAAGGGGTGACTTACTGCGCCACATGTGACGGCGCCCTGCCGATGTTTCGGAATCAGCCGGTCGTGGTCGTTGGCGGCGGGGACTCCGCCTGCGAGGAGGCCATGTACCTGACCCGTTTTGCGTCCGAAGTCTCCCTCATTCATCGTCGCGACACCTTGCGCGCCTCCAAGATCATGGCGGATCGCGCGTTGAACAATCCCAAAATCAAACCGGTCTGGGATTCAGTCGTGACGGAGGTATTGGATGTCGCACAGGATAAGGTCACGGGTGTGCGGCTCCAAAATGTCAAAACCAAAGCCACTCAGGTCCTTCCCTGCGCGGGCGTGTTCATGGCCATCGGGCATGTGCCTAACACTCAGGTCTTTAAAGGACAGGTGGATATGGATGAAAACGGCTATATTCTCGCCAAAAGGGGCACTGAAACCAGTGTGCCAGGGGTTTTTGTCGCGGGAGACTGCTGTGATCACGTTTATCGCCAGGCTATCACGGCAGCGGGCATGGGTTGCTCGGCCGCCATCGATGCGGAACGGTATCTGGCGCGTTTGAATCAATAGGTTCAGCCTTGACGCAGTCGAGGTTTGTGATTGTCATATAACAAAATGAAAATCAAATCGTTGGTATCAATCGGGGTGGGTTGCTTGTTGATGTTGGTCGTGGGCTGTGTCAACACGGTGGACGGACACAAACGCGGCGGATGGCCGCTGTCCAAGGACAAATTCGAAAGCACTTACGAACGGCCGGTGAACCAGGTGGTGGCCGCCGCCATCGAGGTCTTGAAGTTCAACGGGGTCCTGACCTCGCACAATGTGGTCAATAACTCCCTCGTGGCCAAAGTGGATACTCGCACAGTCTATGTCCGCGTCGATCAAACGGATGCCGCCGTGTCCAAAGTCACCACGCAAGTCCGGACCAAAGGGGGAGGTGTGGATCTCAACCTGGCCAATGAGATCGACAAACAAATCGGCATGCGCCTGACTGCCATGCCCAAGTAGTCTTGATCGAGCTTCAGTCCGCCCCCTTCCGTCGGGCGCCGAATGTGGTATGAAGACTGGTATGACCGGTCGGTATGAGTCCTGTGAATTGTCACGGGACTTTTTGTTTTCCATTCACCAGTTCGCAGATCATGGTCAGGCAGGGGCGTCTGAGTCTTGCCGCTGAATATCGGGCCATTGAAGCTGATTTTTCAAGATTGACGGTAAGGATGGTGCATCCCTAAGCTAGCCTCTGTCTGCTGGATATCGGAGTCATTGAGTTGGGGACACGATTATGGCTGAAGGTTATTGTGTAAAGTGCAAGGCCAAGAAAGAAATCGCCGAAGCCGTTGAGGAAGTAATGAAAAACGGTCGCAAAGCCATCAAGGGCAAATGCCCTTGTTGTGGATCGGTGATGTTTAAGATTATTGGCGGCAAAGGCGCAGCCATCACCCCCCCGGAGTCCGCCCCCAGCACCCATCCAACCCAGGTCTAAGCACGTTCCCAGGTTTATTCTTTTTTTATGGCTGTAGAACTCGCCTACGCGATCCTGACCCCCTATTCACTCCATAAATCCCGAACTGGAGGAATCCTGGCCCGTTTAATCGCCCGCACCGGACTGGAATTGGTCGGGGCCAGGATGTTTGCCCCAAGCCGGGACTTGGTCGAAAAATACGCGGCCATTGCCTTGTCGGCCCGTGATCCCCAGGATCGACGCATCCAGGAACTGATCCAAAATTACATTCTCAAACGGCTCTCTCCCGACCTAAAAACAGGCAGACGCCGAAGGGTGATGGCGCTCCTGTTCCAGGGAGAAGACGCGGTCCGCAAAATCCGGGCGGCCGTCGGCAACTTCAGCGTTGACCACTCGGGAGGAGAGACCATTCGGGATACCTACGGAGATCTGGTTCTGGACGAGCATGAAAAGGTCCAATACTTCGAGCCCGCCGTCCTTGCGGCGCCGGAAGTCCATGAAGCCGAATCCCGACTGAAGCTCTGGGCCAGCTACTCGGATTTGGACGGCGGTTTGTTGGAAAACGTGGTGACCTATCCCGCCGAAGCAAAACCCCAGCGCACGCTGGTGCTCATTAAGCCGGATAATTTCCGATTCCCCACAGGCCGCCCGGGCAATGTCATCGATTTCTTTTCTCGAACCGGCCTGTTCATTGTCGGGATCAAGGTTCATCGCATGAGCGTCTCCCAGGCCATCGAGTTCTACGAACCCGTCCGTGAAGTGCTGCGAAATAAACTGGGCGATGTCGTGGGAAGCCGATCCCAGGCCGTCCTCGAAAAGGAGTTCAATTTCCGCCTCTCCGAAAACGAGGTTCACCGCCTGGGCGAACTCCTGGGACCGGCTTTTGGTGATAATCAGTTTGAGAGCATCGTCAAATTCATGTCAGGCCGGGCCCCGAGCGAATGTTCCGAGCAAGAACGCAACCTGCCTGGCACCGAAAAGTGCATTGCGCTTGTCTACGAAGGACCTGATGCCGTCCGTAAAATACGCGATGTCCTGGGACCCACCGATCCTTCAAAAGCCCCCCCCGGATCCATCCGGCGCGAGTTCGGCTCCACTGTCATGGTCAATGCCGCCCATGCCAGCGATTCCGAGGAAAACGCCCGCCGCGAAATGAAGATCATCAATCTGAACGAAAACGGATTTCGCAAACTGGTCGAGGAATACTACGGACCCATTCGTTGAGGGCTCCAAATCCGCACATTTCCATTAACCATCTGGATGGGCGCGAAGTAAGAACCGAAAGCGTTCACAGGCTACTCGCCCCCTTTGTGACCTTCATGATCCTGAACAAGGCCACCGCTTCGGCTTGCAGGCGGCTCCGCGTCGAGCGTCCACAAATCGGGACTGTTGGACAACCGTTCTATTAGCCGGGCATCAGCGGGAGGAAATTTGAATCCGCCTAACTCCTCCCTCCGAATCCAGCGCAAATCCTGGCAGCCGATCGTTTGCGGCTCGCGACGCACCAGTCGGCACAGAAAAAAGCGCAGATGCACCTCTCTTTCCGGATAAACGTGGTCCACCGTCTCCCAGAGAGAACCGACAGCCACCTCAATGCCAAGTTCCTCCGTCAATTCCCGCTTCAGACAGGATTCCCACGATTCCCCCGGTTCGCGTTTTCCACCCGGAAACTCCCAAAATCCACCCAAAGAATCCCCCTCGCGCCTCTGGGTAACCAGAAGCCGCCCCTTTCTGAATATCAATCCCGCCGCAACATCCAAGCCTGGCATGCTTCCAGCCAATCAAACCAGCCGCTCCATGGCAAAATTAAAATAGACCTAACCGCGAATGAATGCCAACGCACGCGAATCGAAGCGGAGATCCCCTGTTGGCTGAATATCGGACAGTCTATCGATTTTTCTAGACCTTCACGATCTTCGCACTGGGCCTACCATGATTCGCGTGGATTGGCGTCCATTAGCGGTTAAAATATTTATTTGGCGGTTCAGGGGCTCCGTAATCCACTTGACCAACCCCGCCGTATCTCTAGCATCGGCCCGACGTTCGGATGAATGCAATACTGGCTCTTGAAGATGGCACGGTGATGCGCGGACAGGCCTTTGGCGCGCGGGCCTCAGCCTGCGGCGAGGTCTGCTTTAACACTTCCATGACGGGCTATCAGGAAATCCTGACCGATCCTTCCTATAAGGGACAAATCGTCGCGATGACCTATCCCCTGATTGGAAACTACGGCATTAACCGCCTGGACGTGGAATCCTGGCAGCCTCATGTCGCCGGTTTTGTCGTTCGTGAACTCTCGCCGCTGGTCAGCAACTGGCGGTCTGAAATGTCGTTGCCTGATTACCTTCAACAACATCGGATTCCCGGAATCCAGGGTCTCGATACCCGGGCGCTTACCAAGAAACTCCGTGTCCACGGCGCCTTGAAAGGCATGATTTCCACAGAAGACCTGTCCGATAGCGAGGCCGTCAATGGCGCCCGCCAATGGCAGGGATTGATCGGGATCGACTATGTCCGGGAAGTCACTCACCCCCAACCCTTCTCCTGGGATTCTCGGGATGAGGAAAGCGGCGATTTCCGCCTCTCTCGCTCTTCGAATGAAGCCAATATTCACAATCTCCGCCATCCCCTCCCCCCGGCCGAGATCCCTGTCGTCGCCTATGATTTTGGCATTAAATACAACATTCTGCGACGATTGCGACAACGCGGCTTTCAGGTCACTGTCGTCCCAGCCCATACACCAGCCGACACTGCCCTCCAATACAAACCGTCGGGCATTTTCCTGTCAAACGGCCCGGGAGACCCGGCCGCTCTGGGATACGCCGTCAGGGCGGTCAGCGATTTAATTAACACGGGCGTTCCTGTTTTTGGCATCTGTCTAGGACATCAAATCATTGGTCAAGCGCTTGGAGGCAAAACATTTAAGCTTAAGTTCGGCCATCGCGGAGCTAATCAACCCGTAAAAAACCTCCGCACCGGACAGGTCGAAATCACCTCCCAAAATCATGGCTTCGCCGTCGATCCCCACAGCCTCCCATCTCATGTTGAAGTCGATCGCATCAACCTGAACGATCAAACCGTGGAAGGAATGCGACACCGCCACAAACCCGTGTTTTGCGTCCAGTATCACCCCGAAGCCTCCCCCGGGCCCCACGATTCCTCGGTGCTTTTTGACGAATTTCGCGAGTTAATCCGCCGTAGCTGACCTGTTCCAGGATCCCGGGCGATCCCTAACCACTTTCTGCCAGACAACTATTTTGCCATGAAAGCTCTTGGGGACCTCCAGCGAGTTATTCTTGCCGGTCGAAAACCGCAATAAAGGCCGGCGTGTCTTCGCGATGACGAGGGTTGAACTACGCCGACGCGCTTTCCGGGAATGGATATACCGTTCCCGGAAACCTTCCGCATTAAATCAAAAATCAATCCGCCCCCCCGCCCAGAAGAAATCAGTTTGACTTGAAATTGTTCCTGTGAAGATAATAGCCGCTAGAGAATCTACCTATGCCCAAACTTGTCGTGCTCAGCGAGGGATTTAAGAACCGCTCCTGCGAACTGAAGGCGGGTGAGAAAACCACCGTCGGACGTTTGGAGGACAACAGCTTTTTTATCCCCGAGCCCTCGGTCTCCGGACATCACTGCGAAGTGTATCTCAAGGGCACTGATGTTTTTGTCAAGGATTTAAATTCGACGAATGGCACTTACGTCGATGACAACCGGGTTCTGGAAGGAATGGTCAAACCCGGTCAGACCCTGCGTTTGGGACAAGTGGAGCTTCGTCTGGACAACGGCGCCCCGCCGGCAGCGCCCAAGAAAACGGCGGAACCGATGCCGACCAATGTCAAGACGGGAGTGCGTCTGAATGACCTGGAACAGGCCGCTCACACCACCAAGGTCGAGGTCAATCCCGCTTTTAAAAAGAAAAGCGACAAGATCAACCGGCTGTTCATCGGCATTGGCGTGGCCCTGGGAGTGATCGTGGTCCTATTGTTGCTCTACGCCGTGTTGGGACCTTCCGGCCAATAGTCCGCCCGCCTTGTCTCACGTCACCGTGCACATTTGCGCGCCGTCCACCACCAAGGTCACCCCACTGATGAAACTGGCCCGGTCGCTCGCCAGGAAAGCCATCGCCGCCCCGAATTCCTCCGGACGCCCGAATCTCCCCAGTGGTATTCGCGACTGCAGATTCAATCGGACCTCGGTCGGATCGCGTCCTGATTGACGCGCGCCCGCGGCAACCAGTTCTTCAATGCGTTCGGTATGAATGGTGCCCGGGGCCACACAATTGACCCGGATCTTCTCCGGCCCCAGTTCGCGCGCCAGAGTTTTGCTCCAACCCGTCACCGCGGCGCGCACGCTGTTCGAGAGCATGAGATTGGGTATCACCTCCCGCACAGAAATGCTGGTAATGGTGAGAATGCATCCGCCGGCCTTCCGTTGCCGGATCAAGGGCAAAAAGGCCTTGGTCGCTCGCACCACGTTCATCAGCAGGAGATCAACCGCCTGCTGGAACTGTTCGACGCTCAGAACGTCGAAAGTCCCGGGAACGGGGCCCCCGCTGTTGTGGATGAGAATATCGACTGCGCCGTATCTTTGCTCCACAGCCCGGGCAAACGCGTCGATGCTATCGGGCTGCGTCACATCCACAGTCCCCGTCAGGACTTGAACGGGGTAGAGTTGGCGCAGGTCTTCGGCGGCGGTCTGAATGCGACCCGCTTCCCGGCTGGCAATCGCCAGGTGACAGCCCTCCGCCGCCAAGGCGGCCGCCGTCGCTTTGCCGAGTCCGCGGCTGGCCGCCATCACCACCGCCACCTTGTCTTTCAATCCCAAATCCATAATACCAGCCACTTTACTCTCCTCCCGAATCCTTGGCCAGCGGACGTTTCAAATTCATGGCCGTTGAAGAAAAGCCGATCTAGACATTCGACAGTCAAAGTGACATGTTCGGCAAGCATCTCTCGAACGGTGTCAAAGAGTCCGCGCCCCGGAAAAAGACTTCGTGTGACTGGTCGGCTTGAGGCGGCGCTTCGTGAGTCTCCTGACAGTCCATATGAGTTCTGACGGCAACAAAACTTGGGCGCCCGTGTGGGAACTGGTGCGTCGCGGACCTTTTGCCCGCTATATCAGGGGCGAGGCGATCTCTATGACCGGCACCTGGATGCAGGTCATGGCGCAAAGCTGGGTGGTGGCGGAGTTGACCCAGCGCGCCTTCCTGCTCGGCCTGGTGAATTTCGCCTCCGGCATTCCGATGGTCGCTCTGACCATCTACGGGGGCATCGTTGCTGATCGTTACGACAAGAGAAAAATCCTGATGGCCACCCAGGTCGCCCAGATTCTCCTGGCAATTCTGCTCGGCACACTGGTCGCCCTGCGCTGGATCGAAATCTGGCATGTGATGGTTGTGGCCCTGATTCAAGGCATCTCCAACGCGTTCGAAATGCCCTCGGCGTCCGCCCTTGTTCCGGAATTGGTTCCGCGCAACCATCTGCCCCAGGCCATTGCCATCGATCGGTCGGTCTTTCACGGAACACGGCTCATCGGCCCCGCCCTGGCGGGTTATGTAGTCGGCCTTTGGGGCCCCGCCCTTGCTTTTTACGCCAACGCCCTTTCGTTCGTCGCGCTGATTATCGCGCTTCTAACCCTGGCTCCCCGGCCCCACGGATCTCCGGAAGAGGAGGCCCACCGCCGGGGCGGCATGAAAGACGGAATCGCTTTCGTGCGCGCTGATCGCCCCACCATGACCATGATCGGCTTGATGGCCACCGCCACCGTGTTCGTCTTCCCCGTCATGATCGTGATGCTCCCCCTCTATGTGAAAGTCGTGCTCGGCTTGGGACCGGATCGCATGGGTGTTCTCATGGGAGCGGCCGCCAGCGGATCCTTGACCGGCGCGATCGGATTACTGGCCGTGCGTCGAGACCAACGGCTCCTCTTCATGACATCCATCCTGTGCGGTATCGCCTTGTGCCTGCTGGGCTTGAGTTGGACGACCAGTTTTGGCGGCGCCATCGCCTGCATGGTCCCCCTCTCGTGGTGCGTTTCCTCCCTGATTGGCCTGGCGAATACCATCGTGCAAGAACGAGCGCCAGATCCCCTCCGAGGGCGCGTCTCCGCCGTCGCCAGCCTGAGTTTCTTCGGTCTCATGCCTTTCGCCGGCCTGGGTATCACCAGTGTCTCCGACTGGCTGGGCATGAGGACGTGCCTGGCTTTGGCGGGCCTCGCTTACGGCGCCCTCTCCCTCTGGATCATCAGCCGGTCATTCAACGATCTGCGCGCACCGTCTTTTTCCCATCACCCACACTGACTCGGAACCACCGGCACTTGAATGTCACCGGCTTCCACCCCCTGGAACGGCAGATTTCATTCGCCCTTCGAGAGTGCCCGGGAGCCCCCGAATCAACCCGAAAGGAGCCGCCTGCTTTCGATGCCTATCCTCCAATCCACGCTCCATGATCATCCCGCAAATGCCACAAAGTCAGCTTGTCGTTATCCACATCGTCGGCCTCCAGATCCCCGACCACCTGGTAAAAACGATGTCCTTCCTCGTCCCGATGGATTTCCTTCAGAAAAAGCAGCCGGCTGGTGTCCTCGGCATACGTGCCGGCCGCTGGAGCCCCTATGGTCCAATGCCCCATGTAACGATGGAATTTCACTTGCCAAGAGTTCAAGGCGCGGACGAATTCGACGGGATGCTCCATGTCCTTGAGAAACAGCACCAGGCCGTTATGTTCCAGCAGATCATTCTGGACATCCAGCAGCACCGGTCTCCCTGTCAGCGCGCGCAATTCAGCGATGCTTTTCAGCCGCTGGCTGCGCAGCGCCGTCGCCTGGGCAATCGGCGTGGCTAGCCAGCGCAACGACGGAGCCATACGGTCCCGGATCCATTGAGTACCGGTTTCCATCAGCACCCGCTCCTGTTGTTCGCGGGTTTGGCCGTCCCATCCCTCCATGTTCAACGACAGAAAACTCTTCAACAACGGCCAGAAATCAGCAAACAGCACCCATCTCTGCCGCACCTGAGTCTCCAACAGGGGCAACGCTTCCTTCAGGTGCGGATAGGCATTCCACATGGTCCGAATCTGCGAATCACGAAATCCGCAAATCTCACGATGCTCCAGAACCTGGCTGGCCCATCCGCCGTCTAGCGCAAGACGCGAATGCCCCGTTCCCATCTCGTAAAGCGCGACACCCACCGAAAAAATGTCCGAAGCCGGCGTCGGTGCGATCCCCGTCTGAATATTGGCCGCGTCAATGAGGACTTCGGCGTTGTCCGGGGTGGCCGAGTAAACATAATCCCCAAGCGCCGCCGCGAATTTCGGAGTCAGCCAGGCCCCCAAATCAACAAATCGAATCCGGCAGGAATCGGTCCGAATCACATTCTCGGGTTTAAAGTCCATCAGCAGGATGCCATGCTGATGGAACCGCTGCAGGATCAACAACGATTGATCCACCGCCTCCCGAAACGCATCCATCCAATCCTCGGGACACTCAGCCGCCCGCGCTGATTCACACCAGGACTTGAGATTCTGTCCATCCAAGTGCTCCATCGCGATATAGGCGTACTTGGCGGTGTAGTCAATGTTGGCCCCATAGAACGCTGGCAGGTGCGAAGCTAATGCCTCCCGGCCTAGAACGTACTCGAAGTTGGCTAACTCCAACCCGAAGTCCGCGTAAGGACCATAGCTGATTTCGTCGCTTTTGCCGCAGTCAAGGTCATACACCTTGACCACAACCCCCGGATGGTTGGTGTAATAAAGATAAGTGTCGGTGCTGCTCGACAAGATCTGAGTCAGCTCCACTTCTCCCAAACCGCCAAGCGGTATTTTCATGCCGACGTATCTGCCGCCGGCAAGCTGGACTTCAGGCATATGGCCTCCTCTGATTAGACCGGCTTGCCATGCCAGTCGGATGGGAAACACGCCTCTTTTAGCAATCCAAATTGCAATTGGCAACGGTATTCACCACAGCCCATCGGATGCGGTCAGGGCGATTTCTTCAAACGAAACGTCAGTGGCACATCCGATAGAAGCGAACGGATCTGCTCGAAGGTCTCCCACTGCGCCAAGTCTTCCGCAGTCATGAGTGTGATCTTTTCCAGAAGGGCGGGATGATCGAAAAACGGACTCAGGACAACCGGTTTGTACCCCGGCGCTTCGGCCCGCAGACGCGCGGTTCCAGGCACGGAGACGACTAAATGACCGCCCGGCGCCCTGTGCCGACGCCCATCCCGCGGATGATTCCCCAAATACTGCACCTCGATCAAGCGTCCGCTCAACGGTTTGCCCGTGTCATCCTCAACAATCCGAGCCCGCACCCGCGCCATAACCGGCGCCGGAGGGGCTTGGCCGGGCTTCTCGAAGTAAAAGGCGCCGCTTATGGCCCGTTGCCTCTGGGGATCGCTCCCGTAAAGCCGCAGACTGTACCATGACGATTCGGTCGCCCGGATCATCTGATTGGTCTGAAATCGCATCGTGCCGGGCGGTAAGTGAAGAGTCTGAACCACAGCTCCGTTCCGGATCAACTCGAGATGACTCAGCCCGCCGTTGGCGTTTCCAGCCGCCCACAACTCCATAGCCAACCGGTGATTCCGGCCATCCGCCTGAAAAACAGAACCGGGCGGTAGTCCCTCCAAGGTCGACACAATTAACGGACCCGTCGTGACGAAGGTCCGGCCTTTCGCGGTCGCCTCGGCAACGGCTTCCAATGAGAAACCTTTGTCTAAAAAGGTATAAGTCCGAACCGACCCTGGCACCGCGCCGTTGGCTCGGTCGAAACAGGAATCTGAAGAAGCCGTGGCGGCCAGCCGATAACCTCGGTTGAGCAACATGGCCCACAGCTCAAACGCCTTAGCGTTTGCCGAGTACTCCCCGGCGGTCGTCATTACATCCAATCCGTCATAGGTCGGGCCCAGCAGGGTGTCCAAGGGCAATTCAACGGCCAGGTTGGAAATTCGCGCCTTCTCACGGTGAGGATAGCCGCCTTGACCTCCCCAAGGCCCTGTCCACCAACGAAATGGATGTGAGTAAAATGATCGGCCGCCCAAATGGCGAATCAGTTCGTGGGACTCAAAATTGGCGTAGGACGGCTTCTGGGATTCGTAATCCCCGGCGCTGGCCTCGAAGAGCATAGAAATCACGTTGTCCCCTTGCCGGGTGCGGCCCGGCATAACCCATGTCCAACAGTGCCCCAGACATCGGGTGGCGTCGCCTCGATAGTAGTTTTTCGGGGCTTCGAGGTTCCAGGTCAGCACGCAATCCTGTCTGGATCTCGCATTCAATTCCGCTTCCAAAGCCTCAGGGGTGGGACGATCGATCGTCCACTGTTGGGCCAGGGACAGGTATTGCAGATCCTCAGCCTGGGCGGCCAGGGCGACGTAATCAAAATCGACCGACGCATTCCAGGCGTCATGAATCATATGGGCGTGGCTGTCCCCGGAAAACCATCCCCGGCTCCGCAGATCCACCTGGCGCTCCAACTCCACCCGGATCTCATGAGCTTGGCCCGGCGCCAACTGGAGGACCTTCTCAAATGCGAGTGTCTCCGGTCCGCGTGTCACTCGCAACTGGACAGTCCCGGATGGCAGTGACTTCTCAAAATACCCCCGACAACGAAAACCGCCCTGAAACGAATTCCGTTCGACCACCCGCTTTCCCGCAGGATCCGTCAGCGCCACATTACATGAAGCAGGCTCGCCAGTGGCGCGATCCACAATGACACATTGCAGGAAGGCCTGGGCCGCGGCGTTCGTTACGGTCATCAGGGATTCAGCTCCATATCCTATGCCTCCCGCCATCCAACAGCAAATCCCCCAGGTCATCCCCTGTTTCCAGTGGCGAGAACAAATTGACTTGGCGCTGTTTGACAATTGCGAGTGAAGAAAGAAAGACATAGCCAACGGTCGAAGATGCGGCTCTATCCGCCGGCCACCACGCGAACGATTTCAAGGCGATCCCCGGCCTTGACTTGGCGCTGTGCGAAGTCCGAAGGCGCGACCGCCTCACCATTATGCTCCACCACAACACATCGAACCTGAAGATTCTGCTGTGTCAGAAAATGCTCCAAGGTGCAGGGCACCAGAGCCTGCACCGGCTTGCCGTTGGCAATTACGATGTCGCGTTGCATGTTGGGTGGGTGTTGCAGGCCGGAACAACCAGGTCTTCTGGCTCGGGAACCTCGGCCCCAAGAGCCAGATCCCAATCTTTCCAAACCGGTTCATAGCCCATGCGCCGCAAATGATCGGCCACCTCGGCCGAGGAACGCTGATCCGCAATTTCAAACTGCACCGTCGCATTCGCGGAGGTTAATCCGGCCACAGCCGCGTATTCGGCGGCATCCGTTGCCAGGGGCACAACCTTCCCTCTTTGAGTCAGATGCAGCTTGCCCTGACCCGCTCCAGTATAGCCGCCGGGCTCGGTGTGACTGCCCGCGCTGATCATGGTAATGCCCAAGGGAACCAACCCATCCCGCAACACCGATCTCTCGCGAGTTGAAAGCACCAGGCCCACATCCGGAAACATCAATCGCAGGGCGCAGACCACCTGGGCCAGTTCCCGGTCACTCAGAACGTGCCGGGGTTCGTAACCGCCTGCATGGGGTCGCATCCGGGGCAGTGAGATCGTCAGGTAGGCCTTCCAGCAATGCCGCTGCAGATACTGGGCGTGCGCCGCCAGACAGATCATCTCCTGACGCCAGTCCGCCAGCCCCAGCAGCGCGCCAATCCCCAGACGACGCATCCCCGCCCCATAAGCGCGCTCCGGCACCTCCAATCGTCCCGCAAAATCCCGTTTGGGCCCTGAGGTGTGCAGATCCTCATAAACCTTGCGGTTGTAGGTTTCCTGGTAAACAACCAGGCCTTCTGCCCCCGATTCCACCAACCGCCGGTAATCCTCGGTTCCCAACGGGCCTATCTCCAGGCTGATGCTCGGAAACAGTGGATGCAACACCCGAACGCAGTCTTCCAGGTAAGACGCCGAAACAAAGCGGGGTTGCTCCCCCGCCACCAAAAGCAAATTTCGAAAGCCCTGCGCCTGAATGCTCCGAGCCTCGGCCATCACTTCCTCCACCGAAAGCGTCACCCGCAAAATCGGATTGTCCCGCGAAAAACCGCAATATTTGCAGTTGTTAACACATTCATTCGACAGATACAGCGGCGCAAACATCCGGATGACCTTGCCAAATCTTTGCTGGGTCAAAGCGCGCGACCGTTGTCCCATGGTCTCCAAACTGGCCCCCGCCACGGGGGATATCAATACCGCAAAATCATCCAAGCCCAGCCGGCTTCTCGCCAGAACCGATCTCACCTGGCTCTCGGTCGCCATCAGACTCAACTCCCGCAACCGCTCCATCGGCAGCCGCTCGAATACCGACAAAAAACTCATAACCGTAGCTTAACAGAAGCCCGCGCCTTCACAAGAAAGAGATAAAATCTGCCTTCCCCACTTTCCGAAACCATCCACCCTCGGGACAAATTCATGTTGCAGGTGCGACAAAAATCTGTCCCGGCGTGGAGGCTGCCTTCGGGAGCAATGCCGTGATTCGAAAGGAGGATTCGGGGATTATTCGGGCAGAGGTTTGCCTTTGGTTTCCGGGGCCAGCCAGATCAGGACCATGCCAACCAGGTAAACCAGCGTCACAATAGCCCCGGCCTGGGCGTAGCTGCCATCAAAGGCGGCCACTAATTGGCCCTGCAAAAAAGCGCCAAGAGCAGCAAAGACCCGGCCGAAGTTGAAGCTCAGTCCCTGGCCGGTAGCCCGGACCCGGGTTGGGAACAGTTCGGGGAAATAGAGCGGAAACCAGCCGTAGAAAGAGGCCGTGGTAGCGCTGATGATCAAGCCCCAGACCAGGAACAGGCCGTTGTAGGTGTGAACCGTTCGAAAGACAAAGCCGCAAACAGCAAGCGAGGCAAGGCAGAGCAGGAAGTAGGCTGGTCGACGCCCCAATCGGGCGCCCATCAGGGGAGCCAGGAAGGTGCCCACAATGGCGCCGATCCCTTGAATCATCTGGATATTGGCGGTCGCTTGGCCCGCTTGTTTTTTCACAGACATCTCCTGTTCCATTCTGGCTTCGTTTTGGCCAGCCGTAAGAGAGGTCGAATCAGCCGGATACCATTCGGGATGCGCCTGTCGCAACTCGGCGAATCCCTTATCCGAGACCATTTGATTGGCCCACAAAGGGAGCCATTGCACAGAGCCCCAGGTGCCAATCAAAGCCACGGATGCAAAAGCAATCGCCAATAAGGTATTTCTTCGCAAGCCCCGGGAGAAAACCTCCTTGACCGGCTTGCTTTTGGATGTCTGGACCGATTTTTTCCACCGCTCGGATTCAGGCACAGCCACCATGATGAAAACCACCAGAAAGGCGGGCATCGCGGCGACCACCATCATCCAGCGCCAAGATTCCGGGGTGACATGATGGAGGCTGGCGGTGACACCCACCAAAAGAAAACCGACGTTCGAGGCAGCCCCCATGGCGCCGGCCAACATGGGACGCCATTTCTCCGGCCAACATTCCATCACAAGCGCCACGCCGAGGGCCCATTGCCCTCCCATGCCAAGAGCGGAAACAAACCGCACCATACCCAGATGGGTTGGAGTTTGGGCGAAATACCCCAGGCCCGTAACCAACGAATAGACCAGGATGCTCGAGGCCATGGCTTTAACACGGCCAATCCGATCGCCGAGCCAGCCAAACACCAATCCTCCCATCGCAGCGCCTAAAAGGAAACACGCCGTAATCACGCCCATCCATTGGCCGACTTGCTCGTCGCCCGCCGCACCCAGCAAATCCTTCAAAGCCGGCCTAGCCACGACGGGGAAGAGCCCCATTTCATAACCATCAAACAACCAGCCCAAAAACGCGGCGGTCAACACCATCCACTGGCCTTTAAGTTTCGAGACCTGATTCGTCATAACGCATCCGAGCGAGGACCGCCCTTCTGGGGTTCGTGTCGGGAACACAATCAGCAAACCGGACAAGACCGCCAGCGGTCAATGTTTTTCCAAAAAATTATCCCATCCGGCCTTATTCCTGGATGCGGATCGTTGTTTGGCCTGAAGGGAGAGTCAGTTGGGTTCGGCGTCCACTGGCCCACCGGACCTCCAAGAGTGCGGGGCGATCGGCCGGACCAAGACTCAAGCGGATTCGCGGGCTAGACTGGGAAAGGTAACCGCTCCCGGAGTAAATCTCGGCGACATGGACGGAGCCCGTTGCCAGGGTGAGTTTTGCACGGGCGCCGATGCCATTGGGATTCCCCGATTTTCCATGGAGATCGAGGTTCAGCCTTCGGTTCCGCTCAGGAATTTGATTTTCAAAAACCATCGGTTCGTCGTCATTCAGGCCGATGACAAAATCTGTACGCCCATCGTCGTTCAGGTCGGTGGTAACGAGGGACTTGGCATCACCGGGAACGATAAGGCCGCTTTCGTCGGGCCAAATGGGAGTAAAGGTTCCGTCGCCGTTACCTTGAAGCAGTAGGCTCAGGCCACCATCCATCCGGCCAGTCTCGGGCTGAGGGCTGAAGAAGTTCTGCACCAAGACAAGATCCAAGTGGCCGTCTGCGTCCATATCAGTCAGGGCCAAACCGAAGACCGGAGATGTTTGCGCCAGCCGTGGCAAGGATCGGAACGCGAATTGGCCCCGGCCGTTGTTGATCAGGACACTGGATTCGAATGTGTTTGCCGTGAAGCGTTTGGCAGCCTGTAATTGAGGTTTTGCGAAGATATCAGTGAGGGGCGCGTCGGCAAAAGGCGCGGCCGAAGTAAAACGGTCGGTCAGACTGGGCAATGCCGCGGCAAGGGTGTTCAGGCTGCGCAGCGGATACAGAGGCTCGCCCTCGCGAATTGCCTCGATGAAATGGGATCGTCCGGAATCGTCGAATTCACCAAGGAAAGCGGTGATCTGAGGATCAGGGGTTGAGGCGTATCGGGTATTGAGCCCGAAGTTTCCCGCCACGAAGTCGACGTCTCCGTCCCCATCGATGTCACCAGCGGCGATTCCGGTCCACCACCCTGAGCGTTCGGCGAGGCCGGCTACCCGGGTGCGATCTACGAGGTGTCCTTGTTCATTGAGCATGAGCTTGATCGGTCCCCATTCGTGCGTTATGAGAAGATCATTCCAGCCATCATCGTTCACATCGGACCACACCGCACCAGTGACGAGGCCCGATAGTCTGAGAGCGGCGGCAAGCTCGTCGGTCCTGTCGGCAAACCGGCCATCTTCATTCCGCAAAAGCCGACTGTTGGCTGGAAGCGGATAACTCCCCGGAACGCACCGGCCGCCTATAAAAAGGTCGAGGTCGCCGTCGCGATCAAAATCAGCGGCAACCACAACGCTACCGGAGTCCCGTATGTCCGGCAGAAGACCATCGGGAGCCTTGCGGAAGATGCCTTTGCCATCGTTCAAGTAGAGGCGATCGCGCAACAGGGCATCGCCGGGGGCGCATTCGACTCCGCCGGAGACCACATAAAGATCAGCATCTTCATCCCCATCAGCATCAAAAAAGAGCGCACCCATGTCCTCGCTGGCTTGGTCCTGCTTAAAACAGGGCTGATCACTGATCCGAAAGCGCCCATCGGATTGCCGATGACAGAGTTGCCCACTGAATCCCGCGGCCCCACCCAAATAAAGGTCCTCAGCACCATCGCCATCGACATCACCGACAGCTAAACCGGGGCCAACTTGGGAGAGTTTCCACGGCAGAAGCGGCTCGCGCTGGTAATCGTCAAAAGCCTGTTCCCGATGACGAACCCCTCGAAGCCCGTTGGCCAAACGCAAGTAAGTCTTTTTGGGCTGAAGCATTTGTCGTGGAGGAGGCGGAGAGGCAGGCTCGGTGATGGTAAGGAATCGATTGACTTCAAGGTTGTCGAACTGCTGTTCATGTCCACTCGGCCACAGGATCGAGAGCCGACGGATCGCTTTGCTGTCACCGAGGCCAAAATGCACCAGGAATTCGTTGGCAGACATGAAACCGCTGGCAGATCCCAACTCCCGTGTCTGAAGACCCGTCGTGGTCTCAACGCGCACTCTGGCATGCAGTCCCCAGGAGTTGCTGCGTCTACCAACCAACCGAATTAACACCCGGTTCCCTGAAGTAAAATCATTGCGAAACAGAGAAACCGATTCCCCCAGATTCATGACGATTAAATCCAGATCGCCGTCGCGATCCAGATCGGCAACCGCCGCTCCGTAGCTGACAGAGACCTGATCCAAGCCCCAGGATTGACCGACGTTTTCGAATCGCAAATCACCCAGGTTCCGATAAGCCAGGTTCGGCTCCCGGAGCATTGGCATTTTCAGCCAGCCGGGATGACCCCGCTCCCGCATGCGCCCCAGGAGATCGGCATTGAGAAAATCACGGGACATCCCGTTGGCTATGAACAAGTCCACCCACCCGTCATTGTCAAGGTCCGCAAACTTCGGTGACCACGTCCAGTCGGTCGCCGCCAGGCCGGTCAGCCAGGCCACTTCCAGGATCCTCTCGGTGCCCGTTGCGAGGTATAGGGCATTGCGCGGATATTGGCGAGGCACTGAGGTTTCAAGGAACCAACGTTCGCCGAGATCATCGAGTATCATCATGCGGCGATGCCGTGTCGAGCCAGCCATCTCGGCGGCGAGAAAATCAATCCGTCCGTCATTATTGATATCGGCGGCATCTGCGCCCATCGAAGACCAGGGAACATGAGGTAAAACGACCCGCGCAACATCCTCGAAGGCGCCGTTTCCCAGGTTGCGATAAAGCCTGTCCGGTCCTTTGTAATCGTTGCTAACATAGATATCGGGCCGACGATCCTGGTTGTAATCCCACCAGGTGGCGGCCAAACCGATGTCATGGCCCCCAATCCCCGACTGGAGAGTCTGGTTTGTGAAGACGCCCTGGCCGAGATTCCGCCATAAATGATCCCGTTGGCCTGCAATATACAGTTCAATCCGGCGATTGCCTTTGTCGATCAATCCGAACAGGTCCTGGTATTGGAGATTCAGACTGGGCTGCTGATCCTGCCCGAATTGAACGATGGCGCGTGCGACGGTCTCGCGCGAATTACGAGGCAATCGGAAATCGGACCCGATACTCAAGCGGTGGGTGACAAGGTAAGCGTCCAGGGCGCCGTCAAGGTCGTAGTCTCCGAAAGCCGTCATAACACTGGCGCCGGAATAATCCAGCCCCCGTGGCCGAGCTTCCTCCCGGAAATTCCCTTTGCCGTCATTGATATAAAGCAGGTTGGGCCCGTTGAATACCCCCACCCAGAGGTCCAGGTCGCCGTCGTTATCCAAGTCCACAGTGGTCGCGCCTCCGCACCACCGGCCAATGGCGGCAACACCGGACCGACGGGCAACATCCTCGAATCGCCAGCCACCCAGATTTCGGTAAAGCCGATTGCCACGATCGTAATTAGTCACGAAGATATCCGGGAGTCCGTCGCCGTCGAAATCGCCGACGCACACACCCGCGCCGGCCCCTTGGTCCTGCAGCAACGCAAAAGAGCCCGACGCTGGGAACTCATGAACAAGATCAATCCCGGTTTGCTGCGGTGCCAGCCGCGTAAAAGGGGTTGAACCATCCGGTGGGGACCGGCGATTGAGCGGAATGGATTGAATCTCCGCAACAGAAGAATCTGGGGGGAGGCCAAATGTCCGGGCGGATGGATCGCCTGCCGGCAGATCATGAACTCCACCAGAGATCATTACGAGCAGACCGCTGCCTATCATGCGGTTAAACGCCAGGATGATCCCTCCGGATATTCGTTCGTAACGCTCGGCCTTCACTCGGATTTGCCGGGCTAATTATGTCTGGGATGAGCTTAAGGGCAAGCTTGATCAGATCCAATCTCATCCAACCGAATTGGGGACACGCCCCCAGGGATCAATCCGGAGATCAATCCGTAAATGAACCTCCGTTCCACAGTCGGTTTGCGGGGCAACGTCATCTGCCGGCTTCAACGTGACAGGCGTGGAGAATAAATTTCCCGACTCATTTTTCAGTCTTGACATTGTCAATTCTGTTCATTAATGATTATCGTTATAACGAGGTAAGACATTTTCCTGTGCTCCAACCTGATTCCACTATTCTAATTTATGAATTCAAAGCACCACTTGGCAAGGGGCGTGCTCCTTGCTTGTCTAGCAACCGGCCTGCCGGTTTGGTCGCAGCCTTTTGACATTCTAAGCTTCGATCCCACGTCCCCCGGACCGTGGTCGGATGTCGTGAAAACAACCTTGAACGTTCCCAAAGTCCCCAACGGATCCATCCAGCTGGATGCGAATCCATCGTCCACCGAATACGGGGGATTCACAGCGATCACAGTCATACCCGGCGAGAATGCCTGGATTCTGGATTACCCCGAAGACCGGGTCTGGAATGGCGTGGAAGACTCCAGTTTCAGCTACTGGCTTGCCCACGACGACAACTATTTCTACGTCGGCGTCGACGTCAAAGACGACGTCATCAATACCGATGATCCGAACGACGCCTTTTGGAAGGATGACTCGATCGAAATCCTCGTCGACGCCCTGAACGACCGCTTCGATGTCAACACCGATAGTTCCAATGACAAATATGGCGGTCATTGTTATGTGAATTACGAGGGACGGTTCTCGCGCTGGGATGATGCAACGGGGACGATCAACGGTCAGACATGGTCTTCGGCTGTCGATTGGAAATATGGACCCGAAGATGAGGTTTACGCTGTGGGAACCAACGTTGCCGGAGGATGGAAGCTCGAGGTCCGATTTAAGAAATCTCTGTTTGAAGATCCCGAAGCCACCAACAAACTTGACCATGGTTACGTCATGGGTTTCAACATTGGCCTGGACGATGACGACAAGACCGGGCCGGGCCCCAACGGCGACGCGTCTCGAACCCAGGACCTGGAAATTCAGTATTTCTGGGCGAACCGCGAGCGTTACCTCGGATTAACCCCGGAAAAATGGGCCGAACTCACTGCGGAACAACAGAAGGATGAGGTTTATCTGGCGGAAAACTTCCCCCTGACCATTAACTCGAACGGGCGTCTAACCCACGGGGGCTCGGGGCAAGTCGTCTTCATGGGCGCAGCCACGCCATCAGGCAATCCCGCCGAACTGGGGCAGACCGTCAAGGGTTTCCAGGATGACTTCACCGGCGCCACACGGAATCCAAACTGGAAAGTCGCAGGCCCGGGCGGAGATTTCTATGCGCAGGCTGATGGTCTGTTGCGTGTCAGCGTTCGAACCGGGGATCCCAACCACCTTCTTTATGACGTCCCCGGGTACAGCACGAATGTTCAGGAAGTGCTGGCGAGGCTGAGGATTGTGGCGTTTGGGAATGTGGATGGCTCGCGCGCCGGGGTTGGCGTAGGCGTGGGAACCAACAGTCAAGGCATCAGCCTGCACTTCCGCAACAGCACCGATGGCAGCATCACCGGACGCCATTTCAGCCTGTTGGACGACGCGCGCGCCTGGGGCCCCGGCACCAAGTTCGATTGGCAAACCAATGTGTGGTACTGGTTCAGGCTCAAACAACAAAAGGACGCCAGCGGCGGAACCAATGATGTCTTCGCTAAAGTCTGGATCGCCGATGGCACTACCCCGGAACCTGCCGACTGGCAAATGACGTGGAATTACATCCCGACGCGGACCGAGCGCGGCGGACTGGCCGGAATTACCGGATCGTCGATTGACGGCGTGGGGAATTTCGAGGTCGATTACATCCTGATCATGGCCGAGGGTTTGCCAAATATTACGGTGGACTTTGCCGATCAAGGACCAGACCCCACCTCACCGCGTTTCACCAGCATTGCCAAGACATCGCCGACCCAGGCGACCCTGGAGTGGATTGGGGCAGGAATCCTGGAGTCGACAACAGATTTGGTGGCAGGACCTTGGGCGTCGGTGCCAAACGCGGCCAGTCCTTACAAGGCTGCGGCTTCGACAGGCCAGAAGTTCTACCGGCTGAAGAAATAAGGCCAGCCGTCAATCCCACGCCACTGAACGGCATCAAAGAGAGCAGCGGACTTGCGAGGAACCGCAAGGCGTCGCATGTTCTCAAATCCCAAATTTGAAAGGGCCGGTCGGTCCATCGGCTGTGGGCAGGCTCCTTTCAACGCAGTCTTTCGTGCCCGAAGAACGAGGACTGAACTTTCTGCAACTTCGATCGAGCATAGCGGGTATACGGAATCAGATAGGAACCACGGTTCCCCTCAAGAACAAAACAAATAAAATCTACCATGAAAACTCTGATTCATTATGCGCAGACAATCCTCTTGATCGGCCTAATAGGCGGAAGCGTTGCCCAGGCACAGACTCCTGTCACAGGCTATGTGGATTTCGGCAAACTCACTCCGTCTGCCGACGGCGGTGAATTCGTCGAGGTCAATATTCGGAGCAATTTGATTTCGATGGCGGCGCGACTGGCCTCGAAAGCCGAGCCGCAAGTGGCCGATTTGCTCCGGGGAATCCAACAGGTCCGGGTCAATGTGCTGGGGCTCAGTGACGCCAACCGGATGGATATCCGAAAACGGGTGCAAACCATTCGGGACGAACTCGACGCGTTACAGTGGGAACGTGTCGTGACCGTTCAGAATCCCCAGGAAGACGTTGGCGTTTGGTTGAAGATGCGTGGCGATGAAGCGGTGGAAGGCTTGGTGGTCACGGTCCTGAGCGGAGACAAAGAGGCCGTTCTGGTCAACATTGTCGGCAATATCCGCCCCGAAAAAGTGGCGATGATCGGAGAACGCTTCAACATCGAACCCCTGAAAAACCTGGGACCGGCGCTGGAGCACACGAAACATTAATCCGCACGTGACTTGAATCTTCCGCCCGGGGGCGATGAACATTTTTCGGAGTGGCAACGTCCCTTCCGACACAGAACACCAACAGGGGAGAACCTCATGATCACTCAACCGATTGATTCGCATCGGAAAACGCATTTTGCCGGTGTTAATGAGATTGTCGGTCCGCGAAACTCCAGGCCAGCCGCCTGGACGTTGCTGGCCATGGTTCTCCTTTCTCTCAGCGTGACCGGCTGTTTGAGAGTCAGCTCCGACACAGCGGCCTTGCGCAACAGCGTCGCCCAGGCCATTGGAACCGAACTGAACAAGCAAATTGAAATCAGCGTGGGATTTCTGACGATGACAGCGGCTCGCGCCGGCCTTTCCTTTGTTGAGCTTCCCCCGGAGGCCCGATGCGCCCTGCAATCGGTGAAGGGCGCCGAAGTCGGGGTCTATCGCAAGTGCCAGTATTCGGCCAAGGACGGTGACAAGGTGCTGCGAGCCGGCGACACGGCCATGAACGCTCGTGGATGGGATCGCATGGTCACGGTGATGGAGGGCTCCGAGTTGATCGCGATCTATGTCCCGAGGAATGCAGGCTCGAGTCGCGATTTAAAGACCTGCATCGTCGTATTGAGCGCAAACGACATGGTGGTGGTTTCGGCCCGGGGGAACCTTGAACCCTTGGTTGGACTGGCCTTCGAACAAATCCAAAAAGATTCGTGCTTGACCGAACAGACGAGGCACAAGCAAATAGCGTCGATTCAAGAGCGCGCTGACAACACACGGAATTGCCAGGCTCCCTAGAGAGGGCGTTTCCTGCGGCAGGCAGTCTCGGAATTGGGCGCGCGCCTGGATCGTCGGATTTAATCCCGGTCATGCCACACGCGCACGAATCGAATCAAACGGCCTCGCGATCCCCTCTTCATTACGGCTTGGTGATTCTGGGTGTGATCATCCTCGTGGCCTTCTGCGCGCTGGGATTAGCCCGTTTTGGTTACACGAGCATTCTGCCGGCGATGCAGGAGGCGATGCGGCTCAGCAACCTGCAAACGGGCCAGCTCCAATCGTGGAACCTGCTGGGCTACCTCTTGACCGTGGCAGGAGCGGGCATCCTCGCCTCGCGATTCGGCCCGCGCGTGGTCATTGCATTCTCCTTATTCATTGTCGCAGTCGGGATGGCTCTGACAGCGCTGATCCCGGTTTTTTCCGCGGCGTGCATCGGGCGGTTCCTGGCCGGAGTCGGCGGAGCGGGCAGCAACGTGCCAGCCATGGGACTTGTCTCCGCCTGGTTCGGACGGAAGAGGCGTGGCGTCGCGACAGGCGCGGCCGTTGCCGGTTCCAGCCTCGGGCTCATGGTCACCGGCCCTATGGTTCCCGCTATTCTACAACACTATCCAAGCGGCGGCTGGCGCATCAGCTGGTGGGTGCTTAGCGCGATGACACTCGCTATCGGCGCCGTTGCCTATCTCTGTCTCAGAAACCGTCCTGCGGATTTGGGTCTCCAGGCCATTGGCGAAAGCACCGCCGAACAGGATGGCCCTTTGAACAGATCCTCTTCCTCTCGTCCTTCTGGGCCGCCAGGGGAAGAGACGGAACTCGCCACGACATCAGTAAGGCAAACAGGCGCGCGTTCATCCACGATGAACTCGGGATCTGAAAAACAGTCTCAAAGCTCGGTGTCAACATTGTCGTGGGGCTTGGTCTATCGATCCAAGGTTCTTTGGCAGCTGGCAGTCATTTACTTTGGATTCGGTTTTTCCTATATCATTTACTCGACCTTCTTTGTTCGATATCTGACGGCTGAAGCGGGATTCAGTTCGAGCCAAGCCGGAGCCCTCTGGTTTCAAATTGGCGTGGTCTCGATTATCAGCGGTTTCCTTTGGGGAGGCGTGTCCGATCGTTGCGGACGGAAAACCGCGCTCTTATGGGTGCTCAGCCTGCAAAGCATCGCCTTCTTTTTATCCGGCATCACGCGGGAGGCCTGGAGCCTTTATCTGGCCGCAGGTTTGTTTGCCATTACGGCCTGGAGCGTGCCGGCTTTAATGGCGGCGTTGTGCGGTGATTTGTTTGGAGGCCGGCTTGCCCCCGCCGCCCTGGGACTCATCACCATGGTCTTCGGCATCGGCCAAGCCCTGGGACCACTTGCCGCCGGGATCATCGCCGATGCAACGCATTCCTTTGGTCCGGCCTTGATGCTCGGCGGCCTCGCCGCTCTCGTCCTGGGAGTCGGAGGAACTCTCCTGCCGAAACACTGGGACAGGTGAATTTCATCCCGGCTTGTGAGATCCGCAACGCCAGCACGAATCGAACTGGGCTTCGATGCTTTCGCCGCATCCGGAACAGGTCCATGGAGAGCCAATTGGTTCCGCAGGCTGCTTGAGCGCTTCCAGAATCCCCAAGGCTTCAGGCAATTGTTGATCGTTAACAAGCCAAAGCTCGGGGATGCTATCAGTTATGGGGATTTCGCCCGTCAAGCCTGAGGTTAGCTCATTGCGCATGGCGCAGGCAATCCCCCGGTTCTCCAAGGCGCTGCGCAGACGCTCCAGCTTTCCGGGTTCTCGAGATGAGTGTAGGAGTTTCATAGGAAATCGGATGGCCAGAAGTGTGACCGATCACAAGTCGAAAAGCAATGGTGCTTTAAATTTGCTGCGGCTCTCGGTCCTGCCTCTGATCCGCGACCGCGTTCTGGATTGCGGTCGTCATCCACACCTTTGGCACAAGGATCAAGCAATCCGCAGCGCCAGAGGACTGGCGCACCGAAGCCTCGCGCTCTCTCCAACGATTCACGGCAACCGATACTGCGTCCATCGGCGGCTGCTCTCCTTGGTGAGAATCCCCGCCATGTGCAGTTTCCTGAGCACAGAACAAGCCCGTTGCAGCCCCAGGCCCATGAGTTCACGGCACTGTGTGTTATTGATGCTGCCGTGCTTGCGCACGAACGCCAAAATCGTATCAGTCTCCTTGGGCAGGCGGGATCGTCTTGTGCCGGATTCCAGGGCGTGTTCGCCCGGATCGCATTTCCCAATGCGCAAGTGCTCCGGCCCCAGGTCACCGCCGTTGCTCTCGATCAGAGCAGCCTCAATCATGTTTTTCAACTCACGGATATTTCCAGGAAAATCATAGGCCTCGAGATCGTTCAAAACGGCCGGGTGAACGCCCGGTTTGGGGATGCCCATTTCCATCGCCAGGAGATCGAGGAAATGGTCCACGAGGAGGGGAATATCCTGTTTGCGTTCGCGCAACGGGGGCACTTCGATGGTGAATCCGGCCAGTCGATAATAAAGATCCTTTCGAAACCGTCCCGTTTCGATCTCGGCCAACAGGTCGGCATTGGTCACGGCCACAATCCGGCATGTAACGCGTCGCTCCATCGTGTCGCCCACCCGGGTGAGGGCGCCATTTTCGATCACACGCAGGAGCTTGACCTGCAAGGCGGGGGGCATTTCTCCGATCTCATCCAGAAACAAGGTTCCCTGATGGGCCTGTTCAAAATAGCCGGGACAATCGGTGGTCGCCCCCGTGAAGGCGCCGCGCTTATGACCGAAAAAGCAGGATTCGGCCAGTTCGGCAGGCACAGCCGAACAATTGACCGGGATAAAGGGTCCCTTCGCTTGGGCTCCGCCATAATGAATGGAGCGAGCAATCAACTCCTTGCCGGTGCCGCTCTCGCCGGTGATTAATACGTGGGTCGATTCATGGTGCTGCAAACGACGAATGTCCCGGAGGATTCTGACGACTGCCTCGCTGCGGCCGATAAAAGCCGAAATACCCCAGCGTTGGGCCTCCTGCTTCGTGATCAATGAGAGCTGCGCCTCAGCCCTCTCGACGGCCGCCTCAGCCCGGCAACGGCGGTTGATCTCGGCTTGGAGCTCATCGTTTTTCCGTTGAAGCTCCCGCGTCAACCGATGGATCTTCAGGTGAGTTGCCACGCGACTGAGCACTTCCTCGGTCTGAAAGGGTTTGCTCACATAGTCCACTGCCCCGGCGCCGAATCCCTCCAGCACGCTGGACACTTCGTCCTTGGCCGTGAGGAAAATAACGGGGACATCCCGTGTAACAGCATTGGCTTTGAGGCGGCGGCAGGTCTCAAAGCCGTCCATCCCCGGCATCAGAACGTCCAGCAAAATGAGATCCGGCGGCATGGACGATACGATTCTTAACGCGATTTCCCCGCTCGGCACAGCCATGATCTTGTATCCGGCCGCCTCGAGGGCTTCCGTGAGGAGGTCCAGGTTGCCAGGAACATCATCCACAATAAGGATCTTCGACGCTGTCTCAGCTGGATCCGAGGACGAGTGAGTCATGATGGACATCCCTCCACCTTAGTATCGGTTACAGGTTTCTCGAGATCGTCCAGGAGTCGCAACACATCGTCCACAGCGTAACGACGGATCAAATCCTGCAAGCGCTCGGCCAACTGTTGTCCCGGATGACCGTATTGTTCGACTTCGCGCAAACACTCGCGGAACTCGGTTGTGCTATAATGCTGGGCGGCCGTTCTCAGCCGCTGCCGCAGTTCAGCGGGCAGTGTCAATGATCGCAGACCGATTACTCCCTCGCCGTTCTGGCTAGATTCGACAGACGCGGGCGGTTGAAAGGTCACGCCCAGAAGATCCGCAAGACACGCAGATAACCGTTCGATTCGGATCGGCTTGCTGATGAAGTCATCGAAACCTGTTTCGAAATACCGTTTGCGCTCGTGCTCGAGCACGGAAGCGGATACGGCGACCAATCGCAACGGTTGAGTTTGGGATGCTGGGGAGGGTTCTTCTCCGGTCCCACAGGCGCCCTCTCCTCCATCATCAGGGACAGGGACGGGGCGGGCGGGTCCAGGCTCGTGGGTATCCGCGGGTTCCTCTTGAAGCTGGGCCTGGTCCATGATGCCAGCAGGCCCGGATTCCTGGGCCCGCGGTTCCGTGTGCGGCGCGCTCCGCGATCGCGCCCTGCCATCCGCTTGTCGTGAAGCCGCCATTGCCCGAATGGCTTGAGCCGTCTGTATGCCGTCCATCCCTGGCATGCGGATATCGAGGAAGACTATGTCCGCCATATTCGATCGCAACTCGGCCAGGGCCTCATCGCCGCTGCCGGCCACTCGAACCTGACAACCGATCGATTCGAGCATTTGCCGCAGCAACTCGCGATTTTCGAGCACATCATCCACCACCAGGGCGCGCACCGACACACCCGCCGCCAGATGCCGGCCAGTGTCATCCACTTCCGCGACTGTCCAAGCCGGGCTGGATCGCTCCGAGGCGCGATCGGAGTCACTTGGCCTCAGCTCGAAGAGAGGCACCTCGAAGTAAAACCTTGATCCTTTGCCCACTTCGGATTCGATTCCAATCGTTCCGCCCATCAATTCAACCTGTCGTTGGGAGATCGCTAAACCCAGTCCGGTTCCCCCCTGTTTTCTCCCAAGGATCAACTGCTGAAATGGCTGAAACAGCTGGGCCTGTTGATTCCGGGTCAGGCCGGGCCCTGTGTCGATGACTTCAAATCGAAATCGGACCGATGGCTCGTCATCCGTCGATGCGGGTCTACCCTGTCCCTTCTCACTCCACTGACGCTGGGGATGGCTGCCGGACTCCGGCCCATCGATCTCCGATAACACACGCAAGGCGACACTCCCCTGCTGAGTAAACTTTACGCCATTGCCCAGCAAATTGATCAATACCTGTCTGAGCTTGCCCTCGTCTCCGCGCACGAGCGTCCTTTGGGCGGGATGGGACATTGCGCTGTAATCGACACTCCAGCTGAGGCCTTTTTCCTGGCACTTGAGTTCGAACATGGCGGAGACGTCCTTGATCAGTTCCCGCAAATCAAAATCGACCGGTTGCACCTCCATCTTGCCGGCTTCAATCTTCGAGAGATCCAAAATATCGTTGATCATGCCCAACAGGTGATCTCCACTGCGTTCGATGGTGTTGATGGAAGGCCGGAGCGAGACCGGAAGCTGAGGATTCCGCCGCAGGAGTTGTGAAAATCCCAGGATGGCGTTGAGCGGAGTGCGAATCTCATGGCTCATGTTAGCCAAAAAAAGACTCTTGGCGCGATTGGCCGATTCGGCGGCTGCCTTTGCCTTCTCCGAGCTCTGCCGGGCTTCCTCCAAATACCGCGCACGCTCCACCAAAGCCTGGTTTCGCTCCCGCCGGTGTTTGATAGTAATTCCACCCAGCGCCAATCCTGTCAGGACGGATATGCATAATCCTCCAACCAACGCCATTTGTTCGTAGTCCGGCCGAATGACCAATACCAGCTTCTCGGATTGTGGCGAGACACTCAAGTCAAGGTCCACGGCCTGAACCTGGAATTCATAGGTGCCGCATGCCAGGTTCTCGTATGCGACTTGACGCCGATACACCGCATGCGGGGTTGGCTCGAGACCTTTCAATTGACACCGATAAACCATGTCGTCCGGATGGGTGCCCAAGCTCACGCCCTCAAACTCGACCACCACACGCCGCGGGCGGCCGGACACGGTAAGTTGCTTTCCCGTCTCACTCCGGCCATCTGCCGTCACAGCTGTGATGCGAATCGCAGGGGTGTTGGTGCGCGGTCGGTAACGCGTCAAGCCCCCCTCGGTTCCAAACCAGAAGTCACCCCGCCCGTCTTGAAGCACCGCGTTCACCTTGTCGTGAGTCAAGCCGTGTTCCCTCGAGAGTCTCTGGAACAGTTCGAGGTTGGGATCATAGATCGCCAACCCGCCACCGGCGGTGCCAATCCACAACCGTCCATTGGCCGCCACAAACAGACTTAGAATGTGGTCGCTGGGCAGGCCATCCTGCCGCGTGAATGTCTTGCACTGACTACCGTTGAACCGAGACAGACCGCTGACCGTGCCCGCCCAGATGTTGCCACGGTGATCTTCCGCGAGGGCAGTGACCCTGTCGTTGGCCAGGCCGTTATTCCTGGAATATGTAGTGAAGGTGAGCCCCACTTTCCGACTCAGCCCGTATCCTTTCGTTCCGACCCAAAGTTGATCGTCCCGAGTGTTGAGAATACAGTCGAGCATCATATTGGGCAGCCCATCCAGCACACTGAAGAATTTCACTTGCCTGCCGTCAAAGAGCCCCAGTCCGCGTTCCCCGGCAAACCACCATTGCCCATGTGAATCCTGAATAACTCCCGAAATGTGATTCAGTGTTTTGCCCAGCCTTTCCATCTCATTAGTATGAATGGGGCGCTCATCCCACCCGATAATTTTGGGCCAAGACCTGACAACCATCAAATCACCGTCCGGACTCGGCCACAGGGCCGTAACGCTGTCACTGATCGCAAGGGTGGATCTGATGATGGCAGATCCCCGCACATAATTCAAGCCCTGTTTTGTTCCTACCGCGATGCGATCCCCCCACTCGGCTAACCGGGTGATGCCGTTGTTATCCAAGCCGTCAGCACTTGTGTAACTGGTCCAAGCCGGATCCAGAACTCGGAGCCCGCCTCCCTCCACGCCAATCCACAGGCGGCCTTCATGATCCTCCAATATGGAGAGGACAGATTCGTTCTCGAGCCCCGTCATCGATCCGAAGTGATCGAACTTGCCTTCGTGGAAGCGCAGTAAGCCTTTTTGGGTGCCGAACCAGAACCGGCCTTGGCTGTCTTCATAGATTTGGTTCACTCTATAACCGGGATAACCCTCGACGACCTTCCATGTCGCTCCCTCATCGCCAGTGCGCCGCAAAATTGACCGGAAACTCGACGCCACCCAAAGCCAGCCCTTGTGATCTTCATATAGAAGATTGACATCTTCAGTTTCAAGAGTATCTAGCCTATTGGTATCTGGCAGGGGTTTGGCCAGCATCGTAAAGCGATCACCTTCCCAACGGCCAATCATGCTGCTCCACATATGACCGATGTAGAGGCAATTCTTTCGGCTGCGAGCGAAACTCCTGATCATTACGTTCGGCAATCCATCCGCCGGTGAGAACTGGGCGACCTGACCGCGACGCAGGTCGATTCGGGCAACCCCAATATCATCTTTCAAGCACAAACGATCCTGAGGGTCGATGGCCAGCAACTCGTAGCGGCTATTCAGCAAACCATCCTGTCTTGTATAAGCTGTAAAATGTCCCCGATCACGATCCAGGCAGATAACGCCCTCGCCGGGTTGTTCCATTGGGGCAACAAACCAGAGGCAATCGTCGGAAGCCCTTATCACCTGAGCGATCCGATTGCCACCGAAGATACCTTCCAGGTCATAAAAGGAAAACCACGCCCCATCAAATCGCACCACCCCTCCGCCGTCGGTGCCGAGCCAAAGCTCCCCCTTCTTGTCCTGGACAATGCCCGTGACACTAGCGGCTGGGAGACCCTCAGCAACACCGAAGGTCCGCCAGGCGCCGCGACGAGTCCCACGCCCCGCCGGCACACGCGCGGGATCGGCCTTGGTAACCTGGCCCACCAGCGGGGGGGCCACCAGTTCAAGCCGGGGCTGTGTCGCGGTGCTAGTCTCGGCCACCTGCACCAGTTGCGATTCCGCGTTCCGCTGGTCCACCGCCACCTGGTAACGCCCAACCGGAAGGTCGATTTCAAAGCTTCCGTCGCGCTCGGTGAGTGCCCTCACAAGGGTTCCTGGCGCGGTTTCCGGCTCAAACCGCAACCGTTTCCATGTGCCTGGATTCTCACGATTCGATAGTATGACCCGGCCGGATAGCCGACCCACAGGATCGCCTTCGCCCAGCAGAAGCAAGTCACCGCGCCCACTCAAACGGCGAAGCATGTTGCCCGGATACCAGCACATCATCCTGCCGGATTCCCGGCTGATCTCTTCCGAGCTGCCACGGTCGAAATCGTCAATCATGACATTGAGTTCGAGTTTGCCACCCTGGCACAAACGGGACCTGCCGTGGGTCAGCGAGTCCACATTGATCCTGAATTCATAGCACCAGCCCCCGTTCCAAAACCGCAACGTTGAATCAAAATGTTCAGGCTTATATTGGACCGCATTGGAGTCGCCCTGAGTCAACAAAGTCGCTGCATTGGTCCTCGTCTGGCGGAAACCAAGCCGGAGATGGCTGCCCCCCGCGATCTCGATCCCAATACCTACAATCACCGCTTCGTCTTTGGGTAGCGACGCTGATCGACCGGCCGTCACCAATCCGTCCTCATCGTGGACTTCCCCAGCAATGTAGAGGGCATTTTCTGCCTGGTTATAGCCGACGCGGAAATCGGCCGAGTAATCCTTGGGATCGCGTGGAGGTTCGCCGTGGAATACAAAGGTGATCGGGTATCGCGGCAGACCAGTCGGCCAATCGGAAAGATCCCCGTCAATCTGGATTCCAGCGACGGGATAAGCGAGGGCCAACCCGCTATTCGTCCTTTCCGCTGCGGGACAGAAAGCCACCGCGAGCATCTCCAACATAACGACGATCGTGCCTTGGAGCCGCGTCTTCATGGGAATTCATTCTCAGATTAACCTGATTTCACTCAAAAAACGATGCATTTGTTGCATCGCCTTTGGATTCCGCCAAGGAAAGACACCGCTCTCTCTATCCATGAACCGTATGCGGGATAGGGGTAGGGACAGGGGATTAGACCCCGCCCCTCCCTCCGAACCGCACGGGCGATTTGCTCGCATGCGGCTCTCCAGTTAGTAGGCTTCTTTTCGAGCATTGGCTGCTTTGGCCCGGGCTAAGGCTAAGGAGATTAGCCCGAGTTCCGCGAAATAGGCATTCGGCCATCGCTGATGATCATTTCCGCGAGCCCGGCCGTTGCCTTTGTGCCGTTTGCGCAGCACGCTGCGCAATCGCCCGCGTATCCATTGGTCCAGGGGTTTGAAGATGTTCGGAATGCTGTGTTGGAAGTAGTTGAACCAGCCTCGCAGCGTCCGGTTGGTTTCCTCGATGATTTGTTTTATCGAATCACTTCGCGTGCGCTGCGTTTTCTGCCGGATGGCTTCTTTGAACTTTTCCAGGCTCTTCCGGCGTGGCCATCTCATGCCGCGCTCGAAATGATACCCCAAAAAGTCGAAGCCCCCGGTCTGATTGGCGTCCACCAGGCGCGTTTTGGTGGGGTGCAGCGTTAAGCCCGCTTGCTCCACCCATTGGCGCACCTCTTGCAGAGCCGCTTGGGCTTTCTCTTGATTTTCGCACAGAATGATGAAGTCGTCGGCGTACCGGACCATTTCCCATCCCTTCCCGGCCATCCATTGGTCCAGGGGGTTGAGATAGATATTGGCCAGCAGCGGACTGAGCACAGCCCCTTGCGGAGTGCCCGTCTCGGTCGGATTCCATCCCTTGCCGCTTTCCATCACGCCTTGCTTCAGGAACCGCTCGATCAGTTTTAAAACGGCTCCATCGGCCACGCGCTCCGCGACCGCAGCCAGGAGTTTATCCTGTGGAATACTATCGAAGTAGCCTTTCAAATCGGCGTCTACAATCCACCTCTTGCCTGCTGCCAGCAGTTGGGCAACGCGTCGAAGTGCGTCCTTGGCTCCTCGTCCGGGCCTGAATCCATAGCTGTGCTCGGCAAAGGTATGCTCGAACATCGGCTCCAGCACGTTGCGCAGGGCCATTTCGACAACCCGGTTTTCAACCGGGGGCACTCCTAAGGGCCGCATCTCTTTGCTCCCCAGCTTGGGGATCCAGATCCGTTGGGCGGGTCGGGGGTGGTACTTGCCTTCCTTGAGCATCGCCTGCAACTCAGGTAGTCTTTGGGGGCTGTGCTGCGCATAGCGCCGGCATTTGCGCCCATCGGCTTTCTTTGGGCTTTTGCCCGCTGTCACCTTTTCGACCGCCCGCTCCAGGTTTTGCATCTTCCATACCTTGTCATACAAACTATACCATTTGCCTCCTTCAATTCCTCTTTCGAGGGTTGCCAACATGCGCTCGGGCCACACCCCTGCTTCCGTCCACGCCCATCGGGGCGCGACTTCTCTGCCTTGTTTAGCCTTCGGCACTCCCGGCAGTGAGATTTGTAGTTGTGTGTCCTTCACGCTTCCACTTTCCTGCCCTCCTTCGCTCCACGGTCGTTACCCGCTTCTCCGCTATTATGAGGGCTCTGACTCCTGCCTTGCTCCTTTCAGCACCAAGGCAGGTATCCTTGATTCATCAGCCTGCATTTCCGGACATTCCATCTCCAACCACCCCATGCGCCCCGGTTCTGGCAATGCTTCTTGGCTCCAGACTGGCTTGGCCACCGACTCGCTGGATTGGGCTATCGGCGGTTCTTCGGACTTCGCTCATCCCTAGCAGTCTCGTCAGTCGCATAAGGCCGTATCGAGTTCGTTGCGTGGATCGCCATTGGATCCATCAGTTCTACGGACTATCCGTTCACTTCCAGTTGCTCTCCACCTCACCTTGCGGTGACGCAGTTACTTTCCGTTACTGGCGTGAAGCTCCGCCAGAGAGGGACTTTCACCCTCCTATGCACGCTAACTCTCAAGCGCACTAAGGGTCCACCAGGGTGGACGTTCCAGCACGACGATGTTCGTTGCCGAATTAAGCAGGAGTTCAAAGCCAGCGAGCTCAGGTCCGGCGGCTGTTTTGCGTCCGGGTTTGCCGGAGTAGATCCCAGTGAGGGCCAACCGGCTGCCCGGCGGTAAGGAAGGAATAAAACCGGTGGTGGCAGCGAGCCGCGCCTCATAAATGCATGATCCGGTCTGCAGCACCAGAATCAGATCGTCCCCTTTGGTCCTCATGTCCACCAGCCTCGACTCCAGCCGAACCAGCCTTCCGTCATAAACCCAGTTCAATAGATTAGTTTCGCTCAGTGAAAGGGCCGTCGGCATGCTCGAGCGGCCCATCGAGCGAACCTCGGTGTCCTGCAAAACCGGATACCATTCAGCTGGCAGGCAGAAGCCCGTCGTGAGCATCTCCAGCATGACGACCACTGCTCCTTGGAACCGAGTTCTCATGGACATTTCATTCCAGGCTAGTCTCCTTTGACCGAACTACGAAAAGGCATTGGGGTAAGCTGGGTAACGGTTTCAAGGCGACGAGAACCAAGCTCACCCAGTCGAATCAGCACCCGGATCACTCTGGCTGCTGATCCGTTCGCTCACGACGAATCCGTTGCGCTTAAAGAGATCAAGCTCCGGTCGACAGTGGCGTGGCACACGACTCGAGAGACTCCCTGGCGTTTTTATATCGTGAGCGATCCATCCTCAATATCACTAAAACCGGACCCGGGATGTGTCGCATTTCGAGTCTGTGTGCCACGCCAGGAAGTCCATCCATTCCGAGCGGCCTTCCCCATTTGAGCATTCGGCCATGGCCGGGACTGATTGTCTTTGGATTGGTTACCTGAGTGGTCGGGCGGCTAAATCAAAGGTAGTCTCATATACGATGTCGCCAGCCTCGGAATCGGGATTAAGGGGATCGGCAGTAGCCTTGATTAACTGGATATCCATCGTGCCCAGCAATTTCGTCCCTCGCTCCATCAGGGTGAGGCAGGACCGACCTGTTTCGTAGAGAAAGGTTTTGCCTTTGGTATCCTGTTCAAATAGCAGGATGAAGGCCTCGATTTCGTCGGGTCCAGTCCGCTTCCAGGTCCCGTGGGCGGTCGTGTTCATCCCAACGACCTTCCCCTCAGTGTCTCCAAGAAGTTGGCCGTTGACAATCACACAGCCATCAGCATTGAGATTAAACAAAATTTCCGCAATCAGTGTGTCACCCATCTTCAGGGTAGCCAGCCAACCTCCAGCCACCTTCTGGCCCATAGCTTGGCTATGATCCGCCCAGCTCGGGCTCCCACCCGAGCCCAGCCACAAGAGTGGTGTCATTACGGCAAGCAAAACTGCCAATAGAAGTTTTTTTTTCATTGTGATATACCTTTTCATTCAGGAGGATTGGTTTTGTATGAGTTACTGCAAGGCGCCCCCCCCTGAACGGCCGCGAATTGCAGTAAATGCTCTTGATTCTGTCATTGACTTTCTAAATTATATTAAACATCCAAACCGCGCAGCGGTTTGGTCAAGCGCGGATGAGCCTCAGACAAGCGCTTTGCCGGAATGCCAATTGCCGTTAAACAAGTTTGAGGCTCATACGCGCTAAGGCTTTGTTCCTGTCACGAGGAAGTTGTCCAGGGTCATTGGGCCGGAGATGCCATAAACGGCTGTGGCGACCGCCACAGAACCTTGACTTGAAGTGTTATTTGTCAGTTGCACCCGGGAAATCGGTTCTGCTAGATTCTCAAGATCATACAGCCGCACTGACAATATGCTGCCCACTCCCGAAAAACACAGGCGGTAGTTCTTGCCTCGGGTGAAAGTAATCATGGATCCAACAGCCGCAGTCCCCCCGACGGGAAAAAGGTGGAGGGTTCCCGTACCCTGGCTCCACTCATTGAAATTCACTATCCCATAGTATCCATTCGATCCCAACAGCCGGGCTCCAATACTGGCAGCTTGTTCGACGCCATTCGGATCCCAGTCGAGGATATCCAGTGAGGCCGAAAAATCACGGACAACTATACTGGGCCCAGGAATGGTGAGTCCGAAGCGACCATCGATCGGGGTGCTAACTCCATGGAACTGTAACGTGCCATCCAAGTTGGTAATGAGAATCCGAGAGGCATCGCCGGACTCGACGAATGCAGGAATCCATGAATCCTTCTTTGTATACGGCGGCTGAGGGGGATTGAAGTCATCGCTGTACTGCGTGCCCGGCATGAGCTTGAAATACCGCTCTGAAGCGGTGATCGGAACGTCCATGCAGATTTGGCCGCTCCGCTTGAAGATGGGCTCGGGCCAGGGCGTCCATGGGCCTTCAACCGAAGCCGCCCCAACAACGATCTGTTCCTCTTTGGTGTCCTCCGGCCAGGATAGACAGACAGCTCTCTCGATCGCCAAGTCGGGCGCCGGGTATGCCAACACCAGAAAGTTATCAATGGTCACCTCCACGGGGACCGTTGGCGCCTG
This sequence comes from Verrucomicrobiota bacterium, assembly GCA_022709905.1. Lineage (GTDB taxonomy): Bacteria > Verrucomicrobiota > Verrucomicrobiia > Limisphaerales > UBA1319 > JAKLHY01. Next base: position 99,446 of record JAKLHY010000002.1, on the reverse strand, counting down.
GTCGGTATTAATATACGCGACACCCGTAAAAGGCATCCAGCCCCGCCCTGTGTAAGGCTTAATGAGTTCCTCTGGGTGCATCAAAAGGCCTTTGACCGAGCGATTGGGAAGCATTTCCTCCTGACCCGCAGTGTCGTATACCGTTTTTCTATACATCACAACGTCAGGCTTCGTCTGGTTAAGAACACTAATCACAATCTTGAGATCTTCTCCAAGCCAGGTGAATCCAAGTGACAGCGTGAAAGGGGGAGTAGGAAGCGTCGACTGATCCCAGAAATAATACGAAAAGAAATACTTGGTCGGAGCGTCACCGACCTTGAGCATCGTGAGTTCGTTGCGGTCCAGGAAGACCAAGTATGCGTCCATTCCACTCGACACGCCAAGTCCGACAAAGGCATCGTCCTGATTGGCGTTAAGAACGTCGGTCCGGACTTCCATAGTGCCGCCCTCTTTGAGCGTGAAGGTTTGGTTTGGCTGAAATGCTGTCCAAGAGCCTGAGATGCTGTCCCGAGCTGTGGCAAACGCCCCGGCATACCGCATCGCGGCTTGTCCATTGGTCACAATCATTGTGCCTCCGCCACCCCCGCCTCGAGTCCAAAGGGGGTCCTTGTCAAAAGTCTGGCTATAGAGGATTTCCACTCCCAGAGAATGCCCCGGTGCGCCCAGGATGAGCAGAATAACGCCGAGGAGCAATGTGACGGTCCGATTTCGGACATGATGCCTGTAAACAAATCTGTGAATGTTGATCAGAATCCTTGTCTTCATGGTTAGTTCCTCTCGCGCGTCCAAGCCGGCATAACACCTCCCACCTGACGCGACTATGATTCACGCCAGAATCCGCCGCCTCTCCGTCATGAGAATACGCGCTCACTCTTCTGGCCAAAACAGCAGTAGGCATCTGGTATGCCAACGACAACGGCCGAATCGAGAACCAGGCAGATCTCTCGGTAATTACCTGGACGCGAGGCAATATCCCATGAGGAATAGGGACACTAAAAATGAAGGGAGAAGCTCTATTCGACGCTATTCGATGTCTATTCGCGCTTGAATAGGCACGAATAGATGTGAATAGTCAAATGTTTCCCGGAAATCCGATCAACAAAAATGGGCAGCCCCAAGATAGGCTTGGAGGCTGCCCCGATTCAATGAGCCGGAGCCTGCTGGCTCCAGCAAGCCCCTCAGGCGCGGATCACTTCTTCAGACGATAGAACTTCGTGGTGCCTGAGATCGGGATGGTGACGGGATTTCCGGCGGGCGCCGCGGTCCAGACGGGAGAGGTCAGGCTGTCGGTCGATTCGAGCAGGAATCCAGGGGTGCTGGGCGCCCAGCTGATTGTGACGCTGCCCGCCGAAGCGGTGATTTTCAATTCGGGTCCTTCAACAGGCCCCCCGGCGGGCGGAGTCGGATCATCTTTCGGATCCGGATGGGTGAACACCGTGAAGAAGTTGAGCTCCTTCGGGCTGTCCGCACCCTGGGCGGGCTTGTTCGAGGTGTTGATCTCGCCCTTAGCCCCCACGCAGATCTGGCGCGTGGTCATCGCCACGGTCATGCGATAGGTATGGATGCCACCCGTCTTGGCGAAGTTCACGAACGGGAAGAAGCTCGAGGTGAGCGGCGTTATGGTCTTCGCCGTTGGATTGAGCGCCAAGACTCGAGCCGCCACCTGGTTGACCTCGTATTCGGCAGGCAACGATTCCCACGCCACCACCACCCGGTTCAGGGCGTCTACCGCCAGGTTGACGCGATCCGGCGTGCCAGGAAAGGCCGGCTCACTGACGTCGGCAACACCCACGTAACTGTGATCCCGCGTGTCCCACGCGGCGACCTTCACCGTATCCGCCGTCTTCACTTTGCCAGCGAGGAACACATACGGACTGTTGACATGGGCGGCAATGCGCGTGCCATCGCCGCGCCCCGTGTCAAAACTCTCTCCCGAGGTGTCCTGGCTGATCGATCCCTTCTCGTTACCCGCATTATCGTAGAAGTAGAACTTGCCCGCAACACGCACAACAAAACCGCCCTGGTAAGCTGCGGCATTGGCCCAAATATCGCCATCCGCCACTTTGAAGGTCTCTTTGACGATGGTGCCATCCGGGGCGATGATGGTCGCCACTGCACAGTTGCCATCCGGACGGCGGACCTTCGAGCGATCCTCGACCACCGAAACGAAGTTGCCATCGCTGAGGCCGACGATTTCGCCGCCGAACCTCGTGTTTTGGTCACTTTGGGCCTGGCCGGTCGTGAGACGGCCATTGGCAATATCAATCGCCTTACCCACCGGGGTGGAAACCAACGTCACCGGATCGAGTTCGAAGCCTTGCACAGTCCCATACCGGCTTTCCACCGTTGGATCGGCCACGTTCGATCGATCGTAGCCAAGATTCCAGCGATTATCCGATTTGAATTCGGCCAGCGTATGGGGCGAGGCCTCGGCCCCTGTAATGTAATGAACGGCGCCAGGCCGCGGATCACCCGCAACACGACCGGGATTCCCGTTTTGACGCGATGCGTTGATCGGCCCCTTGAATGGAGAACCATTGTCGGCATAGAACGCCTCGGCCAGTTTCATGGGCTTGCCATCGGACGGCTGAAGCGCAACAACATAACGCTGCTTGTCCGTCGTGCCGTCGGCAAAGGTATTGCCTTCGATCAGGAATGTGGTCGTTCCCATCACGCTGCTGTAAGGCTCCCAATTCCCCAAGGCGTCCAGACCGGGATTAATAATTGGAGTGTCCGGCACGACGCGCGCCAATCCAACCGACTCGATACTGCCGGGAGTGAACGCGGGAATCTGGGCCTCGACGGGATTCGAGAGCGGTCCCGTAATCGACTCTCCCGCCGGCGTTCCGTTGGTCGATTTGGTGTAGGTCACGGCAATCGCCACCTGAGCGCCCGGGGAGATGGGCATGCCAATCAAGCTCACCTTAAAGGCGTTCGGGGCCGGATCAGTATCCTTTGACGATCCTTCCACAAACGAGCCGGCATAGGTTCCAGGCAGGTAAAAGCCCAACTGCATCGAGGCGGAATCCACCACATAAATATCAATGACATGCCACGCGTAGTTGTCGACGTTAGGCGCGGGCACCGTTCCCGTCATAATCCCGTCCTGAACACTCGCTAAAACAGGGATGGTTCCCGCCGCGGTATTCACCAGAGCCTCGGCATAATAGGTTTCATACGGCCTGGAGTTGTCTCCGTCGGCAAACGGAAAGGCGGCGAATGAATTCCCCACCAGCTTGTTCCGACGGGCAACAATGGGAAGGCCAGCCCCCGCGACCACAAACCGGCTGCCGGGCATCGCCGCAATCAAGTTGCCTTCCAGATCGTCGCTCACCCCGTCGCCGTTGGATCCGACCCGGACACTCCCGGAACCCGGCAATTCCGCAAAGTCCGGCATTGCGCTCATCAGAGCGGGCTGGGTCGTCGTGCCATCCACGCCCACTCCGAAGTAATTCCCGGCAATGACAACGTTATTCGCGGCGGAGTAGAATTCAATGTCGTGATCGTATATGGAGTGCGCGAAAATGTTCCGCTCGTTGGCATCGCTCACTCCGTCGCCATTCGTGCCAATCACGGTATTGTCCGTGACCCGGCCGTTTTCAAAGGTTTCGAGGGTGTCAATGCCCAGACCGCTGACTTCCATATAGAGGGTTTCGAGATCTAAAAAGGTCTTTCCATCGGGAAAAACATTGAAGTAGTTCCCCGATACCCGGGCATCCGGCAATTCCAAGGCCAAGGCGATGTGCATCCCCATGGCGATGTTGAACTCGGCAACATCCGCCGTGCCATCTCCGTCGGTCCCGAAAACCAACCCGCCCGAGTAAGTGTCCTCATTGACGCCCTCCACCGACACCCGATGACGGAAGCCCGCGACCGCCGAGCCGCACGGCTTGACCGTCGTCCCGTCTGGCGCCAGGCCGAACCAGCAGCCTTGCACCTTCGCGTTCTTCGCCTCCTTCACTAACGCGACACAATAAATGCTCGGATCCGCGTCACTGCCCTCGGTGTGCCGCCCCAGAAAACTGAGGCCCCGAATCGTGACATTATCAGCCTCGTAAATCCCCAGGATCGCGTTCTCGGAATCCCCATATCCCGGATAAGGCAATCGCGTGGAACGACGGTTGGGCTTGTCCGCGCTGCCCTGCGACTCGCTCCCCGTCGAATCCAGCACAATCTTGATACTCGCATTGTTGCCGCCCAGGATCGGATTGGCATTGGCGGAAGCCCCCGGCTGGCTGTAACCGTCAATCGTCACATTATCCGCGGTGATCAAGGGATATCCCCCCATTGGAGTCACAATCACATGAGGTCCGTTCCCCGGAATTTCAAACTTGATTGTATCCCCCGCCGCCAACGACTGAATGGCCTGAAGAAGTGAGGTTTGCCCGGCACCCGGGCTGACGTTGTCAACGGTCGTGACCGTGATAATCTTGCCTTCCGCGGCAGCCAAAGCCGCCAGCAAGCCAAAGGCAACGAGAATGGATGAGTGTGGTTTCATAGGCATTCGAACGGTTTTTCTCCAAGACACATGGTAAGGAACCTGAGGATCAATACCCCTTGTAGCACTCCACCCAAGGCAACGCAATGATTGAAATCAGTCTTTTTATTTGGCATTGAATAATTTATAATATAACCCCACCTAATCTTCCGCGTTTTGGAATTCATCGGTAAAGATCCTGCGCACGGATCGGCGTTCACTCGAAGTTTAATTTACTTGGGTTGACCCACAAGCCTCGAACCACGAATTGAGGCCAATCCGAAGAACTCGCCCGCGGCTGCGGGCAGCTTGCTTTTCCCTGATGCTAGATTTAAAGTTAAACTCAATGAAGCCAACCCGAAGGTCATCCCTTCTTTTCGGCAAGAATATCAACCCCGTTTCCCTGTCGATCGTTCAGTAGCTTAACAAGGTTCAATCGCCATCAACCTACGCGGGCCTTTTGGTGTATGTGGGTATGCGAGAAGTGTGGCAGAGAGAATTCACCTGACGACTCCAATTGCTCAGGGTGTGGTCTATCGTGCTTTCCACAGGAAGCCCCGTCGATCACCTCGTCAACCATGCCGAGGTGGTATCTCTGGATGGGCGGCGGCAAGGTTGGTCCATTTACAGGTGCGGAAATCGAAGACTTGCTGAACTCAGGCAAGGCAACGGTGGGAACATTGGCTGTGGCCGAGCACCGGCTGGACGATGCCAAATGGAAGCCGCTGGATGAGTTGGATTGGCATCCCGGTAATGAACCAGTAGTCACTGAATCAGCCGCTTCTGTCCTGAAGATTGAATGCCGGGACTGCGGGCAGCATATCGAAGTACCACTCTCCCTTTTAGGGGAACAAATTGCGTGTCCAGCCTGTCACCTGGCTCAGCGCGTCGAACCTCGGCCCTTGGTGTTCGCTGCCTTCACGCGAGGATTCTTCAACAACCACACCGGCCATTACCAGGTCACGGCTGACTTTGAGGGGGTTCGTATTCGAATGGTCGAAGGCTTGAGGCAACTTTGCATTAGCCGCGAAGAAATTTCTGGCGCCATCACTTTGTCGGAGGGATTGAAGAAAATGAGACTCCTCATTAAGACTCCGACGGAAACCCTGGAATTGTGGGTACCGAACTCTGAATCAAAAGCGTTAAAAAAGGAGTTATCAGGCAGCCGGTTTGTGGGGAATCCCTTGCGAGAGTGGTATCACAGAAAGAAAGCTATGGACCTCGAAGCCCTGCTGAACCCGGAGACGGATGGTTCGTTTGTCGGGGCTTTGGCAACGCCGGCGGGGTGCGCCGCATTCATCATAAGCGTGCCCCTGGGCATTGGATTGAGCGCTCTCATTCTCACCACGTACGGCGAGCACTGGTCCCCGGAGACCAAGAGATGGCTCCCATACGGAGTATGTTTTATCGTTTGGAACGTCATTCGGCTTTTGCCCGCACGGTTTTCTTCAAAAACCGGCCCGCGACAAGCCGTTGCCAGCCAAGTCACCCAGGAATTGTCTCCAGCCGGCGACGATCGTAACGCATCCAACGCTCCATCGCTAACTTCGACGAACTCCTCAGGGGACTCCTCAAAAAACTTCCCTGGAGTGGAGACATTGGCGCATACCTGTCCACGGTGCCACGCCGAGTTTGCAGTCCGGAACGCACGCCCTGGAGAAGGCCTGATCTGCCCGGTCTGCGGCAGCACGGTTATCGCACGTCAGGATACCTCGGCTGAGCCCTCGGCGCATCGCAAAGCTGCAAACCGAAAGCGGATTCTGGCCAGTGCGTCGATCTGCTTGCTGATCCTGGCCGCGAGCGCGTGGTTCCTAATCCAATACAGCAAAAGTGCATCAACTGATTCAACTGAAGCCACTCAGGCCCTCGCCCCTGGGGCCGATCATGTCGGAGCGCGATCCGACTCTGCCTCTGGATCAACCGCCCCCGGCGCAGCCGTAAGCCGACCGACCATATCGGCAAGCACGAAGACCTACCGTGATTCTCAGCAAGGCCTTTTCTCATGCGCCTATCCCGCCAAGTGGGCTGTTCGAGAAATGGACGACAGCCAAAATCGCCGGGTGATGTTCCTCACCTCCGATGCCGAAATCCGGGTCCGAATCCCTCGGGGACAGGGAAAGGCTGAGTCGCTGGCGGTGGACGATTTCCTCCGGGACCAAGGATCCCAATTGTTTCCATCCTCCAAGGGGCACTTGATCAAGCAGGAGAAATGCACGGTCGCAACCCAGCCTGCCTATGCAATGGAATATATCCAAAACACACCCAACGCCCATTGCCGCGCGGTTTTCGTATACGCTCATCGAAGACTCCACGTCCTTGCCTTCGCGTGTATAAACGAGAATGCCTATTCAGATCGCTCCCGGCAGTTTGATGATTTCCTTGCAAGATATGAACCTCTCCCTGGCCAAACCAGCCTGTCGAAGGATTACCGCGACGCCGGAAAAACCGGACCCGTCTGGCCTTTCACGCTCCAAGTAGGTCAACCCATTCCCATGCCTTACATCATGGTCAAAGGCGCCACCATGACAGTGAGCAACACCACCACAGCATTCGTCAGAGGTCTCCACTTGCCGGTCGGAGGGATCGAGTATGGCTTGGCCGGTGCCGATGGCCGGCCGCTCACCTTGGGTTTTGACCAATCAAACCCGCGCCAGCCCAAATTCATCTGGCGCGATCAGCCCTTCGAGGTTTGGGTTGACCGCAAACAGATTGGGAGCTTTCAAAATACGGCTGCGTATTACCGGAAAGGGATTGGCCCGCAAAACGGAAATACTCCCCAACGCTAATTCATTCAGCAGGCAGCATTAAGACCTTGATCACCTTTTCCTGGCCACCCCGAATAGGAAAACTATCGAGCCAGCCAGAAGCATGTCACCGGCAGACCTGTAAAGAAGCTCGACAACGAATTGCCCAATAGTTCTCGTAAGTTCCTGTGATTCAAGGAAATTAAAAGCAATCGTGCCAGTGTAAGGACAAGCTTACACTTTACGTGGGTGTCAGCGCAAAGGCGGTTAGCTTGTCGCCAAGCAATCCTTCCACGGTCGGAACGAACACCGCTCCATCGCTTTCCAGGAAAACCGTAGCAGCAGGCTCGTGCCGCCCGCTACGTGAGCCATTCCCACTGGATACCGACGCGTTTGAGCGCGTAGCCGAGTTCCTTCGAGTAATCACCATAGCCGGTCATCCAGTGGAAGCCGGGCATGCGTTGGGCCAACCGCAGGCTGTCGCAGGTGAAGCGGACATCGATCTGGTCGCGGCAGATGTCGAGAAACGGGGCATCGACGATCTCACCCAACACGCCCACCCACCGTTCCGCCTTGAAGTCGGGCAGGATGTTCGTGGTCATCTGACCTTTGCGCATTTCGACCTTCGGAGCCGCGCCGTAGTCGGACTCGAAATGTGTCAGAATTCGCGCCGGTTCGAGGGTCTTGCCGTCCATCTTCCGGGGGCCGGTGCAGTGGGCCAATGTGATCACGCCGTCATGGGGGTAAGTCGGATCGTTCAAGAACATCGGGAGGCCGGAGATGTTGGAGAGGAGGATGCCGGACGGAACGACGACGAAATCCGATTCGCAGAAAGCCAGGTAGCCGTCGTCGTTGAGCGTGCTTAGCGTCAAGCAGGCGGTGGTCTCGGCCATCGGCATGATGGTGGCCATGCAACCGTTGACGGTGATCGCGCGGCACTCGGCCTTGAGCATGATGGCGCGGAAGATCTGGTCCAGCAGCATGGCGTTCTCGACGAACTTGGCGTCGGTCTCCAACGAGGTGCCGGGCAGTTTCAGGTAAGCCTCGGCGCGCCTCCGCGCCAAAGCCACGGCGGCCTGGTCGGCTCGGGCCGCTTTGATCAACTCCCCCAGCTCCGGATACGAGAGCGGTTGGATGTCGAGTTTGAATCGTTCCTTCGCCAACTCCGGCGCCTTCGGCTGTCCCCATCCGCTGGCGCCACCGACGGCGACAATGCGGCTGTTCATCGTGTTCTTCAGACCGCACAACGCCCGCAACCGCCAGAGCACAGCCTTCAGGTCGTCCACCACCACGTCCTCCTCGTCGAAGGCCTTCGTGACGCGCTGGTCCGACTGCCCCCCCCGCAAGTGGATAGGACTGACAATCTCATACCACAAGGACACCGGGCCGGACTTGTGCCGCACGAAGTAGATGACATCCTTGCCCTGGTCGCGAAATCGCTGGAACACGTCTGCCGGCCCGCCCGCCGCATACAGCAGGACAACGTCGGCGCTGGCCAGATCGTTGGCTCCCTCCAGTTGTTTTGCGTCCCGGATGGCCGTTACGGGGAGGAATTGGAGTGGAAAGTCGGCCATCGCCTGCACCTGCTTCACCTCCTCCTCGATGCGCGCCGTTTCCGCTTTGGCGTCCTGCTCGGTCTGAATGCCACCCCACGAACGCCAGCTGGTCTGCCGCGCGCGCTGCGGCACGGCATACGTCAAGACTGGCTTGACCACGATCGGCTTTCGGGCGGCCGGGCCCGGCAACTGGTTTTCCGCCCCGGCTGCCTCAGCCCAGGACATCCAGGTGAGCGCAATACCGCCAAGCGCGACGCCGCCCAAAAAACTGCGGCGCGAGATGCCGTCGATTTCGCCGAGCTCAGCATCGCCACAAGGACAACATCGAGCATGGCACTGGGGAACATGAGTGTGCTCAGACATAAGGTGTTTCTCCCAAACAGACGTGAAAGCGGCGAGTTGTAGACGGGGACGATACGGGCGTGATCATGAGCTGTAGCCTACTTAATCCTGATGCGATTGCCAAGGTAGATTTATTTATTATTATCAATATTGATTATTATTTTATTATTGTATTATTATTTTTTTATTTCATTACACTTGAGTTTCGCCCCCGATTCTCAAGACCGCACGGGCCTCAGGGATTTCTTCGGTAACTTTGTGGACAACATAGCCAACTGTCGCCAAGACAACTGATTTCATGGCAGATGGATGCGTAAATAATCAGTTCATTAATAGGCCTCAGCGCCTGTTTTCATGCCCCTTTTTTGCCCGTATGCCACCGGTTCTTCCTGTCACGACCACACGCCGTCGCCAGCAGACTCCACCATCTCGCTTTGTTTGCGGGACAAAAGCAGTGATTGGTTGGCGCATGCACTACCCAAATCCTCCCGGCGTGTCCGGTCTATTACAGTCAAATAACAGGCCTTAAAAACGGCCGTGACGGCTCAATAGGGAGCTGTTTTTTACGGATCTATTTCTCCCCATGACACTTGCTTAGGCGACAGTGGGCCGGCACTACACTCGACGGCGATTGGGGCTTGCTGCCAGGGCCACGCAAAGTAAAAGAGATGGAAATGAAGACCTCCTATCTGAACTCGGCACTCATTACATTCGGCTCGATGGCAGCGTTGTGCGCGTGGCCAGCCGATCTGTCAGCAGCCCCAGCCGCGCCAGCCCAGGTCAACTACGCGCGGCCTTTCGAGTCGACAACCCGTCGAGCGTTCATTCCGCTGCCTGCCGGTGCAGTCGAACCCGCAGGCTGGCTGCGCGACTGGTGCCTGGCGGCCCGGGACGGTTTCACCGGCCACATGGACGAGTATGACGCCGAGTTCAAGCGAGCCTGGTCGCCCGACCACAAAATGACCGGTGAGCGCCTCGACTGGCCCAAGGGCGGATGGCCGTATGAAGGCGGGGGTTACTGGTTCGACGGCCTCGTGCGCCTGGGCTACATGCTGCGGGACGAAACCCTCATTCAACAAGCGAAGCGGCGCCTCGATGTCGTTGTGACCAACATGAACTCCGACGCCATCCTGTTTCTGTGGTGGCTCAACCGAAACAAACCCGAGGACCGCCAAGGAAGCATCGTCAGCGAAGCGTGGCCGATGTGGGCGAATGGTCTTTTGGGACGTGCCCTGGCAGGCTACTACGATGCTTCCCGGGATCTACGCGTGCTGCGGACGCTGGAATCGAGTTACAGCGGCGACCGCGATTGGCTGCGGCTCGGATGGGCCATGTCCAATCCCTGGCCGGCGTTTGACACTTACACGTGGACGGGAAACCCGGAGATCGCCGCGGCGCTCACGGCGCTTTTCTCGAAGGACGGCGGCGGCATGAATCCCGGCGGGACCTCCTGGAACCGCTACCGGCAGCGGCCCGACGAAAAACCGAGCGCCGAGAAGAAAGATCATGTCGTGCATTTCCTCGAAAGCACAACCCCGTGGGCGCTGGGTTACCTGTGGACGGGCAATCGCGAGTTTCTCGATGCAACCCTCGCGTGGCACGACCTCCTCGAACGCGAGGCCATGCAGCCCTCGGGAGTACCCGTCGCCGACGAGTATTACGGCCCAACCGGCGCATTTCGAGGAACCGAGACGTGCGACGTGGCCGCCTACCTATGGAGCCAGATCGCGTTGCTGACGGTCAGCGGCCAGGGGCGCTTGGCAGACCGGGCTGAGAGGGCCTTCTTCAACGCCGGCCCGGCCACCGTGGCGCGCGACTTTAAGACGCACGTCTATTTCCAGTGTCCCAACCGGTTCGTGGATAAGTCCCCTCCACATCCGCACGGCCCACAAGCCGAAGGGAACTCCTACAAGCGGACTCATTACCCGCTGTGCTGCACCGCTGCGCTCAACCGCATTGTGCCGTGGTATGTCTCGCACCTTTGGATGGCCACCTATGAAAACGGCCTGGCCGCCACACACTACAGTCCCTGCAAAGTCTCCGCCCTGGTCGCCGACCGTGTGCCGGTCGAGATTGTTTGCCGGACCGATTACCCCTTCGACGACTTGATCAGCATGAGCGTAAAGCCGGAGCGCGGGGCAACATTCCCGCTCACATTCCGTATTCCCGGCTGGTGCAAGCATCCCATGCTAAGCGTGAACGGGACCGCGCTCAATGCAATGCCAGACGCAAAGGGCTTCGTGCGTGTCGAGCGACTCTGGGTGCCGGGTGACACGATTCGCTTACGACTGCCAATGTCTGCAAGTGTGATCACAGGCCGCGACCGTAATGCGCAAGACGCCCCCTACGCCTCCGTCTCCTATGGCCCACTGCTGTTCGCCTTGCCCATCCCGGACGGTGCCGACGGCAACACACCCGATGCGGCCGCCAAGTGGAACTATGCCTTGGACGTGCAGCAACCCGGCTTGACGGTTGAACGCGGCCCAATGCCCCCCCGATGGGATTGGCCGCTGGCGGCGCCGCTGAAACTGCGGGCGAATGCGATCGAGGTCACTTGGACTCCCGATCCTAAAGCCCCCCAGTTGCCTCTCGAGCCCGCTGATCGATCAAAACCAACACAACCCATCACGCTCGTCCCCTACGGATGCACCAAGTTCCGGATCTCGATGTTCCCCGTCACCTCTGGGCCGTAGGTCAAAATCCTCCACCTCGCCGATAATGTTGTCGGAGCCGTTCGAAGTGGTGAACAGCCCGTTGAACCAGCACTTTCGAGAGATTGAGGCAGATCGGGTATCGCCCGTTCAGGGCGAATGAATGTGTGGGCGGACGAGTTCCCAGGGCGTTGCCCTGGGCTGACGAGTTGAAGCCCTTCGGGCTGGGAGATAGATTGCAGCATGTCGTTGTTGCGTCGGCCAAATGGTTGCGGCGTGCCTGCGCTTCGCGCCAAAGGCGCAACGACTCTCCAGCCCAGGGCAACGCCCTGGGAACCCGGCCCATACCGATCGCCTCCGCCCTGAAGGGGCAGAACGCGGTCCACCAATTGCATCGGCCGCAATTCCTTTTCACGCCCTGCCAACACTCGCCGGACCGATATGGCTGCACGCATCGTCATGACTTCAATCCCACACATACCGTTCGTCATACGCGACCTTGTATCGCTCCAGGAATTTCCGGAACTCGTCCTGAAACGTCACCTTGCGGTGATGTTCCTCCTGCTTCTGTGGTTGAATAAGAAGCTGCCAGCATCAGAGATGATTCCTGGCAAACGCCCGATCCGTCGTTGTGTTTACGAAGGCGCTTGTGAAGGTCGGATGTGGAACCGGTGTAATGATGCTGCCGATCTTCGCTTTGGAGTAGATAGACGTAATAAAATGCCATAGTGCCTTCCTGGCTAGCCGAGCCGATGCTCGTGTCCAGATCGTAATGGTCGCCCGCCTTCTCCCTCGCTATGCCCGGGCGAAGGCTGGTGGAGGCGGCGGGAGTTGAACCCGCGTCCTGAACCGGTAAACCAGCCACGACTACATGTTTAGTCAGAAGAGAGTTTCAGCGACGGAATAACGTTCTGACTCGAATCCCGCCGCTTAGTCAGCATGAAATAGTTTCGGCCACTGCCGCGCTGTCCCCGGTTGCAGCCTACTCCTGCTATAGTCGCCCGGTCCCCTTAGCAGGTGTCCAGGGCCGGACGTCGCGGACTTAGGCCGCGAGAGCTAATTCTTCGTTAGCACTTAATGTTTGGTCCGATGATTAACGAGGCCAACGAACCATCCTCGACATGCCGCTGCTGACGCACCCATTCAGTCGAAACCAGTACGCCCCCAGTGCCAGAGCCAAGTTAGGCCCTTCCGCAACAAGGTCAAGACAGAGATTTTCGGCGTGGATAGACTTCGGCGGTTCCCATCGGTATCGGGGTTGGTATCGGTATCGGGATCGTGCCAACCCACTCGATCCTCACCCGGGTCCTCGTGAATAACACCCTCTTCAAGCACTTCAGCGACACTTCTGGAACGAATCGGAGCGCGAATATCGGGTGGAGACCCTACCGGCAGCCAATGCGATTTCATTTCCGATTCCGATACCGACCCCGATTCCGATACCGACCCCGATCCCGATACCGACTCCGATCCCGACCCTGGTTCCGATACCGATTCCGACGCCGGTTCAGAGATGACAAAGGGTTCAGGGCCGAGTGCTCTCGATCGAGGATATTCCCCTGGAGGGCCTGATGCCCGATTCGTCAGGGGCTCGGGGTTTTGGTGGAAAAAGTAGTCCGGATCTGCTGCTCGACCTGGGCTGCGGTCTTGGTCTTGTCCGAGGCCAGGCCGGAAGCCACACCGGACAGATAGGCTGTGGCGGCTGAGGTGCCGGTGATCAGGTAGGTCTGGTCCTTGAACTCAACGAGGCTGGTGCCGGGAGCGATGACATCCACGAAGCTTCCGTGGTTGGCGTAGGAAGCCAGATTACCGCGGCGATCGCCCGCGGTAACCGCGACAACCTCGGGATAAGCGGCCGGGTAGTAAGTTTGAGTGCTGGCATCGTTTCCGGCGCCAGCCAGGAAAACCACGCCTTGTTTATGGGATTCTTGGATGACCTGGTGAAGGAAATCGCTGTCGCCTTCGCCCCCGAGGCTGAGGTTGATGACGGTTGCACCGGATTGGACGGCGGCGGCGATGCCTTTGGCGACCTCGAAGGTTGATGTGGTGGGGGTATCGCCGTAGACATCGACCGGGAGAATCTTGACGGGCGTTTCCGCTGTGCCCGGCGAAAGCTGGGAAAGCCCGCGGAGGATGGTCTCGGCCATCGAGGTGCCGTGGGTGGGCTGGGCCGTCGGGGTTTCGGCGATGCCTGCCACTGAAATGGCGGGCAACAGGAACGCGTTGGCCGGCGAGCCTTGGGTTTGGACGGCGGTATCGATCAATCCGACCACGACATGATCTCCGGTCTTTGCGGGCTTCAGGTTCAGGGGGAAACCCGAGCTCAGCGGGATGGAATCGGTGCGGGTCGGGGGGGACATCTGGTAGTTGTTGCCAACTTCGGCGACATCGGGACTGGATTCCAAGGCGGTTCGGGCGGCATCGGCGGCGGCGGCGTCATCGAACTCCAAACGGTAGGTATTCAGACTGTCGGCGCGCCCGATGATTTTTGCGCCGAGTTCGCGGGCGAGTTTATCGATCGTGGTCTTGCTGCCGGGTTTGAGGCTGACGAGGAGTTCGTTATCGAGACGCCCCTTTTCGGCGAGGCCCTCGACTTGGAGCGAAAGGGGCAGAGGTTGGATCAGGCGGGTGGCTTCCTGAACCGAGGTGCGGAACACGAAGAACTTGGCCGGGCCGTTGGTCTGCGGGAGCAACGCGTAGTTGATCGTGCCGAGCAAGCGACGAAGGGCCTCGGAGGCCGGCAGGTTGGTGAAGGTGGCCCCGACAGTGTGTTCGGTATCGGGCTCGAGGTAGACCTTCCATCCGGTCGCCCGAACGAGGTGTTCGAGAAAACGGTCCAGGGGCCAGCCGTCAATCCGGGCGTCCACGCGATCTTCCTTGAGCCGCCAGGTCAGGGGTTGTTGGCGGGAGGCGGCAGCCGAACATGGCCAAATACCCATGCCGAACCCCAAGGCCAATAACAGTCCTAAAACCAGGGCCTTCATGGACTCATTGTTCCGCGTATTTACCCTTGGCGAAATTGGGCAAGGGGATATTGATGACCATGGAAGAAGCCTTGGGATCGGGCAATCGTTTTTCGTCGGCATCGATCAGATCGACAAAGGTCTGGATATCGTCGCGGTATCCCAAGCGGGCCTCTTCCTTGCGCTGCTTCAACCGGGCCCGGTGATCATCGTCCTGACGGCCGTAGTTCAGTAGTGTATCCCGGAACAGGGCCTTTTCGGCGTCGGTTTTCTTGATATTAATCCGGACCCAATCCACCACCTGACCATCGGTGAGGGTTTGGCGGACGACGTCAATGAAATGTTCGGCGGTCAAGCCGGCGGCCTGGAGCCAGAGGGCATCGAAGCCTTTGGTGAAATTATTCTGGTAATCGGGGTGAAGTTGGCCGGCGAGATGAAGCCGGATTTTATCGACAAACCGTCCGAGGTGCACCCAACCGGCCATGACCTCACGGGGGCTGCGCGGATAGATCAGTTCCATGGCGCTATCATCGGGTTGATTTCGGGGGCTGTCAACCGGGGAGCGGGATTCCGGATCCAGACCGCGCGGCGTTGTTAGCCGTTGGGCGAGATGAATCCGGCGCGCAAGGCCGTTTTAAGGATTTTGCCGGTTTCGTTACGGGGCATAGTGGTCAGGAAGAGCACACGTCGTGGGACCTTGTAATCGGCCAGGTTCTGGCGCAGGAAATGGAGCAATTCGTGCTCGTGGACCTGTTCTCCATCGCGGGGCACGACAAAGGCGACCGGTTGTTCGCCCTTGCGCCGGTCGGGTTCACCCACGACGGCAGTCTCCTGGACGCCGGGAAACTGATAGATCACCTCTTCAATCTCACGGGGATAAACGTTAATCCCGTTGACCAGGATCATATCTTTCTTGCGGTCGGTGATGTAGAGATAGCCGTCCGAATCGCGGTATCCGACATCGCCGGTCAGCAGCCAGCCATTTCGTAATGCGCTGGCTGTTGCCTCGGGCTGATTCCAATAACCTTGCATGACGTTGCCTCCCCGCACGCACACTTCGCCAACCTGGCCGTCCGACAAAAACTCACCGGAATCATTCTGGATGCTGACCTCGACATTCGGAATCGGCACTCCGATCGAGCCGATCTTCCAAGGACCCCGGATCGGGTTCAGACTGACGACGGGGCTGGCTTCGCTCAAACCGTAGCCTTCGAGTAAAGGAAAGGGAAACTTGGCGTTGAAATCTTTGAGCACCTTGACCGGGAGCGGGGCGGCGCCGCTGACGCAGAGGCGCAGCGGTAATTCGGGCAGCGGCGCGTCGACCATGGTTCGGAAGAACTGCGGAATCGCCGGCAAGATCGTCGCGTGACGCATCAGAATCTCCTGAACAACGTTTTTGAGGGGATGCAGCGACTTGATGAGCACAATCGAACCGCCCACCATGAGCGGAAGCATGATGCACACACAAAGCATGAAGCTGTGGAACATGGGCAGCAACAATGCAAACCGATCGAACTCGACCGCCGACAACACGACCCGGCAGCTATCGACATTGTGGAGGAGGTTTCCGTGAGTCAGCATGGCGCCCTTGGAACGGCCGGTGGTGCCGGAGGTGTAAATGATCAAGGCCACATCCTTCTCGGAAAGGGCCGCGGGCGACAGTTCCCCATTGTTCCCCTGCCCTTCGGATACCGCCTCGTCAACGAGCACGATCCGCATTTGCCGGTGGGTTCGCAGCAGTTTGCCGGCGGTTTCCCAAAAGTCAGGCTCCGTCACCAACAGGCTGGCGGCCGAGTCGTCCAGGATGTAGCCCAGTTCGGGCGGCTTCAGGAAGTTGTTGACCGGAACGGCGATGCCTCCGGCCTGCCAGATGCCAAAAAGCACCGAGATGAATTCCGGACAGTTCTTCAGCAGGACCACCACTCGGTCCCCCGGCCGAATGCCCATGTCCCGTTGGAGACGTGTCGCCACACGGCGGGATTCGGCCAGCATGGCCTGGTACGATATCTCCTGTTCTCCCCAAAACACGGCGGTCTTGCCCGCATGAGACTCAGCTGACTGTTGAAAAGCAGTGGCCAGGTTCATATTGGGAGCCGAGACTACCAAAGGTCAATTCGATTGTCTTCTGGAAAAACCCGGCAGGTCCGGAGAAGGATGACAAGCCCGTAGTCCCTGGGATGCTCTTGTAAAAGGAGGGTGAAAGCTTTAGAGTTGAACTTGTGTTTGGAGATAACGGGAGCTTCCGGAATTCTTGGATTATCCGGAGAACCGCATGAGTCGGTTGGCACTGCCTTATGTGTTGCGAACAGATGAAGCGTATTCCAGCCAAACCGCGCGATAGTTTGGCTGAGCGGGGCAACCTCGGACCGGGGGTTTGGCGGGAAGCTGGAAAACCGCAGGCCGATCTGAGGTTCAGCCGCGCTAAATGGAGCGGTCCTTGCCGTTTGTTTATGAGCGAAACTATGATTGCAGTCAACGTGGCCAGGATTCGGAGAGGGTTCTTTCGAGCTCCGATGATGTGGGCCATGGTCTTAGGCTTTTGGATCAATCTCGGGATTGCGGCGCAGGCCGAGTTCGGGGAGATCCAATCGCGAATTCAGGAGTTCACCCTGGGCAACGGACTCAAGTTCCTGGTCCTGGCCCGCCCCCAAGCGCCGGTGGCCTCATTTTACACCTATGCGGATGTGGGATCCGCCCAGGAAACCAAGGGAATCACTGGGCTGGCTCACATCTTCGAACATATGGCGTTCAAGGGAACCCAAACGATCGGCACCCGGGATGCTCAGGCCGAAAAAATCGCCATGGCGAAGATCGACCAGGCATTTGCGATGCTCCAGCAGGAACGGCGGAAAGGCGACCAAGCCAACCCGGAACGATTGAAACAACTGACGGCTGAATTTCAATCGGCCCAACAGGAGGCCGCCAAGTATGTCGTGAAAAATGAGTTCGGCGACATCATCGAGCGGGCCGGTGGACGCGGTCTGAACGCCTCCACCGCAACCGATCGCACCGACTATTTCTTCAGCCTGCCCTCGAATGCGGCCGAACTCTGGTTTTACCTCGAATCCGAGCGATTCCGGGATCCAGTGCTGCGCGAATTCTATCGCGAGCGCGATGTCGTCATGGAGGAACGCCGGATGCGGACCGAGAGCAATCCGATTGGCAAACTGATCGAGGATTATTTGTCGGTTGCCTACAAGGCCCATCCTTACGGGGAACCCACGATCGGCCATATGAGCGACCTGGTCCATATCAGGCGGGAGGATGCCGAGGCGTTTTTCAACAAACACTATGTCCCCAGCAACCTGACAGCCGCCGTGGTGGGTGACGTGGATCCGAAACGCATCCGGGAACTTGCGGAGGCGTATTTCGCGCGCCTGCCAGCCAGACCCAAACCTGATCCCGTTCGCACCGAGGAACCGCCCCAGGAAGGCGAACGCAGGCTCACGTTGCGGCTTCAAGCCCAGCGTCTCATTCTGATGGGCTTTCACAAGCCGGGCATCCTGCATCCGGATAATGCCGTCTACGACGCTCTCGGAAGCTTGTTGAGCGAAGGCCGGTCATCACGGCTGCAACGCAACCTGGTCCGCGACCAGAAACTGGCGGTTGACATCGGCGGTTTTCCCGGTTTTCCGGGTCAGAAATATCCGGGCCTGTTTCTTTTCTATGCCTTTACCGCCCCCGGCCATTCCAATGCGGAAGTCGAAACAGCCCTCCTGAAGGAGATTGAGCGCCTGCAGAAAGAACCCGTCAGCAAGGCCGAACTGGATGGAGTCAAACGCCGGGCACGGGCCAACCTGATCCGCCAATTGGACGACAACATGGGCTTGGCGTCCAACCTCGCCACTTACCACGGGCTGACGGGCGATTGGCGCAATCTGTTCCGACAGCTCGACAAGATCAATGCGGTCACTCCAGAAGATATCCAACGCGTGGCCAAGGCCACCTTTACCGAAAAGAACCGAACCATTGGCATCATCGAACCGATTGAAACGGCCGACATCAACCTCGCTCCATCCGAATAAGCCTATGTGCCCCTCCTCCTTTTTGCGTCTGGTCGGACTGGGTCCATTCCTTGTCTTCGCCCTGGCCGCCACCGCCGTTGAACCCGTCTCCTCTCACAAAGACCTGAAGCTTCCGCCTCTGAATTCCATCCAGGTGCCCGAACCCGAGCGGGTGGAACTTCCCAACGGGATGGTCCTCCATATCCTGGAAGATCACGAGTTGCCGTTGATCAATCTCACCGCGCTCATCCGCGTGGGCAGCCGGTGGGAGCCCTCGGATCAGGCCGGCCTGGCCTCCATGGTCGGCAGCGTCATGAGAACCGGCGGCACCCCCACCCGCAATGGAGACCAACTCGATGACGAATTGGATCAATTGGGCGCCTCCGTTGAAACCTGGATCAGTGAAGATTCAGGCGGGGCATTGGTCTCTGTCTTGAAGGAAGATATCGAGACCGGACTGAACATCCTGGCTGATGTCCTGCAACATCCGGCGTTCCCGGAGGACAAGATCGAACTGGCGAAGATTGCCCAACGTGACGCCATCGCCCGGCGCAACGACGATCCCGGCGGCATCGCCTATCGCGAGTTCGACCGCGTAATCTACGGCAAAAACAGTCCCTATGCCCGGCAACCCGAATATGCCACCCTCAACGCCATCGCGCGGGAGGACTTCGTCAAGTTCCATCGCGACTTTTTCCAGCCTGAAAACGTGATCCTGGCCGTGTGGGGCGACTTCTCCGCCGGCGAAATGAAAAGCAGGATTGAAAAGGCCTTTGCGGGCTGGGCTCGGGGGGGCAAGCCGAAACCTACCATCCCCCCGGTGGATGCTGCCGCCCAGGAACGGGCCGGCTACTACCTCATCAACAAAGAGGATGTCAACCAGTCCACCGTGGTGCTCGGCCACCTGGGCGGACAACGCAAGGACCCCGATTTCTATGCGCTGAACCTGATGAACCGGATTCTCGGAGGAGGCTTCGCTTCGCGCCTGTTCATCCACGTCCGCACCGAGCAAGGCTTGGCCTACACCGTCAGTTCATCCTGGAGTGCGGGCTGGGACCGTCCCGGCCTTTTCGTCGCCAGTGGTCGCACGAAGTCTGAAAACACAACCAAGATCCTCGGGGCCATCCGACAGGAAATCCAGCGCCTCCGAGAAGCCGAGGTTGACGAAGACGAACTGGCCCGGGCCAAGGACGGAATCCTCAAGGGATTCGCCTTCGAATTCGATTCCACGGGCAAGATCATTCAACGTCTGATCACCTACGAGTATTACGGGTATCCGCGAGATTACCTGCAGCGCTACCGTGACAACATCGATAAGGTCACACGCGCCGACATTCTGCGTGTCGCCCGCAAGCATTTGCAGCCCGACCAACTCGCCGTCCTCGTCCTGGGCAAAGCCGATCAATTCGACCAAAAACTCTCCACGCTGGGACCGGTCAAAGACATTGATATCACGATCCCGGCCCCGTAATCCAAAATCACGGATCTCCGAAATCCGTGGTTCGAAGTCTTGTTTTCAGAGGGTCGGAGCTTTCGGACCGGCTAAAGCTGGGACACCGAACCGATTGCGGCTGTCCAACGACAGGGTGTATGCCCTTCAGGGTGTTCGAGGCCAACATCCCTTTGCGCCGCACCGGTTCTTTGCCGCCTTGGATTGAATCGCCGATACCCAATAACGGTTCACATCATTCAAGCGAAGCATGGCCGTTTACAACCATCCGGGAAGGAGATAGGAAATGTTGGAGCACAAGAAAGATGGTGGTAGGAGAAGGATTCGAACCTTCGTAGGCCGGAGCCAGCAGATTTACAGTCTGCCCTCGTTGACCGCTTGAGTATCCTACCACCCGTTCGGTCACGGAGCGCACATTTAGCCAAACACGCGGACGCTTGTCAACCCGGGGTTATTCGAATAACCTGAAAACATGTTTGACGCGCTGAGCAGCAAGCTGCAGAACGTTTTCCGCAATCTCCGCGGGCTGGGCAAGATCTCGGATTCCAACATCAGTGATTCGCTGAGGGAAGTCCGCCTTGCCCTTTTGGACGCGGATGTGAACTTCAAGGTTGCCAGGGATTTCATCGAGGGTGTTCGCCAGAAAGCCATTGGGCAGGAGGTCATTCAGAGCATCCAACCCGGGCAACAGGTCATCAAGATCATTCACGACGAACTGGTCGCGTTACTGGGATCGCAGAACGCGGCGATCCAGACCACCCAGGATCCTTGCTGCATCCTGATGGTGGGATTGCACGGGTCCGGCAAGACGACATCCAGCGGCAAGCTGGCGAGGCTGCTCCAGAAGCAGGGACGCACGCCATTACTGGTCGCTGCCGACGTGTATCGTCCCGCAGCCATGGACCAGCTCGAGACCCTGGGACGCCAGATCGAGTTGCCCGTCTGGGTGCGCAAGGGCGAAACCGACGTGTTACGCATCGCTCGAGAGGCCTTGGATTACGCCCGAACAAACCAACGGAACACCTTGATCTTCGACACCGCAGGCCGGCTCCAGATCGACGAACCGCTGGTTCAGGAGTTGGTGCGCCTCCGGGACTTGGTTCACCCCGAGGAAATCCTGCTCGTGCTTGACGCCGCCACAGGCCAGGAGGCCGTCAACGTCGCCACCCACTTCGACCAGGCCCTCAATATCACCGGCGCCATCCTGACCAAACTGGACGGCGATGCCAGAGGCGGCGCCGCCTTAAGCCTGAAAACAGTCACCGGCAAGCCGATCAAGTTCGCCGGTATCGGAGAGAAATTGGATGATTTCGAGCCCTTCCACCCCGAACGCATGGCTTCGCGGATCCTGGGCATGGGTGATGTCGTCAGCTTGGTCGAGAAGGCCGCCGAGGCCGTCGATCTGGACGATGCCCGCCGCATGGAGGAAAAAATGCGCAAAGGGCTCTTCACCCTGGAGGATTTTCTTGATCAATTGCGACAGATGAAGAAACTCGGTTCCTTGGAAAACATCGTTCGATTGCTGCCCGGGGGAACGGACATGATCAAGGGAGCGGATCTGAGCAAGAGCGAGAAGGATTTTCGGCATATGGAGGCCATGATCTGCGCCATGACGCACCAGGAACGGCGTAATCCCCAGATCCTGAATGCCCGCCGTCGATTGCGCATCGCGAAAGGCAGCGGGGTGACTGTGGCTGAACTGAACAATATGTTGAATCGGTTCAACCAGATGCAGCAGATGATGAAACGCCTGGGCAAGTTCCAGAAAATGATGGGAAAAATGGGGGTTCCACCCCCGGGAATGCTTCGGCGTTAAGGGTGCCCTGGGGGTTCAGGGACGTCCCAGCATGACATCAGGTGATTCGCAGGATCGCCAAGACCGCCCAACTCCTGCCAAGACACCCGACGTCTTCAGGAAGACCAACGAAAGCGGCGGCTGAGAGCGACATCATTGCATGCGAAATAAAATCAGCGCCGGCCTGTTGATGTATCGATACCGATCAGAACAATTGGAGGTCCTCCTGGTTCACCCCGGTGGCCCTTTCTCCTCCGGAAAAGACGAAGATCATTGGAGCATCCCCAAAGGCGAAATCCAACCTGGAGAGGACCTTCTCCAAACCGCCAAACGCGAGTTCATGGAGGAGGTCGGCCTTGAAGCCCGAGGCATGCTGATCGAACTCGGTACTATTCGCCAAAAAAGCGGCAAGATCGTCCATGGCTGGGCGTTGCACGGAGAGGAAAACCCTCCCAATGAATTTCGCTGCAATACTTTCCGACTTGAATGGCCCCCAGGTTCCCGCAGAATTCGCGAGTTCCCCGAAATCGATCTGGCCCGGTTCATGCCCATTCCAGAGGCCCGCCGAAAGCTAAAAGCCGCCCAATGCGCTTTTCTCGATCGCCTGGAAGCCTATTTGCAGAAACAAAATGCGGAGTTCATTCATCCCCAATCGATCGATTCCGACGCTTCCCCTCAGGATCAGTTACGGAATCCCAATCCATCGAATCTTTAGGATCCCCCCAGTGCTGTCCGGAATAAAACCGTCGATTCGTGCAGGGGCGATCTTTAAATTTCATTCAGGAAATGCCTGAAAAACATCGTTAAAGTCAATGTCGGCAACCTCCCCATGAAATCCTGCCGGACAGTGCTGAGAGAACCTTTTTACAAAGGCATCTGCTGGAAGGAGATTCTATAATGGAAGCCTGAAATGGCCGACATAAAAAATGTTCAAAAAAAAACAATTATGCACTTGACTTGACCGGATACAAACCTTAGAAATTAACTCACGAAAGTAAAAGATTAACGAGCGGTGCAAATCGGCTATTTTTGAATCATTTCCACAAGGAATATTAAATATGAAACGATTGATTGGATTCGTTGCGGTTCTTGTGGCGGCCTCGTCCATGGCAGTAAGTACGATGGCAACGGTGGTTTATGATAACACCACCAACTACTTGGCTCAGTACTTCGGATCGACAAATGAGTTTGGCGACCAGATCCGGTTGATTGATGGTATCGAGCGTCTCGTCACCCAGTTCAAGTTCGAGTATTGGACATCTCACGGTATCAGCGGTGATGAGAAACTCCAAGTCAAGTTATATGATAATACTGGCATTGAAGGTTCGCCCGGTAACGTTCTGTATGATAGCGGTCAGTTCTCCATCAAATCCGGCTACAACACGGTCACCTTAGATGGTCTTGACGTAAACGTTCCAGATTCGTTTACGTGGACGGTTCAGTTTACCGGGGTGCAACTGAATGAAGACATGGGATTGCTCCTTTATGATCCGCCGACAGTCGGTTCCAGCTACAACGATTTCTGGGAGAAGGCAGGTGGGGTATGGGGCACCAAGACTCTCCCTGAGACCGTGGCTAATTTCAGCGCTAAAGTGACTGCAGTGGTTCCGGAGCCGACGGTAATTCAGTATGGATTACTGGCTGGCATTACCGGGCTCATCGCCTTCCTGCGGCGTAAGTTTTCCTCCAAACATTGATTGCTCGTTTAATCTTTGTCAAAGCGCGGGCTTCGGCCCGCGTTTTTTTTTGTCTGGAAAGAGGCCGTTGACGCGAGGGGGTTTCGACATTATCTAATGGCAGGTGACGCAATATGACATTGACACTTCCACCGCCCACAGACGGAATTCGGAGCCATAAACAAATCTATTCCGCGAATAACACTACACCGACGCTTCTGGCACGAATCGGGGCGCGGGTATGGAGCGGAGCCCCTACCCGCCGCTGGCAATCGCTATTTCAAGATGTACTTCGGCACTGCGGCTGGTCCCTCGGACTCAGCCGATCTCTGAAGTCTCGCTGCAGTCCAGATCCCATTAGACGGGTAAGATCATTTCACAGTCTGTTAACAGTGGTCATTTATATGGCCCTGTCCGTGTCGGCAGAAGCGGCAGCCAATGACTGGGCCATCTACAGAAAAGATGCCAACCTTGCTGGTTTTACCTCGCAAAGACTCCCAGACTCACCGGCTCTATTATGGACCTTTAAGGGTGAAGATGGCCAGAAATCGTCTCCTATCGTTGTCAGTAATCGTGTATACCTAGGGTCGGCGGGAGGCATGGTCCGGTGCTTAAGTGTGGCGGACGGAAAAAAGATCTGGGAATTTAAAACCGATGACGGAGTAGAGGCTTCGCCTTTGCATGCAGGCGGACTACTTCTGATCGGCAACGCGAAGGGGACTTTTTATGCCCTCGATCCGCGACAGGGCACCTTAAAATGGCAATACACCAACTCCGGACAGATCCTGGGTTCAGCCAACTGGCTTCCTGGCGCGGAAGGAACGGGGCCAGCGATTGTTTTTGGCAGTTACGACAACAAAGTTCATTGCCTCGATCTCGCGACAGGGAAACCCCGATGGACCTTTGACACGCAGAATTACATCAACGGAACGCCGGCGGTTTCAGACAATCGGTTGGTATTCGGCGGGTGCGACGGTCTCCTGCATATCGTGGATGGAAAGACCGGCGCAGACTTGGGCCAGGTTGAGGCCGGATCCTATATCGCCGGATCAGCCGCAATCGCGGGTCAACTGGCGTTTTTTGGGCATTACGGCAATAAGGTTCTATGCGTTGACCTCCAGAAAAAGACCGTCCTCTGGAGCTACGGCGAGAACGATGGGGGTTCGCCATTCTTCTCCTCGCCCGCCCTGGGTGCGGACCGAGTGGTGATAGGAGGACGCGACGGTTTTCTGCATTGCATTGATCGCGCGAGCGGCAAGGGTCTTTGGAAGTTTCGAACCCGCGGGGATGTGGACAGTTCACCCGTAATCTGCAATGACAAGGTTGTCTTCGGTTCGAATGATGGGCGAATCTATCTGGTTAATCTGAAGGATGGCTCTTTGGTGTGGAACTACGAAGCGGGTTCGCCGATCTCAACCTCACCCGCGATAGCGGATTCGCGGGTGATTATAGCTGCCGAGGATGGCCGGGTCTTCGCGTTTGGCTTGAAAAAATGAAAGTCATTTATCTGGTCCCCGGATCCGGAGGTTCTTTTTATTGTCAGAATTGCCTGCGGGATCTGGCGTTGATTAAGGCCCTGCGAGTTCAGGGCGTCGATGCGATCTCTCTCCCCCTTTATCTGCCGGCAACCTCCGATCCCGAAGTCACATCGCCTGCCCCGACGCCCGTGTTCTATGGCGCCATACGGATCTATCTCGAGCAACTTTATCCCTGGCTGAAGCGTTTTCCTCAGTCCATGCTCGCCTGGCTGGATTCGCCTTTCTTGCTGAAGTGGGCGGCCAAACGGGCTGGTTCAACCCGCGCCCGAGGATTGGAGGACATGACGATATCGATGCTCCGAGGCGAATCAGGCCAGCAGGCATCCGAGCTCGACACCTTGGTTCAATGGCTCGAGAAAGAAGGCAAGCCCGACATTGTCCATCTCTCCAACGGCTTGCTCCTTGGCTTGGCGCGCCAATTAAAGCAAAGACTGAATTGTGTCGTCGTTTGCTCGCTCCAGGATGAAGACCAATGGATCGACGCCCAGTCGCCTCATGGCGCCGCGGCCACTTGGCGGCTGATGTCTGAACGAGCCTTGGATGCCAATGGTTTCATTGCCCCCAGCCGCTATTATGCCCGTCTGATGGAGGATCGTTTGAAGTTAAAATCCGACCGGATTGAGGTCATTCCGATCGGAATTGATCCGGATCCGGATCCCCCGGCTCCCCTCCTTTTCAATCCTCCTGTCCTTGGCTACTTGTCTCGAATGTGCGAGTCTCTTGGCCTCGGGATACTGGTCGATGCATTCATCCGTTTAAAACAGCATCCGCGGTTGCATGATCTGAAGCTGAAAGCCATGGGAGGATTCACACCGGATGACCGTCCGTTCCTCAACAGACTCAAACAACGTCTCAGCGAGTTGAATCTGGCCCATGACGTCGAGTTTTCTCTGGCCTATGAGCCCAGCCAACGGCGAGCGTGGCTGCGACAGCTCTCAGTACTCTCGGTTCCCATCCCTCGAGGAGAAGCGTTCGGCGCGTTTCAGATCGAAGCCTTGGCGGCGGGAATTCCCCTGGTGCAACCCCGGGTGGGAGCGTTTCCCGAGGTGATCGAAACGACCGGAGGCGGCCTCTTGTACGACCCGGACCGTCCACAGGCCTTGGACGAGGCCCTGGTGAAACTTCTCACTCATCCCGATCGGGCCCGACAGCTCGCCAGCGCAGGCCGCCACGCCGTCCGGGAACAATACACCGTCCAAAGAATGAGCCGGCAGGTTGAGGAAGTTTACCGGCGTATGTTGAGTCGTGCTCAGCATTGAATCTCCCTCCGTTTCTGTTAGAACCGGAACGGATGATCTCCTCCACAAACCCAAAAGACGCTTCCAGTCCTGGCCCGCGTCTTCGCGACATTACCTCTGGCCAGTGGAAATCGGGAACTGCAGCGTGGTTGGGCTGGTTGTTTGACGGCCTGGACATGCATCTCTACACACTGGTCGCCGCTCCTTTTGTGGCCCAGCTCCTGCAAGTCAGCAGCCCGGCCGATCCGATGGTCAAACGCACCAGCGCCTGGATCCAGGCGGCGTTTCTGCTTGGATGGGCGTTAGGTGGCGGATTTTTTGGCCGGATCGGGGATCGCTTTGGCCGCAGCTGGGCCCTGAGCTTGACCATCCTGACTTATGCGCTGTTCACCGGGCTCTCTTGTTTTGCCCAAACCTGGTGGCATCTCCTGATTTTTCGCTTTCTAGCGGCGTTGGGAATCGGAGGTGAATGGGCCGTGGGCGCCTCGTTGCTCTCCGAGACCTGGCCCAAATCCTGGCGGCCTTGGATTGCGGCTGTTCTGCAAACAGGCGTCAATCTGGGAATCCTGCTCGCTTGCCTGGCGGTCTTCCTCATGGCGGATGCTAATCCGCGATATGTCTTTCTCGTCGGAATCCTCCCGGCCCTGATCGTCTTCTGGATCCGGCGATCCGTCCCCGAACCCACAGAATGGCAGGAGGCGCGCGCCCGTGACCCGAAATCTTCACCCGGCTGGACGGAACTCTTCCGCGGGCCTGTCCGTTCCTTGACGCTGAGAGCCGTTTTGCTGTGCGCCCTCTCCTTAACCGCGTGGTGGGCCTTTCTATTTTGGAACCAACAACACCTTCGGAACCTGCCCGCCCTCGCCTCCTGGATCCCTGCCGATCGAGAACGCCTGGTCAGCGCGGTCTTCTTTCTTGTCATTGCCTCGTCCATAGCCGGCAATTTTTTTGCCGGCTGGCTGGCCTTGCGCGCCGGATATCGCCGGGCCATATCGCTTTTGTTCGCCTGCTTTTTCCTGAGCATGGCCGGAGCCTATTGGGTCCCGCGCGATCATACCCAACTGCTCTGGTGGATGCCGTGGGTCGGCTTTTTTTCGGGTGTTTTTGGACTCTTTACCATGTATCTTCCCCCCCTCTTTCCCACCCTGCTGCGAACAACCGGCGCCGGATTCAGCTTCAATATCGGACGCGTGGCCGCCGCCTTCGGAACGGTCTTTTTCGGCATATTCGCCCAAGTCGGCGATTTCCGGCCTGCCCTGTTTCTCGCCAGCTTTCTCCTGGCTGCGGCAGCCGGGGCCGCCCTGCTGATGCCTGAAGCTCCCCAAACCAGGGATGTCATCTCTTGACCTGTATCAAAGAATTTCTGCTCCACATGTCCTAGGTTGCGGCCAACATTGAAAGGACCGTAACCATGAACAACAGCATTAAGAACATGATGGATGAACACCGGCTAATCGAGCAGGTGCTCGGAGCTCTCGAAACCTATATTGACCGCCTGAAGTCCGGCCAGGCAGCTTCCCGCAATACCGTGACACAATTTGCGACCTTCTTCAGGCAGTTTGCCGACCAGTGCCACCATGGCAAAGAAGAAGACCGATTGTTTGTCAAAATGAATCAATGCGGTTTCCCCAAGGAATACGGGCCGATCGCCGTTATGCTCGCGGAACATGAGGAAGGACGCAACCACGTCGGAGTTCTGGCTGATATCGGGGGGGCCTCCGGCCCCTGTTCGACGGAGGAGACAAACCAGATCATCCACCACGGCGCGAGTTTCATCCCCTTGCTCCGCGCTCATATCCAAAAGGAAGACCATATCCTCTATCCCACGGCCCAACAATCCATCCCACCCGCCGAATTCGATCAACTGGATGCGGCGTGTCTTGATTTCGATCAAAAGACGATCGGAATCGACAAAATCCGTCAACTCAAGGAAACCGCTCAGGAATTGGTCCAAAGTTTTCCACCAGATCCCGAGAAAATGAGCGCCGCCTCCGCATGCGTCGGTTGTTGCGGAACCCATTAGAATCGCGATCCCGGTATCGTTCTCCTGCACGCGCGATTGACAGGTCTTCGCCGCCAAGGCAGCGTAGGCCCATGCATCATGAGAATCACCGACTGGATGGCGCTCGCAGAAGCTTAATTTCCTGGAGACATCGAATTCAACCCATCGTGTGGCTGCTGCTCCTTGCCTGCGGAGCCTTCTCGATGGTTCACGCCGACTGGCCGGAGTTTCGGGGGCCTTGGGGAAATGGATATGCCTCGGCGCCTGGCGAATCGAAACCCATCGGAATTCCGCTCCGTTGGAGCGAGGCGGAAAATGTCCAATGGAAAACCGAGATTCCCCATCGCGGGTGGTCAACCCCCGTGGTCATGGGGGGGCAGGTGTGGCTGACCACCGCAACGGTGGATGGCCGCGAATTTTTCGCCATCTGCCTGGATGAGAAAACCGGCCGGATTTTGTTCAACGAAAGACTGTTTGAATCCGCCTCCCCGGAACCGCTGGGCAACACGGTCAACTGTTATGGCACGCCCTCGCCCACCATCGAGCCCGGTCGGGTTTACATTCATTTCGGCAGTTACGGCACGGCATGCATGGATACCCGCACATTCAAAGTCCTGTGGAAACGAACCGATCTGCCTTGCCGCCATTATCGCGGGCCCGCCTCCTCGCTGATCCTGTTTGAGAACCTTCTGATACTGACCATGGACGGCGTCGATGTCCAATATCATGTCGCGCTCGATAAAATGACGGGTAAGAACGTATGGAAAACCGACCGGTCAGTGGCATGGAACGATGAAGATGTTCCCGGACAAATGGCGCGAGATGGTGACCTGCGCAAAGCCCACAGCACTCCATTGATTGTGACCGTCGACGGCAAGCATCAGATGCTGAGCGCCGGCGCCAAAGCGGCTTATGCTTATGATCCGCGCACCGGCAAGGAACTGTGGCGAGTCCAGTATCCCGCCTGGTCGGCCTCCGCACGCCCCCTTTATCGCGACGGCTTGGCCTTCATCATCACCGGATTCGGCGGCAAGACGGAACTCTGGGGTGTGCGAGTCGATGGACAAGGCGACGTTACCGATAGCCATATTGCCTGGAAATACGACACCATGGTGGCCAAGACTGCCTCGCCCATTCTTGTCGACAGCCTGCTTTACATGGTCAGCGACGACGGCATGGTCACGTGTCTGGAATCCGCCACCGGCAAGCAAGTGTGGCGAAACCGTATTGGGGGCAATTACGCGGCTTCGCCTCTTTACGCCGATGGCCGAATCTACTTCTTCAACCAACAAGGCAAGACGACGGTCCTGAAGCCGGGTAACACTTGTGAAATCCTGGCCACCAACACGCTGGATACGGGATTCATGGCCTCGCCAGCGGTTTCCGGCAAAGCCCTTTTTCTCAGGACGAAAACCCATCTCTATCGCATTGAATAAGAGTCCGGAGCTATATGCGAACGGCATTCATCACAGGCGCCACCCGGGGAATAGGCCGCGAGGTCGCCCGCCAGCTCAAGGCCGCGGGATTCCAGGTATTCATCAGTGGCCGAGATGCCACGCTGCTCAAAACACTCCAAGCGGAGTTGGATTGCCCGGGCCTGGTCGTTGACCTGGCTGAGGCGGACGCCGCAATCGGACTTTTTGCAGCGGCCCGACAGAAACTCGGTCAGGTGGATGTCCTCGTGAACAATGCCGGGTTCAACCGGGCGAAAAACCCGATCGCTCGAATCAGCGCCAGGGAACTGGATGACTCGTATGCGGTCAACGTGCGCGCTCCAATCCTCCTCGCGCGTGAGGCGCTCCAAGAGATGGCCACGCGTCGGTCTGGTCATATTGTCAATGTAATTAGCAGCATCGTCCACGCCAGAATGGAAAATTATTCCGTGTATACGACCATGAAACATGCCCTGCATGGGTTCACAGGCTGCCTGACCAAGGAAGCCCGATTGGTCGGGGTTAAGGTGACGGGCATCTATCCCGGCGGCGTGAATACCACCTTTCGATCGAACGTGCGGCCCGATTATATTCGGCCCGAGTCGGCCGCTCGCATGATAACTCAATGCATCACGGCCCCCGACGATGTCGTGGTCCATGAATTGATTTACCGGCCTCTCTGCGAAACCAATTTTTAACGGGGTTCCTCGCTGGGGATTATTGGGACTTGATCAGGCGGAAGAAGCCGCTCTTCGGATCTGACATGACTGACTCGGTGATCAAGGCGCGTTTTCGATTGCCGAGCAGGGCGTCGGGAATGACAGGATCAGGAGTGACCCACGTCGTTGGGTTGGCATCCGTGTTGGTCTGAAGGACAAAACCGGAGGCCGGGGTGGTCCAACTGATCCAGAACAGATCTTTTTGACCCACGACCGCCACACAAGAGGCCGAACTGGCGTTGACGGTCCAGAGCTCGCTGTTCAAAACATTGGTGCTGAAATTATCGTTCAGCAGGACCGTGGTGCCGGAGGTGATCCTGGCGGCACTGAGGATGGCGGTTTGACCAATATTGGCGGCTTGATTCGGCATAATCCCGCAATAAAAGGTGATATCTCCGGCAAATTTCTGAGCATCTTCGATCGGCATCACCAGGTTGGTGCTGGTGCCATCGGGTGCTGTCAAGGCGATTTGGTTATCCTGGCTGAAGGTCACTGTCCAGGTCCCCAGAATGTTCGAAGCTGTTAGGCTGCCGAGAAACCCGACCTGTCCCGCGGCAGGATCGGTGTTAAAATACCCGCCATTGCTGCCGGGCGCGTCGGTCTTGTATCGGAACGCGACGGTGCCACCCCCCTCGGCCGTGCCCTGGATTCCAATGATGATCGCGGCCGGCTCATTCCAGTCGGGTGAACTCTCCGTTCCTGGAGTGCCGGGCACGAGATACATGTGCGTTTGGAAACCGGCGTAGTTGGTCGCCGGAAAGCTGTTGAGAGTAATCGAATAGGCAACCGGTTCACTGACACCGACCCAGCCGAGCCCGAGGGGAACCGACTTAATGTTCTGCCGGTCATACTGGCCGGTGGTTCCGGCGGTGAGGTTGAGCCCCTTGGATGCCTCTTCAATGGCCAGGGTTGGCGGCGGCACTTGGTTTGAGGCCTCGGTCCATCGGATGTTGTCGATGTTGTAAATGATCGTATTTGTCAAGCCGTTCCCTCCCAGCTTGAGGGTCAAGTGATGGACTTTGTCACCGGGCGCCGCGACGGGGAACTCCAGATGCGCCCATTCCGAAGTATTTGTCAAAGCCACGTTTCCCAGGCTGTGCCAAACCCAATCCGATCCATTGCGGAAAATCACCTCGAATCCACCATAATCGGAGCTGTTGGCGCGCGGAGCGGAGCTGGGATCCACTTTGATGTCGAGACTGATTTTGGTGTAGAGGGTTTCGGCGTCGATATCGCCGCCCGTGGCGATCGTGACCACAGCCTGACTGTATTCGTTGGCCCCTTTCGTGAACAGGTTGGCCACTCGCAAGGACCCGGAGCCGGCAGCTCCCCCTCCCGCATTCAAGGTCTCATCGAATGCGACCTCGGCAGGATCGGACCATGATTCCCACGACCAAAGCGCGGCATCATCCGCATTGTCAAAGTTGCTGACCACCACTTCACCGGCATGGCCGATGCCACCGGCCGCCAGAAGACCGGCGACCAGGAAAAACCCCACTGTGAACTTGACTGTATGTTTATTCATAAACTTCCTTTATGTATTTTCGCGTTCGCGCATCTGGATGGGCCACCAGGCCGCGTTCCCGGCAGGAAAACGGCGCCTGCAAATCCCCGCACAGCTGGTCTTTATTCAAGAGAATACTCACGTTGCAGGAATGGGAAGTCAAGCCCGGGCGGCAACGAAAAAGGGCGTTGCGGTTCCGAGGCCTTGCAGGGACGGCGTTAGGCGCGATGGAACCGTTGGCGGATCCACCTCGGAAAGGAGTCGAGATACAGATAAATCACCGGGGTGATGTAGAGGGTTAGCATCTGCGAAACGATCAGCCCGCCGACAACGGCCAGTCCCAGCGGTTGGCGTGATTCTCCGCCCGCACCCATGCCCAGCGCGATCGGCAGCGTGCCCATCAGCGCCGCCATGGTGGTCATCATGATCGGACGAAACCTCAACAGACAACCCTGGACAATCGCCTCCTTCGGATTCCTGCCCTGCCGCTGCGCATCCAGGGCGAAGTCAATCATCATGATGGCATTCTTTTTCACGATTCCGACGAGCATGATCAGGCCCACGAAGCCGTAGATGTTCAGGTCCAAGCCGAACAACAGCAGAGTCACCAGCGCGCCGAAACCGGCTGACGGCAGCCCGGAGAGTATGGTAATCGGATGAATGAAACTCTCATAGAGAATGCCAAGAATCAGGTAAATCACCAAGATGGACATGACGAGCAGAATTCCGAGACCTTTGACGGATGACTGAAACACCTGGGCCGAGCCCTGGAAACTCGCGCTGATGGTCGCCGGCATCCGCAGTTCGGACTGGAGTTGAAGAACCTCATCGACGGCGGTGCCGAGGGATTTGCCAGGCGCGAGGTTGAACGAGATCGTTACGGCGGGCAATTGGCCGACATGCGTAATGGAGGTCGGCCCCACGCCCCGGGTCAGTTTTGCCACTGCACTCAAAGGCACGAGCCTGCCCTTGGACGAACGAACATAAAGCTGCGAAAGCGCCGACGGATCCCGTTGATACTTGGGCTCGAGTTCCATGATCACCCAGTATTGGTTGATGTCGGTATAGATCGTGGACACCTGCCGGCTCCCGTAGGCGTTGTTGAGGGCGCCTTCAATTTGTGCCGCCGTGACCCCGAGTGCCGAGGCCTTATCGCGATCGATCTCGACGGTGACCTGCGGATTTGCGATCAGCAGATCGCTGGTTACATCCTGAAACCCGGGTTTTTCGGCCAGGGCGGCCATCAAAATCGGGGCCCAATGATAAAGCTCCTCGGTGTCGGTGTCCTGCAGGCTGAACTGGTAAAGCCCCTTGCTGATCATGCCGCCGATGCGGATGAGGGGAGGGTTCTGGAGGAAAACGTTGATTCCCGGCACCGTCGCCAGTTTTGGGCGCAAACGCTGGATTATTTCATCGGCACTGAAATGCCGTTCGTCACGCGGTTTCAGGCGCATAAACATCCGGCCGCTGTTTCCACTGGCGGAAGGTCCGCCGGCGCCCATGGAAGACATGAAGCCCGCCACGTTGGTCTCCTGGGCGACGATCTTGGCCACGGCCATTTGATGTTCGCGCATGGCCTCAAAGGAGATGCCTTGGACGGCCTCGGTGTTGGCAGAAATCTGCCCTGTATCCTCGCTCGGGAAGAAGCCCTTGGGGATTTTGACAAACAGAACGACGGTGGCCGCCAGCACAATCATCGAGAGGCCGAACGTGATCCGATGATGCCGCATGGCCACGTGCAGGGTTCGATCGTAGGTGGCTCGCATCCCGTCAAAGAACCGCTCGAACGCCTGGTAGAGGGAGCTGTGTTTTCGATCGTGCATCGAACGTACAAACCGGCTGCACATCATGGGAGTCAACGTCAGGGAGACGAGACCGGAGATCAGGACGGCGCAGACAATCGTCACGGCGAATTCATGCAGCAGGCGTCCCAGCAATCCGCCCATGAACAGCACCGGGATGAAGACGGCCGCCAGCGAGAGGGTCATCGAAATAATCGTAAAACCGATTTCGCGCGAACCTTTGAGGGCCGCTTGCATGGGCGGTTCGCCATTCTCGATGTGTCGCACGATGTTTTCGAGCATCACGATGGCGTCGTCCACCACGAAGCCGACCGACAACGTGAGCGCCATCAGCGAAAGGTTGTCGAGACTGTAGCCGAACAGGCCCATCGCCGCAAAGGTGCCAATAATCGACATCGGCAGGGCCAGACTCGGGATGATCGTGGCCGAGAGATTCCTGAGAAACAAAAAGATCACCAGCACAACCAGGCCAACCGTCAGCTTCAGGGTGAACTTGACGTCCGCAACAGACTCCCGGATGGATTCCGAACGGTCGTAATGGATTTCCAGATTGATGGAGGCGGGCATGGTGGCGCGGAACTGTGGCAGGATATCCTTGATGGCGTCGACGGTGGCGACGGTATTGACACCCGGCTGCCGCTGGATGGCCAGCATGATGGCCCGCGTGTTATTGAACCAGGCGGCGACCTTGTCGTTCTGCACGCTGTCGATCACGCGCCCCAAATCGTGCAAGCGCACCGGACTGCCATTGCGATAGGCCACGATCAACGGACCGTAATCCACCGCGCGCTGCAACTGCCCGCTGGCCCGCACGGTGAAGGCCTGGTGCCGGCCATAAAGCGTGCCGGTGGGCAGATTCACGTTCCCGGCCTGCAACGCGCTGGCCACCTCGTCAATCCCAATCCCGCGTGCTGCCAGCTTGTTTGGATCCAGCTGAACACGCACGGCGTACTGTTGCGATCCATAGACCGAGACCTGCGCCACGCCTTTCACCATCGAAATCCGCTGCGCCAGCATGGTCTCGGCGTATTCACTGACCTCCGATAACGGCAGCGTGGGCGACGACAACGCAAGAAACAGAATGGGCGAGTCGGCGGGGTTGACCTTGTAGTAAGTGGGAGGAGTCGGCATCTCGGGAGGCAACTGTCGCGACGCCCGGGAGATAGCCGCCTGCACATCCTGCGCCGCCCCGTCGATATCGCGTTCCAGCGCGAATTGGATCGTGATCCGTGTGCTGCCCAGCCCGCTGACCGACGACATTGAATCCACGCCCGCGATGGTGGAAAACTGCTTTTCCAGCGGGGTGGCAACGGACGAGGCCATCGTCTCGGGACTTGCTCCGGGCAGACTCGCCGAAACCTGGATCGTGGGATAATCCACATTGGGCAGATCGCTGACCGGCAGCTGACGATAACTGATAAAGCCAAAGAGCAGGATGCCCGTCATGACCAGCGTCGTCATCACCGGACGACGAATGAATAGCTCGGACAGATTCATGCAGGAACGCCCCTGTCAAACGGTGAACGCGAAACCGTCTCCATCGCAGGCACGTCTTCCCCGAAGACAAGGCCCGCCGATCGTCTTGCGTTTCCGGGCAATTCTCCGCCGGCACGCCATCGATATCCGTGGGCCTTCATTTTCCCGGTCCTTGTGGCTTTTCGGCATCGCTCGAGTCTCCGGCCCCGGCGGTCTTCACGATCACCGCCCTGCCCGACACCAGGTTCAGCTGACCATCGGTCACCACGGTTTCGCCAGTCTTCAACTCGCCCTCAAGGACGGTTTCCCCGTTGTAGGTGACCCCGGAGTTCACCGAGCGCATCTCAGCGGTCTGGTCCGGTTGAACCACAAAAACGTATTCGCCATTTTGTCCGGACTGGATCGCCTGACTGGGAACCACGATGGCTTGGGTGAGGTTGCTCAAGGTCATGGTCAAGCGAATGAACTGGCCGGGCCACAGAAGGTTGTCGTCATTGGGAAAGACCGCCTTCAGCAAGATCGTGCCGGTGTTCGTATCGACGGTGTTGTTGACAAAGGCCAGCCGGCCCACGGGACGGGTATCCACGCCGGGAACACTGGCGGTCACCGGCAAGGAGGCCGTGGTCATGCGGCTTTGAATCGCGGAAAGATGTTGCTCGGGCACTGAAAAAGCCGCGTAAATCGGGCGAATCTGGGCGATGGTGACCAGCACGTCATCGGAGGCTTTGACGACATTGCCGGCCTTTAAGGCCAAACCGCCTGTTCGCCCGTCAATCGGCGAACGAATCTCGGTGTACCCCAGGCTCACCTGGGCATTCGACACCGCCGCCGAATCGGCAAGCACCGTGGCCACCGCCGAATCAAAGGTGGCTTTGGTGGTATCATAGGCCTGCTGCGAGGCGATTTTATTCGCAAACAAATTGCTGACACGTTCGTAATCGAGACGGGCGCTCGCCATTTGCGCCTCGGCCCGCTTCAAGTTGGCCCGCATTTGATTTGAAGCCGATTCCAGGGGACGCGAGTCGATTGAGAACAGCAGATCGCCCGCTCTGACCTCGCGTCCTTCCTCGAAATGCACCTGCGTGATTGGGCCGGTGATCTGCGGGCGCACGGCTACCATGGAAAAAGCCTCCACGTTGCCAATCGCTTCAATTTGCACCGGCATGTCTTTGGCCCTCACAGGGGCCACCAGCACGGGAATCGCCCCGCGTTGACGGCCTTTGTTTCCGTCATTCCCTGAGCGAGAACACGAAACAGACAACGCCAGCGTGATGGCGATCAGGATCGCGAAGGCCTTGCGAGCTGGATAAAGCATACCTTTAAAATGAACCGGCTTCATGAAAAGTTTCTATTGGGCTTGGATTCAACCGACCCGCAAAACGCCGATCCTGCCATCGAGGCGTTTCACTTTATTGCCTTCTCAAGGCTTGGACGGCAGCGATGACTCACAGAAAATGCAATCATTCTGTTCCACGAGATATCATCCTGCCCTTTGAAATGCAAGGTTCCACAACGCAAAGCGTTTCGGCATCTGGAAAGGCTCGTGTGGCATGGGAAAGTCCGAGGAAGATCGCACTCATTGACGCGGCGGTTGTTACTTCGAATGTAATTTCGGACGATTTTCAATGATGTGTCGGGCAATCGCGTCCACCGTGTCCAGCCAAAGCCCGTTGGTCGGATTTGCGGCATACTCGCATAGAGCGTTCAAGGTGTTGGTTGAGGTAGTTTGTCGGCCTGTGCCACCAATTTCGTGCCCGGCCAACACCAGCCAATATCCGCGACGAATCGCATGGTCCAGCATGGGACGCAGGTCGCCAAAAGATTTTCCGTCCATCTCCACGCCGAGCAGTTGCGCGAGATCACACCGCATCGGATTGTTGGCATCCTCGCTCAGCCACAGGCGCCCGCTGCGAAACCGGCGGGCGATGATGGGAACGTAACTCTTCACAAGGGCCCCTTCGCCAACAAACGTCTGACCACAGGGATAGGCGAATCCCGAGGTCTGAACCCCCAACTGCGTAAAAAGGATCGTGTCCGCCTCCTCAATGTCCTTCGATATCCGGCCGAGGGTGTAGTCTTCGAGCGCGTTGGTGCGTGAAAAGTCGAAATTGCCGGTGCAGGGATGGGTGAGGCTGTGGTTTCCGATTTCATGTCCCGCCAGCACGGCTTGGCGCCATTGCGGAAGCCGTTGAAACAGGTTCCTGGGAGAAACGTAAAAAGTGACACGCGCCCGTTGCCTTTCAAACAGAGGAAGCCCGGCGTCTATTTGGCTCGGCCGGGCATCATCGAAGGTCAGGCTCAGTGCCGCGCGTTTTCCTTGAGGCCAGGGGAAGATCCCTGTGTTGCTCGAAGCTCCTGAACCGTACTGCGCGAATCCTGGCAATACGACACTCCACAGCGCGTAAAACAACGGGATAATCTGCCCAAGATATCGGCGCAAAATCATACGTTCAATCGGCAGATGCCTCCTCCATGGAGCTGGCGCATGAACAGTGTCGCTCCTGAGTCGAGGCTTTTCTGAATGCCCGATATGCCAGAGTAGGATTGATGCATGCCTTTGTCGACGGCAAAAGCAGCCCCGCGTGGCGTCATAATCCCATGGTCGAAGATATCTAGCGACGGCAAAAAAAAACGGGCGCCTACTTCTGCTTGAATCGCCGGGCTGAAATCAGTTGGGACACCCCCCAACCAACAAAAAGAAAACCGGTAATCCAAAGAAAAACCAGCCATTCCGAACGAGTGCTGCTGGCCTTGCCGGCTATTCCCAGCACCAGAAAAACAACCCCGAGCAGGCAGGTGAAAAAACCCGAACGAAAATAGGTCGCACTGGTCTTTTGATACGCGGTGCGGCCCCGTTCAATCAGATCGTTCAAGAGGGCGACGTCGGCCTCACAACGGTTGCGGCAACTGCAGCTTAATCCCACCTCGGCCACACAGTCTCGGCAGAGGGCGCGACTGCAGGACTTGCACAGAGCCACGGCGTCGACCGCGGGATGATTGAAGCATTTCATGGTTCATCATTCTGAACTCTCGAATTGCATTTGACAATCCTGCCAAATTTGAACCCGTGGCACACGGTCAAAGCGTTCAGATATCCCCTTGAGTCCCGCCCTCTTGGACGTACCTTATAAAGTCGTCAAACAAATGGGAGGTCATTCTATGCATCAAACAAAAGCGTCTGTGCTGATTGCGGTTACCGCCTCAGTCATGTTCATGGTTCCAACCGTCAAGCCTGCGGTTTCCGAAGGCTCAGTCAGGACCTTCATGAACCAGATAAATTAAAAGCTAACGGCCATGGATGAGACCGTTCAGATCTCAGAAGTGGAAATCCACACCAGCCTGCAAGGAGGTGAAGCAGGTCAGATCATCTACTTTAACGACCGGGCCAAAAAAATGGGAAGTCATTGGGTTCCCTTTGATCCGAACCGGGGAGGCGACAAGATCATTACCTGGTTGTCGGATCAGATTGACGGTGCGGCCAATGGTTGCACTTTGGCTGAAACCCAGGCTGCGGTCTCCAGGGCGATGACGACCTGGAACAACGTCAAGGGGGCGACGATTCCTTTGGTGGAATGGCCCGATTACGGTATGGATTGGGGATACGTGCAATCGCTCATGGATTTTGGGGGTTTTCCTGGCTGGTACGCCGACATCACGCAAGCCGGATGGCTGCCTCGAGAATTCTTCACGGCCTGGTTCGGCGAGGAAGAATCTGAATACATTCTCGGCGTGACGTTCACGTTAATCTGGATTGATAGCGAGACAGGATTGCCCACGGACATGGACAACAACAGGAAGCAGGATGTTGCTTTCCGTGAAGTCTATTACAACAACTTTTTCACTTGGGCGATCGATCTTGAGGGATGGTCCCAAAAAATCGATGTGGAATCCATTGTGTTGCATGAGAACGGCCATGGCCTAAGCCTCGGGCATTTTGGCAAGCTTACCAGAACCCCGAATGGCAAACTCCATTGGTCGCCGGAAGCTGTCATGAACGCGGGATATGTCTATCCGCAACGGGAACTGAGCGGGACGGACACGGCCGCCTTCTATAGCATCTGGGCTTCCTGGCCGAACAATTAAGTGAACGTCGCTGTCGCCAAATGATGTTTTTGATTAAGAATCATTTGCCTTGGCAACAGCAGTTCCTCCTCAGGGCAATTGCAGCTGGTAGAATTCTTGGGAGTTGAGCAGTGGAGATGGATCGATGAATTCCAGGAATCCGTTCGCATCGGCTGAATTGGTGGCAAAAGAAAGCCAGTGAACCAAGTCCGGAGAG
Organism: Verrucomicrobiota bacterium; assembly: GCA_022709905.1. Taxonomy (GTDB): domain Bacteria; phylum Verrucomicrobiota; class Verrucomicrobiia; order Limisphaerales; family UBA1319; genus JAKLHY01. The sequence goes on along the minus strand of JAKLHY010000002.1, from coordinate 59,797 downwards.
CGCAGGGCCTGATAAGTCAGCGTGGGAAGACCGATGGCGGAAAGGACACGATGATGTTCTAAGAACTGGAGATTAGTGATACGGCTGGAGTTGGCGAGGAAGTCCTGGCCCATCGCATTGGTTCCCAGAGATCCCAGTCTGAGGATGTAGGAAGAGGGAGCGAAACCGACCCCGTTTGTGGGGGGGAAAACCACATACAAGCCGGGAGGCACGCGATCGAAGGAGTATGCCCCTTGGGCATCGGTGTAGGTCACACGAGTAAAGTTACTGTAGGTGAGAGTGATTTTAAGGTCAGCCAGGGTGGAAGCGCCCGCGATTGCGCGGCCTTGAATGAGATAAGAGGCGACTTCATAAGCGCCGATATCGCTGGCGGGACCGGAGGGTCGGGATTGTCCGCGTTGATCTGTTGTCAACCCGACGACTTCGGCGGCCTTATCGATGGCGGGGCTGCCGGTTTGAAGTGCCATCGTGGAGGTTGAACCGCCGTTATTGGCGAGGGGACCCAGTTTGGGATCGGTGGAATTGCGGCTGGTGCTTGCGGAGAATCGACACGTTTTATCGGAGCTGATGTTGTTGCCGGAATCGTACCAGGAACCATAGGCGTTTCCACTGGAACTGGTCGTGGTGAGGATTGTGTTTTTAATGCGCCCGAACCCGGATCGAAGGGCGATGTTGCCGCCACGGCCTTCACCGGGTTCGCCGGTATCGTCGTAGATTAGTTGGGTTCGGGTAGTATCTCCGGGTTGTCCGCCGGTGGCAGTTCCTGTGGAAAAAGTGCAATTAGTGATCGAGGCTGTTCCGGCGTTATCGAGACTGCCGCCGTATGCGTGCCCGCCGTTACCGCCGATGGCGCCTCCCATGGCGCCTTTCCCGCCATCCCCGCCCGTGCCGCCGCGGACGGAATTGGTGAAGAACGTATTTTGGAGGAGGATAACCTCGCCGAGGTTTTCGATGGCCCCCCCGTAAGCGGTGCCGCCACTGGGACCGGGCTCGGCTGCGGCGCCGTTATTGATGAAGCCGCCTTTGCTGGCGGCATTGCCAGCTGTGGCCGCGTTCGTGGTGAAGGTGCTGTTGATAGCCGTGAGTTGACCGAGGTTATAGATGGCGCCGCCGGCGGCCAATCCACCGCCGCCTCCCCCTCCCGGGTAACGAACGGCGGTGCCGGTGCCATTGGTGCCGCCTTCACCGCCCACTCCTGCCTTGCTGGTATTGGCGGAGAAGGTGCAATTGCTCAACCAGAGCTCGCCCGCATTGAAGATGGCGCCTCCATAGCTGGCCGCGCCGTGACCGCCGTGACCGCCGTTGCCACCGCGCCAGGAACCATTGCCTCCCGCGCCGCCCGCCCCGCCCGCGCCGCCAATCGCCTGGTTGCTGAGGAAATCGCAGCGCAGCAACCGGAGGATTCCCTGATTGTAGATGGCCCCCCCGCGGCCTTCAGTGCCATCCGTTCCATTCGCACCATCCTCGCCGGCGCCATTGCTGTCGGCGCCATCCGGGCCTGAGGATCCGGGGGCGCCGGCGGCAGTATTCCGGGAAAACACACAGTTCGAGGCGATGAGGGTCCCGCCCAGGTTCAGGATAGCGGCTCCCATCGTGTTGGAGCCGCTGGTCAGGGTAAGTTGGTTGAGCAAAAACTCGGTGTTTTTTGCGACAGAGAAAAGACGTTGAGCGTTGTTACCGCTGAGGGTGACTTTGTGTCCGCTGGCATCCAGCAAAGTATCCTGAGAGACAATCAGAGGATATTCGAATGTGAACGTGCCATCGGTTTTGAGTTGGACAAGGCCGCCGCCTTCCATGGCGAAGGCGAGGCTGCTGAAAGAGGCATTGGTTACGATGCCGGCGGCGAGAGCCGGCAGGGCGCCAAGAACGGCAAACGCCATCCAACCGACGAAAAACGAGAGATATCGCGAATCAAGGCGGATCAATTTCATAACCGAGTTGGCGCAACTGTTGGAGCTTATACACGAGGGCGCGGCGGCTGATTCCGAGTTCTTTGGCTGTTTCAGTTCGGTTGAAGCGATTTCTTTGGAGGGCTTGAACGATAGCATGACGTTCGATTTCTTCCAGGCGTGGGGTTTCGGGGGATTGTGGGGAGGTCTGGGGAGAAAGGGGGAGCTGTACGCGATTAGGCAGGTGTTCAACGAGAATGAGTTCGCCGCGGGACAACAAGGCGGCGCGTTCCATGGCATTCCGAAGCTCGCGCACATTGCCCGGCCAGGTATAGAGGCGGAGGCAATCGATAACGGCGGAGGAAAGCCGCGCCCGCCCATCGGTCAACTGGGTAATAAACCGGTTGGCCAGGGGCAGGATATCTTCGGGCCGTTCCCGCAAAGGAGGAATATTGAACTCGACAACATTGAGGCGATAATAGAGGTCTTCGCGGAATCGACCTTTCTTGACCTCCTCTTCGAGGTTTCGATTGGAAGCGGCGAGAAGTCTGACCTTGGTCTGGATCTCCTCGTTGGAACCGACGCGCTGGAAGCAGCCATCCTGGGTGACGCGCAGCAGTTTGGCCTGGAGGGCCGGGGACATTTCGGCGATCTCGTCCAGGAACAGGGTCCCGGCGCTGGCAATTTCGAAGCGGCCGATCCGTTGGGCATGGGCACCGGTAAAGGCCCCTTTCTCGTGACCGAACAATTCGCTTTCAAGGAGAGTCTCGGGGATCGCGGCGCAGTTCACCTTGACGAGAGGACCCTCTGCGCGAGCGCTCCAGAGGTGGATCACCTCGGCCAACACTTCTTTTCCGACGCCGCTTTCGCCGGTGATCAGGACGCGGCTTTCCGAGGGTGCGACCAGGGAAGCATCCCGGAAAACGGCCTGCAGGCGGGGACTTTCGGCCACGACATGGGGGGGCAACTGCCGGTTTGCGTCGAAGCGAACTCCCTTTGTGGTGGCGACCCCTGTGGCTTGCTGAACCAGCGAGAGGAGCTCATCCAGGTCAATCGGTTTGGCGAGATAATCGACGGCTCCATCGCGCATGGCATGGACGGCATCACGAATATCGGTATAGGCGGTCACGAGGAGGACGGGCAGAACCGAGTGTTGCTGCCGAGTGCGGCGCAGGATTTCCAGGCCTGAGATGCCTGGCATGCGGACATCCGAGATCATCATCACGACATCATCTTCCTGATCGAGCAACTGAAGCGCCTGTTCTCCGGACGATGCCATCAAAGTGTGAAAACCTTGGCTGCGGAGGAACGATTCAAGCAGGCTGCGCTGTCCTGGGTCATCATCGACAATCAGGATGCGAGAATTTCTGGAGGAATTTTGGCGAGGATCAACCGTCATGATCTCAGGCTGGAGAGGCGGGTTGCAGGTGGGTCAGGCGAAACACCGCGCCTTGGGGATCATTGGGAAGGCACTCGATTTCCCATCCATGGGCCAGCACGATTTGTTGAACGACGGCCAATCCCAGCCCGGTTCCTTTCTGATGCGTGGTGAAGTAAGGTTTAAAGATCTCCTGGCGTTGCTCGGGCGGGACCCCCAAGCCATTATCGCGGATTTCAAGATAAACGCCGTTAACCCCGGTGCGGCCGGCGCGAATCTGAATTTCGCCCTGAGAAGGCACAGCTTGGATGGCGTTCATGACCAGGTTAAACAGGGCCTGGCGGAGCAACTGTTCGTCCGCCACAATGGCAGGGAGCGATTCCTGGATATCGAGCTTTGCGGCTTTTTCCTCGAGATCATTTCCGAGGGCGCGCGCCACTTCGCCCACAACCGCGTTCAGGGCCACCGTGGCTCGGCGCACCTCCCGAGGTCTCGAATAATTGATGAACTCATTGAGCTGGGCGGTGACCCGGTCGGTTTCATCGACGATTTCACGCGACTTGGCGCGAATTTGCTGGGGAATCTCCTCGTGCCGGGAAATCATTTGGGCCAGGCCGCGAATAATATTCAAGGGATTCCGGGTTTCATGGGCCAATCCGGCGGCGGCGAGGTTCATTTCCTTGAGCCGGGTGTTGAGTTCAGCCGCCCGGACCAAACGCACTTCCAGTTCCGAGGTCTTAGCCAAATTATGCCAAGCCATTCCGAGTCCGACGACCGAGACCGAGGCCAGAGCGCTAATGAGCAATCGGAGCCAAAAATCCCGGCTGGTGACCGTTTGCATGGATTGAGTAGAAAGCACCACGACGAAACTGTGAACTCCTTGCTTCTGAATCAGAGCCCGATAATCCTCCTCGTTCATCCAATGAGGCCGGCCAAAGGGCGGCCGGCGGTCGTCGCCATCCCGGCGCCGAAACCAGTTTCTTCGAGGCGCCTGCGCATTGGAAATGGATAAGGAATTGGAGTTGATCCCGGACATCTGTTCGGGCGGGCCTCGATCGGGGGGCGGAGGGGGCGGGCGGTTGGTGGCAAAGGAATTGAACAGGTTGCTGCGGGGCAGCACGATGGTGGGGTTCCGATTTTCGACCTCGGCAGTCACATTGGTTTCCAGGTCGACGAGATTCATGAGCGTGACCGTTCGATCGGCCCAATATTCCCCGGTTGGCACCAAGGTTTTGTGCTCGAAATCAATGGGGGCTCCCGCAGAAGCCACGACTTCACCGGCATCGCTCAACAAAGCGACGGCATTCAGATCGCCGGGTTTGACCAGGGAATTGAGGGCGGACTCGAGGCGTTCGCGGGAGATCACCCCGCCGAAGGGGCGCTGCGATCGCAATACCAATCCCAGGGTGCTGGAAATGTCTTTGGACCGATTGATGAGGGCCGCACGCGCGGATTCCCGGACACGGTAATGGTCGGCAATCTGCCAGATAACAATCATGGCCCAGACCGCCAGCAGAACTCCGTAAACAAACCTGATCCCTTTCATCCGTTCACCTCGATGCGCCTCTGTTCGGCTGGCACAGTCTACTTTCTTTTCTTTTTGGCCGGAACTGGATTCTCTGAAGGCAACTTATCGAGAAAACGATCCAACTCCTGGTCTGAAAAAGATTTAGGAATGAGTTGAGTATTCGCCCTTTCACCGGCGGCGATGGCGGCCAGTTGGCTGGGCTGCTTCACCACATGGGGCGTGAGAAAAATCAACAGCTCGGTCTTGGCATCCGCTTTGACAGACCGCTTGAACGCGGCGCCCAGCAAGGGAATGTCGCCCAGGAGCGGAATCTTGTAGTCGGATTTGGTTTTGGTGTTTTGCATCAAGCCTCCGATCACCACAGTCTGTCCGTCGGGCGTAACGACGACGGTGTCGGCCGATCGGGAGTTGATCACCGGCGCCGTCACTCCGAGCGAAATCGAGACCTTTTCGTCGGAGAGATTCGAGATTTCGGGGGCAACGATCATCTCGACCATGCCGTTGGATGTGATGAATGGCGTGACGCGGAGAATAATGCCGACATCGGTATAACTGACGCCGTTGATCTGGTTGCCGAAGGAATCGTATCGGACGTTGGTAATGAGAGGAACCTGCTGGCCCACCATGATGGTGGCCTCCTGGTTGTGGCGAGCCAGGATGGATGGCCGCGACAAGACCTCGGTCCTGCCGGCTTCGGCGATCGCGCGCAAGGTGGCCTGAAAATCACTACCGAGGATCTGGTAAATGCCGGCCCCCGGAGGCACAGGATTGGCCCCCTGGGCGGCCAACCCAAACACCTGATTGATAATGCCGGTAGTGTTGGTGTCAAAATTGCCGCTGTAGGTGCCTTCCAGACCGATGTCAGAGCCTTTGCGATAGGTCACTTCCAGGAAGACCACCTTGATCAGCACCTGGGGTGCAGGACGATCCAAATTAGTGATGACCTGGCCGATGTGCAGGGCGGTTTCGTCGTCGGTGACCACGATAATCTTGCGCGTTTCGGGATCACTGGTGATGGTGGCGTCGCCCACCATCGTGCTGTTCAGGTAACTCCGAGTGGTCCCGCTGCCGGTAGTGCGACGCATCCCTGTGCCGCCAAACTGTTGGGCCAGGAGATAATCGCCGGCACAGAGCGCGAGAAACACCAAACCGCAGATGAAATGTCGTCGTAAACCTGTATTCATTGAGATTCCTTATTCTGCCAATTCATGATGAAAAAAAGGCGATCGATGGATGGTTGTATGATCATTGTCCTATCCGGCCAGAGGAGCCGCCAAAACTGTTGCCAAAACCGCTGCTGCCGGTATTGCGCTGGTTCTGCTGCCGGGTGGTGGCGCGATTGTTCAATTGGTTGCCCACCTGACTGTTGGAATTCCGCGTGTTAGATCTGCTGGTTCGGCTGTTCTGGCTTTCAAACAGCCCCCGAAGAATATCTTCGACTTCCTGGGGATCGGTGTTCTCCACCGAGTAGACAAAGACCTTTTGTTTCTTGGCGGGATCTGAATCCAACTGCTCGAGCATCTGGCCGATTTGATGCATTAAATCCCGGGCGGCGCTGACCACGATGGATCCGGTTCGAAGATCGGGGACGGCAATCACCCGGCTTTGCTTCAACAACCGGTCGCTGGTTGTGCTCGAGCTTCCCATCCGGGCTGCTCCGAACGCGCCACCACCAAAGGGACCTCCGCCAAAACGCACCTGGGACCGGCTGCCTTGCTGATTGGTGGTGTCGGGGAACAGGCTGGTTAACAGGTCGGCTGTCTCCTGAGGATCGGCGTATCTCAGGCGAAATACGCGCAGTTCGGTGACGTCCTCGACATTGGTGTCAATCTGGAGGATGAGATCCTCGATCATGGGCATCTGGTCATCGGGCGCGCTGACGACGACAGAATTGCTACGTTCATCGGCCACAGCAACGACACGCGGTGTTGTCACCCGGGCGTTGCCGCTGCCGGAGGAACCGCCCATTTGCCCTCCGCCTCCGGGCGCGCCGGGGAAGTTGCCGCCGCCTCGCATCCCGCGGAAGAACTGTTGCATCTGATTGTTCCCGCCGCCGCCCCGCTGGGTGGTATCCTGGAACAGGTCGCGGATGACGGTGGCGACGGCTTTGGCATCGGCGTAGGTGAGAGGAAACACCCGGACCGCTGAAACGCTGGCGATGCTCGTATCCAACGCCCGGATGATCTCGGTCATACGACGGATGTGCACTTGGGAATCGGTGATCACGATCGCATTCCCGCCTTCATTGGCCACGACCGTGGCTTGGGGAGGCATCAACGGGGTTAGATCGCGGCTTAATTGAACGGCGTTGACAAACCGGACTGGAATAATCTGCGTCACAATGTCGTCGTTCTTGGGAATTCCGGCGGGATCATTGCCTGTTTTGACGGGAAGATCTTGTTTTTTGGCGTCTTCCTTGGTGACAATCTTCAAGGTCCGGCCGCTGCGAATCGCCGCGTAGCCATTCTTGTTCAGGACGGTGTTCAACACCTCGACGGCCTCGTCTTTGGTGAGAGGCTGGTTGCTCCAGACATCCACTTTTCCTTTGATATCCGTCTCCGGAACGATAATGAAGCCCGCGGCTTCGCTGAGGTAATTCAGGACCAATTCCAGCGGGGCGCCGCGGAAATTCAGTCGAAGCCCCTTCACGCCATCGGGCACGACACCCGAAGACACGGGAGAATCCGTCGAAGGCTTGGCCGGGGGCGCCATTTGGGACCGAGCCGCTGGCGAAGGCAATTCCCTGGAGGTCTGGGATTGTTCTGCGGGCGGCGGCGTGGGATTGTCGGGCCCAGGCGTCTCGTCGGCCGGCGGAACCTGGTCCGGAGGCGGGGCATCGGAGGGAGGAGCCGCATCGGCCGGAGGAGCGGCCTGATCCGGCGTCGGAGCCGGCTCATTCTGCTGGTCGGCAGGCTGGGCCGGATTCTCGGAGGGCGGAGGATCGTCGGGCTGAGGTTCAGCCGAGAGGCCGGCGACCGTGGTCCAAATTCCCAAGATCAGGCCGACGACGAGCCTGTATAAAAATGGCGTTTTCATTTTAACTCCTGTTCACGTTGCTGCATTAATCGTTTTAGAATATCGCTGGATTCACCACTGGAACTACTTTCCGATGCGCCCGAGGGGGAGGAGGAGCTGCCAGGGTTGAAAGTGGAGGTGGAGTCGCTGGCGCTGATCAGCTTCCATTCTCCCTCCTCTTCCCGGCGCATTTCAGCCCCCATGCGGAGCTCGATTTTCTGATCTCCGTTTTCCAGTTGAACACTGTTCAATGTGATGCCGAAAACCTTGAATCCGGCGATTTTCTCGTTGGCCTTGATTGCCTTGCGATAAGCGGGGCTTGATCCATCAAAGAAGGCGTGGGCGCCATCGTCATGGGTCATGGAGCCGACCAGTTTGAAGGCATCGATTTTGACCTCCTTGCGTTCCCTGGAATTGGATCGGTTCTGACGTGCGGAGCGGTTGGCGTTAAAAATGTTGCGGTCCTCAATGATCTTGAAGGACGTTAGATCCGTGCGGGAGGTCCGATTGGTTTCCTGGGCAACAACGACAAAGGGGCGCGACAGGATCCCTGCGGCGATCATCGAAAGGGCCACGACGACAAGAATCCGACCCGCCGAGTTCCCTCGAGAACCGGCCGGACGGGCAACCGGGCTTTGAGTGGGTTTATGGGCGTATGTGAAGATCATGGTTTACTCGTCGTGTTAAGCAATATACCACTGACTTGGAGGGCGAGGGCAATTTGTTGGCCGTTATCGTCGCGGGTATTGAGTTCAACGGTATCCAGTCTGAGGCCAAGGGGATCTTTTTCAATCTGATGAAGAAAGCGGGTCAGGGCCGAAAGACTCCCCAAGGCATCGACGCGGCACTCGAGCAGCAGGAGATCCTCGGGCGTGTGTTTCCATTGTGGCTTGATACTGCTGATGCTGGTCCGGCTTTCCTGCGACCATCGGTCAAAGGCCTTGATCAACTGGTTTTGGGCGACGGAAGCTTCGCCGGCTAAAGCGTTGGTGCGCATGCTCTCCCAACGATCCCGGATGGCGGATTCCCGATCGAGGAGAGCCGTACCCTGGCTGACCGATTTCTTCAGTTGTTGGATGCGAGAGGTTCGCTCTTTCCACATTTTGGTCAGGGGAGAAAACACCAGTCGATCCCCGGCGAGCAACACCACCGCCGCAATGGCCACGACACTTAACAATTGTTGTCGATTCCCAAGATTCATTGGGCACCTCGTTCCGCCCATCGGAAGTTAAAGGTAAACTGCAGAGGAGAACGACCGCGGATCTGGTCAACCTGCAGGGCGGTCACTTCGGGGATTCCGCGCAGCTTGTCAAGGGTGCGCAGCAGGGCTGGATTATCCCGGGCTGTCCCCGAACAGGTGATGACCGAGGATTCCCGAATTTCGACTGTCTTGGCCGAGACGGCGCCATCTTCCGGAAAGGCCTCGCTCAACCGCCGCAATACTCCCAGGGAACGATAGGAATCATCAAACCAGGGACGATACAGGCGAATCTCCTGCTGCATTTTCTCGAGAGCCGTCACCCTCGGGGCCATCTGTTTCCATTGGGATTGCCAGCGCAAAAGCTGCCATTGCTGGACCAGGAATGCCAAGGCAACCAAAGCCGCCAACACGCCCACTGCAGCGCCCGTATAGACCAGACGACGTGAAGAATAACGGCCAGCCAGTTGTTTCCAGGCGCTGACGCGCGGCGGCAGGAATTCCAGCTCGGGGGCCTGGCCGGTCAGCCACCGCAAGCCCAGACTGATCGCCGGCGATACGGGCGTGCCCGAAGGCACCTGCACATTGAAGACGCGCGCCGGCAGAGTCTTGGTGTGCTGGATATCGAGATCCAGCGATTCGATCAACGGCCCTAGCGTTTCAGTCAGTTCTTCGGCGGCATCGCTCGGACCCAGAATGGATAAGCGGCGGATGGAATCCCGGACATCCGAGGGCAGCTGGCCGAGGGTGATTCTCAGTTCACGCGCCACATGGTCGGCAAGAATTCGTTTATCGCCCCCGGCGATTTCGTAGGCCCCTTCGATGGCGCGCAACGCGGCCGGTCCCCCACCGGTGTGGACCTCCAATCCCACGCTATTGTCGCCTGGGGCCAGAACCACAAGGCTTTCATTGGCATCGGCCGAAGGAAGCGGGAAGGACACAATACCGAGCGTAAAGCTGACAGGCTTCAGATTGGCCGCCCGCAGGATTGTTTCCAGCCGGGTCACATGCTCCCGAGGCACTGCCACGAGTGTGGCGTAGGAATCCCCCCCCGGGCTGCGATGCCGGGAATGCGCCAGCATCAGGGCCTCGGGGCCATAGGGAAAATTACGTTCCGCCTCCATCTGCAAGAAACTGGCCGCGTCCTGCTCGGGGAGATCGGGCAATTTAGTGGTCAGAGTGAGAATCCAGTTCAGGGGCAGACACACGACACATCGGCGCTCCCGAATATTGGCGGCGTCCAGTTGTTTTCGAATCTCGCGCCCCACCAGTTCGGGGGCGTTGGTGAGCGGTTCGAGCGACAGGGCAGTCGAAAAAGCCTGGCTGATCTCGACACTCCCATTGGAACGACGCAAAACGGCGCCTTCCAGCCGGCTGCCCTCCAACGAAAGTCCCAGCAAGGACGATCCCATCTGGGGTCTGATTGCTTTTGATTGAGGCGTATCGCTCATCGGTTCTTTCTCGCTAACAACTGGTTTCGACGGTATTCAGCTCCGAGGGCCCATCCCAAGCCGGTGAGATCCTGACGAAACACCACCCGTGGCGTTCCTTCACTGCTATCGAGAACATACTTGGCCCGGCTGAATCCCCGATCCTGGTGGCCCAAGGCCACAATGTCAGCCGTCACCTGGTAGGTTCGGGTCGTCAGATAGGGCCCCGCAGCAATCGCATTGGTGCTCTCCAGGACCTGGGTCACCCAAGTGATGGACTGCAGTTTGTCCGGATTGGATTGACGATAGCTCACCACCGACGGAGCTAAATCGAAACCGATCCCCGGCACGCAGGCGAGGACGACTTCACCGGCGGTGTTGACGTTGATCAGGCCTTCAACAGTATTGGTGGAAACGGTCAAATTCGTTTCAACCAGGATGAATTCCTCGGCCGTCATGCCGCTCTTCAGGTAAAACTCCAGAACGCTTCTGACCGGTGTCTGGGTGGGGGTGACTTGCTGAAGGACCTGGTTGGCCCGGTCCGATCCCAGCTTTTCAGAGAGCAGCGTGGCGAGTTCCTGCTGGTTCGTGCTGGTCACATTAATCCGGGTTGATCCGTCGCTGGTCGTGGCTGGTTCGCGGGTGTAAACGGTGACATATTCGAGCAAACCAGGTTCCAGCTGTCCGTCCCGATCATCGAAGGGCGGCGAAAGATCTCCATCGTTCTCCTGGGGATCGAGAATGCCATTGAGATTGGTATCCTCGCCATAAAGGATCTCCAAATCCATGCCATAGACCAGGCGCAGCTCGTCGATCGATTCGAACTTGCCGTTCTTGCAGACATAGGAGGGATTGAGGCGCTGGTAAGACTCGTCTTCGGCGCCGCCTTCGGAAACGTCACTGTCGGAGTCACGCCAATCGATAATGGCCGCGGCCAACTCGGGAGTCATGCGAGGTAGCAGTTCGAGCATTTCGAGCGTGGCCGTATTGAGGTTGAGCTTGGATGCCTCATCGACCAGGCTGAAGTAGGGTTGATCTGTAGAATCCTGCCGATCTTCCCGCCCAAGGAACCAGAAAAGGCCGGTCCCGACAGGGACCGCCTCGCATTCATAGTAATACGTGAGGGGATCGAGCCAAAGGCCGGGCTCCTCGACGGTGGCCAGCAGGTTGCTGGCGTAGCGCGCGGCGCCTGCGATGGCCTGTTCCGCTTCCACGCGGGCTACCCGGTTGTCCGCCGATCGGAGTTCGAACGACATCGATTGCGCAAAATAAAGCGCCATGGACACCAGCCCAAAAGCGATCCAAAGCACGATAATCAGGACGGAGCCGTGCTGACGTTGGCTCGGGGTCATGGCTCGCCTCCGCTGGATTGAGCGACCTGATTAGTGCTCGGTTGCACGGGAATCGGCACCACGAACTCCAAAATGTCCGTGATGGGATTCCGGTCGTCCTCGTTCTCGACTGCGAGCAGAATTTGGACTTTGACAGCGAGCGGCAGCGTCATTTCGGTCGCAGTGGGATCCCAGGTGTCGAGCCATTCGACGCCATCATAGAAGGAGCACACCATGTCTTCCACGCCGCTCATCAGCCATTGTTGGACCGGTTGTTCATCCAAGGTGGGCAGCAGATTGCGGTTGACCATTCGGACCAGGTCGCGACCAAGAACCTGGTTTGTGGATTCGGTCAGGTAATAGGAAACCCGTTGCAGATTGCCCCAAGGTTCCCAGTCATCCAAGGATCCGGTGGTGGTGGTGAACTCCGGCAGGATTAGGTCTCCGAGGCTCCAGATGGCGCTATTCATGGTGGAGTTCGTGGAGATGACGGTGCCGGTGGAGAATTCGCCGGAGAGCGTTCCCCCGGGGAGAACCATGCCCGCGAGATCGCGTTTGAGGATGGTCAAGGATTGTTCAACGGGCAAAGTCTGCTCAAACATGCGAACGGTCTTGTTGCGCAAACTCACGGCGCCGTAAAAAACCGAGTGGGCCGCGGCAATGACCAACCCAAAAATCACCACGGCCAAAAGCACTTCGATCAGGGTGAATCCCCGGCTCGATCGCAGGTCGTGGCGTTGGGAAATCGGTTTCATTGGGAGCTTAAGTCGGCCAACGTGCTGAGTGCGATTTCATGCTCCTGGTTTTGGACGGCAAACAGGACTTGGACGGTCACCAGGCTGAGCGATTCCCGGCCCCAGGATTCGGTGCGGATGTTCCATCGGTATTGCGTGGAATTCTTGGGATAACTGCCGCTTCGGGCAATGCCCAAGTCCGGAGTGGACAAAAGCCACTCTTGAAGGATGTTTTCCGCCAGGCGGATGGCGATCTGTTTGCGCAAGCCCATTTGACCGGCCTGGCTTGCGATCCGCAGGCCTTGCACGGCCACCGGCACCACGATGGCCAGAAACATTAGCGCGGCCAAAACTTCGGCCAGCGTAAAGCCTTTAACGGCGCGCTGTTTGCAGCCAGTTGGTTTGAATTTCATAATGCAGACGGTTTCGGCTTTGGCCGATTTGAATTCCGTTCCGTGTGGTCGCATCTTCCCCTGCCCTCTCTTTTTCGAGGAACAACACGGTTTCGGGGCTGCTGATATCGATGAAACCATCGGGAGTAAAATGAATGCGATGTTCGTTTCCCGTCTCGGATTGGGCCGCAGTCTGCCGAAAAAGGCTTTCCCGCACCGGAACAGTCGATTCTTCAATCTCGATGTCGATGTCCCGATCCAACTCGAACTCGGTGGCCTTCTCGTCCTCCTCGACGAAACCTTCCTCGGCCTCGAGGCCGTAGCGTCGATTCTCGATATCGATCCACAGCCGCATTGGTATCCCTTCGGAAATCGCCCGGCTCTGGCCATAATGCGTCAGCGCCAGGAAACGCCGCGCCTCGGAGTCTAGGGTGCGTCCGCGGAAAAACCGTGACAAGGACGGAGCCGATACCGACAACACAATCAGCAACATGGCCATGACCAGGATGAGTTCGATCAACGTAAAACCCCGCCGATCACCTCCCGGAGAGAGACGATGTTGCGGGTGGCTCATCCTGAATTCAGGCTGGGTGTTCACGGTCAATTCCTCGGGAAACCCTTCGGGGTTCGCGCGGTTGAGCGCGCCATGCCGGATGGGCTTTAACGACGCGACGGCTGTTGCTGATAATTCGTTATGTCATCATCGCCCCCCTCGCGTCCGTCGGGGCCCATGGACATGAGATCGTAGGAGCTGGGGTTGCGTTTGCCGGGACATTCGTAAATGTAAGCGTTTCCCCAAGGATCGAGGGGAATCTCGTTTTTCAGATAGGGCCCTCTCCAGTTCTGGGTATCGCGGGGCTGCTCCACCAGATCCAGCAGGCCATTGCGGCCCTTGGGATAGGAACCGGTATCGACCTCGAAGGCATCAAGCGCCGTGCCAAAGGTCGCGATCTGCGCCTGGGCGGCGGTGACGCGCGCTTGTTCGGTCCGGCCGGAAAACTTGGGCACGACGATGGCTGCGAGGATGCCGAGGATAACCAGCACCAGCAGCAATTCAATCAAGGTGAAGCCCCGCCGAGCCAAAGAACGGCGAGAGTATATGTTCGATAGGTTGATTTTCATGGCCACACAGATTGTCGGTTTGTATTATTCATTACTTGATATAATCCTGCAGGGTGAAAATGGGGATCACCATGCCGATAAAAATCGTGCCAATAAAACCGGCGATGAGGAACAACATCAAGGGCTCGGCCAGCGCAACCGCGGTTTTTAACTGTCGATCCAGGTCGTTTTCGGTGACGTTGGCAATGCGCACCAACTCCTGATCCAAACGCCCGCTCTCCTCCGCCACCGAGATCATTTCGAGAACCGATCCGTTGAACAACGTTCGGCACTCGGCCAAACTCGGGCCCAGCGGCTTACCCTCCTTGACGCGGTCGATGGAATTGGCCACGGCATCGACCAGGATTTGGTTGCCAATGGAACGTCGGGCCACATTCAATCCATTGATCAGCGGAACACCCGCGCCCAACAGGGTGCCCAACATCCGGCAAAAGCGCGCCATGGCATACTGGGCGACCAGCCGCCCCACCGAGGGAATCCGCAAGATGATCCCTTCCCATGTCCGGCGCCCGATGGGCGACACCAGCCAGCTCCGCACCAGAAAACCGGTGATTCCCAGTCCAAGAACCAGAATCAGACCGTAAGAACGGAGGATCTCGCTCGTCGAGACGATGAGCTGAGTCAGCCACGGCAACGAAGCGCCGAAGCCCGTAAAAATGGATTGAAACCGCGGAATGAAAAACACCAGCAAAAACGTCAACACCCCCAACGCCAGCACCAACAGAATGCTCGGATACAGAAGCGCCGTCATGACCTTGGCCCGCATCTCTTTCTCCCGGGACTGGAAATCGGCAATCTGGCTGAGGACAACATCCAAGAAACCGCCGGTCTCGCCCGCCTCGACCATGGCCACATAAACCCGGGGAAAGGTATCGGGGGACTTCGCCATGGCGTCGGCCAGCGACATGCCGTCCACCACTAATCCGTGGATTTCCTTCCATTTGGCGCCGGCGGCAGGCGTGGAGGCTTCCTTGTGCAAAATAACCAGGGCGCGGCTCAGCGGCACGCCGGCAGCCAGCAAGCTGGAGAGGAGCCGCGTGAAGTTCTCGAGCGTGCGCGCCGAGATCTTCTTCGAGCTCCCCAGGGAAAGGTTCCAACCGGAGGACGGGCTGCCGGTCGAATCTTTGGGGACCGATGGCTTGCCATTCTTACGTTCGGAAAGACTGATGAGCTTCCATCCCTGACTTTCCATCTGCCGAAAGACCTCAGGCCGGCCGCCAGCCTCCATTTGGCCTTCGGTGACGGTGCCATCGCTCTGCAAGGCTTTATATTGAAACGAAGGCATGAAGGGATGTCCTTAGCGGCGATTATTGAAAGGCCATGCGTTCAATGGCGTTGTCTTCCAGGCCGCTGGTCAGGGACTGATCTTTGGTCACACGCAGCACCTCCTCGGCCGTGGTCACCCCCAGTCGGACCAGGCGCCAGCCATCCTCGGCCAGCGTGCGCATGCCCGCCCGTTGCGCGGCCTGCCGGATCACATCGCCGGACGTGTTCTTTAAAACCAACTGCCGGATTTCGTTGTCCGTGTCCATCCACTCAAAGATGGCCCGCCGGCCATGATACCCCGTCTGCCGGCATTCGCGGCAACCCACCGAACAGTAAATGGGCGTGTCGGGCGGAAACTCCAAATGGTTCTTAAAGGCTTGCGCCGTCGGCGAATGATCCTCCTGTTTGCAGTGATTGCACAGGACCCGGACCAGGCGCTGGGCCAGCACCGCTTCCAGGGAGGAAGCAACCAGGTAAGGTTCGACCCCCATGTCCACCAACCGCGTGACGGCGCCCGGCGCATCGTTGGTATGAAGCGTCGAAAAAACCAGGTGACCGGTCAACGAGGCCTGCACCGCGATCTGGGCGGTCTCGTGATCCCGGATTTCACCGATGAGAATCACATCAGGATCGTGGCGGAGTATGGACCTGAGGCCGCGCGCGAAAGTCAGACCGGCCTTTTCCGAGACCTGAATCTGGTTGACGCCCTTCAATTGGTACTCGATAGGATCTTCGATGGTGATGATTTTTCGAACCGAATCGTTGATCTCGTTCAACGCCGTGTAGAGCGTCGAGGTCTTGCCGCTTCCCGTGGGTCCGGTCACCAGCACAATCCCGTGAGGCAATCCCAGGATCCGGCGAAACGACCGGTATTCCTTCTGATCCATCCCCAGATCGGACATGCCGCGCAAAGTGGCGTTTTGCCGGAGCAAACGCAGCACCACCGCCTCCCCATGCAACATCGGGATCACCGAAACACGAATGTCGACCTCGCTTTCATCGATCCGGATCTTGATGCGGCCGTCTTGAGGCAGTCGTTTCTCGGCGATGTTCAAATGGCTGAGGATTTTGACCCGTGACACGATCGCAGGCTGAAACCGCTTCACCTGCGCCGGCACCGGGACCTCCTGGAGCACACCGTCAATGCGGTAACGAATCCGGAGTTCGTCCTCGAACGGCTCCAGGTGAACGTCCGATGCCCGCAACTCGATGGCATCGCGGAGGACTTGGTTGACAAACCGGATGATGGATGCGTCTTCGGCGGCATGATCGAGATCGGTATCGTCCTCTTTCGCCTCATCCACCACTTGGAACGGCGCCTCTTCATCGAGGGTGTCGATCGTATCGGCGCCCACCCCCAGGCGCTTCTTCATCTCCCGCTGGATGGCCTCGCGCGGAGCGAGGACGGGTTTGAGCGCCAAACCCGTCATCGCCCGCAAGGTGTCCACGCCCTGGGTGGCAAACAATCGGCTGGTGGCCACTTCGATGCAGCCATTGATCCGACGCAACGGCAGGAGTTCGTCCTTCAGTAGGATTCGCGCCGGAAACAGAGACAGCACTTGCTTGTCCGGCTCCAGATCCTCGAGGGACGTGTAGGAGACGTCATATTCCCGTGCCAGCCAGCGAAGGACATCGTCCTCGCTCTGGATCGGCGCGCCATCGGCATGGCGCGGATGCCGCGCCAGTTTTCGGGCGTCGCTGGCCGATAACTGCCTGGCGGTGACCATCCTGGCCAGCAACTCGTCCAGGGCCGGATTCTCCGAGGCAGGTTCCTTCATAGTTAATCGGCCGTCAGCATTCTGAACGGCGGTTAAGGTCAACGGGACGTTACTGCTCACAACTGAAAACAACAAGGGTCGCTAGTTCAACAAACCCATCGTGACCGCAATGGCCTCGCGGCGCACGTTCAGAACTTTCTTCAGTTCTTCCTGGGCTTGCTCGAGCTTGGCCTGTTTCTGTTTGCGATCGTCGCGGACTTTGGCGAGCTTGGCCTTCAGCTGTTCGGCCGTGGCCTTCGATTCAACCGCCTGCTGCAGTTCCTGCATCGCCGCATTCGGCTCGCCGCCAAAACCCCGGCGTCCCCCACCCTGGCCTTGATCCCCCGGAGGATTGTTTCCGCCCGGACGCATCCCGCCAAACATCCCTCGCCCGCCACCGAATCCCACGTCCCGGCGAGCTTCATTCACCTTCTGAATCCTTTCCTGGATGATCTTCCATTCGTCTTCGCTGGTGACTTCGAGAGATTCCTTGTAACGTTCCATCATGCGTTGCTGCATCTGGGCAGGATCAAAATTCTGCCGGTCCGGCCGCTGCCGTTGCTGTTGCTCCTGGGCCGTCAGCTGTTGCACGCCCATTCCCATCAGAACAATCGCTCCCACCCACATTATCCGCCGCATCATTCGCTTCATGACTTTCTCCCATTCTCCATCCTGTCCTGTGACAGGATCTCATTGGTTATTTGACTGAATCGATCGAACCACACCGTTGTGTGACGACCGTGTCTTCCGAACATCAGCAGCCGGAGTGCCAAAGTTAAACCCCTCAATTCCAGCCGGATAGGCGAGACTTCTGCGCATCATTTGCGCAGGATTGCCATCATGCCGCGCATTTTTTGCGCAGCGGGATCGAGTCCAGGGCATATCCGTAGCGGTCTGGAAGGTGCGAGCAACGACATGGGAGGCGAACCGCACGCTTTACCTGGCCACCAGGAATCGGTTATATGCCATTGGCAAGAAATCTGAGTATATGGTTGAATGTAAGATGAGGATGAATTGGCATAAACAAGGCCGAGTGGTTTGGATGCTCCTGAGCATGATGGCAATGGTTGCGGATTCTCGCGCGGCGGACTGGCCTCAATGGCGTGGACCCTTGCTGAACGGTTCCACACCGGAGACTGTCCTGCCCGCCCGCTGGAGCAAGACGGAAAAGGTGCTTTGGAGGGCTCCTTTGCCGGGTTCCAGCGGAGCAACGCCGGTTGTCTGGGGGAACTCGGTGTTTGTCTCCTCGCCTGACCAGGACAAGAACCTCTGGTTTTTTTGTTTAGACGCAAGGAACGGGGAGGTAAAATGGCGGGCGCAGGTGGGTTCGGGCAACCGGACCCAGGGAAAAAACAATCTGGCTTCGCCTTCCGCTGTCACGGACGGCCAGCGGGTGATTTGTCTTTTGGGAACGGGCGACCTGGCCGCATTCGATTTCTCGGGCAGGAAGATTTGGGGACGGGATTTGTCGAGTGAATTTGGGCGGTTTGCCTTTATGTTTCTCTATGGGAGCAGTCCGTTGCTTTGGGAGAACCGGCTGTATGTGCAGGTGATCCAGCGAAATCCTCCGACCTATTCTTACGTGCGTGATGACAAGCCCGAGCGCGATTCCTACCTGCTCTGCCTGGATCCCGCCACCGGCTCCACATTGTGGCGTCATGTCCGCAAGACCGATGCCCGTGGCGAATCGATGGAGTGTTACACGACTCCCCTGCCCTATCCCGAGTTTAATCCAACCCATGTTTTGGTTGTCGGGGCCAATGCCATCACGGCCCACGATCCGCAGACAGGAAAGGAAGCATGGACATATCCGGGAGTGAACCTAAAAAAACGATCGGATGGCCGAATTGTGCCCTCCGCGGTGGTAGTCTCGAACCTGATCTATGCTTGTGGTCCGAAGCGTGAACTGTTGGTAGCCTTTCGTGGCGGGCCTTCGGGAACGCTTGGCGAGGAATGCGTGGCTTGGAAGAGCACCGACGACATTCCGGATGTCTGCACTCCGTTGGTCTACCAAGGAAGGCTTTATGTCCTGGACGGCGACCAACAAATCCTGACCTGTTATGAGCCGGTCACGGGCAGAAAAATCTGGCGGGGCAAGCTCGATGTCCGCGAGATCTTCAGCGCTTCGCCGACGGGCGCAGATGGCAAGATCTATCTGCTGAGCGAGGATGGGACTGCTGTGGTGCTATCGGCCGGCGATCGGTTTGAGGTCCTGGATAGGATTCCAATGGGAGAACGGCCGTGCTATTCCTCGATTGCGGTTGCCGGCCGACGCTTGTATATCCGGACCGCCGCGGCGCTGTATTGCCTTGGAGAATCCCAGCCATGAATCGCGGAGAGGCGAACATCAAACTCCGGCTATTCCTCGAACCGGAAGCTTGACGTGAAACCGAGCCAGATCATCCCGGTCCGTTTAAAGAATCGCAGGCCTTTTTTCTGGATTCTGTGCGCGGGAGTATCGACGGGATTGCTCCTGGTGGTGCTTCGTCGGGTGAACCTGGAAAGCCTGGCTGAGTGTTTGCGAAGGGTGCGAGTGGGGGGAGTGCTGATGGCCTTTGTGGCTTTCGGAGCCGCCTGTGCTCTGGGAGCGATCCGATGGCGTTTAATGTTGAGAATCAAGGGTTTGTCGACGGGGTATCCGCCCTGTCTGCGGGCGACGCTGGCCGGTCATTTCTGTAACACGCTTTTGTTTGGGCCTGCGGGGGGGGACCTGGTGAAATCTTTTCTCTTCGGGCGATGGCATCGGTTGCCCCTGGCAGATATCCTGGCCGCCTCCTGGCTGGACCGACTGGTGGCGGGAATCGGCAGCCTGATATTCGCCGTTGGTGTGCTCATCTTGATGGATCCGGGAAGCCTGCCGCGGTTAGCCTGGAAATCACCGCCAAGCCATGTATCGATCTTCGTCGGGATGGGGATGGTTTTGGTTATCCTGGCATTCTGGGCAGGGCGGTCGGCCCAAAGAAAGTCGTCTCTGCTGCACCCCTTGTATTCGCTGCAAACCGGGCTGAAGCAACTGTGCTTGAGCCCGGGGGTGGCAGGGGGGGGAGTTGCTCTGGGTGTTCTGGTGCAAGTGTTGCTGAGCGCGGTCTTGATGTTGAACTTGCGCGCGATCACAGAGACGGACCTGGAGTGGATCAAGCTCTTCTGGACATTTCCAGTGATCTCGTTGCTGACCGCATTGCCGATCTCCGTGGCCGGCTTGGGCGTTCGGGAGAGCTCGGCGGTGCTGTTGCTGGGCTGGTTTGGGGTGCCGGCAGCGGAAGCCATAGCGGCAAGCCTGCTCACTTTGGTCTGCAACCTGTCATGGGCCGCTTGGGGAGCCGGGTTGCTGCTGGGCGAGGAAAGGCGGGCTTCGGCCGATTTCTCCAACAAAAGCCTTGAATGAGCCGGGCGGGCGTTTACTCTGAGGAGTCGAGTATTCTATTCCGTTCGATGAAGCCGGAGAAGGTTTCCATTGAGGAATATTTTTTGATTACAAACGAACAAAGGATTAGTAGTTATGGCCAAGAGACCCCTGAATGTTGGTTTGATCGGTGGCGGCAAAGGCGCGTTTATCGTGCAGCCGCATCAAAAGGCAATTCACTTCGATGGCACCCGGCGAGTCGTGGCGGGCGCTCTGTTTCCCGACGCCAAGATTGCGATGGAGGAAGCCGAGAAGTGGCCTTATCCCATTAAGGGCTACGGCTCTTATGATGAAATGATCGCCACGCAAGCCGGGCTGCCCGAAGACCAACGCCTGGACTATGTGCTGATTGTCACCCCCAATCATGTTCACTATGATCCGGCGCTGAAGGCCATCAAGGCGGGCATTCCGGTATTCTGCGAGAAACCGCTAACCGTGACCCTGAAAGAAGCGAGCGACCTGGTCAAAACGGTACGCAAGAACAATATCCCGTTTGGCGTCGCCCACACGTATCTGGGACACTGGACCAGCCGTTTTTCACGTTATATCGTCCGAAGCGGTTTGCTGGGCGAAGTGCGCTGGGTGGATTCCTACTACATCCAGGGCTGGCTGGCGACGAAGCTGGAAGACACAGGCCAAATGCAGGCTTCGTGGCGGACCAATCCCAAGCTGGCGGGCGGCAGTTGCTGCGGCGGCGACATCGGCACCCATGCCTTGATGCAGCTGCGGTTTGTCACCGGGCTCGAACTCAAGAAAGTGTCGGCCCAGATGGAAACGTTTGTTCCTGGCCGGGTGCTCGATGATCATTTCACGGTGTATTGCGAACTGAACAATGGCGCCAAAGCGATGGTCCGGGCCTCTCAAATCTGCCATGGCCATAAGAATGACCTTGGCATCGAAATCGTGGGCACCAAGGGAACCCTTCGATGGCGCCAAGAGGATCCCGAATGCCTGATTATCCATCTGCCCGGCAAACCGGATCTGGTTTACTGGCGTGGCGCCGTCACACCCGGCGACGGTTTCCTGCCAAAAGAGATGCCGGCAGACCTCATGGCCGAACCGACGATTCCCAGCGGACATCCGGAGGCGTTCCACGATGCCTTTGCCCGGCTCCATCGCTGTTTCGAGGCGGATATTCGCAAGTGGCAGGCGGGTGAGAAATTCGCCTGCGACGGCTCGAAGTACGCCAATGTGGAGGATGGGTGGATGGGCATTGCCTTTATCGAGACATGCCTCAAGAGCAGCGCCAAGAAAGGCGCCTGGACGGCGATGCCCAAGAAGATCTAGCCATCCGCGACTCCATGGGGTCACGGGACAATTCCTGGCGGCCTTTCAATTCCCCGGGGCGGCAAGTGCCGCCCCTTTTTCATGGGCTAATCATTCGCGGCCGATTCAGCGGCATCGTCGTCGACAAAGGGGATCTGCGACCCAGGCTCTTTCCGATAATCGTTGAGCTTGTTGCGCAAGGTTCGAATGCTGATATCCAGGATTTTTGCGGCGTGAGTGCGATTGCCACGGCATTGTTCCAGCACGCGGAGGATATGTCGTTTTTCGATGTCGCTGAGGCTGGGCAACGATTCTTCGGCGGGGGAAGCGGCGCCAGGGGATTCACCCGGGCCAACCGGTTCAGCGGAGGGAACCGGGAGGTTTGAGGCCGTTGCGACAAAACCGAGGTGCTCGACACCAAGGAAATCGTCGTCACTGCTGAGGATGACAGCGCGTTCGATGACATTTTGGAGTTCGCGCACATTGCCGGGCCAGTGGTGACTGGAGAGGGCGCGAAGGCAGGCGGGGGAAATGCCCTGGACCTTGATGCCGTGTTTGCGGGCGTAGCGTCGCATGAAATGCTCGGCCAGAAAGACAACGTCCTCATGCCGGTCGCGAAGCGGCGGCACCTGAATCGGCACGACATTGAGGCGGAAAAAGAGATCCTGACGGAACTCTTTGCGCTCGACGCTTTGTTCGAGGCGGCGATTGGTGGTGGCGATGACTCGGACGTCGACCTTGATGGTCCGGGTGCCGCCCACGCGCTCCAGTTCGCGTTCCTGCAGGACTCGGAGGAGCTTGGCCTGGACCGAGGGAGAAATTTCGCTGATTTCGTCCAGGAGAATGGTGCCGTTATGAGCCAGCTCGAAGCGGCCTTCCCGTTTATTGATGGCGCCGGTGAATGCCCCTTTTTCGTGACCAAAAAACTCGCTTTCGATAAGGTTCTCGGGAATGGCGGCGCAGTTGACACGGATGAACGGGGCGTTGGCGCGCGGGCTTTGGCGGTAAAGAGCTCGAGCGACCAGTTCTTTGCCGGTGCCGCTCTCCCCCTGGATGAGCACGGTGGCCTCGGTGCGGGCCACCTTGCGAATCAATTGCCGCAGCTGCTCCATTGGAACGCTCTTGCCCAACAGCTCGTAGCCCGCGTCATCGTCTTCCTCGTGGCTGAGGTATTGGTTGACCTTGACAAGTTGGGTAAAGCCCTCGGCCTTGCGCAGGGTGACTTCGATTTGATCATTGGAAAAGGGTTTGATCAGGTAATCGAAGGCGCCGTTCCGCATGCAGTCGACGGCGGATTCGACGGAACCGAAACCGGTCATGATGACCACCAGGGGGCGTTGGGCCCGCAATTGCAGTTGCTGGAGCAACTCGGTGCCGTCGCCATCGGGGAGGCGGACGTCGACGAACATCAAGTCGAAGGTATCCTTGGACAGCAATTCGTAGGCGGCGGCGAGGTTGGCCACGGCGGCGACGTCGTAACGCCGCTGCCGCAACTGCTGCTCAAGGTTCTTTCGAACAATCAGGTCATCTTCCAGGACGATGATTTTCTCGATCGGCATGGGTGTTATCCTAGCGGGATCCTTGACGCCGATACAGATCGGCGACAAAATGGGGTTGCTGCGATCGCGCCGGGGGCAGGTGCCGGGCCGGCACCAATCCTCGCCGAAGCAGATTCTGTTCGTTTTCACGATCCAGGATCACGATCTTCATGATAAGATCCTGGAGCTTCTGGAGCAAGGATTTGATCGCGGGATGCCTGGCGCGTTCATCCGCGTCCAACTGCTGCCAGGCCAGGCGCGATTGCCGCAGGTGCGCGAGGGATTCGCTTAGCATGGGGAGCAGTCTCTTTTTGGCATCACGGCAGTCATCGGGCAGGCCTTCGGCCCCGCTTCGCAAGGCCTGGCCTTCCTGCTCGACAATACTCAGCAGCTCCTGGCATAGGGCCCCGTGTCGTTCCAGCTCGACTCTGAGTCTGGCGACATCCAATATTCCCCCCGCTGGCCCGCCCTGTGGCGGGAAATCCGATGGCTGGTTCGAACTCATAACCCGACCGACCGGCTAGGGCGCCGCGGCGGCATCAGTGCCGGACGATACCCATGGAGCCAAGTCCCGGGAATTCTGTTCGGCCTGAATGTGCCAAGCGAGAAAATTCTTCCGCCATTGAGCCATTTCATGCACCGTGCGGAGGCTGGGATTGGGCGCGTTGGTCCCGGAAGCGGCCTCCCGGTCGATGATTTGGGTATACATCTGAGCGGCTTTCTGGGGTTGGTTCAACCGTTCGTAGACCAGGCCGATCTGATAAAGCAGCGGCAGCTGCCAGCCCGGCGTTTGATTGAGTTTGGCCAGGTGTTCGTAAATGAGAAGGGCGTTCATGAAATCCCCTTCTTTATAGAGTTCGTTGGCAATTTCATTACCCGTGCGCTGTTGCCAGTGGATCCAAATCTCCGCGCTTTGGCCTGTGGATTGACGCTGGGATTCAAGCAACAACAAGACCTGATGCAGGGCCTCCTGAGTCTGACCGGTTTGTTTCAGGGCCTTGGCCAGCAGAAAACGAACCTCGGGGGCTTCGTTGCTTTTTTCATAACGGACCAGAAAGTCGCGCGCCGAAGCGATCATTTCGGCCGTTTTCGACTGGGCGACGAGACTGCGAATCAGTTTGAGGTGGAGCGAACTTCGATGCAGGCCGGGATCATCCAGCTTCAATAGCCGGGCTAAAAAATCGGCGGATTCCCGGTAATTCTCCTGAGCATAATGGGTTTCCGCAATCTCCACTTGGGCTTGGAGAACCAGGCGCTGGTAATAGTCCAGGCGCTCGGCGCCCATGTTGAGGGCGCGTGTCATAACGGTGTAAAACTTGTTCAGCGCCGATTGATGGGCTCCCATCCGGCGATAAATCAGTCCCTGGCGCAACAGCACTTCCGGAACCCGGATATCGTCGGGATATTTCTCGATAAAACTGGAAAACAACGTCAAAGCTCTTAAAAGCTGATCCTCCTGTTGGGCCACCAAGGCCAATTCCAGCAAGGATGCCCGCGCGATTGGATCCGGCACCGGCTCTTGAATCAAGGAAAGCAGGATCGGACTGGCTGATGAGGGCTGGTTTTCCAGACGAAACCTGCGGGCCTCGGTCAGTTTCCGCGCATACAACTGGGCTTCGGTAAAAAGGCCGGATTCGATGATCTTGGCAGTTTCATTCGTGCCTTGAACCGAGCGGGTATTTTCGGGCGGAGGTTTTTCGTGGGCCACAGGGCTCGGGGGAGGCGCCTCGGGAATCCTGGAATGAGGATCGGCCGGCTGCGATGCCGCCTCCGGCCCCAGCAGCAAGGCATCCAGGTCGGTGAGGAGCTTCTGGGTAAGAACCGGCAACTGGCGGTTGGTCACCACGAGCTCAAGCCCAACCGGCGGAGGCGGATTAGTTGGACTGGCGGTGACTGTGGAAAAATCAGCAACGGGCGTCGCGGGCCGGGCGGAAACAGCCCCCATCGCAATAACCATGATCCAGCACCACAAGGACAATCGGTTTTCACCGAATGTCCGACGGGATGTTGATGATGCTGGTTTGGCATTCATGAAACCTCATCCGCGATCACGGCGAATTGGACGGCGTCCGATAGGTGGCCGAACTGGAGGGCACGGCATTTGCCGGCGGAGGATCAAAGCCAATGGGGACCGTCACGGTGGGGGCCAGACTTCCATCGCCTTGCCCTGATTGGGGCATAAAAAACGGCACGAGCATTTGGGGAGTCAGGCTCGCCCCTCCGACGACCGGTGTAATGACCGTGTTGGTGACATTGACAACCACAGGCGGCGGTCCCGGAGTGACCTCAGGGCTGGAATCAGGACCGGGAATCACTGGAACCGGGGGAGGGGATATCGGAACCGGCGGGTTGGTTGCTGACAGATTATTGATGTTTTGGACGAGATTGGTCGTTTCCTTGATCAATGGAGTCAGAGGAGCCAGTCGGACCACAATGGCCGTCGGATCCGGCGGCAATTGAAAGCGGAGTGGAGTGGGCCCAATCCGAGGCAAATAACCGGCCTTGGGAGCGGCCGACAGGGTCGAGATCAGAGTTCCCAGGGCAACCATCGTCAGGCCTTTTTCGAAGTATGATCTTCCGGGCGCCATGATCTGTCAGTGGAGTAAGGTGTCCTATCCGGCCACGGGTTCTTTGGGAGGTGACACCCTGGTTCCACCTCCCAGTTGGCCAACCGCCTCTTCGATGCTGTTGGCAAATCGCCAATCCTTCGTTTCGGCAAAGTTGATGCACTCCCTGCATATCGGTTCTGACCCGACAAAAATGTACTTCAGGGACAATTCCTGGCACAGACGAACGACTCGCAATCCCAATTCGATCATCGTGACATCGACCGACTTGGGCCGGCTGATATCCATGACCAGTTTATCAATGCCCGCATCAACGGCCTCCTTGGCCTGGAGACGCAAATTAGCCGCAATCTCGTTGGTGGCCACAGAGGTGCACACGGTGGGAACCTTGATCACGAGCACGTTTGCCTGGCGTTCAAAGTACTTGTAGGTGGTATCCAGATTCAGGGCCCGGGTAATCTTGGCCTTTAGATCGTTAAAATCGATCGGCTTGGTTACAATGCCGGTGAAGCCCAATTGCTGCGCGCGCACCTGCTCGTCGGTCTCCGTTTTGACGCTCAGACCAAAAATGGGAAGGCTTTGTGTTTTGATGGTGTTGCGGATTTTCTGGAAAAGGGTGCAGGCCGCATCGGAAGGAAGGGAGAGGCTGGCCAGGATCAAGTCGGGTGGATTCTGGGTGATGCGCTCAATGAGGGACAAGTTGACCTGTTCGGCGCTGGTAATCGTCCAGGGCGTATCGGCCAAACCGGTCCGCAGTTGTTCCAGAATCGCGGGTTTATCGTCTACCAGCAGGAGATTGAGAGGATCGTCATACCTCCGAATCTTGGCCACGGTGGCGCCACGCGGCATTAATTCCACGATGCGTCCCACACGTTCGACGACCAGCTCTTCCTTGAAGGGCTTGACGATATAATCCCGAACTCCCATCTTGGCGATTTTGGTGACGTTTTCGCGTCCGGCTTCGGCGGTCAGCATGACCACCGGAATGCTCTTGAGATCCGTATTACTCTTGAGTTTGCCGAGCATCTCCATGCCATCCATGACAGGCATGGTAAAATCCAGGAGAATGATGTCGGGTTTCTCCCGGGAAGCCACAGCCAGGCCTTCCACGCCATTGGAAGCTTCGAGGATCTCCGTGTCGAAAGTCTTGAAGGCTCGCGCCACGATGAGACGAATCGTTTTGCTGTCGTCGACGGTTAATATTTTTACACCCATATGCTGAGATTAGGCTTCCTGGTTTACGGTTTAACCAACACCTGCACGAGCAGATGTTGATCCTGACAGACAAAATGAAGCGTGCGTGAATCCGTGGGACTCACCGGCGTAATACTGAAGTGACTGCCGCGGACAACGGAAGGAATGGTCATCACACAGGCGGCGCCGCGGTCGCACATTCGGGATTTGACATGGCCCACGACCATATTGGTCAACTCGCCAATCGCGTCATTAACCATGTCATCCCCATCGATCTCGTTATCGCTTAATCCGAGCAACCGGCCAGTGATTAATCGGGCGAAAGAGACCGGTGTGAACAGATACACCACCCCATCCAGTTTTCCGGTAAAACCGACCGCTCCAGCAACCTGGGCGTCGAACACCGGCTTGGGCGCATCGGCAGGTTGCGGACTGGCTTCCATGCTGAGCATGGTTGAAAACACCTCGGGAACGGCGCATTTCAGAAGTTCGGCAAGATCATTGACAGCCATCATGCTCCCTAGATCGGCAGATTCTGCCGGCACTTTAGCGCCATTCGGACCTTTTTTGGCGGAATTGTGTGATGTTTTGCATCAACTTTTGTCGGCGATAGCCGATATGTCTGGGTGATGACTCAATTCGCCACCATGGAACACGAGGTCAAACTGGAGCGTTTGGACAGAGAACAGATTGAAATCAGGTTGAAGAGCTGCGCCCGGCTGCCTTCATTAAGCAGTATTAATAGTGCGCTGCGCGAACTGTTGAACGCAGATCAGCGATACACTTCGCAAATCTCGGAGGTCATCCGGCGCGATCCCAGTCTGACCGCCCGCTTGTTGCGGCTGGTCAATTCGGTTTATTACGGATTGACCACGCCGGTGAACAGCATTGAGGAGGCGGTGTTCTATTTGGGCGTCCGTCAGATTCGCCAATTGGCCATGGTCACCCCTGTGATTGAGGATTTCCAGCGCCTGGCGGGCAACACGGCCTTTCGCTGGAGGGAATTCTGGCAGCATTGCATCGGCACCGCGATCATGGCTCGGGAGGTGATCAGCACCATTATGGTTCCCTCAGACGAGGTGGACTATGTCGCAGGTCTCGTCCACGATGTGGGCAAGATTGTTATGGCCGCGGCATTCCCCCAGCATTTTGCGGCGATTCACCAACAGATCGCCGCCGGGGACTTTGAGCTTTGCGAGGTGGAATCGGAAATTCTGGGGCTCAATCACGCAGAGCTGGGAGCTATCTATCTGAAAAACCATAACCTGCCCGATATCATGGTTGAGACCGCCCAGTATCATCACGAACCTCAGCGGGCCAACCACCACGCTCAAATCGTCGCCGCCGTCCAGATCGCCGATCTGCTCGTCCGCCACGCGGGCATCGGCAACAGCGGGAACAGCCGTGAAATCAGCCAGGAAGTGTGGCTCCATGCTTCGGGCTGGGATATCCTTTTTCCCCATCAGAGAGAGCCGGAAAAAGCCATCGCCCACGCTTCATTCAAACGCAGCCTCGAACGATTGCCCACCATCCTCGAGGGCTTGGTCTAGCGAGTCTTCAAACCTGCCGACGGTCGATCGGCGCTTCGTCGAAGCAACCGCCCGAGGCCTCTTTCCGCTTAACACTCCAGCGACACTTCCGCTTCGAATCAGAGCGCGGGAATGGGGCGGAGCCCCAATCTGCAGCTCATGGCCATTTCAAAATGGGCTGAGACGCTGCGGCGGGTCCTTCGGACACAGCCACGATCCGAAGCATCGCTGGAGGCTTAACGCCGATGCGATGGAATCGAGTTGGGATCGATCTGGAATTTTTGCTCCTGCTGGAAACCGGGGAGCCCGCCGGTCGACATCATGTATTTCAAAGCCAGCAGGATGACCACGAACGCCAATCCTGCAAACAGCAGAACTTTTCGTTTCTTGTGCCCCAAGGCTGTTTGGGAACGAACCGAAGCGGACTCTCCGGGAACCCCTTTGCTGGCGCCGTCAGAATCTCGTGACGCGATGCTTTCCAGGATGCCGGTCCAATCCACGTCGCTGCCCAGGGGTAGCCGGATCTCATAATAGAACGAATTGCAGCCCTCTCGTCCGCAATAGCCCTGCTTGACTCGCTGGAGTTTCGGGCTTGCCAACGGCAGGGCGTTTGGCTCGCTGGACCGGGCAAGTTGGTAAAGCTCCGATCCCGACAAGGCCAGCCCGCATTGCACGCAGACCGCTTGCAAGGATTGTCCCAGCAGTTCATCCGCCTGGCCTGCCACCAGACCCGATTCCTGCAAGGATTGACTGATTTTTTGGTAATCCGAGGCAAGCTCCTCGATTCTCACCTGACGACTTAGGGTTTGTCCTTCGCTCATGGGATCGCCTGGTCGGCAGGTTTGTACCAAATCCACTGCCGAGTGGGTTCGTAAGGATAGTAGGGATCGATCATCAACGATTGCGAGAAATTATGTTCGGCGGTATGTCCATCCACAAACAGGATCGGCGAAATAAACTGCGCCCGCGCCCGAGTGGGATCCAGGATATCGACCGGACCTCGCACAAAATGCCATTGGTACCATCGGGGACCAATCGTTAAACATCCATATAAACGGGCAGGAGGTTCGTGCATCAGAATATGGAGTGATGGATTGGCCACCCAGCTCTCGGGCTTTTCTGCCAAGCCCATGACCGGATCAGCCGGCTTTTGGCGAAATCCGCCCCCCACCAGCACCGCCAACGGCCCTGCATTGTATTGATAACTGTTACCCAGCTTCTTCCAATTCGAAGGTTTGATGGGGTCCATGCCCGCGCATGGCCGTTCATGCTGTCCCTTGTCTTGGGGACATTTGAAAACTTCCGAAGGCGGCAAGTAGTTGAACAAGGGCCGCATCTTCGCCGTCGGCACATTGCGCAGATGTGAGGGTTCGGGATCAAAACCACCCAGGGCCGAGGTCACATCCTTCATCAAAGGCTGATTCCGGCGATTGGGATCGCCCAAGTCATCGACTTCAAGCGGCGGAAACCGACCCCCGTGATCGTCCATGTAGAGATTGATCGAAATCCCCAATTGCCTCAAGTTATTCAGGCAAGTGGTGACTTTCGCCTTTTCCTTGGCTCTGCTGAGCGAGGGCATGATCATGCTGGCAAGAATGCCGATGATGGATATCACCACCAGCAATTCAATCAGCGTAAATCCACCGTGCTTCGAGCTTGTTTTCATAGCGCTCATGTTTCCAAGGAAGCACAATCCCTGCCAATTAGCTTTGACCGATAGGCTTAACTCGCTTGCCAGCCAGGTTGGATCCGGCCGAATTTCTTCTCTAATTCCCTGAAGCTGAATTCAATCAGTGTGGGACGCCCATGAGGACAAGTATAAGGCATGTCACACCCACGGAGTTGGGTGATCAATGTCTCCAGCTCTTCCATCTTCAAGGGATCTCGAGCCTTGACTGCGTGACGACACACGGTTTTTGCCACCATATGCTCCCCCAGTCTCAGGCTGTTGATCCCGTCTCCGGCCACCTTCAGTTCCGCAATAACATCCAGAATAAAATCCTGGGGACGATTGATTTGAACAAAAGGTGGAACCGCGTCCAAAAGAAAGGTGCGATCGCCGAATTCACTGAGTCCCAATCCCAAGCGCGTGAAGAT
Organism: Verrucomicrobiota bacterium; assembly: GCA_022709905.1. Taxonomy (GTDB): domain Bacteria; phylum Verrucomicrobiota; class Verrucomicrobiia; order Limisphaerales; family UBA1319; genus JAKLHY01. Next base: position 29,163 of record JAKLHY010000002.1, on the reverse strand, counting down.
GTCCAAGTTATCGCGGACAAATTGGGCGTCTCGGGGAGCTAATTCAATGGTCTCGGCCAGGAGCAGTCGTTGTCCTGGAGCTCGGCCGGTTTCCAGTTCGCGAATCATCCGCTCGTACAACACCCGCTCGTGAGCTGCGTGCTGATCGAGTAGCACCAAGCCCCGATCCGACTCCAGGACCACATACAATCGCCCAATCACGCCCAGAATCCTCATGGGCACACTCAGATGGGATTGGGGATTTGTCGCGGACAGTCCCAATGCCTCTGGGGATTCCCTGCCCGCACTTGGCGCTGACCTTGGGAGAATGGCCACTGCGGTCAACGGGCGTGTTGCCAGCTCCGCCGAAATCGGAGGACTCGCAGGGCTTGTAGCCCCTTCTGATGGCATCGAGGAGCCGTTCAAAGAGAATAAATTCCCCGCTGGCTGCGTCGTCGGACCTGCTGCCGGAGGCGCTGTTGCGATATGAGTCTCCCTCTCGTCATCCCGGGATGAAATCTTCCCACGAGAGAGGATTGGCTGGGGCTCAGGGGGGATTCCAGATTCGGGATGGGGCGGAGAGCCTGAGTGGAATCGCAGGAGGGACTCGCGGATGGCGTCGGTTACCAAACGACGCACCGATCGTTCCTGGTGAAACCTGACTTCTCGTTTGGCAGGATGAATATTCACATCCACTTCCGCCGGATCCAACTCGAGAAACAGACAGCACACCGGATATCGGCCCTTCATAAGGGCGGTGTGGTAACCTTCCAGGAGCGCATAGTTCAAAGTGCGATTTTCAACGGGCCGATGATTGACAAACAGATGCTGGTGCTCGCGGGTGGCTCTCGAAACACCTGGAGCGCCCAATAATCCCCAGAGCGACAATCCTCGCCCATCTTCAGACGGTCTCTCTGTTCCGATGGCCGGAAGCTCGGCAGTGTAATCCACATCGATCAACGCATCATCCGAACCGTGCACTACCCTCAATCGTTCCCGCAATGGCTCGGTCTTCGGAACGGTGGCGGAACGGACGATACCGGGCAATTGCCAAACGACACGACGATCCTGAATGAAGGTCAGCGACAACTCCGGATATGCCAAGGCGACCAAGGACAGATAGTGCTGAATATGGGCTCGCTCCGTCTCCTCCGAACGCAAAAACTTGCGCCGGGCGGGCAGGTTAAAGAAAAGCTGCCTGACCTCAAGGCAAGTTCCGGGAGGAGCTCCGGCCTCCTGAACTGTAACAATACGTCCTCCATGAACAACAATCTGAGTTGCAGCCAATCCTTCCCCTTCCCTCTCGCGGGTTGTCAGGATGAAACGACTCACACTGGCAATGCTCGGCAAGGCCTCTCCCCTAAATCCTAGTGTTCGAATCTGATGAAGGTCTTCCGCGCTTCGGATTTTGCTGGTTCCATGACGCTCCAGGGACAACAGCGCATCATCCCGGCTCATGCCCCATCCATCGTCCGTAACCCGTACCAGCTGCCGTCCGCCCCCCTCGATCTCCACGCTGATCTGACGGGCTCGGGCATCCAGAGCGTTCTCGACAAGCTCCTTGACCACGCTCGCCGGACGTTCTACGACCTCGCCAGCGGCGATCTGATTGGCCACGGCTTCCGGAAGAAGACGAATCCTGTTCATGCATCCCTCGTCCAGTTCACCGAAACGGGGTGCGAGCAACCGAGTCCGAGACCGCCTCTCTGAGGTCTGCATGCCCACCGAAGCAGCGGCTCGCTTGACCGGTCCAGGAAAAGACGACGTGCTTTCCACCTGATCATTGTCAGTATCCTACAGCATTCGATCCCAAATAGCCATGCCTTTGCTAACCGGACTTCCATTCACGAGGGATCACTCCTCCAGACGGGCCTCGAGCAAAACATCCCCGCCATTCGAAATCTCCTCGGGGATGGCGATCCAGCCCTCAGGAGGATTCATTCAAAGTCCCGCAGATCGCCGAATCAGAACTCAGAGATTTCCAGGGCACTTCATAGACCTCGATTGCCCCATGAAATCCCTTGACCAACACGGGCGGTTGTTTAACGCATTTAGAGGCCAAATCGGGATCGTCCCGGACCAACTCGGCGTAAGTCGCCGCCGTGATCAGGATGCGGCCGCGACCTGAAACAGCTTCCATCCGGCTGGCCAGATTCACTTCGCGCCCAAACACGGTGTAGTTAAGAATGTGTTCATCGGATCCCATCAGTCCAACCGTCACGACTCCGCTGCTGATCCCGGTGCCGAAAGACACCACGGGCAGCATCGTCAATAATGGTTGGCCCTCCTGTTGACGACGGGCATTCTCGGCGGATCTGCGCTGGTTTTCAGCTTGTCGTTCACAGTTCAAGCGGTGGATCTCCAGTTGGGCATCGATCGCAGCGCGCACGCAGTCCGCCGCATGTCGGCTGTTGGCGGTGGGCGCCCCCCAAAAGGCCATCACGCAATCTCCGATGTATTTGTCGAGTGTTCCATGATGCTTCTTCACGGCCCGCGCAATACCGCTCAGATAAAGGTTGATGGTCTCGAGAACCTCGCGCGTTTTGGAGTCCAGGTAGGCCTCTCTTTCGGCTTCGAGATACCCCCGTTGAGTGGCTTCCTCAACCGCATGGGCGTGGCTCGTCTCGGCGAATTCAGTGAATCCACGCGCATCGGCAAAGTAGATCGTGACCGGTCGCCGCGCTCCTCCCAAAGACAGCCGTTCTTCCTGTAACAATTCCTCCACGACATCGGGAGATACCAACCGTGAAAAGATCGCCTTGATCCGGCGCTGCTCGCTTTGGGTGAAAAGCAGCTCGTAAATCTCCAAACACGCAAACACCAGCAATAAAGCCACAAGCGGCAGGACGACCGGCAACCACAGGCGTCCGCAAACATGCAATATCAGGCTGATCCCAACGTAGCCCACACCCACAACTGCAACCCCGAATAATGTTCGAATAGTGCGGTGCCTCTGGGTAAGCCAGAAGGCGATCCCAGCCATGACCAGCACCAGCATTAACTCGCCCCAAAACGGTACTGTTTGAATAAAGCGTCCCTTGATCAACGAATTGGCGGCATTCCAGTGCGAACTCACCAGGTAAGTCTGCTTGCTCAACGGGGACGGCCCCATATCCGACAGGTTATTGCCAGTCATGGTCGAACCAATCACGACCAGACAATCACGAAAAGGCGCGTCACCAATCAGGTTGGTCTTGCCCGTCAACTGACGCAACCGCTCCAAGTACTGGTTGCGGAGTTTCTCAGGGGCGCCCCCTCCGTGCCGGATTTGGTCCAACGCCACCAATGCCCCATAACTTAAGGTCATGAGGCGCGAATCATTCCAGGTCAACTCCCAGTCAATCAGAAATCTCCCCTGATTATCGACTGGTATGGTTCGGCGCACTCCGCCAGGACCGGCAAGGATTATCCGACCGCCAGCCAAATCGACCTCCGCCCCCTCCAGGTCCAGCTTCAAATATTGGGCCCCCAGAACCAAGCCGAAATGCCACAAACGCTTGTCCACAAAGGGAAACTCCGCCAATCCGACTTTTACCGTATAACCAGGACCTTTTCCCTCGGGAAAGTGAATTTCGTCCCCTGTCAACCGAATCGAGTCTTTTTTGCCATCCGCCCGAGCGAAAAGAATCTGATTCTCTTGCGTTTGAAAGGTTTGCAGGTCTATTGACTCCCGAGTTGCATAAGACAAAACTGCAGGATGCCACTGCCGATGAAGGACAAACGCCTTGAATCGACGCAGGATACCATCGCTGTCTTTTTCTTCGGATTCAGGTTTTGAACCTTCGACGTTCCCGACAGCCAGAGCATTAGTCAGGAAGGATGCGTGCGGCATGAGTTCCGGGATGGCCGCAAGAACCACATTGCTGCATTGCTGCAGATGGTGCGCAAAAAGCGCATCGGATTCAATCAGAACTCCTTGTTCCGCAGGGGTATTCGTATCTCCATTGCCAGGTTCAATGGGAAATGAGGGAACCGCAGCGAGATAGTCTTCCGTAAATCCCAGCTTCATTGCGGCGGTCTTTGTAAGGACGACCGCCGCGTCCTGACTACGCAGCTGGTCAAAAAGGATATCCATCCCCACGATCCTCGCGCCCTGTGCCGAAAGCTCCCGAATGACTCCCGCATGAATGTGGCGGGGAAATGGCCAAGCTATCCTGGGCTTGACCAAGACACCACGCGCGAGTTCATCCACAGTTTCATTGTCGATAAAGACTGCCGCCAGATTTGTACTGCAGGGAGCTGTAAATGCGCGTCCACACCGTATCCTGCAATCGTAGGTCATACATTCCAGCCGGTCCAACAGGTCCAAGGCAGGAAAAACGGAGCAAACCAGCTTGATCCCCCCTATCCCAATCACTACTCCGGCCGTGATCAACAGGGGAGTCCATTTATGGCAACGCCACTTCACTGCAGTTTCATCATGAAAAAACCCAGAGTGGCTGTTAAACCACTCTGGGTTCGATTAGGAGAATCGATCAAAGAATCAATAGGGCGTCACCCTGGGCCATGTTGGTGACACGGGCGGCATATAACCACCATCATAGTTCGGCAGTGGGTTCAACACGTTGGGAGCAATGATGCCTTCCCCTTCCTGCTCGGCCGAAATCGTATGTCCCGGAGATGCGATCGGGAGGTTTAAGCCCGAAACGTTCTGGCCCCAAGGCGGAACCCCCTCCTCCATGCCGGCCATCGGCCCCATTCCGGGCTGGTAATCGGACGGAGTTGGAATGACGGTCTGGGTATCAGGATTGAACGTCTGGCCTGCGCTCACCTGGTGGGTCGAAACGACACCACTCGGCGCCTTGAAATTCATAATGGCCGAGCCCTTGATGATGCGGGTCAATCCGTTGGCGCTGACGTCATATTGGGTGCCGCGGATGCTCACTGTTCCTGTGGGAATCTTGACTTCGTAGCGGGAGGCATCCGAAGTCTTCTTGACGGTCCCCAGAATTCTGCCCGTGGTCAGATTAAGCTCCGTGTCAACCACGACGTCGGCACCCGTATTGTCGAAAGTCAACGCTGCCAAACCCAGAGTGGTCTCTTCGGTCACTCGGACACTCGGTCCATTATTGGCCAAATAGAGGTCTACTTGTGATGCTGCCGCAGTCTGAACAAGCGCTCCCGCTTTGAGAACGTCGCCCACCTTCAGAGGCATCCATGCTCCGCCTTGAGAATACTGCGCAGAGCCCTTGATGGCCACCACTTTGGCTTGCCCCTGCTGAGTTTGGGCCTGAGCAGTTATGGCCAGTGACATGATCGACAGGGCGACACCCGCTGCCGCCACTTTAGACAGAAAGCTGCCAACGTGTTTCATAATTTGCTCCAAAATTTATCGATTTTCCTAAGATCAAACTCAGTGTATGTTTTCAGCGCCCGTTGTCAATCGCATATTTTCAGATTCAGGCACTTTTTGTTTTTGCCCAACACCTTTTCCCGCAAAAACCTGAAACAACAGTCCCGACATGGCTTTTCCCGATGCAAAACCCCTCCGCCATGCCCCTTCGCTTAATCTTTATAACGACACAAATTTCCGATCTTTTGTTCAATGATCGATCCAGGTCTCGGCAGACCTCGATTGGGGGCCTGCCGATTTCAGGGCTGCCTGCCTGCGGGTTCCGCGAGTCTTCGGCTGATGATGCTGAGATAGGAACTGGCAATGCGGTTGTCGGCCGGCTTAAGTTCCAGAGAACGCTCAAACCATCGCTTGGCGCCCGCATAATCGCCCTTTTGAATCAAATGCCAACCTTGGTGGGCGGACACGTAATAGCTGTTGGGATCGAGCTTCAGTGCCTGCTGGTAATAGGGCTCCGCATCCTCATGTTTTCCAAGCCAATCGAGGCACATCCCATAGCGCAAGTAGCTGTAGGAATCATACGGATTCAAGCGCATGGCGCGTTGAAACCACTCCATGGCGACCGTCGCAACCTTCTCGTAACCTTCCTCTCCCGTCCAACTCTGCAAGCGGAGCGCTTCACCGATTTCATAGGCCGAAGTAAAGTTCATCGGTTCAATCGCAAAGGCCTTCTCCAAAAAGGCCGCTCTATCCAACGAATACTCAGGCTCTTTCTCGGCTTTTTTGATCCATTCGAGTTCCCGATTCAAACGATAGGTCTGGTAACCCAGATAACCCGTCATGACGGCCAGCACCAGCGACGTCAATCCGCGCCCCCACCACCGCAGGGATATCCAATAACGGTTCGACGCGTAACGCAAGTGCGTGGAAAGGAGGGCCATCAGGATCACAGCCAGAACGGCGTTGGCCGGGATATGCATATTGAAATCGACCACCGAATGCAAAAGGATGGCCAGCAGTCCTGTTGACGCTCCCAGAATGAAGGTAAATCGGTTGCTCGATCGCGAGGACAGGTCGTTGGATTGGTGGTGAACAAACTTCCAGGTTTTGGCGACTCCCGCATAGAGCAATACCCAGGCGGCCCCCACCAGAACTGTCCCGACAATCCCCCAATCCGCCAGGGTATTCAGATAATCATTATGCACACGATCGGGCCTTAGCTGGACATCTCCAGGACGGAATTGCCGAAAACGATAGTCAAAATGTGCCGGCCCGGCCCCCCACCATCGGTTCTCCTTCCAGAGCTCAATCGCGGGTCGCCACAAACGAAATCGGATGTTTTCAATCTTTCCACTGACGAAGATCTCCCCGAAACGCTTGCGGCTTTGATGGGCCTTCACCACAAAAACACTGGCCAAACCGAGAAGCACAACCAGGGCGAGTATGGCGGGCAGGCGGTAGGCGCGGTACTTGATCAGAGTGGCGAAGAAAACTATCAACGCCACACCTGTGGCAATCCAACCCCCACGGGAAACCGACACACCAATCCCGGCCAGAATGACCAGGGAAGCATAACCGACCAGAATGCGAGTCAGCGGCTTGATCCTACCCATCAACGTATAGGCCAAACCGATCGGAAGGATCATCTCCAGGAATCCAGCCAGGTGATTTGGACAAATATACGTCCCGCTGGCGCGTTTCATATAGTCTACCGGCTTCACCAGATGCCAGACATACTTCGAATCGGTGGCAAATTGGTAAATCGCATACGCCGAAATGCCCAACGCCAGAAAAACCAATACCAGGGCGATAATATTGGCCGTTTCCTGACGATGAAAATGATGGAGGACCGTAAAGAAAAGTGTGGCGTAGATCAGGATCTTGATGAATTCCTGACGGGCAGCATATTCGATGTCTGCCTCCCAGTACCGAATGATGGCGTAGGTGACAAAAGCGAGCACTCCCCAGCAGAGGGGCGTCCACAGGATACGCATCGATGGCGCCAGCCAGAGCCGTAGAACCGATAATCCCAATACCCCCAAAATCAGGCCGTAAACAATGATAAGTTCGTGGGGGCGCACCATTCCACAGACCAGGGGTCCATAGACCAGTATGGCCAGCACCAATCCGAGAATGCCCCACTCCAACCACTTGTCCAATCGCTCTCGATCCATTGTTAAGAGCGCTGAGCTTAGGACAGGATCCCATCCGCAATCGAGGAAAATGTGTGGGATTGTTTTGGCGGGATACCAGGCTGGCGGGCGCCGGCAGACAACCATGAGTGGGGATCTCTGGAAAGCCCAGGCACGAATCCACTATCCCAGATCCCGGTTTATCCGCTGATCCGCCGGCTTGGGCGATCGTTCTCCGTGACCGACTTCCGGATGACCGCGGGGTAGAGCTTGTTTTTTGGCCGGAGGAGACCTACACTGCCTTTATGAACAATGACGTGGTGCTGGTCGAGATTCGAGGGATCCTGCCCGCCAACAGCGGTTGCGCCATTTTTTTGGGCAACGAAAAGAAGGTGTTTGTCATCCAAGTCGAGCACAACATGGGGGCGATTATCGGCATGTTCCTGCGTCAAACTCCCAAAGAACGCCCGCTCACTCACGACCTGATGGTCAACATTTTCAAGGGCTTCGGGATTACAGTGGAGCGGGTCATCATCACGGAACTGGTCAACACGATCTATTTTGCGCGCCTGGTTCTCCAAATGAAGAACGAACTGGGCCGCAAGCTCGTCGAGATCGATGCCCGCCCCAGCGATTGCATCGCCCTGGCCACTTCCCAAAAGAAGCCCATCTACGTCACCTCGAGCCTGTTCCAGCAGGTCGAAGACATGTCCAAGGTTCTGGAACAGATCGATCAAAACGGCGGCGAAACCGGCGAGGTTGCCTGATGGCCACAACGGAGAGCGGGCAATCAGACTCCCCCTTGGTTCTTCTCTGCGGTGAAGACGATTTCAGCGTGAAACAACACGCGAAGGCGTTGTTTTCCGACTGGTGCCGACGGACCGGCAGCATGGACCAGGAGATCATCGATGCCGCCGTCAGTAACAGTGGCGACGCCCTCAAAACCCTGAATCGCCTCTGGAACGGGCTGCAGTCTCTCCCTTTCTTTGGCGGCCCCAAGCTCCTTTGGTTCAAAGACTGCAGTTTCCTCGGGGATGACCGCACCGCGGAATCCCAGGCCGTCACCGAGAACCTGGCCGCACTGGCCGCCGAATTGAAAAAGTTCGATTTTGCCGGGGTAAGACTCCTGATTAGCGCGGGCAAAGTCGACAAGCGAAAGACGTTCTACAAAACGATTGAAAAAATTGGCCGGGTGGAATTATTCAGCGGCCTGTCGATCTCCGATCGGGACTGGGTGGCGCAGGCTGAGACTTGGGCGCTCAAGCGAATCCAATCCCAGGAAAAGGACATCTCCGACGAAGCGCTGTCGCGCCTGGTCACCGACGTGGGCCCCAACCTGCGACTCCTGGCCCAGGAAATTGAGAAAGTCGTGGTTTTTTCCGGAGATCGCCCCCGCATCGAGGTCAGCGATATCGATGCGGTTGTCACGCGCCAAAAGCAGGCGCAGGCCTTCGCTTTGGGGGAGGCCCTGGGAGATCGTGATCTGCCACGGCTCCTCCAAGCCCTCGATGACGAACTGTGGGAAATTCGCACCGACAGCCAGCGATCCGAAATTGGCCTGCTGTATGGTCTCATAGCCAAAATCCGCGTGTTGCTTTTGCTCAAGGAAATGATCCGCAAAGGATGGATCAAGGCCCAATCCGATTACGGCCGATTTAAAGCCCAGTTGGAGAAGATCCCGGTGGATTGGATGCCTGCTGACAAACGAATCAATCCCCAGGCCATGCACCCCTTTGTGCTGTTTAAGGCCCTTCCTCAGACCGCTCGTTATTCCACCGACGAACTCATCGCGGCGATGGAACGTCTCCTGGAATGCAACGCGCGGCTGATCTCCACCAGCACCGATCCCGCCCTGGTGCTGCAACAGGCGCTTTTGGCCATTGTGCAGCGAGCCACCGATTCGGCTCCTCCCTCCCGCCCCGCATCCTCGGTGCGATCCTCATAACGGCCGTCCTGCCTGCGCTCGATAATACCCCGATTCTTCCGGACCGGATCGCCCCTCCGGTGAGCCTGCCAAACTTATGACCTGCGACCTCCCTCGCGTTTCCCCTGCAGCGCCTTCATCAGCGACCGCAGAGACAACGTATTGATCACATCCTCGCGCTGCAACCCTCCCTTGCGCGCAATTCCCGCGCCCAAACGGAGAAAACCCGCATGCTCATTCCGGTGCGCATCGCAGTTAATCACGCATTTCACCCCCATGGATTTGGCGTAAGGCCACAATCGCCAGTCCAGATCAAAACGGGCCGGGTGCGCATTCAGCTCAATCCAGGTCCCTGTCTCGGCACAGACGTCAATCACCGCTTGGGGATTGACGGGATAGGGCTCGCGCTCCAGGAGCAACCGGCCTGTCAAATGCCCCAGCATGTGAACCTGCCGGTTCTCGGCAGCCCGAATCAGCCGCCGGGTATTCTCGGGTTCCTGCCTGGAAAATCCCTGATGCAGGCTGGCCACCACGACGTCCAAATCCTCCAATACATCGTCCGGCAAATCCAGCCGACCATCCCCCAGGATATCCACCTCAACACCGGTCAACAGACGAAACTCGCAGCCTTCCTCGCTCAGTCTCCTGTTCACCTCCCGGATTTCGAGGACCTGCTTGCGCAACCGGTCTGCATCCAAGCCGTGAGCTTGAAAGGATGCCCGCGAGTGATCGTTGATGGCCCAGTAGGCAAATCCGTTTTCCCTGGCAAATTCGGCGATCTCAGCGACCGTCCCCCGTCCATCGCTCCAGTTCGAATGGTTGTGCAAGGATCCCTTCAGATCGGTCCACTCCACCAAACGAGGCATCGTTCCGGTCTCCGCCACCAAAAACTCGCCATGATCCTCCCGAAGTTCGGGGGGAATATAGGCCAATCCCAGCTGAGAAAAAATCTCATCCTCAGTCGCACAAGCGACTCGAAGCTCCGGGTCCCGAGTCTCTTCCTTGGAACGAAACAGACCGTATTCATTGAGCCGCAAGCCTCTTTGAATGGCACGCTGGCGCATGGCAATGTTGTGTTCCTTGCTCCCTGTGAAATAGGCCAGCGCATAGGGATACTCAACATCACTCACCACCCGCAAATCGGCTTGGATCCCGCCTTCCAGAATCACAGAGGACTTGGTGTCCCCTTTGGCCAAGACCTTCATCACGCCTTCTCGGCCGGTGAAAAAGTCCAGAACCGCCGCCGGCGCTTTCGATGAAACCAGGAAATCGACGTCGCCAATGACTTCCTTGAATCGACGAACACTCCCCGCGGTGCTGCAGCGCAGGACATCCGGGTGGGCGCGTAATTCATCCAGAATCGGTTCCGCCCAAGCCAGGGCCTGAACGAGAAGATGCCGTGTCGCGTATTGTCGCCGGAACTGAATCCCCTCGAGAATCTTGGCCTGGGACTTCTCCCCAAACCCGTCCAACATCGCAACACGCCCCGATCGACAGGCCTGCTCGAGTTGATCGACGGTTTCAACCCCCAAACGATCATAGACGGCTTTGACCTTTTTCGGTCCCATACCGGGGATCTTGAGCATGTCCAACAATCCGGCCGGCAGCGATGCCTTGAGCTCTTCGTAATAAGCCAGTTCGCCAGTGGTGACCAATTCGGTAATCTTCTTCTGGAGGGCATCCCCTATCCCCTTGATCTCACCCAAACGGTTTTCGGAAATCAGTTTTTCCAGAGACTCGCTTAGGCCCTCGATAGTCCGAGCAGCACTGGCATAAGCCCTGGTTTTAAAAGGATTCTCACCTTTCAGTTCGAGAAGAACGCCAATTTCCTGCAATATCTCCGCCACGTTTTCTTTATCCATGTTGACAATGTACCGGAAATGAGGCCCTCAGGAAACTCAGATTCAGCGATTGGGCGGCCCAGACGATGAGACAGCCTGCCACTCCGTGCCATGGATTTCCATGGTCCTCGAAAAAACGCTCCGGCCGAGTGGCCTAAGGATCTGCTTAAAAATAACTTCGGATCCAACCGAAGCTCATGATACACTGAGGCAATGAACAAACGATCTCGATTACCGGTGGCTCTGACGATCGCCGGTTCCGATAGTGGGGGAGGGGCTGGAATTCAGGCCGACCTGAAAGTCTTCGCCTCGCTCGAGGTGCATGGGACAAGCGTTATCACCTGTCTGACGGCGCAAAATCCCAAAGAAGTCAAAGGAATCCAGGCCGTTCACCCCCCTCTTTTGCGGCAGCAAATCGAGGCCGTTTTTGCCGAACTGCCGCCCGTCGCCGTCAAAACGGGAATGCTCTATTCGTCCTCCCTGATTCGTGTCGTCGTGGATTTCTTCTCCGGGAATAGAACGCCAGCGCTGATCGTGGATCCTGTCATGGTAGCCACCAGCGGAGCCGCACTGCTGCGCCCTTCTGCCGCGCGTTTGCTCCAGAAGAGTCTCCTGCCTCTCGCTACGCTCGTCACCCCCAACCTGCCCGAGGCGGAAATCCTCCTGGGGCATCCCATCCGGACTGTGGAGCAGTTGCGAGCGGCCGCGCGCGAAATTCATAAACGCTTCGGCTGCGCCGCGCTGGTCAAGGGAGGCCATCTCGGAAATGGACCCCAGGCAATCGACTTTTATTACGATGGACAGCAGGAACTGCTCTTGAGCGCCCCACGCATCCGCGGAGCATCGAGCCACGGAACCGGCTGCACTTATTCCGCTGCCATTGCAGCTTACCTGGCCTTGGGGAGCAACCTGCCCCTGGCAGTCTCAAAGGCCAAGGAGTATATCACCCAGGCCATCGCTCAAAGCCTCAAAGTCGGCAGGCATGACGTCCTGAACTGGTTCTGGGATTAGCGGGAGCGCCTCGGCCAAAACCGAATCGTATAGCCCGATCCCACCAGGATAAGAAGAATCCCCCACCAGATGTCCGCGTGCAGATGCCATAAAGCCACCTTGTGTTCGGGGGGATTGAAGTAGCCGTAGAGCCCCGTGCCGAAGACCACCACCCCATAAACCGCGAGCAACGCGCCAATGAAAAACCAAATGGGCACTTGATGTTCGTGTTCCATAATCAGATCCTCACCAGAATAGGATGTTGACCGCCACCAAAACCACCGCCACCAGCGTGGCCCATAAAACCGGCTTCTGATACCATGGACACGGCCCTTCATCGGGCAACGGGGTCAGACCCATGACCAGGTTTCTAAGTTCAGCCTCCGGTTTGGGCTTCGTAAACAAGCTGACTCCCACCGTCACCAGGACGCACACCACCAAAGACCACCAACCGCTATACATGTTTACAGCCATCGGCTTGGCCTGGGTCGAACGCGCAATATACCGGGTGTGATCCGGATTGAAGGCCGCCGGCGCAAACCGATCCGAAATCGCCTTCGCACGCACTTGCACTCCGCTTTTTAAAACAACCTCAATCCCCTCGACTCCAAACTTGCCGGTCTGCTTCGAGTCGAACAGGACAACCTCCGGAGCCAACACCTGCACTCGCACGGCCGCCCCCTTGAGCTGCGTTGACACCGGCAGGACAATCGGTGTCTCTTTCACCGCAAATTCACCACTCGTCACCGCAGGTTGCCCCGTCTGCTCAACCACCGGGACATTCACGAGATCCACCGATCCGCTTTCCACGGTAACCCGGGTAATGCGCTCGCTCTTGCCGCTGACCGCCTTTTCCAGCAAGACCGCGGATCCCGAGCCTATCGTCACCTTCGGCTGGGGCTGGTATCCGTCGGGAAAAGTATGCACGTAAACCCACATCCCCATCGAGACCACAATGGCCACCAGAAAGCCCCAGAAGCCCCCCGCCGGGGTGGCCCGCTTCCATAACATGCCCAGGATCACGGTCCCAAATAGTGGCACAATGAAGAAAAACACCAGGACCTGAAGAAATTCCAGAATGTTGGAGAAGAAAAACAACGCGTAAGCCGTCGCAATGGAGATCAAGACGCCAAGGATCGAACACCACCGTCCCATGGTCACATAATGCTGGTCGGATGCGCCCTTGTTGATCAGAGGTCGATAAACATCGTAGGTCCAAACCGTGGCAAACGCGCTGACGTTACCGGCCATCCCAGACATGAAACCCGCAATCATGGCCGTCACCCCCAACCCCAACAATCCCGGCCCCAGGTATTGCCCCATCAGCAATGGCATCACATCGTTAAAGGTCTGATGGGTGATGCCGGCGCGCGGATCGCTCTCGGGAACAAGCACCAACGGCGATCCGTCGGGATTCGTGAGCACGGCCAATCCCAATAATCCCGGAATCGTCACCACGATGGGAACGAGCATTTTCAACACCGCACCAATGATGGTCCCATTCTGAGCGGCGCGCAGGTTTTTGGCGACAATCACGCGTTGAACCTGAAGAAAGTCGGTGCACCAATATCCAAAAGACACAGCCAATCCCAAGCCGAACACCATTCCAAACCAATCGATCCCCATCGGATTGGTGTCAAAGGATCCCAGATTGCGCCACAGACTCGTAAAATCGGCGTTTTCAACCGTGGGATGAATCACCTTCGCATTCTGTTGAATCGTCGCCATCATCTTAGACCATCCGCCGGCATGGATGATGCCCAAGATGGGGATCAACAACGATCCCAACCAGATCAAGAAGAACTGCAGGACCTCGTTAAACACAGCCGAAAGCAAGCCGCCCAAGGTCACGTAAACAGCCACAGTCAGCGATGAAACCCATATGCTGACGTCCATGTTCCATCCCAGCAGCAAGTGCAAGATCTTCGCCATGGCAAACATGCTGGCCCCGCTGACCATCACCGTCAGAAAAGTAAACGAAAGCCCCGCCACACAACGCGCCCCCTCCCCATACCGCAGTTTTAAGTAACCTGGCACGGAATGCGTCTTGCAGATGTAGTAAAAGGGCATCATAACGATCGCCAGAAACAGGATGGCGGGAATGGCGCCGATCAGATAAGCATGCGCCCCCAACATTCCATACTGGTAGGCCATCGCGCTCCATCCCATGGTTTCCAGGGAACTCAGGTTGGCGGAGATGAAGCTCAGCCCCGCCACCCACGCGGTCATCTTCCGGCCTGCCATAAAGAAATCCTCCCCCGTGCTGGCATATTTCTTCAGATAGAATCCGATCGCCAAGACCACGATGAAATAAATGACAATGATGACCAGATCCACCGGCGTCATTTGAAGCATGGCGGATCCACCACCGCCAATGGCAGCTATCAGGGGTGTAAAATTCATATGGCTTCCGGTCGTGATTGGTAATGAATTGAAAGCAGAACGTCAAGCGTTACCAGGATCCAACCGCGCTCGAATCCCTCTGACCAAAGTCCTTGGCGTCTGGACGAGCCGCCGGTTTGTGTCTACTGTGTAGGCATGATGCTAGAAGACCATGTCGGAGACGTGATTCATAAAGCCCGAAGAACCGCTAACGTCCCGGAGGAACTCGCCTCGAAAACCGCGGGCATCTCGGTCAACGATCTGGCCAATCTCGAGGCCACAGGCCAAATCGAAAAACCGGTCGATTGGGATCGATTGGCCGCCCTCGTGGGCTTGCACGGCCGCAAACTGGCCCTTCTAGCCTCCGGTTGGTCGCCGGCTCGTGTTGACCTCGCAACTTGGCAGGAGCTCCGCCAAATCATCACCACTCAGGAGGGCAATACTGTCAACTGCTACCTGGCCTGGGATCCCGCCACCCGACAGGCGGCTCTTTTCGACACCGGATGGATGGAGGCCCCCGTGGTGGAACTGCTGCAAAAATACCGGCTCCGCTTGGATCACATCTTTGTCACCCATCATCACCACGATCACGTGGCCGCCTTGGACGCCTTGCGCCGACACGCCCCCTCCGTTCAGTTTCACTCTGGCCTCAAATCCAACTCTTCCAAGACCCGAATCTCACCGGGTGACATGGTTCCCATCGGCAACCTCCATGTCTGCCCTCGCCCCACCCCGGGACACTCGGCCGACAGCATGATCTACCTGATCGAGAACTTCCCCGAGAACGCCCCGCCGGTTGCCGTCGTCGGAGACACCCTTTTTGCGGGTTCCATCGGTCGTGGTTTTCAGTCCGCCGACCTTTTGAAAACGAGCATCCGCGCACAGATCTTCAGCCTCCCCAACAACACGCTCCTGTGCCCGGGACACGGCCCCCTGACAACGGTCGGAGAACAGAAGGACTACAACCCGTTCTTTGGCTGAAACACGCGCCTTATCCCCGATCTTCGCTTCTCGCCGAAGACCGCATTCGATATCTGCGGAAAGTCGCCCCAGCCTGAAGCGGCGTCAGGATCCGTCCTGGCGGCGCAGGAACTCCGGAAAAGGACAACCTGTGCAGAGGGCATTCGCATTTTCGCAGAAATCATGGACGATCTGCAGCAAGCCCTGCTGCCCGGCGGCACCCCGCAGATGCCTCTGGCGCTGCCCTCCCATCAAACGCTGACGGCAAAGACGCAGCACCGCATTGTCCTGGCTTTCCGGCCACCCTAAAAAAGCGCGCTCGGCCCGCAGGGCCAGATCAGGATTGTTCGCCGCCACTGCCCGCACCCAGAACCAGGGCAACAGACTGTTCACCGCCAGATCGGTCAGCCGCTGCTCCCCCAGCAAGGGCCGGGGGCGGGGCATCGGCTCCGATCCAAGGGTCCAATGCCTCGACCAGAAATCATCCTCGGGCGCCTGCAGCAGGGCGAGCAATTCCCTTGAACCTCGATGATCGTTCTCCCCGGAACCAAACCAGCGCTCGAGCGATCCAATGAAAGTTTTCCGGGCCAGCCAGTGAGCCGCTAAAGCCAAACGGCGATGCGGATGATTCGCCGGCCTCAATCCCTGTCGACACCAGCTGCCGGATGGCATGAGATGCCTTTCCCAGGCCGAACGCTCGCGCCACCAATAGTCCCAAACCTGCCGCAAATAACTGTCCGCCCCCCGCCGGCGCCCCGTCAGATCGTCCGGCAAAAAACCCGCCAGCCCTAAAAGGCTCGCCTGCCAATACAACACCAAATTCCCGCTCTCCGGGCATCGTTCCCGCAGTCCGGGGATCAGTTCAGCCAACGCCTGCATAGGCCAGAGGTTGTGCCTGTAACCTAATCCGCGAAACAATCCCTCCCATAAGGACTGCTCCCATCCCACTTGCCGGGCTCGAGCCTGCAATTCCCTTGCCTTGCCCTGAAATCGCACCAGCGCAGCCTGTCGCAATACGGCGGCTGTCACTGACGGAGCTACCTGACGCAGACACGGGGCGCATTGCCCCAAACTCGTCAACGGCGGCTCCATGGCCGCATCACTGCAAAGCCAGACCTCCAACTCCTCCACCGAGGCGTCCAGAAAAGGCCGAAGTGCCATCACCGGCACCGGGCCTGCCTCCTCTCCCCCCGCCGTCCACACCACATGCAACACCACCCCCCGATAGGCCGGATTCCGATCGTGCCCGTGCGCCGCCCATTGCGCCCGGCTCGCGTCCACTTCCACATCCCCCGTAACCGGCAATCCCTCCCCAATCCGAATCACCGCCCGGCGAAAATCCGGCCCCGCACCCCGATTCCAAAAGCCCGGATGCAACACCCGCAACGGCTCCCCCGTCAACGTCGACATCCGGTCCCGCAACAACCGCTGATGCCGCCAAATCGCCTGCGCCAAACGCTCGGGAGGCACGGCTCGGCCGCTTTCCTCCAAGCACCCCCCCCTCAAACGCCATTGCCGCCACTGACTGTAAGGATCGGTTGTCATAGACCGGGATCTTTCCATATGATTTATATTATTTTTATTGAACTTATGTCAATATTTTTATGTTGACTTGGATCGGACCGGCTATTTACACCGCGGGCCGATTCCCTTAGAGTAGCTTTCTGGCGCGTTTCAACCGATCGTCAGGCTGATATGGACAACAACCCGGCAGACATCGCATTTCGGCGCAACGGCTGGCGGCGGGGAAATCCTCCAAGCCAGTCCCCTGGAATTTTTCATGGCGGGGCGGCGGAAACGGGGCGCCGCTGCCGCCGACGCCCGCACCGCGCCGGGTATTGGCTTGCGGTTTGGGCGACCACGCTGGGAATGACCGTGCGGCTTTCCGCGTCGACCGAGCCCGATATCCGGCGGGATGCGGCCGTGACGGCCATTGAACGGGTGATGCCGAGCGTGGTGAATATTGTGACCAAAACGCGCGTCGAACGGCGTGGATATTTTTTTGACTGGTGGCGGGACAACTGGTCGCCGTTTGTTCAGCAACTCCCCCCGCAAACCAGCGCCGGCTCCGGGGTGATCATCGACGCCAATGGCTATATTTTGACAAATGTGCACGTGGTCGAGGGAGCGGATGAAATCTGGATCAAGCTCATGGATAACAGTCCTCCGCTGAGAGCCGTGCCTGTGGCCGGCGCCCGGAACACCGATGTGGCGTTGCTGCGAATCCAGGGGGAGCCGGGCCGACGGTATCAGGCGGTGAAGTTTGCGCGCGACGATGATCTGTTGTTGGGCGAGACCGTGTTGGCCCTTGGGAATCCGTTTGGATTGGGGGGATCGGTGAGCCGCGGAATTCTCAGCGCAAAGAGCCGACGGGCCACAGCATCATCCGAGGACGCCTTGGAGATCCCGGACTGGCTTCAGACGGATGCGGCCATTAATCCGGGCAACAGCGGAGGACCCCTCATCAACTTGCGGGGCGAATTGATCGGCATCAACGTGGCGGTCTTTCGGCAGGGCCAGGGGATCGGATTTGCGATTCCGGTGAAGCAGGTTTCGGAGGCGCTTTCGTCAATTTTCACCCCGGAATCGCTCAGTGATTTGTGGTGGGGAGCCCGTGTCCGGGCCGGGGAAGATGGTTTTGAGATTGTGGAGGTCCAAGCGGGAAGTCCCGCCGAGAAGGGCGATCTGCGTTGCGGAGACAGAATTCTGAGTGTGAACGGACAGGTTCCCGAGTCGTTATTTGGGCTGATGGGCATGGTGGCGGAGAGCGGGGGGAGAGGACCGGTCCGGTTCGGGATCCGCCGGGATCGGGAGTCGATGGCGCGAGAAATCGGGCTGATTCCGAAGAAAACCGTTTTCAACGCGGCCTTAGTCCGGCAAAAATTGGGCTTGGCGCTGCAACCGATGACGGCCGAACAGGCCGGTCAACTGGGACTGGATCTTGCCGAGGGCTTTGTCATAGTCACGGTGGATCGCAATAGCGGTGGTGCGCGGGCGGGATTGGCAGCGGGCCAGGTGGTCCTGGCGGTAGATGGTCAATCCCCCGGGGACATCACGGCGCTGGCTGAGTTTTTGTATGGGAAACAGCGGGGGGACCCGGTGCGATTGACGGTCCTGGCCCCGCAACGCCGCGGTCCGCTGGTGCAGGTGCGGCGAGTGAGCATTACCGTGGTGGTCTCTTGAATCCCCACGGAGGGTTGACGGGACATGAGCGAACAGGCTGAAAACGGGCTGATGATCGAGGTGAACAACCTGACCAAGCGCTACGCCGGTCACACGGCGATCAGCAGGCTCTCGTTCCAAGTCCGCCGCGGAGAAATTGTGGGATTGCTCGGACCCAACGGCGCCGGCAAGAGCACGACGATGCGGATTCTGGCCTGCTATATGCCGGCCACTTCAGGGTCGGCTCGGATCGCAGGCCTGGATGTGTTCTCCCAATCGATGGAGGTTCGCCGCCGGATTGGCTACATGCCCGAGAACAATCCGCTTCATACCGACATGCGGGTTCAGGATTACCTGAAATTTCGGGCACGACTCAAGGGGCTTCACGGCACGCGGAATCGCGAACGGGTGAGTCTCGTCATGGATCAATGCGGTCTGGGCGAGGTCAATCGAAAAATCATCGGTCAACTGTCCATGGGATACCGCCAGCGGGTCGGTCTGGCGGACGCCTTGGTTCATGAACCGGACCTGATCATCCTCGATGAGCCGACGTTGGGGCTGGATCCCAATCAGATCCGACAGGTCCGTCAGCTGATTAAGAGCCTGGGAGGAACCCACACCGTTCTGATCTCAACCCACATCCTTCCGGAAGTCGAGATGACCTGCGATCAAGTGCTGATTCTCCACGAGGGGCGGATCCTGGCCTCCGACAGCCCGCATAATCTGCAGAGCATCCCGAATGAGGGTTCGCAGGTCGTGGCCGAACTTTTGGCGCCTGCCACCGAACTGGCCGAATGGTGCGCCAGCCTGCCGGACGTTCTTCATTACGACATCTCCACGAGCGAGGGCGATTATCTGCGATGCAACTTCACGGCCCGGGCCGGCGTCGATTTGCGTCCGATCGTCTATGAGGCCGCGCGCTCAAACGATTGGAAGTTAAGGGAATTAACACGATCGCAGCCCAGTCTGGAGGACGTTTTTGTGCATATGACACGCCCGAAGATCGATGAGGAGGAACGCTGATGAGGGCTTTTCTCACCCTGGTCCGCCGTGAACTGGCCATTTATTTCATCTCACCCAGCGGCTACGTCTTGATTAGCGCCGTTCTGTTTCTCGTCGGCATCAGTTTTGTTCAACTGGTGGATGGTCTGATGGCTGAACCCACGGACATCCCCATCACGGAGGGCTTTTACACCACCTGGTATTTCTGGCTGGTGATGCTGCTGGCATCGCCCTTGATCACGATGCGATCCTTCGCCCAGGAAAAGGCCTCGGGAACGTTCGAAACCCTGATGACCACCCCCATCAGCGATTTGCAGGTGGTGTTGTCCAAGTTTGCGGGCGCTCTCCTTTTCTTTTGCGCGCTGTGGCTGCCTTTGGGCGGCATTATTCTGATCGTCCGCCACTACACCGATGACCAGTCTGTGTTTCATCCGGGCACCCTGGCCGGCACCTATCTGGGCATTCTGATGCTTGGGGCGTTCTTTATGTCGCTGGGCACTTTTACCTCCTCGCTCACCCGCAGCCAGATCGTCGCTTCCATCACCAGCCTGGCGATGGGCATGCTCCTGTTTCTGATGAGTTATCGATCGTTTGTTTCTCCCCTCGACAACGACGGTTTCATGGAGATCCTGCGGCATGTCTCGATCATCGATCATATGCATGATTTCGTCCGGGGAATTATCGACACGCGTCATTTGGTGTTTTACCTGAGCACGACGTTTCTCTTTTTGTTCCTGACCTTCAAGGTGGTGGAAAGCCGGCGCTGGAAATGATATGAGCTCGCCCCCTACCAGTTTCTCACGCATCCGGCGTCTTGGCATCGGCCTGAATGTGATGGCCGCCGTGAGTTGCGTCTTCGCCCTGTGTGTCATGGTCAATTACCTGGCGAATCGTCACTACCAACGATGGCAGTTGGCCCCGCAGGAAAGGGGCGATCTTGCCCCCCAGACGATCCAGGTCCTGAAAAGCCTGACTAACGATATCGAAGTGGTCGTTTTTTTCGATGCGGATGAGGACCTTTTCGAGCCGGTAACCGAGCTCCTGCGGAGGTATCAGCAGGTCACGCCGCACATTCGGCTGAGTCACGTGGACTTCCAGCGGAATCCGGCCGAGGCGAACCGCATCAAGACCAAGTATTCCCTCCTGTTCCCGGAGGTGAAGAACGACGTCCTGTTCCGCAATGTCGTGTTATTCGAGAGCCAGGGGCGGGTGCGGGTCTGTTATGAACGCCAGTTGTCCGATTATGATCTCAGCGGACTGGTTTCCGGCAAGAGCCGGGAGGTGAAGCGCTCGGCATTTCTGGGGGAAATGTTGTTCACTTCCGCGATCGTGAGCGTCAGCGATCCTGCGATCCGCCATGCCTATTTTTTGACAGGCCATCGGGAATACAGCCCGGAGGTCAAGGACAACCAGGCGGGATACGCCCAACTGGCCTCCGTGTTGCGTCAGAACAACATCGAAGTGAGCACCCTGTCGTTGCGGGGCACCACCCAGGTCCCAACCAACTGCCAGCTGCTAGTCGTGGCCGGAGCTCAAGATCGGTTTCTTGCGGAAGAACTGGAACGTATCGATTCCTATCTCCAGCAGGGCGGCCGAATGCTGGCCTTGCTGCATCCGCTCGCAGCGACCGGACTGGAAACGGTCCTGGCGAGATGGGGAGTCGAGGTGGGAAAGGATCTCCTATTCGACCGGGCCAACACGCTGAACGGTTTTGATCTCATCACCTCCAATTTTTTCAATCATGCGATCACCCGTCCTCTGTTTCAAGCCGAGTTGCACATCGCCAATCCTCCGCGATCGATTGCCTCCAGTTCATCGGGGCGGCAGAACGTGGACACCCCCAAGGTAGAACCTCTTGTGGCCACGGGCGAGCAAGGGGTGGCGGTCACAGATATTCGCAACGCGGTGGCCTATCCCACGCCCCAGGATCGGCGCGGGAGCATTCCCTTCATTGTGGCCGTGGAAAGAGGCGGCTTGCAGGGAGTTAGCGCCGATCGGGGAGCCACCCGCCTGGTGGTGGCTGGTGAAGCGCAATTTCTGGCCAACCAGATCATCTACTCCAAGGCCAACCTGGATTTCGCCGTTCAGACCGCCAACTGGCTGTTGGACCGTCCCCAGTTCATGGGGGGTATCCAACCCCGGCCGGTCAAAGAATACCGAGTGGTCATGAGCCGCCAACAGGTGCTGGCCCTGCGTTGGTTTCTTCTGGCGGTTCTGCCCGGCGGGGTATTGCTGACCGGATCCCTGGTTTGGCTGCGCAGGCGATTATGAATTCCAAAGGCACAGTCTATCTCTTCCTCGTCGCCTTGCTGCTGCTGGCTTTCATCCTGGTGCTGGAACGGCGGATTCCGGACACAGCAGAAATCCAGGAGCGAACGGTCAGGCTGTTTCCGGCATTCAGCCCGGGGCAGGTCAGCCGCGTCGAGATTGTGCCAAATCAATCGCCTTTGATTCGCTTGGATCGCACCAACGAACAGTGGTTTCTGAACCAACCGTTTTCATTTCCCGCGTATCCGGAACGGGTGCGGCAGTTCCTGGATACCATCCGGGATCTGACCAGTACCACCCGCGTCTCCGCCCTCGAGGTTTTATCGGTCAGCAACCAGCTCGGCGCCTTCGGACTGGACGTCCCTCAAGCCATGGTCATCCTGCGTCACAGCCAGGACCGGATCGAGTTCCGGGTCGGGCATCGCACGCCGCTGGGCTCGCAGGTCTATCTTCAGATCGTCGGAATGGACGGATTGTTCGTCGTGAACGACGATCTTCTCGAAGCCTTGGCGCCTGCGGCTGACTACTGGCGTGATCCTTACCTCCTGCGGTTGAAAAGCCAGGACTGCAATCGACTCGAGGTGCGAATGGCTCCTCCTTTCGGCTTCAGTCTGCAACGCGATTCGGAACGCAAATGGCATCTCCAGAAACCCATGAGCGCCCGGGCCGACACGGCCAGGATCGACCTTCTTCTCCACGAACTCCGTCAGGCCACCGCCCTGCGGTTCCTCCCGGATTCGGCACGAACTCGCCTCGACACGCTGGGTCTGCAGCCTCCCCAACTGGAACTGGTCCTGGGCCAAGGCACCAATGATCTGGCGACCATTTACTTCGGCCACGCGACCACCAACACCCCGCCGGAAGTCCTCGCCTTGAATCTTCAATACTCCAATGTATGCGGGATCCCCAAAGAATTGGTCGACAAACTCCGGGTTTCCTATACCGACCTGCGGGATCGCCATCTCTTTTCGGAATCCCTGGAGCACGCCAATCTGATCGAGATCCGGGCGGAGGAAACCTTCACCCTTCAGAAGCTCACCAATGAATCCTGGCGGATGACCTCACCTGTCAACATGCCAGCGGATAAGGCGATGGTGCGGGAGTTTTTGCTGAGGCTGGGGCAAATGGAGATTCTCGAATTCACCAAGGATGTCGTGACGGACTTCGCCATATACGGGCTGGCCCCCGCCGCCCGCCATTACAGTCTGAAAACCATTCCGGTGTCTCCAAACCTGGAAGCAGCCCCCACACGAACAAACGAGGTGGATTTCGGCACCAACCAGGTCGATCGTGTGCTCGCTCGCCGAGGAGACGAAAGCTCGGTCTACGCCGTGCGCCTGACCGATTTCGAGCGGCTCCCCACCATGCTGCACCACCTCCGGGATCGGCAGATATGGGATTCGACGGTGAGCAATATCGTCCAGATCAACCTGACCACAGGGGGGCAAACCCTTAAACTCAGTCGGTCGACCAACGGCGTGTGGAGCTTCGGATCATCCGCGGCAACGTTGCCCGATCCGCTGCCGATCATGCTCGAAGAACTGGGCACGCGCCTGGTCTCTCTCCGGGCCAACCCGTGGGTGGCCAGAGGCGAAGATAAGATGAAACCGTTCGGTTTTCTGAAGCCCGAACACCTGACTGTGGAAATCGTCCTGTCGCAGGCTTCAGAACCCTTGATCCTTGAATTTGGGGATCTAACCCCCCGGCAAGGCCGATATGCGGCGGTCTTGTTGGATCGTCAACGGCTGGTGTTCGAAACGGATCCCAGCCTAGGCTCCCTGGAGCTCGAAATCAGGCGCCAGTTGGCCGATCTGCCGCCCGCCCGATAATCATCGCTTTGAATGGATAGAGCCTCACGCTTCCATCGTTATCGCGCACTCAGCTGGAAGGCGTTTCGCTGGCTGCGAATCAGCGGCTGGTTACTCTTGCTGCTGCTGACCGCTTCTCTGGTTTATTTGAACAAAGTCGGATTGCCGGAATTCATCAAGCAACCCCTCATCGAAGAACTCCGCGCCCATGGCTTGGATTTGGACTTCAAACGCATCCGCCTCAGATTCCATCGGGGCATTGTCGCCGAAAACATCAATATCGGAGAAAGCAGCACGACCGAAGGCCCTCAACTGTTCGCCGAATCCGCGGAACTCAAACTGAACTATGCCGCACTGCGCGGCATGAAAATTAAAATCGAGTCGCTGCGCTTGCGACAAGGACGACTGGTCTGGCCGCTCACCGCACCCGGCCAACCCCCGGAACTCCTGGAGATCGACAACATGGAGACGGATCTCCGTCTTCTGCCCGGAGATGAGTGGCAGTTGGACCAGTTTCGCGCCTCCTGGTTGGGAACCGATTTCCACATGCTCGGCTCACTCACCAACGCCTCCCGTCTCCGGCGTCCCCGATCGTCCTCAGCCCCCCCCAGCCCGTCGCCGGCAAATCGGGCCGCCTGGCAAAACATCATCCGGCAATCCATCGCCGCCGTCAGACAGCTTAATTTCATCCAAAACCCACAACTGACTCTCCAGCTCAACGCCGACGCCCTTGATATCACCCATTCCCGCGCTCAAATGACCTTCCTGATTCCCCATGCCCTGTCTCCCTGGGGTGAGTTGCGCGGGTTCCGAATGAACTCCACGTTCATTCAGCCTGACCAAAACCCGGGCGTCGTCGAGGCCCATCTAACCGTGCATGCTGACGAGGTGAAGGCCGAAAAAATCCGAATCGAAGCGTTCTGGATGGAAACTCAACTGCAGCAAAGTTTTACCAACCGCATGCCCGTGTTTGCCCATTGGCATGCCACCGCCATCCGGGTCAATAGCCAATGGGGATCAGGAGCCCACCTCGAACTGCAAGGACAAGCCCAGCCGCTGATCGACAAGCCCTCCTGGCTCACAAACAGATTTATCGGTCGTATCAATCAGTTTTCCTCACCCCATTTCACCTTCGATCAGGCAAGCATTCGGGCAAACGCCGAACACACTCTCACAAACCGTATTCCAGGCCAAGCCCACGTCGAAATAACCATGCAATCGCCCGCCAGTCTGTGGGGGAAAGCCGACTCCCTCCAACTCGCCCTGAATGGCGGTGTGACGTCACCCACCGCCACCAGCACCGCGCCTCAAGCCTGGGGGTTCTGGACCAACGCCGCCCCATTCCAGCTGACCTGGCAAATCCAGGGATCGAATCTGCAGACCAAAAACCTGATCCTTCCCGGAATGAGCCTGAAGGGCAATTGGAATCCGCCTCGAATCCATGCGGATGAGATTGTTGCGCATCTGCCTGAGGGAGGTCTTCGAGGCACACTGGCATTGGATGTCGACTCTCGAAGGGTCCAGGCTCAGGTCGATACCGATTTTGATCTGCACATCATCCGTCCCTTGCTTCGCCCTAACAGCCAGATTTGGCTCAGCCAATACTCGTGGGAGCATCCCCCGGTAGCCAGGGCCCAAGCCCATGCGATCCTCCCAGCCTGGACTAATGCCCAACCGCATTGGCGGGAGGAATTCCTGCCCACCGTAGTCCTTCAGGGCCAGATCGAAGTCACCCAAGCGGCCTTTCGCACAATCCCAATGTCCCGGGCGACAACACACTTCAGCTTCTCCAATCGGGTGTGGAGATTGCCCGACCTGCATGTAACCCGGCCCGAAGGCGACCTGCTCCTGGATTACTGGAATGATACCCGAAACCAGGATTACCGATTCCAAATTCAAAGCCACATTGATCCCCAGGCCACACATCCGATGCTCAAGCCTGCCGAGATTCGTGTGCTCAAGGACTTTGATTTTGGTTCAACACCGCGGATTACGGGAACTGTCTGGGGCCGATGGAAGGCCCCGGATCGCACAGCATTCGAAGGGCAGATCCTCGCCACCAATCTAACCTTCCGGGGCGAAACCAGCCAGGCCGTATCGGCCCGCCTCAGTTTGACCAACAAGATCCTCAGAGCGGAGAATATTCGAATCGAGCGTCTTGGAGAGTTCGCAGACTGTCCCTGGGTCGAGTATGATGGAAACCGCCGACTGGTCACTCTTTCCAACGCCAACTGCCATTTGGATCCGTTCGTTGTCACCCGCGTCATTGGACCGCGAACGACCGAGGCGCTCAAACCCTATCAGTTTGGCCGCACGCCGCATGTCCTTGTCAATGGCACCATTCCGATTGATAAAGCGATCCGTCCGGATCTGCGATTCGATGTGTCCGGAGGACCGTTCAGTTTCTTTCGCTTTCATTTGCCGAAAATCGAAAGCCAGGTCCTCTGGAGGAATGACACCCTAATGCTAACCAATATCCAAGCCGGCTTCTATGGCGGCCGCCTGCAAGGAAATGCGTTCTTCGACTTTACCGCCGCCTCAGGGGCTGACTTCCATTTCCTGGCTCAAATCGGAGATGCGCAACTGAGCCCTTTGATGGCGGACGTTCGCTCCAAAACCAACCGCCTCGAAGGCCTCCTCAACGGCCGTCTGGAGATTACACGGGCAAACACTACCGATTGGCGCAGCTGGTTCGGCTCGGGTCACGCCCAGCTTCAGGATGGTCTGATCTGGGACATCCCGCTCGTCGGTCTGTTTTCTCCGATCCTCAACACCATTCGGCCGGGCATGGGCAACAATCGCGCCAGCGACGGCTCAGCCAACTTCATCATTACGAATAGCGTTATCCGAACCCAGAATCTCGATATTCGCGCCCCACCCGTCCGACTGCAATACGAAGGCACAGTGGACTTCGATGGCAATGTCAATGCCCGGGTCGAGGCCATGATTCTCCGTGACACCTGGTTGGTGGGGCGGGTGTTCAGCCTCGCTCTATATCCCCTGACCAAGGTCTTTGAATACCGGGTCACCGGAACCCTGACCCAACCGAAGAGCGAACCGTTCTACCTGATCCCCCGGATGCTCCTGATGCCCCTGCACCCCTTGCGCACTGTGAAAGAGATCTTTGTGCCCGATCCGGCCAAGGACGCCAAACCCAGCCCCCCCTCCCCGTAACCGGCTTGCCGCGTCGCTTTTGGCTTCGAAATCTCCCGCTGAACATCCGAGCTGATCCAGGCCGCCATCGGTTCCTCCAGTCGAGATGAACACCAGGAAAGTATTGAATATTATGGAACGACTCACTAGTGTGTTTCATCGCCTGTTGGAAGTCGTTTCCTGGATGCCCAAGAAGAGGAATGAATTCTCGCATTAAAATTCTTTATCTCGAGAATGATCCACTCGATTTCGAGCGGATTTCCGCCGTGTTGCGCCATCACGGCCTGCTGGGCGACCTGACGCGAGTCGAAAGCCAGAGCGATTTCTTGCGGGCCCTGGACACCCAAGCGTTTGACCTCGTCCTCTCGGACTACCAGTTGCGCGGTTTCAGCAGCCGGTGGGCTCTGGAGGAAGTGAAGAAAAGGCTTCCCGGAGTCCCTTTCATCTTTGTCTCGAGAGCCATTGGAGAAGAATCGGCCATCGAACTGCTCAAGATCGGCGCTTCGGACTACGTCGCCAAGGAACACTGCACCCGGCTGATTTCCAGCATCCAACAGGCCTTGCGCCAGGCCGCCGACCAGCGCGCCCGACGCGAAGCCGAACAACGGCTTCGGGAACAAGCCGCCCTCCTGGACTTAACCCAGGACGGTTTTATTGTCACCGATCTCTCGGGCCATGTCCTTCTGTGGAACAAAGGGGCTGAACGCCTCTACGCATGGCCCGCCGCCGAGATCATGGGCAAGGAGGTTGCCAGTCTCCTCCACTCCCACAACCCAGCCCAGTTCCATCATTGCCTCACCCAAGTTCTGAACCATGGCGAATGGGATGGCGAACTGGAAAAACGAGACCGATCCGAGACCCGCCTGATCCTCCAAAGCCGGTGGACCTTGATGCGGGATTCCGAGAATGTTCCGCATGCCATCCTGATCGTCGACACGGATATTACCGATAAAAAAACCATCGAGGCTCAACTGCTGCGCGCCCAGCGGCTCGAGAGCATTGGCACCCTGGCGGGAGGCATCGCACACGACTTGAACAATGTCCTGGCCCCCATTCTCATGTCCGTCCAACTCCTGCGCGAAGAAGGACTCACCGATGCCACCGCCCACCTGCTCGACACCCTCGAATCCAGCGCGAGACGAGGCTCGAATATCATCCGACAACTCCTGACTTTTGCCCGAGGCGTTGTCAGCCGAAAGACCTCGGTTTCTCCCCAGCAACTCCTCGTGGGCTTGCAGCACCTCATCCAGGAGACCTTTCCCAAATCCATTCAGCTTCAGGTCAATGCCCCGGACGATCTTTGGATGGTCAGTGGCGATCCCACCCAGCTGCAACAGGTCTTGCTCAACCTCGCCGTTAACGCCCGCGATGCCATGCCCAATGGCGGAATCCTGACACTGATGGCGGAAAACCTGTGGCTCGATGAATCCATGGCCCGCCAGTCTTCCCAGCCCCAGCCCGGACCTTTTGTTCTGATTCAGATCGCTGACACCGGCACGGGGATTTCCAGCGACCTCCTGGATAAGATCTTTGATCCATTTTTTACGACCAAGGAATCCGATAAAGGAACCGGTCTTGGCCTGTCCACTTCTCTGGGGATCGTCAAAAGCCACAACGGATTCATTCTCGTCGACAGTCAGGTCAACCAGGGCAGTCGATTTCGAATCTACCTTCCCGCCATGACGGTCGGTGCCGAACCTCCCAGTCCCGATCAACAATCCAGCCACCTCCCCTCCGGCCGCGGCGAAACCATCCTCCTGGTGGAAGACGAGGAGAACGTGAGGGTGGTCACTCGGCAAATCCTGGAACGGCACGGCTACCAGGTGCTGACGGCGGCCGACGGTACGGAGGCTGTCGCCGTGTTTGCCTCAAACCAGAAGGACATCCATCTGGTGCTAACCGATGTCATGATGCCCTTCATGGATGGCATGGCTGTCATTCGCGCCCTGCGACGCATGAGCCCCAAGATGAACTTCATCATCGCCACCGGCTTGAGCTCTCAAACCCGGCTGAACGAATGCAAAGAGTTGGGGGTCGCCGCCATCCTGGCCAAACCTTTTACAGCCGAAACCCTCCTCGAGACCCTTCATCAAGCTCTCTCCGCTCCAATCTCCGAGTCCTGATTCCCCTTTACAGCCCGCCTCGTTCCACTCCCCCCGCGATGGATCTACGGGCGAACAAGAGGCTTCCGCGGGCTAAGGGTCCGTGCAAAAATCAATTCCGATTTTGCTGCTGAGGATTTGGCTCGCTGGCGAGGCTCGACGAGGGA